>NZ_MOMC01000059.1 GCF_001983105.1 Pseudofrankia asymbiotica | reverse complement strand
GCAACGGGTAGACCCGCCCACGCCGGCAACGATGATCAGGTATCGCCGCCAGCCGATCCCAGATCACCCCACGCGACACACCGCCGGCTCCCACCACCCCGGCCGCGGCGCGCGACAATACGCCCACAGGCACGCCGCACTCCAGACCACGCAGACATCAGACATCTCCGTGATCTACAAGCGGCGTGCCTGCCCTTTTACGAACGACACGTGGCCAGGCCGTGTCCACCCCCACGAACCAGCCGCTACCCACCCGGCCTCCACCAATCCGACCGAACCGGCCTACCAGTCAAACCGCGAGCGTGCCGGAACCTTGGTTGCGTACCACCGCCGATGCTGTCAGCGCGTCCTCATCGCRCAGACGGCTCACCACAGCAGTCTCCGGGATCGCTGGTCGTTCCTGYGGCGACCCAGGAGGGGCCGAGCGTGGCGCCCATGACGTCGAGGATGGCCGCGCGTCCGGTGACGACTGGCTCCCGGGGCTGGACGTTGAAACGAACGGCACTTGGCGACCCTGCCAGTGGCCGACGGTCAGCGTGAATGCGGGAAGGGATACGAGGCGGCGACGTGTCTCCGCGACGGCTGCATCGAGGTCTGCGTGGTTGATCTCGCGGGTGAAGGCAAGTCGCTGCGGCGTGAGATGCAGCCTGTYGGCCGGGACTCGCGCTGCGGAGCGCCTATGCGCGGCGTGTTCGAGGCCTTCGGGATGATCGGGTCATGGAACCTGGTGAGGTGTGGGGTTACCGGGCCCGCCGTGTCGACCGGCTTGTCCCGGTGCGGGTGGTCCGCCACGGCGCCAACAGGCCCGCACGGGTCCTGGTCCGGTTCGAGGACCCTGCCATGGAGGGTAAAGAGGACTGGGTACCGCCCACCCGGTTGAAGGTTCTCTGGGATGCGGTGGAGACGTTCGAGGCCCGTGAGGCGACCTGGGACGCGCTCTACGCGCTCTCGCCCGACGACGACGTGGCCGAGACATGGGCCGCCAACGACGTGTTCGAAACGACCCTGATCGGTGAGGAGATCGCGTCGCTTCACTGGAAGTATTTCTACCTGGAGATCAGCGACCTGCCCGCGTTGGCTGCGAAGTCGGGCCTTACGATCGAGGACTTCACCGGTGACCCGGTCGGGTTCGAGGATGGCGGCAAATTGGTCGTCTCCTGGCCGGTCGCGCTGCGGACCGCGCAGGCGCTCGCGCGCCGAGATCCGCGCAGCATTCTGGCCTTGGTCGACAAAGAAGAACGCGAGTACCAGCATGGGGCCATCCACGGCTACTACAGCTCCGGTAGCCGGCCGGTCTGGTTCGAGCCGGAGTGGGTTCGCGAGAGCGACAGCGAGAGTTATCGCCGGCCGAAACGTGAGCTCCTGCGGGTCTGGTGTGGTGCTACGGCGAGTGCGCGGTGGGACGAGCTTGAGGAGCTGCGTAAGGAGATCAAGAGGGCCGGCGACGTCGCCGAGCGCGCGATCGAGACGCTGCGCGCGGCCGGGCGGAAGTCGGTGGCCGACCGGCTCGCCCGCGAACTCGGCCAGACGGTCGAGATGCTCCGCGCCGACCCATCGAACCGGTAGGAGGAGATCACCAGCGGTGGGGGCTGTCGAGTGGGGAGTAGGCGGACATGCCCTTGGGCATGAACGGGTCCAGCTTCGCTGGGGGTACCTCGTCCGGCGTCAGGTAGCTCAGCTGTCCGGCCACGAGGAGGGGATCGAGGCGGTCGGCTTCCTGTCGGATCCATCCGGCCCAGCCGAGCGCGGCCCTACACTCGGCTTCGATGTGCAAGGTCGTAGCCCGGGCGGTGATGGCGTCGGCGTAAGCGCGTAGGTCCCGAGCGTGTGCCTGGGCCTGGAGCTGGTCGGCGAGCCGACCGCGGTTGAGCTCCACGACGTACGCCTCGCGTGCCTCCTGGACGGCCTGTTCCCACCGTTCGCGGCGTTCGATCCTTGCCCGTTCGGCGTGGGCGCGGGCCGCGATACGCCCATCGGCGATCGACTCGGCGGTCATGAGCAGTGACGACAGCTGGCTGTCGAGGGTCCAGCGTTTCCGGTCGGCCCAGCGCCGCTCACTGGGCAGCGTCATGACGAGGCGGCCTGACCAGTCGAGCACTGTGGTGGGGCTGGCACGTTGCCAGTCGTACTTTAACCGGGCGAGGTCCTCGTCAGCTATCCGGGTGATTTTGTCCTTCTTCTCGTTGACCGTGACCTCGATCGTCTCGCCGCGGATGACCAGCTCGAAACTCGGCCCGTCGTCTCGCGGCCGGGTCTCGTGGCCGCGGCGGGCGCATTCGCCGACGAGCGCCTGCACTAGGCGCAGCGCCCGGTCCCGCGTCTTTTCGGAGACGTCCAGGAGCTGCGGGTGCGCGGCCAGGTGCGCCAACAGCGGGAGACCGGGGTCGATGGTGTCCGGGACCGGGATAGGCGCAGGGGGTGGCGGGCCGGGATCCGGCTTGTCGATCAGCTCGATCACCAGGTCGCCTCGGTCGCGGCCCCGGTAGGTGAGCCGTTTTCTGTCGGGCACCTCGTCTGGAGGAATCGACGCGAGCGCGCGCCGGTAGGCCGCGCGGACCGTCGCGTGCGGGTTCTCGATCCGCAGCACTCCGCCGGCCTTGAGCACCCGGTCCATCACGGTCGTCCCTGAGGTTTCCGGATCGTCTGTCGACGGTGCCGGAACGGGCGCGGCCGTCGTCCTGTCCGCAGTTGGACGGGACGGCGATGTCCTGACCTCCGGCGTCGTCCTGACCTCCGGCGTCCCGGCTGTCCCGGCCGACGTACCACCGGCAAGCAACAACCTTCCGGCCTCGGTGATCGTCGCGCTCCATGCCGCTCCATGGCCACGGACCTGGACCAAACCGCGGGACGCCAACGCCTTGGCGGTCACACGGTGGCTGAAATCAGGCCATGCACGCTCAGGCGTCCCGTCCCCGATCCATTTGAGAATTTCACGCTGCCTATCGCTAAGCCTGGCCACATGTCTGTATGTCACGCGGCCGTTCGGGAGGGCGGCAGCCGGAGACTGTGTCGCCAACAATCTGTTCCGCTTCCAGCGGTGACCGACCACAGATCGACGATGCCCCAAGTGGAGTCCGTGCCCGCCAGCTACCTCACCACGCGGCCACGGCCTGTGCCGACGGCTACTGCGGCAGGAACGGTGATGGAGCGCCCGTCCAGAGCACTACGAGGGCGTCTCGGGCTCGAGAAGCTGCCACATAGAGGAGGAAGCGTTCGCGGGTCTCGCGGTCGGCGCGTTCGTCGGGGGTTTCGTCGGCGAGGGCTTGGGCCGAGGGGACGGCGTTTCGGTCGACGCCGAACAGGATGACGCGGCTGAACTCCAAGCCCTTGGCGCGATGCATGGTCATCAGCCGTGGAGCGTCGGCGCGGCCGGGGTCCTGGGTGGCGACGACTTGGACGGGGATCCCACGGTCCCGCAGGCCTTGCGCAACAGTGTCGCGCTGGGCGGCGCTGCGGGTGAGAATGCCGAGACTTCCCGGCTCGACAGCCAGCGCCTTGCCGTCCCTCTTCGCGGCGCGCGCGCTGTCGTCGGCGTTCTTGGTCGGGGGGATCAGCCAGGCACGCAGGGTGTCGGCGGCGGCGTCGAGTTCCTCGGTCAGGCCGGAGCAGGGGTGCAGAGCCGGGGCAGGGCCGTTCATCGCGGAGCGGTAGCCGGCGACGCTGTCGGTCTCGTCGTCGAGGTCGGTGACGGGGGTGTCGGCGAGAATGCCGACGGCGAAGCGCAGGTTCTGGGCGGTCGTGCGGTAGTTGAGGGTGAGCCGGCGGCTTCGGCCGCGGATGTGGATGCCATAGCGGGAGAGGACGACCTTCTCGCCGTAGATGCGCTGGTGGGAGTCCTCGGCGATGAACAGGTCGTTCGGGCCCTCGGCGGCGAGCGCCCGCAGCAGCCGCCAGTGGCCGGGGTGCAGGTCCTGGGCCTCGTCGACGACGACGTAGTCGGCCGGGCGGCGCCCGTCGGCGGCCTCCGTGGCGTCGGCGCAGCGGGCGGCCAGGACGGCGATCTCGGCGAAGCTGGCCTTCTGGTCGAGCGCGAGCTGGCGGCGGTACTTCTCGACGGCGTCCCAGATCGACATCCGTTGGGCTCGGGAGAGCCGGGTGCCGCGGCCGGGGCGGGGGGCGCGCAGGTAGTCGGCGCGGGTGGTCAGGTCGCGGGCGAGGATGACCATCCGGTATTCACTGATGAGGAAGCTGGGCCTGGCCACGTCTCCGGTCAGGCCCGTCGCCCGGGCGGCGTCGGCCCAGGCGGCGCGCTCCTCGCGGTCGGCCAAGGGCCCGGGCACCGTGCCAGCGGCGAGGAGGTCGCCGCCGGCCTTCGCGCGGATCTCCGCCGGGGTGGAGCCGACGATCTCCAGCGCTAGCTGGTCGATTCCCCGGACGGTGATGCCCGGCTGCCCGAGCCGGACCTGCGGGATCGACGGGTCGAGCATCCGCAGGTCGCGGGCGAGGTTGTCGGCGAGGTTGCGGGTGAAGGTGGTGAGCACGATCCGCGCGTCGTTCTTGTGGAACGTCAGGTGTCGGGCGCGATGGAGCGCGACGACGGTCTTCCCGGTGCCCGCGCCGCCGGTCAGCCGGTAGGCGCCGTTGGTGTCGAGGTGGACGTAGTGGCGCTGCTCGGGGTGAAGGAACACCCGCCAGTCGGCGAATGTGCCATCAAGAACGCGGCGCAGCTCGTTGTCGGTCTCGATCCGGACGAAGTCCATAAGCGTGCCGGGCTGAGCGAGCGCCGCCTCGACCTCGGCGTCGCTCGCCGGCGTCAGGCCCTGCTCGGGCACCAACTCCGGCTTGGTATCCATCGTGGTCGACTCGGCGCCCGCCGACGAGGCTGCGGCCGCGTCGGCCGCGGTCGGCGCCTTCTGCGCCGGCCGCAGCTGGGCGAGCACGTCGGCGACTGAGGCACCGGTCGCCAGGGCGAGCAGCGCGTCACCTTGCCAGGACGGCAGCCGCTCGTCACCGGCGACCGCGATGAGCGCGTCCTCGTCGACGCAGGAGAGCGCCCGGGCCGTCAGGCTCGTCGATAGGCCGATCGCTTCGAGATCCGCGCTGGTGAACCGGGCCAGCGGCGGGCTGACCTCCGGCGCCACCTCCGCGGCCGTGACCGAGCCGGACTCGCTGGCCGAGGTCGCGGCGGCCCCGGCCTCACCGGGGTATGCCGCTGAGACGGCCGGGGCTGGCGGAACCCAATGCGCCGGGGTGTCCTCCAGCACCTCCAGCACGCCCGTCACCGGATTGGTGGTGAGAACGAGCCGTTCGGCGAGCGCGTTGGCCTCGTCGTGCTTGGCGACGGCAGCGAGCACGAAGTGCGGCTCGGGCTGCTGGGCGACCAGGAACATGACGGCGCGGAAGTTGTCGTTGACCCGGCCGGTACGGACCCGCGGGTCGCGCGAGCCCTTGATCGGCTCGATGTGCAGCCCCGGGCTCGTCGGGTCGGTCATCAGCTTGGTGAGGAAGTCCCAGGCCCGTTGCTTGAGCGACCCGTCGATGTCGAGTCGCTTACGGAACTGTCGAGACATCGTGATGTTGCTCATCGAGCCTCAGACTCCGTCCGTGTCCGCTGCCGTCAGCAGCTCTACCAGTCGGTCCAGGTCGGGCCCGACGACCCGCCATCCGCCGCCCGCGAGCGTCGCCATGTCGGCCTCGTCCGGAGTGACCAGGACCGCGATGTGCGCGGCCGCCCAGGCCAGGTCGATGGGGTAGCCGTCGTCAGTCTCGTAGCCCTGCTCGGGCAGCGGCACGCCCGCGGCGGCCAGGCCGGCGAGCAGGGCGCGTTCCGTGTCGTCCGCGGCCGCCTTGACGAGCGCCTGCCACGGTGCTGGGAGCGTCGAGACGGCGGCAGCCGTGTCGCGGACGTCGCCAGGCGCCGTGACTGGCTGGATGCCTGTCTCGTCCGCGGTGGTCGCCGCCAGGGTTTGTCCCAGGGCCTGGGACAGGGCGACCGGCCGGGCGATCCGAGGGCTCGCGTGGCCGAGGACGTTGGACAGCGCCAGCCAGTGTCGCCAGGCGGCGGTCCCGTCGACGGTGGCGAGCGTGTCGTCGCGATCGTCGACAACGAGGACCGCCCCTGGGTCCAGGGGCTTCGCCGCCCGGGCGGCGGTGGCGACCGCGAGCGGCCCGTGGCGCCAGCACCAGCTGCGGAGCTGGTCCCCGATGCCGGCCGGTTCGGTGGTCGCGGCGGGCGAGGTGGCGCCCAGTGCCTCGGCAGCGAGGCGGTCAAGGGCGGAGCGCGTGCCGATGGGCTTGGGCTTGCCGTCGACGAGGGCGAACGGGAGGCCGTCGGCGAGCTTGCGCCAGGCTTCGGGCCGGGGGTCCATGACCCAGTGGATGAGCTGGGTAACGGCGTCGGCGGTGGCGAGCCCGTCGGAGACGGAGCCGGCGGGGATGGACTGCTGGCGCAGCTTAACGAGCCGGTCACGGACCTTGCCGGTGTACCAGCCAGCGCCGGCGGGGGTCGCCTGCTCGCCGCGGGCGATCGCCTCGAAGGTGGCGACGTCGTCGTCGGTGACCGCCCAGACGACATTGCCGGCCTCGCGCAGCACGGCCCGTTTCGCGGCGTCGTCCGCGATCCGGTTGTGCGCCGGGGTGGCGTGCCAGAAACGGCCGTCCGTGAAGACGTAGACGCGCGGGATTGCCGGGTCCTCGCAGAGCAGCTCGAAGTCGGGCCGGCAGCCGTGGACGAGGACCTGCGGGCGCAGCGTCCAGCGGCGGTGCACCTGCCCTGGCACGCCGAAGCGCACCTCGGTGCCGACGAGGTGCGGGATCTCCTGGACGGACGCGCCGCGG
Source organism: Pseudofrankia asymbiotica (assembly GCF_001983105.1). Lineage (GTDB taxonomy): Bacteria > Actinomycetota > Actinomycetes > Frankiales > Frankiaceae > Pseudofrankia > Pseudofrankia asymbiotica. The sequence goes on along the minus strand of NZ_MOMC01000059.1, from coordinate 82,426 downwards.
GCCTTCAGCGCTTCGGTGAACGTCCGGCGGAACCGTAGCTCGAGGGCGCTGTCGAGCGACGGCATCGGGATGTCCGCGATCGACCGCAGATCTTCGGGGTTCCAGCCCCGCCCGACCGACGGCTCCGCTCCGACGCCAGCGCCAGCGCCGCTGGGCGCGAGGCCGAGCAGGTCGGTGAGCATCTGCTCGGCGCGGGCCCGGGAGGTGCGGGCGACCAGGGCGGTGAACGGGAGCAGGCATTGAGGGCAGGCCAGCACACCCTCGTCCTGGCACGAGCAGGATGCGACGACGTTCAGYGCGGCGGTGAGGACGTCCCGGACCCGGCCGGGCCGGGCCAGGTCGGCCAGGTAGCCCGTGCCGCCGGGTACCCGGTCGTGTAGCAGCAGCGCGGTGCGGTCCTGACCGTCGACCGGCAGGTGCGTCTCGATGAGGGCCAAGTGGTCGGGGGTGCCACCGAGCACTTCGCGCAGGCCGAGGAGCAGGGCGGCGCTGAACGACGGGACGGCGAAGTGGTCGAGGGTGAAGTGCGGCGGAAGCAGCATCCGCACGGCCTGGGTCCGCAGCGTGCGGCCCAGCGCCAGCTCTGCCCACGGGACGACGATCGCGGTCCGGTGCTGGCACCAGGCCCGGTGCCGGGCGCCCTGCGGGTCGCGCACGCCGGGCTGGGCGGCGGGGACGACCCCGCAGCCAGGGCAGACGGTGAACAGCGGCGCGCGGACCTCAGTGCCGGCGAGCAGGCGGGGTGCGCCCTGCTCGACGGCGCGGCCGACGTTGACCCAGCGGACGTCAAGCTGACGGACGTACTCGGCGCCGAACGGGTAGTCCCGCAGCTGCCAGGCGCCGGAGATCTGGTCGGCGTCGATGTCAGCGGCTCCGACGACGGCGAACGTCATCCGGTCGCGCTCGTCGCGGGCGTCGGAGATCGCCGCCGCGTCGCGGGAGACCTGCGCGGAGACCCGTTCCAGCGGCAGCACGGCCAGCGCCTGACCGGTGTCGGCGACGGCGGTGTCGCCGCAGCGCGGACACGACGCGGGCGGCGGCGGCTCCGGGCCTTCGGAGCGGCGGGAGACGGCCGACCAGCCGCAGGCGGCGCACAGTCGCCAGGTCTGCAGCAGCGCGTCCAGGTCGCGGCCGACGTCGACGGCGTCGATGCGCACCGCCAGCCCCTGGGCGTAGAAGGTGGAGCCCGGTGCCCATTCGGTGAGGGCGATCGCGCTGCCGCGCTGGTAGGCGCGGGCCTCCTCGCGGTACTCGGCGGTCTCGTGGTCGACCCAGCGCAGCGTGACGTCGAGCGTGACGGTGTCATCGAGCAGCGTGTAGTTCGGCAGCACGCCGCGTTCCTCCAGCGCGGCGACCCAGAACTGGGTGGCCAGCTCAGCGCGACGCCGCGCGAGGAACCTAGCCTCGGCCTTGGCCATCCGGGCGGCGAGCCGGTCGTCGTCGGTGGCGGTCGGCTGGTCGGCGGCGGCGGCGAGGCCGGGGATCTGGTCGGTCAGGGTGCTGTGCCGGTGGCCGAGGTCGTCGACCTCCCGGCGGTAGTCGATAACGGCGCGGCGCAGCAGCTGGCCCAGGCCCGACTCGCCCGCGCCGCCCGGGCTCGCGTCCGCGCCGGCCCAGCGGCGCAGATGCTCGGCGGTGTCGGGACGGACGGTGTCGCCGAACAGGGCCAGGAACTCGGCGGTGTAGACGTCGGCGTGGGCGGCCGCGTCGCCGAGCAGGTCGCCGAGCCACGTGCCCGGCCCGGTGCCGAGGTCCGGGAACACGCCAGCGGCGTTGCGCGGGCTCGGCACCCCGGCCCGGGCCCTCCGGTCGACGAGCCAGGCGACGTACTGGCGCTGCAGGATCTCGATCGCGTCCAGGTAGGTCGCCGGCGGGCGGACCTCGCCGTCGAGCAGCGCGAGCGGATCGGCGAGCAGCGGCGCGTTCCGCGACCGGCCCGGCACATAGGCAAGGACCAGCGCGTTGCCGGTGAGCCGCCCGGCCCGGCCGACCCGCTGCAGGTAGGACGCGACCGACCGCGGCAGCGACCCGAGCAGCACCGTCGACAGGTCGCCGATGTCGATGCCGAGCTCCAGCGTCGGCGTCGCGGTCAGCACGTTCGGCACCGCAGGGCCGGTCCCGTCCCGGAACGCGGTCTCCACCTCCAGGCGCATCTTGTCGGGCAGCAGGGAGGTGTGCTCGTGGGCGACGACCCGGCGCATGTCCCCACTGCGGTACAGCGCCCGGTAGTAGTCGTCACCGCGCGGCGCCCTGCGCAGCGTGCCCGGGCAGAACTGCCGCAGGCACACAGCCCCGGCCAGGTCCTCCACGGTCTGGCGCCGCCCGGGGGTCAGCGTCTGGCAGACATCGCAGCGCAGCGCCAGCGACCCGTCGGCCAGCCCGTTCGCGTCGGTGGCGGCCAGCATGACCCGTTCGGGGTCGAGCGCGAACACCGTCGCGCCCGCCTTGGTCCGCCGGGTGCGCAGCCAGCCGACGGCGGCGGCCTCCTCCAGCAGCGCCCGGGTGACCAGCCCGCCGTCCCGGCTCGTCAGCCGCAGCTGCCGCCCTGACCAGCGGGCATACCAGGACCGGGTGCCGGTGACGACGTCCAGGTTGTCGGCGCGGGTGCCCGTCGTCGGGAACGCCGGCGCGGGCCGGCCCGGTGGGAAGGCCGGCAGGCCCTCGTTGCGGGCGTCGCCCCGCCCGCCGGAGATGAACCAGCGGTTGCCGTCGTCGTCGATGTAGCGGTCCAACCAGTGGTGCGCGATCCCGCCGCGGGTACGGACTCGTTCCAGCACGCCACGCACCCAGCCGGCCAGGCGCGCGTCGTCGAGCCCGGCGCCGAGCGCCTCGTCGACGTCCTGGGACAACGAGTGCTGCTCGCGGGCCTTCGTCAGTGCCCGGCGCCCGACGCGGCGCAGCGCCAACGGCGAGTCAGTGTCGACCTCGGCGACGACGGCCCCGGTCAGCTCCAGGGTGCGGCCGGTGCGGGCGTTCAGGCCGAACTCCAGCGCCGCGTCGAACGCGAGGCGCCGCTCCACCGTCCGCCGCGCGCTCGTCCGCTCCGGGCCGGAGCCCGACGGGTCCCAGTACCGCTGGAACGCGGCCCAGTCCGCGACTGCCGGCGGCACCAGCCGGTAGCGGCGCACCGGGTCGTCGCCGGCCCGGGCCATCGCCTCCCGAGGCAGGTCCGCAAGCGCGAGCGGGCCGGCCGCGTCGACCGCGGCGGACAGCGCGGCGCGCAGCGACAGGGCGTGCGAGCGGGCCTGCACGAACCCGGCCATGTAGGCCGCGTCCTGCACGCTGTCGGTGAACAGCAGGCTCTTCTTCTCCGCGCCGTCCAGGTGCGCCGAGCCGAACAGCGCYGACAGCGTCACCGACGTCAGCGTCGACACCCCGGAGCCGAGGAACCGGATCCCGTCCGGCTGCCGGCACGACGGGCAGGTCTGGTCGCGGGCCGCCGCGTCGTCGTCCCAGTCGACGAGCACCGGGATCTGGGTCGTCTCATCCGCCCCGCCACCGTCGGCCGCCGCCGGCTGGGCGACGAGCGCCAGGCTCGTCAGGTCCAGCCACAGCAGCCCTTCGACGGCCGCGCCGTCGCCGCCCGCGGACGCCCCGCCCGCGCCTGTGACGCCACTCGCCCGGCCGTTGCCGGTCACGGCGCCGGCGAGCATGGCGGCCTCTCCGGGCGCGTGTAGCAAAGCGCGGAACCGCTGGTCACGCTCCCGAGAGGCCCGACGCACCGAGGTGTCCGCCGCCTCGACGGCGCGACCCATCACGGTGCGGACCGCGCCCCAGCCGGACCGGCCGCAGTGCCGGCAGTACAGCGCCGGCAGGTGCAGGTCGGTGTCGGTGTGCGCGCCGTCGTCCGACCAGCGGAACGCCGGCGCCGCCGACACCCGCCGGTCGACCCGGGTCACCTCCCGTACCCACAGCTGCGTGTCCACGCCTAGCAGCCGCCGGCCCGTCTCCGGGTCGGCATCCGCCCGCGCGGCCGAGAGCAGGCCGAGGAACGCCTCGACGACCAGCACCCCGTCGGCACGGCCCGGGCTCGCGTCGTCCGGCAGCACTACCTCGGCCAGCGTCCGCAGCGGGGACGGGCTCAGCGCCGCTGGCAGCAACCGCTCGGTCAGTGGATGGGCCGCGAGCAGCGCCGCCAGCCGGCCACGGCCACGCAGCCGGCGGATGTCCGCCGCCGACAGGCCCGCGCCGTCGCTCTCCCGGGCGAACAACGCCCCCAGCAGCGCGTGCGCCACCTCGTCCGGGCCGCCACCCTCCGCCGCGCGGACCGCTCCCGCCAGCAGCGCCGCGCTCGTGACCGGCCGGGCGACGTAGCCCGACACCGGCGCGGCCGTGGCCACACGCCACTCGTCGGGCGTCATCCGCTCTTCGACGACGACCGCGTCCTCGTCGAACGGGCAGCCGAACACCGTGCGGGCGAACTCGCGCATCTCGGCGAACGACTCGGCGGTGCCGCCGCCGAGGGTCGCCGACGTCGCGACCGGGACGACGTCACCCAGCGGGGCGCCGTCGCGGGCCACGCCCAGCATCGAGCCGAGCCGGCGCAGCAGCATCGCCACGTCGGTGCCCTGCGCGCCGTCGTAGGTGTGAAACTCGTCGAGGACCAGGTAGGTCAGCGACTGCTCGGCGCCCGCCCACAGGCCGCGGTCGTCGGCGCGCAGGAGCAGCTGGTCGAGCATCTTGTAGTTCGTCAGCAGGAGGTCCGGCGGGTCCGAGCGCAATACTTCCCGCGACGTGATCAGGCCGGTCGCGGAGACCTTGGTGCGCTGGGCCTTGTCCTCGCCGGTGTAGAGGCCGGCGGTCAGGCCTGACAGGCGTGGGTCGGAGGTCAGCAGCTTCGCGATGCGGCCCGCCTGGTCGTTGGCCAGCGCGTTCATCGGGTACAGCAGCAGCGCCTTCAGGCCACGCCGGCCCGCCTGGCGTTCGCGCAACGCGTGGTCGAGGACCGGGTACAGGAACGACTCGGTCTTACCGGAGCCGGTGCCGGTCGTCACCAGCGTCGGACGCGGGCGGTCGTGCTTCGACGAGAGTCGCTCCCAGGCGGTGGCCTGGTGAACGTAGGGGGCGAAGTCCTCCGGCCACCAGTCAAGCGCGACTGTCCACGCGCCGTCTGCCGGGCGGAACGGTAAGCGCAGCCGGGCGTACGGGCCGCGGAAGATGCCGAGGTTCGGGTCGGTGAGGAAGTCCGTCAGCGCGGCCCGCACGTCGTCATCGGTTAGCGCGAACGTCGTCGACAGGTAGTCGGTAAGTGCCCGCCGCAGATCCGCCGCCTGCAACGACGGCAACAACGGCCCACTCACGCCGAAACCCGCCCCGCCGGGTCTGTCTCCTCGGCCGAGCCTGCGGCGCCGGGAGCCACACCTGCGGCCGAGGCTGCGGCTTGGCGCTTGGCCGCGATCCGCGAGAAGTGCTCATGCGCCACCCGCAGATACCGCTCCCGATCCACCGTGGAGAACGGCCCCACGTACGTCCGGTCCAGCCCCTGGAGGGTGTGCACCTTCCGCCCGAGCGAGACCTGCTTGTCGAGTTCTCTGGCCACGTTGCTGGGCAACTGGCGCCCGAAGCCGTCAAAGCGTGCGCGGCGTTCGGCGTCACGCAGAGCCGGGAACTGCGTGCGGTACACGCTGACCAACTCGTCGGCGGTCAGCCCCACCATGATGGCGACGATTGCGTCGATCTCAACCGAGGCCTGCCATCGGTCGGCCGCTCGGCGCAATGCTATGGCAAGGGTCCAGTGCGGAGTGACCTTCCCGATCTCCAACCGATCTCGATACTCCACCCCAGCACCCGRCACCCACCTCCCGGCCTTCCACTCCTCCGAGTAAAGATCCTCCCACAGCTGGGCATGCGGCCGGACCAGACAATTTAGTCGGAGGGTCCGCAGGAGTAGTTCCGGCTCGAGTGGGTGACCGCGTACGTGGGGTAGCCGTCGGACGAACGAGTGCTTCAACTCGGTCGAGTTGCTCGCCTTCACCAGAAAATCCGCGATGAGCGACGCCCACGTCCCTGCCGCGACAACGAGGTCCGCAGGATCGCAGACCGTGAGGCTCAGAACTGTCGCGACAAAGGTCGGTCCAGGCGGCACAAGCGCGGCATGGAAACTGCGGACGGTCGCCGGGTCGGCCATACGCCTCCATGCGATCCGGAAGTCGTCGCAGCTTGGGTGACCGTTCCAGTGCGGGTAGGCTGACCTGTACTCCTCGAGCGGCTTCGCCCGCTGGTAGCCGGTGCGCGGGACGAAGTCTTCTGCGATTTCTTCGAGATCGATTACTTCGTAATCTGCCTGGTTTCTGGCTGTTGGGTTCACCTGTTGGAAGACCGGCGCCGCGAAAGTCAGGTGTGGTCCTTGGAGAATCGCGTCCGCCCAGGTCAATGGCACCGCTGACCGTCGCTCGTACCATCCGAGCCGCAGGTCGCCAGGTTCCTCCCAGCCTCGCGTCCATGAGATCTCCAGTTCGCCAAACCGGGGAGCCTCTGCAAGTTTACCCAGGACGGCCGCGGCCGAACGCGTGACCGGAAACAACATGCGGGCGCGGTTGTATGGAGTCCCAGGCTCGTCTAGGAGGGCTGACCACTCGCGCAGCATTGCTGGATCAACTTTGGCGATGCGGGCTCGATGCGGGCGCGTGTCCCAGTGGCCGTTGTCGTCCCTGACTCCAGGCTCAGGCCCGGAGCCATCATGTACGAGCGAGCGCGCGATGACCTCGGGCTGATATATCCAACCCGCGTGCAGAAACKAGATGCTGCGCGGCGAACCATAGACGTGTATTCCGAATCCACGCTTGTCGCTGATCTCACGGAAGAGATACATGTTGTTCTTGAAACCCCAGTGGCGGCGCAAGCGCTGGTAGGCCTCCTGGCGTAGTTCTGCGGCCCGCACCTCGGTAAAGTGGGACTCGGGATGGATCAGCGAAACGACCCCGGTGCCRGCAGAGGCACGCCACGTACGGTCCATGAAGCACCTATAGAGGTCAGGCTGGAGGCCGTGCAGCAACGGGCGGTCGACGGCGCTTCCGAGGTGCGCGGATACGCCAGCCTGGCCCGCGCGTTCGTCCAGATACCACGCCAAGGCGCCACTCATGGCGAAGGAATTTTGGCGGCGCTTCGCCTTCTCCGCTTCGGACGCCTTGATCTCAAGCGCCCACCACGGATCGTATTCAGCGATCGCGCCAACGTCGTCCCAGTCGGGGCGGACCCAGGGTGGGTTTCCGACCTGGAGGTGGAAGCCGCCCTTGGTGAAGACTTGGGAGAACTCGAGTTCCCAGTGGAAGAAGCCCTGGGCTTCAGCAATCTGGTTGGCGATCTTCAGCCAGGGGTGGCGGGTGAGGGCCTGGTCTACGGGGAGGGCGCCAGCGAAGCCGAGGTCGAGCTCCTCGGCGTCGTCGAGGGCGCTCCAGGTGTGTTCGGCGGTGAGGGCCCTCTGGCCACCCTTTTCGGCTCTGGTACCTCTGCCGTCAAGAATGGCGGCGGCCCCGACACCGAGCAGGGCTTCCATCCCAGCGAGCCAGTCGTCCCAGTCGGGTGGGGCGATGTCGGTGGTCAGCGGCCAGGACCACAGCGCGCACCAGGCGTCCATGGCGCGGCGCAGCCGCCGATAGGCGCTGCCCTCGTCCCGCAGCACCTTCTCGACCTGCTCGCGGCTGACCGACGCGCCGGTGGCTTCTTCTTGGTCGGCGGCGTCCCGCCGGGACCGGGTGCCCGGCTCGTCCGTCGGCATCTCGAAGCCCCACACATCGGCCTCACGCCGGATCCCGACCTCGGCCAGCTCGATGCGCCGACGGGCGAGCGCCCACAGGTCCTCGACGCGGGTCGCGAGCCTCGCGAGCCGCTTCGCGGCGTTCGCGTCCGGGCTGCCGAGCACGCCGGAGCGCCACTTCCGCAGTTTCTCGCGCTTGTCTGGGGCGTAGGTCTTGGCCTCGGCCGTGTCGACGACGGCGCCCCAGCCGGCGGCGGGCAGCAGGAAGTGGTGGATGCCGGCGCCGACGGACGGGACGAAGTCCGGCGTGGCGGGGTCGTGCAGGCCGACGTCCTTCGGGACGGTCGTCAGCCACGCCTTCTTCTTCAGCAGGCTCGGGTCGTAGACGGCACGGCGGGCGCCGATAAGGCTGTTGCCCCGGCGCAGATGCAGCCCGAACCATGGCGCGGCGAGTCCGGCCTGCATGGTGTCCAGCCACAGCGACACCTCGGCGAGCTCGACCGCGGTCGCGTTCAGGTCTACTCCGTAGACCTGATGTAGTGCCAGATAGGCTTTCACCCGCTGCAGCTCGGCCGGGTAGTCCTCCGCGGGGATGCGTTCGCCGCGTTCGTCCTGGGCGCGGCGCAGGTACTCGGCGGCGAGCTGGCGGACCGCTTCGATGGCGAACGCGCCGGACCCGAGCGCCGGCTCGCAGATCGTCATCGTCAGGATGTCGGCGGCGCGGGTCGTCGTCCCGTCCTGGTCGAGCAGCTCGGCGAGCGCGTGGTGCACGACCGACCGGGTCAGCGACTCCGGCGTGTAGAAAGACGCCGACTGCTGGCGTTCCCGGCCGGCGAGCCGGAAGACGAACGAGCCCTTGCGGTGCAGCACCGGCTTGGGCTCGCCGGTCTCCGGGTCCTTCTCCAGGACCAGCGTGTCGGCCGGGACGTCGTGGACCCGCTCGGCCGGCAGCAGCCAGGTACCGCCGGACGGGTCGCCGCCCTTCGCGACCTCGTACAGGTCGGTGTCGGCGATCATGCCGGACCAGGACATCAGGCCCTCGTAGACCGCGCCGAGCTGGTTGATCCCCAGCTCGCCGTAGGAGATGAAGCCGCGGTCGGCGCCCTTCTTCTCCGGGGTGAGCAGCAGGTGGCGCAGCACCTGCTGCAGCGCCTCGTTGCCGAGCCCGACCTCGTYGATCAGTGCGGTCGCCGCCGGCGCGAACAGGTCGGAGCGCAGCGCCTGGAACACCAGCCGGTCCCCACGCACCGTCGGGTCGTCCTGGCCGGCGTCGTCCTCCGCATCCGCGGGCTCGGCGTCGCCGGCGCCGCCCGCGCCCGGTTCCGCGGAACCGTCGATCTTCGCGTTCCGTGGAACGCGCGCGCCGCCGTCACCGGCACCCGCGCCGTCGCCGTCGGAGCCCGCACCGCCCGGTTCCGCGGAACCATCACGCGGGTCGTAGCCCGCCTCGACGAGGCGGAACAGCAGGGCGAGCGAGGAGTAGAGGTGGGTGCCGCGCCGGGCGCGCTCGCCGGACAGGTCGGTGAGGATCAGGTCGCGCAGCCGGTCGAGGCCGTAGCCGGCCTGGTACTCGGGCGCCTGGACCGGCAGCACCTCCAGCTGCGGCGACGCCTCCGCATACAGCAGGAACAGGATCCGGTAGAGGAACCGCAGCGACTGGCGGGCCAGGCCCTGGCCGAGCCCGGATACGTCGAGCACCGGCAGCCCGGCCGCGGCCCGCCGGTTCACCACGTCGTTCGCGATGATCGAGATTGACAGCCGCACGCCCCTGCGCAGGTCGGCGGAGACGCCGACGGTGTGCTGGACGGACTTCTCCAACAGAGTGAGCCACGGGGTCTGGCCGTCGTCGGCGGGCAGTAGCAGGTCCGGGCCGAGTATCGCGGCGGCGTGCTCCAGCTCGCCGGCCCGTTTCGTGTCGCGCCGGTCGACAACGACGCCGAGGTCGACGGCCAGCCAGCGGCCCTCCGGCCAGCGGCTCCGCTCGGCGAGCAGCACCCACCGGCCGGCCTGGACGAGCACCAGCGGCGGCGCGTCGTCGGTGAGGAACACGGTGGAGACCGTCTTCGCCAGCCCGGGCAGCGGCTTGCCGTCGACCAGCGCCGGGTCGAGCAGCACGCCGGTGGCCGGGTCGAGCAGCTCCTCGACGGCGCGGACCGGCTTCGCCTCCAGGATCAGCAGCGCCGTCCCGGTCGGCGTTGGATGGACGACCGCGGCGGGCAGCCGGACCTCGTCGCCGGAGCGGTCCGACTCCCAGGCGGTGACGTCCCGGTCGAGCAGCAGCGCGCGGCGGACCTGGCGGTGCAGGTCGTGGACCGCGTCGACCGTCGGCTGCTCACCCAGGCCGCCGAACTGGCGGGCCAGCGCCGTGGCCGCGTCCCGCAGCGCCGAGCGGGCCGTCGGGTGGTTCTCGCCCTCGGTCTCGTCCCAGCGGTCGCGCAGCGCCAGCACCTCGGCGAGGAACGTGCCGCTGCGGGTGTCCGACGTCAGGTAGTGCTCGGAGATCCACGACTCGCCGACGACGACGGCGTCAAAGCTCGGCATCAGCTCTGCCCTTCCTGCGCCGGCCCGTGCCCTGCGTTCGCGGGGATGACGACGGCGAGCGGGCGCAGCAGCCGCTGGCTCGCCTTCAGCGACAGGGCGATCTCCTCCTCCAGGCTGACGCGCTTCGCCAGCCGCCGGACCTTCGCCCTGGCCGCACCGGTCAGGCTGATCTCCAGCTGTCTCGCTTGGTCGCGCCAGCGCAGCTGCCGCGACGACCAGGCCTCCAGCCGGCGTGCCAGGTCGGCGTGCTGGGTCTCCTCGGCGAGGGTGAGGACGGCCGCGGCCGCGTCGATCGCGGCGGGGACCAGCGCCGTCAGCGCGTCGGTGACGACCGCCGCACCTGGGTTTACCGGGTTCGGGTCCATCAGGCCGGTGCCGGTGAACAGCTCCAGGCCGTCGACGACATCCGCGACCGGCAGGTCCGCGCGGCCGGTGGGGAACTCGACGGACACCATCTGCCGGGTGACGACCTGGCCCCGCTGGTTCATCAGCGTCGCCAGTACCAGCACCCTGGGCGCGTCGACCGGGCCCCGGACCAGCGGCACCTCACCCCGGCCCATCGCGGCGAGCACCTTGTCCGCCGCCCAGTCGAGCACCGGGTGCAGCGGGGACAGGAAATGCGCCTCCGGCCAGGTCGAGCCGTGCGCCGGCAGCACCTCCCGGACGCTGACCGCGCCGTCGCCCTTGCGGGCCACGGCCGCGCCGCCCTTGCCGCCCTTCGGCACGGCCGTTGTCCTGGCCGGGCGGCGGACGCTCGGGGCGAGGCCTTCCCGGGCGGAGCGCAGGCTGTCGAGCGCGACCTCGGGCGCGGTGGCGAGCAGCAGCTGCTCGCGCACGCCGCGCTCTGCGACGTAGGACGCGGGCAGTGCGTCGAGGCGAACCCGCAGGTCCCGCGGCGGGGCGAGCGAGACCAGCGCCCGGCCCTGGTGGACCGTCCAGCCGACGCCGCCGCTGCCCGTGGGCGCACCCCGGTCCTCGTTCGGCGGCCGGGCCGGCTGCTCGTAGACCTCGGCGAGCGCCTCCTCCAGGAAGGCGACGTCGTTCGGGTACAGCGACTCCCGGCGGCGCTGGGTGGGCGGCGGTGGCAGGGCGGCGTTCGCGGCGGCGGTGACGAAGTCGATGTCGAACGCCGGGTCGCCGCCGGCGGCCGGTTCGTCGTCGTCCTCGTCGTCGAACATCGACATCAGCTCGCCGTCGTCACTGGTGGCATCGCCGCGCGCGTCGGTGTGGCCGCCGGCGGGAGCAGCGAGGGCAGCCGCCGGGTCAGGGACGACCTCGTCGAGGTCGCGGCGGCGGGCCAGCGCCACGCGGATCGCGTTCTCCTCGGCTTTCTCCGAGTGCAGGTGCATCAGGGTGGCCGCGTCGCCGAGCGTGGTGTGCGCGAGGTGCTCCTTCTCCAGGAGGCGCTGCAGCACGCGGATGTCGCCGCTGAAGTGCTCGTCGGACGGGGTGAGCGCGAGCGCGGCGATCTGGGGCGGGTGCTGCTGGCCGTAACGGTCGATCCGGCCGTTACGTTGCTCGATCCGGATCAGCGACCATGGGATGTCGACGTGCACCAGGTGATGGCACTGGGCGTGCAGGTTGACGCCCTCGCTGGCGACGTCGCCGGTGACCAGGATCCGGACCGGGCTCGCGGCCGTCTTGAAGTCGTCGACGATGCGTTCCTGCTCGACGTCCGGCAGCGCGCCGTGCATCACGGCGACCTGGTCGCGGGTCAGGCCGAGGCGGGCCGGGAGCTCGTCGGCGAGCCAGCCGAGGGTGGCGACCCGTTCGGCGAACAGCACCGCCCGCTTCGGCGAGCGCGGACCCACCCCGGCGTTGGCCAGGTACGTCGCCAGTGCCGTCAGCTTGCCGTTCGTCTTCGTTCTCGCCGGGGTCAGCGCGTCCTGGGCGAGGTCGCGCAGCCGTTCGAGCGCCTGGCGTTCCCGCTCGGTGTCGCGGTCCGTCAGCGCGTTGATCCGCTTGAGCCGGCTCTCCGCCGTCTCCAGCAGCGCCGCCGGGGAGGAGAGGAACGCCTTCGCCAGCGTCCACGGGAACAGTGCCGAACCCTTGCCCGAGATCGGGGCCTTCGCGCCGCCGCGCGGGTAGAGCCAGGTCTCGGACAGCTCGGTGGCGATCGCGTCCTCGGCCGCCGACGGCGGAACCGGGATGATGACGGGCTCCGGCCTCGGCGCCCAGTCGGCGCCGACCTCGGCCGCGACCTCCGGGGAGTTGCGGTGCCGGCGGACGAACAGCCGGGTCACGTCGGCGACGTCGTACTCGCCGTCCGGGCCGACCGCCGTCGGGTCCAGCAGCCGCAGCAGCTCGGCGAACGACTCCTTCTTGCCGTTGTGCGGCGTCGCCGACGCGAGGATCAGCGCCTCCGCGTTCGGCGCCAGCACCCTGGCCAGCTCGTTGTTCAGCGTCCCGATGTTCGTCAGGTTGTGGGACTCGTCGATGACGACGACGTCCCAGCGGTGCTTCTCCAGGAACGACCGGTACCGCGGCGACTTGAGCGTGTCGATCGAGACGATGATCCGCCGGTAGAACGTGAACGGGTTCCGGTTCGCGGGCAGCTTCTGTCGCACCCGCTGCAGCCCGTCCGAGTCCAGCCGCACCAGCGGCAGCCCGAACCGGCACCACAGCTCATGCTGCATCTGCTCCAGCACATGGCGCGGGGTGACCACCAGGACCCGGTCGGCCCGGCCCCGCCGCGTCAGCTCGGCGAGCAGCATCCCGATCTCGAGCGTCTTCCCGAGGCCGACCGCGTCCGCGATCAGCACCCGCGGGCGCAGGTTCTCCGGCGCGAGCGCATGCGCCACCGCGCGCCGCTGGTACTGCAGCTTGTTGACCAGCATCCCGTCCGACACCGTCAATGACGGTTCCCCGAACGGCATCGGCGTCCGCCGTAGCGTCGCCTCCAGCCACAGCCGCGTCTGTCGATGCCTCGGCGACGGGTCCGGCCGCAGCCGGGCCTTCCGCGGGTCCAGCAGCGTGACGTCGCGGTCCAGCGCGGTGAAGAAGGTGGCCGTGGTCTCCCGCACCAGCTCGCTCAGCCCGACGACATCCAGCCGCCAGTCGCCGTCGCCACCGCCCGCCCGCTCCGCGGCCGTGACCAGCCACTCCTCATCCCGAGCGATCACTACCGACCCAGGCGCAAACGCAACCATGCCAGCCATCCCCCCGACTCGCGCCCCCGCGGCGGCGAAGCCGCCCATACCGCCAGCGAGATGACATTACTTACACCTGCTGCGCCACCTTCACAATCCCCCCTGCGACATATCAATCAGACAGCTTTCGGCCATAGCACCCGGCGCCCAGTCGCCAGCGGGTGCCCCTGTGGCTCCGACTCGGCTGACAGGGCAACCCGCCCAGCACTGTCACCACGGCCTTCTGATCGTCCGCCGGGCGCGGGCTCGGCCCACTGCCGACGTCTTGGCATCGAAGGCCCACGCCCTCGCCGCAACCAGCCCCTGCACACTCGCCTCGGCATGTGCCGACCGCCCAGCGAGCCCAGCGGGTTCGAGCCCAGGTCGCGGGTCCCCAACCAATGATCACACTGTCGGGTACTCCGTCGCGCCCACTTGGGGGCCTCGCGCGCCATCACGGTCTGTAGTGGGGCAAAGTGCGGTTCACGGCCCGACGGTTCCATTGGAGCCGAGCGGGCGACAAGGCGCATCGGGAGGGGGYGTCCCATCGTGGTCCACGCAGTGGAGACGAGTCTGAAGGTCCTGCTCGAAGGGACCCGGCAGTACCAGGTACCGCTGTACCAGCGCACGTATTCCTGGCAGGACGAACAGCTGGGCCGGCTGTGGAACGACGTGGTGAAGCTGGCCGCTGACCGTGCCGAGGATCCGAAGGCGACGCACTTCATCGGTTCGGTGGTTCTCGCGCCCCAGGACATCGGCCCAGTCGGCGTGCAGCAGTACCTAGTGGTCGATGGTCAGCAACGTCTGACAACCCTGTCGCTGCTGCTGTGTGCGCTGCGGGACCACCGGGCCGCGGCCGAGGAGCCGATCCACCGGGATCGGATCAACTACAAATACCTGGTCAACCAGTGGGAGCCAGAGGCCCAGCGGCTGAAGCTTCTGCCCACACAGGCAGACAGGGCCGCCTACCTGGCCTGCGTCGACGCGACCCCGAACGCGGGCGGTGAGGACAGGATTGGCGCGGCATACCGCTACTTCCGCTCCCGGCTCCAGTCGCCAGCCAGCGAGGAGGCCGACGGCTCCGCCGCTCAGATCGAGGACGCCGTGATCGGCGGTCTGTCGCTGGTGTCCGTCACCGCGCAGGCAGGCGACAACGTCTATCGGATCTTCGAGTCGCTGAACAACACTGGTATGCGCCTCAGCCAGGGCGACCTGCTGCGGAACTATCTGTTCATGCGGCTACCGACCCGCGCCGAGGCGGTCTACCAGTCGTTGTGGCTGCCGATGCAGCAGATGCTCGACACCGCCGAACTGGAGCAGCTGTTCTGGCTGGACCTGGCGCGGGACAACCCGCGGGCGAAGCAGACCGAGATCTACGCCGACCATCAGAAGCGACTGGAGCGCATCCACGACGAGGCCGGCATCGAAGCCGACATCGACCGGGTCGCTCGGCTCGCGAAGTTGTTCAAGACCATCCTTGACCCGACGCTCGAACCAGACCCGGCGGTGTCCCGCCGACTCACACGGCTGAACCAGTGGGGCGCGAACACCGCCCGACCGCTCGTATTGCACCTGCTCGACCGCCGTGCCCACGGAACAGCCACGTCCGCCCAGGTCGCGGCAGCGTTGCACTACATCGAGGCGTTTCTTGTCCGCCGGCTGCTCATCGGCCGAGCGACCGCCAACCTGAACCGGATCCTGCTCGGCACGGTGACCGAGATGCCGAAGGACGTCGAGGTCGACGTGGCGGTCCGCCAGTACCTGTCGACTGGCCGCAAGTACTACGCGGGCGACCGGGACCTGAGCCATGGCATTCAGTCATTGCCCTTCTACCTCACCGGCCGGCCGAACCAGCGCAAGCTCGTACTGAGCTGGCTGGAGGAGTCCTACGGCAGCAAAGAGCCAGTCAATCTGGATGACCTCACCATCGAACATGTCCTACCGCAGAGCCCGACACCTGAATGGCTTAGAGCCCTCGCCGCTGAGCTGGAGCCTGACGAGACCGTCGACGAGGTCTACGAGGCGGTCGTTCACACTCTGGGGAACCTCACCCTCTCCGGCTACAACGCGTCGCTGTCGAACAAGCCGTTCGAGGACAAGCGAGACATGCTCGCGGACAGTGGCGTGGCGATGAACAAAGAGATCGCCGCACAGTCCAGCTGGGGGCGCAGCCGGATTCAGGAACGGGCTACCACGCTGGCCCTGCGGGCCTGCGAGCTGTGGCCTGGCCCAATCGCCGGTGCGACCGAACCGGTGAACGCGCTCTGGGAGGTCATGAACCAGGCGCTCGCTGCCATACCCGCCGGCCGGTGGACCACCTACGGCGACGTCGCCGCACTCATCGGCAGCCATCCCGTCCCCGTTGGCAACAGGCTCGCCAGCTACTCGGCTCCGAACGCCCACCGCGTCCTACAGGCAGAGGGAACGGTTTCTCCGAGCTTCCGCTGGCCGGATCCCGGCAAGACTGACGACCCCCTCGACGTCCTGCGCGCCGAAGGCGTCCTCCTCGACGCCCACGGCCGTGCCGCCGCATCCCAGCGCCTCACCGTCGACGAGCTGGCCGCCCTCGCCGGAACCTTCGAGCCCATCGACAGCTGACCGCACACGGCGACGCCCTCGTCGTGTCGGTGGCCTCATTTGGACGATGCCATGGGCTGCCTGTCGCGTCCCATCCTGGCCGACGGCCGGTCAGACAGTGGCGCCTGAAGGGAGTGTGCGGACAGCGGAGAGCTGGTCGACGAGGTCGCGGACAGTCGGGAGGCGGGCCCAATCAGGGTTGGCGTGGAGGCGGCGCCATATCGCGGCGGCGCGATTGACGGTGGCGCCGTGGTCTTTGCCCGCGGCGGCGGTCAGCGCGTCCTGGATCGCACAGGCTGCCTGCTCAGGTTCGGGTTTGCTTCGGCGGAGAAACGCACGGGCAAGCGCGAGCTGGGTTCCGGCGATCTGAACATGCCGGCCGGTGCCGTGGAGTAGGGCCAGCGACGCTCGGGCGTGGCCTTCAGCGGCTTCGCCTTTGCCGAGGTAGCCGAGTGTCACGGCGCTGAAGGCCTCGTAGGCTTCCTCGTCGCCGGGTTCGGTGCCGGGCTGGGGCGGTCCGGTCCAGACGGTGTCGTGCATAGTTCGCAGGGCGGTGATCGCGCCGTCAGTGTCGCCGGTCTGGGCGAGGGCGCGGGCCAGGGAGCTGGCCAGCGTAGGAGCGACATAGGGGTGGGCGCTTGGCTGGGCTCGCTGGACGATGGTGGCGGCGGTGGTGAACTCGCCGGCGAAGAACGCGACCGCGGCACGCATGGCGGCGACACTGCCGGCGAGCAGCGGGTCGCCGGCCGCGGCCGCGTGCTGGCCCGCCAGGACGAGGAACGTCAGCGCGGTCGCGTCGTCGTTCATGCTGAACGCGAGCCGGCCCCGGTAGAACGCCCACTGTCCCGCGATGAGTTCGACGTCCCGGCGCACGGTACCGGACACCCGCGTCTCCAAGAGAGCCTCGGCCTCGTCCCAGACGTGTTCGACCGGTGCGACGAGCTCGGCGTGCGGGGTGATGGCGTACAGCGTGCTCAGCCGGTGGATGCCGTGCTGGAGCTGGGCGAGCGTCAACGGGTCGGGTGTCGACGTGGCGATGGCGCGGGAGATCCTGGCCGCCCGGGTGGCGGGATCGGCCACGGCACCGGCGGTGACGGCCGCACCAGCGGTGGCTGCGACAACTCCGATGTTGAGCAGGTCTCGGCGGCGCGTGGGACTCGCCTCCTCGTCCTCGGCAGGCGGGGCCTCTCCATCGTCACCCGCCAGACAGCTCGCCGTCGTCCCATTGCCGGGAACAGTCCCGGCGCGCGGCGGGCCATCGGGTGGGCCGAGGAGCGCGGCCGCGTCGTCGCCGAACATCGTCTCCAGGACTCGGCAGGACACCGGGTAGGGCAGGGACGGGATGTTGCCGCTGACCCAGCGGGTGGCCTGGCGGTAGGAGATGGCGTGGTCGCGGTTTTCCGGACCGGCGCGGCGGGCGGCCTTGTTGAACTCCGTGACGAAGTGTTTGACGGTCAGGCCGCGTTCGCGCAGGCGCTGGGCGAGCAGGGTGCGGGGCGGGTCGTCCGGGGGCATGGCCGCCTCCCTTGGGAAAGTGACGTAGCAGGTCAGGGCCCATGATCCGGACATTCGGCCGATCCGTCACGACGCCACCACGGGCCGTCCCAAGACGTCGGTAAGACGTCCGCCAGACGGCGGGAACACGGCGGCCCAGCCGTCCCCAGACGGCGGTCCGACGGCCGGAAGACGACGGGATGACCGACAACGCGATCCCAGCCGCTGGCCGGCCGTGGTCGCCGGGTGCGCCCGTTGACGAGGTGTCGGTGGCGACGGCGGGCGGGCTCCGGTGATCGTGGCTCCGGCCCGCCCCAACCGGCGCGGGTCGTCACGACTGGTGGCGCGCTGCGGCAGGACCGGCGGTGCACTACCGGCCGGGTGCATCTGCCCGACGGGAGGCCCGATGACACCCCTGATGATCGATCTCGACGGCGCCGGCTACGGCCCGGTGCCCGTCGACCTGGAACCGCTGCGGCTGCCCACCCGGCCCGGCGTCCTGCTCGACGCCCGGCCGTGGCCGGACTGGATCCCGGCCGGCAACCAGCCCGTCGACACCGCCGCCTGGCGGGCCGCCCGATCGGCCGGCACGCGGGTCGCGGTCGCCTGCCCGGCGCTGGCCTCCCCAGGGCAGGTAATGCTCGCCCTCGCCGTCGGCCGACTGCTCGCCGACCAGCGCGCGACCGCCGGCATCGACTTGGTCCCGCTGGTGACCTGCCCGACCCGGCCCCGCTGCGCCTGGGAATCCGGCGCCGTCGTCGTTCCCCACCCGGTCAACGTCCTGACCTGGAAAAGCGCGCAACTGCGCGTCGTCTGGGAGATCACCCACCAGGAACAGATCGCCGCGACTGGCGCCAGCCTGGCGCCAGTCGCGCTCTGGCCGACGGCGGTGCCCGCATGAACGCCGCGACGCCCGCGCCGCGCTCAGCGGTCGGCTACATCTGTGTCCCACACGCCGACGAGGACCGGATCAACGGTCTGGACGGCCAGCTCACCGCCCACGCCCACCGGACGGGACTCGACCTGGTCGAGGTGTTCGTCGACCGCGACACCGCCACCAGCGACGGCGACCGGCCCGGCCTGGCACTCGCCGTCGACACGATCGCCCTCCACCCGGACGCGCTGCTCCTGATCCCCGACCTGTCACACCTGCCAACCGTCGCGACCACAGGGGCGCCGTCCGACGAGTGGTCTACCAGCGTCGTCCACGAGATCCGCACGGCGAGCTCCGCGCACACCCACCCCTCCACAGGACTCGCCGCCACACCGCGCTCAACCGACGCCGCCGGACCGAGCGGGTCCTGCCCAGCTGACCCCCAGACAAGGGCCTATACGAGCTGACCAGCTACCTGCGGCCTGGCGCAGGCCTACGCGTTCTTGGTGGCTGTGTAGATGTTGTAGCGCCAGGCGTCCTGGTGTTTCCACATCTCCACGCCACTCATCGCGTTGACGGCCTTCTCTGTCTTGCCCAGCCGCCGCGCGGTGGCGTAGGGAACGCGRCCGAGCGCCGCGAACGCGCGCAGCATCGGCAGCATGCGGGCCGTCACGTCTTCCACCGGCTCGACCTTGAACGAGGCCACTGCGAGCAGGTTTTCGAGGTCGCCGTGGTTGAGACGGTGCCAGGCTGGCATCGCGCCCAGCTCGCACACAGCATCGAACGCYGCCCGCGCGACCGGCTCCAACTGCTCCGCCGGCGTCCGTGAGTACTCGAACATCACGAGCCGCCCACCTGGGCGCAGAACCCGGTGGAACTCGGCCAGCACCCGCTCGGGATCGGCGGCGTGCACGAACGTCTCCATCGTGTAGACCCCGTCGAACGCCCTGTCCTCGAACTGCGAGAGATCGTGGTAGTCGCCTTCGACGAACCGGGTGCTGCTGGTGAGTTCCGCTCTCTCGCTTCGGCGCCGGGCTTCATCGAGGTTGAAATCGAGAATGTCTATCCCGGTGACATCCAGGCCGAAATCGGCCGCCATCGTGCGCGCGACCTCGCCCATGCCGCAGCCGGCGTCGAGCACCCGAGAGCCGGCGTCGAGACCGAGACGACGTCCGAGCTGGTGCTCCATCCGGCGCATCGCCGGCGAGAACCGCCACCCGGAGTCCCCGGCCTCGTACCAGCCGAAGTGCTTCGTCCCACGCAGCAGATACAGGTAGCCAAGCCGTGACTCCGTGCGGTCGTAGTACCGAAGAACCGCCTTTATGTTCGCGTCGCGCTCTGGCACTGTGGTCTCCGTTTCGCCGGCACTATTGTAGCAGGAAGCCGACGACGGACCCGAAAACGGCCGTCGCATACTGGACGATCAGTCCTGTTCCGTATGGGAGGGTGGGTGCCTCGGCTAGCGTGTCGTACGCGGCGCGCGTACTCGGTGAACTCTCACTGATCCGCACCTTCTCGAAGATTTCTGCGGCACTTCCCTCGGACAGCAGATACGTGTCGCCCCCTACCAGGGTGTCCATCATAAGGAGACGAAAACGACGGGTGATCGTGAACAGCATGAACTGCGTGAGCGCGCCGACCCACAGCGACAGCCCAAGTAGCCACCCATACAGGTAGGGCAGGTAGCTGCCCAGCAGCGCGTCGCCAAAAAGGCCCGGCAAGGTGACGGCGAACGCCCCCAAAGCCAGGAAGATCGCCGAGTATGCGTACCCTTYGGAAAKGGTTCTGATCCCCGGCGTGYGCGCCGGGTCATTCCAGCGAAGTTTGAGATCCGTACACTWCCGCATGACGATTACCATGATCGGTGGGACTATGAGCCAGTAGCTCACGTTCCCGAGAAATGACATAGCCCAGGCGAGGTTGACGGTCAGAACCACATTTCGCGCGCTGAGGTCGTCTCGGGCCAACAGGACGACGACGGGGATCGCCGCCGCCACGATGGGTGGGACGGACTGCCAGATGCCGTAGCCGCGCAKCACCGGGGCCACGATCCGATCTCGGTGGGCGCTGCCGCGGATCAGGTCGTCAATGGTGCCGAGTCGCGCCAGCGGAAAGGACCAGGCCAGCGATGCCGCGCCGAGCATTCCCCCGCTGACCGTGCCCAGCAACRCGAACAACAGCACGTCGTCGCCGGAAATCCTCCACGAGTGCCCTGCCGGCATCTTCGATGCCGCAGTGGTGACAATGCCTGGCCCAAAAGACAGGGCCACCAGGCGGAGCATGGCCCATGGACTCCGTAGGGCGGTCCGGTGTGGGTCGYGGTTCCCACGGACGATGAAGATGGCGTAGATGCGGCGAAATCCCAGAARCCACGTGTCGGAGAATCCCGTCCACGGGGTGCCGGCGTCATCCGGCAAGATCGTTGTCCAACGCGAACCGGTCCCTTCCAGGCGRCACGGCGCATCACATCGGTGCCACGATACTGGCAACGCGCCGCCAGCGCGGTCGGAACGTCACTGGTCGAGAAAACGCGCACCCCCTCGCGTTCGACCAGTCGGACTTCGAGAAGAAGCAGTTCACGGCCGTCGGCCACCGGTGCAGGAGAGTTCTGGGCGGCGCCTGGCAGGGGGTGTTTACTGCGACACTGACGGGTCATTCAGATCGAATTGGCCCAGCCGCACTTCCAGCGGCGCGCAATAGACGGTTAGGGCCTCTGAGCAGGACGAATAGTACGTCGTAGATCATGGGATCATGATTTCGCTCGTAGTGTTTCTGCTGGTGCCCTGACCGCTCTCAGACGCCGGTCTCGGCGGCAGGTCGCCAGCCTGCGGCACGCCCCCCGTCCGATCAGATGCTGCTGGCCACGCTCACCCGGCTCCTCGATTTCGCAGACGGCCTCACAGCTGCTGGTGCATGACGGTCCGCACAGCCGTCGGACGGTCCGGCGCCGCCAAGTCCAGCACTGCCTGCGCGGCTCACAGAGCACGCATGGAGGACACGCTGGCTGTCCGGCACGGCGAGGAGCTCCGAAGCAGCTGACCGACTTGCGTGCTGCGGCGGGCTCGGCGCTGGCGCCACGCCCCGGCTCGTCACGGTTCACGTCCGGCGGCGTCGAGATGTTCAGCGCCGTCTGCGCCATCGAGCTCGGCGACGGGTCGGCGGCCGACCAGCACCCCGGAAGGCGATCGGCCTCATCGACCGGGCTGCCGTGAGGAGCACACTCACTCCTGCTCTGCCTCGAATCTGGCCACATGCTGCAGCCCGAGCCGGACCCGGCGGGCGCGGTCGCCGCGAGAGGCAGGCAGCACTCGCCGTGTCGAACGGGCACCTGACCTCGGTGGTCGTGTCCGCGCTCGGCGACATCTGACGCGACCTGCACCCCTGGGCATCCGACCCGGACGTCCGCACGCTCGGTGCACCGCTCAACACTTCCCGCACCTCCCGCGCCCTTCCCGGAGCCGGCGATGACCGTCGCGTTCGGACCGCCCTGAACTGTCACGATCCCGAGCGCCCTAACCCGACGGCTCATCCTGCCTGGCTGGCGCACCGAGGACGTCGAGCCATATCTGGAGATGGCCCTGCACCCCGACATCTGGCGTTACACCAGCTCGCCGAGCCGGATCGGCTCGGCGTTGGCAATGACGGTGTTCCAGATCGGGCATTGGACGCTCAACGGCTTCGACACGCGGATCGCCCGCCACCGAGCGAGCGGCGAGTTCGTCGGCCGGTCTGGGCTCTACGAGTAATACGAACATCGAGATCGCCTGGATGATCCGCCCGGAGCGGATGGGGTAAGGCTACGCGACCGAGGGCGCAAGGTTGGCCCTCGAGTCCGCCTTCACCCAGCTCGCATGCCGCCGCAACCGGGTGACCAGCACTATCCACCCGGAGAACGCGGACTCGATCCGCGTCGCCGAGAAGCTCGGCCTCATGCTCGCCGAAGGCCCCGTAGATCGTGACGGCGAGCCCCGTAATATCTACGAGATCCCGCGAGACCGGGAGAAGCAGACCAACCTGACGTAGGAAATCCGACGGCAGTCCGCGGAGAGTTCAGCGCGGGCCTCGGAGCAGTGCAGTCTCCACGCCGTGCCTTTCGCGCGTCGATCCTTGTCCCTGAACGACTCGGAGGTAGCCACCATGGCAACGGTTGAGCAGGTGCGTGGGTACGTCTTGGAGGAGATGCTCGCCCGGCTCCTCTACTCAAGTGGGTACCGCCTGCTGGTGTCCGAGACGCAGGACCCTGAGGCGCTGAAGCGGGGCGCGCACGGCCTCCTCGTCCGTGGTCGCGGTGCGGACCACCAGGCCGACGTGCTCGGCGAACTGACCTTGCCCGTGCCCTTCTCGCTGCCGCTGCGAGTCTTCGTCGAGGCCAAATATCGCGACAAGCCAACTGGGCTTCCAGAGGTACGGAACGCACACGGCGTCATCCATGACGTCAACGAGCACCACTCGACCGCGTTGGCGGGCTCCCGCACGATCCCGATGCGGCGCTACCACTACCGCTACACCCTGTTCTCCGTCTCGGGGTTCACCAAGCCGGCCCAGCAGTTCGCTCTCGCCCAGCAGATCGCCCTGGTCGACCTGTCGAGCCCCGGTTTCGCCGGGCTCCTGGACGCCGYGGACCAGGCAGCACACAAGATCCTCGACTTGGCGACCCAAACACAGGTGGCACCCCTCCCTACAGGGCAGACCCGTACTGCGCTCAGGCTGGCGTTCGGCACCTGGACCGACCAGGACTTCGGCGCCGTCGCCGCCGACGGCGACGCGTTCGCCTTCCAACGGCGCGAGAGCCGCGCCCAGAAGGCAGACAGCCTCAACCCGGCACTGCGCGAGTTCCGCAGACTTCCCGGTGGGCGCCTCGCATCGATTGCGGCCGAGCTCGCAAGCCAGATGACCGGGAATCTCGTGTTCGCGTTCCCCTCCGCGCCGTTCGTGCTCGCGCTGCGGCCCACCGACCTCGATGCGTTCGACGCCTACGTTGACCGCCATGGCACCGAGCTGAACGTAAACATCAGGTTTGTAACGCGGCGCGACGTCACAGGCGACTGGATGATCGTGCCCGCCGACGGGTTCCCGAGTTTCCAGCTCCAGTTCTCGCTGCCGGCGCTGCTGGAGGACTGGCTCCTTCACGACGAGCGCGCGGCGACACAGCGCGCACGCAGCATCAAGGCCGAGTTCCTCTCCTCGATCGCTCTCTTCCGCGAGGGCCGCCTCATTCGGATGCAATACGTACGAGAGGGTCGCGGGTGACCGCCCGCGTTCCACCTCAGGTGGGAGACAGCGTCGCGGGCCAGTCGGCGGGCGGACGAGCTCATAGCCTCTGAGCACCCGGCCGTGCCCGAGGCGGCCGCGTTCTCCGAGTCGCTTGGCCGGCGGCTGGCACTGCCAGCGGCCCGCGGTGACGGCACCGCCGCCGTGTCGGTCATGCCTCTGACCATCGCCGCCGCTTCGCCACGCCGCCGAGCAGTCCCGCCAGGCCCGCGATGCCTGGGCAAGCCGCCTCCGCGATGACCCAGTTCAGCGCAGTGTCGCCAGCRATGACATCCACGGTGACCTCGGCGGTGGCGGTGCGCGGTCAAGCCTCGGCCGGGAGGTTCACCCTATGAGATCTTCAGGAGGCGTCAGCTGATGTCCGCCAGCATCGGCTGGCCCCGGCCAGTCACAGGTTGATAACTCCTGCGGTCCATGGTCGTCCGGTGTGGTCCGGTGGCTTGGCTGCCATCACGGCCGCCGCGCGACCTCCCCGCATACGGGACGGGTGYGGCGTGGTCGCAGCCCTGGATCTGGGCGCGGGAGTCAGCGGGGTTAGGTCAACTGCGGCCGGCTAGGGTCAGCGATGGCTCGGAACGTGGGTCAAAGATCAGGCGTCAACCGTGAAAGGCGCGTAACCGACGGATACCGGCGTCACGATCAGATCACTGAACACGAGCGTCAGGTCGTGCCCGTTCGTTTCGATGCGGACTTCGTGGAACTCGATACCGATCGCGTCAGACCAGGCTTGGGCAAGTGGGGAGTCCTCGAGAAGGACGGCGCCAGGGCATAGGCACTGCCACTTGACGCCCCAGACATAGCCGTCGAGATCCTTCCCGGTCTCGTAGTCGATGAGTCGGTCATCGAGCGACTCCTTCCAGGTCTCGGGCCTGACCGCGGTCCGAACGTGAGTCTCGACGCAGTAACGGAAGAGGTAACGGAGATGCTCCGGTGGGATACCGGTGCGCGGGTCGGCAGTGGTGTACACGATGATCTCGTAGTCGCGCATGTAGTCGGTGAAGGCGTGATAGACGAGGGCGTGGTCGAACACGTCGTCGAGTGCGCGGCGGATGGCGACTACGTCCATCCCTGGGTTGTACACCTCCGAAGAGTCGCGTCGCCTCGTATTTTTGTGAGTCGAGAACCTGATGCAGGACCCCGACGCGCCGATCGAGTAGGAGCGCCGTGTTGCCACGGTGTTCCCCCGGCATGCACGCGGCCGCGGAAAGATACCCGTGCCGCCACGGACCTCGCCGAGGCGCTCGCCGCAACGGAGGCGTGACATTTCCGAAGTACCCGCGCCGCTCACCGACGACGAGATCACCACCCAGCTCGCCGATCATCCCGGCTGGACCCGGACCGGCGACGAGATCACCCGCACCTTCCGGCCTCGCTACCACGGCTTCGTCGCACTGATCGTCCACGTCGCCGACGTCGAACGCCTCATCGGCCACCACGCCGACATCGACCTACGCTGGGACACCATCCGCTTCGCCATCACCACCCACGACGCCGGCCACCGCCTCACCGCGGCCGACTTCGACCTCGCCACCCGCATCGACGCCCTCGCCACCGCCCACACCGCCACACCGATGTAAGAGGGAAGGGCCAGCGCCGCCGCGCCGGTCATGCTCATCAGCACTGCCGCGACGATCAGCTCGGTCGCCACCCGGGCCGGCCTTCGCCGAAGCGCCATCTCAGCGCCTGGGGATCAGCGTGGCTGTCGTCGGGCTTCGATCAGTCCGCGGTTCGCGAGTTGATCGGCGAGCTCGTTGCCGGGATCGCCGGCGTGCCCACGTACCCACAGCCACTCGACGGTGTGCACACTCGCGGCCGCGTCCAGGCGCTGCCACAGGTCAACGTTCTTGACCGGCTTCTTCTCGCCGGTCTTCCAGCCGTTCCTTTTCCAGCGGGCGAGCCATTCGTTGATGCCACTACGCAGGTACTGGGAGTCGGTGTGGATACGCACGACCGATGGTCGGGTGAGAGCCTCAAGTGCCATGATCGCCGCCAGTAGCTCCATGCGGTTGTTCGTGGTGTCGCCAGGCTCGCCGCCGCAGATGGTCCTCTCGTGCCTGCCATAGCGCAGGACGGCGCCCCACCCTCCCGGGCCGGGATTACCTTTGCAGGCACCGTCGGTGTAGATCTCGACAGCACCCTCGCGGCCGCCTCGCGGACCTCCACCTCCGCCGGCGACTCCGCCCGCCCGGTCGGCCGAGGCCCGGGACCGGGCGACCACAGGTGGTCCCTGCCCAGCCGCACCCACGATCTGCTCATCCCGACCAGTCAATCGCCGTCTCCAATCCTTGTGGCAGGGCCTCGCTGACGATGCGGGTCACGACATCCTGCTGGGCTTCGATGGACGCGATGATCCGTTCCCCGGGAACGCCCAGCACGTCGTTCGGCACGTACCACTCGGCCAGGTCATGTTCGCCGTAGCCGTGGGCGTTCGGCTTTGTCGCGTGCCGGCGCACCGTCTCCTCGAACGGGACGCGGAAGTAGTAGACGTGGGCCGGGTCGGGGTGCGCGGCGATGAGCGATCGCAGCATCGTGCCGTAGCGGGAGGCATCCAGGATGCCCTCGAGGATGACGTCGTAGCCACCGGCCAGACACCGCGTCACGATCATGGCGATCAGGTCGATGTTCAGCGCACCAGGCACGTCCCTCTCACGGAGCAGCTCCCGGCGGATCACGTCCTGCTGCACCACCGCCACCCCACGGCCGRCCACCTCGCGGACCGCGAGCGCAGTCGTCGTCTTGCCGCTGCAGGACGGACCGCGCAGCACCACGAACGACGGCGGCCGATCCGAGTCCCCGCGTGTCACCACAGGTAGCAGCCTAGATCGGCAACGTCGTAGAGGGCGCGGCACCGGACATGGGCTGGGCGACCGCCGCGGGCGACTACTTCGGCTGCTGGTCGCGCCTGGCCTTGTAGGCGGTGACGTCGGCGGCGAGCCAGACCCGGGTGCGCTCGCTGCCGGCGCCCATGGGCAGGGGGTCGGGGAAGTCCTTGCCGCGGGACAGGACGTCCGCCCACTGGCGTGAGACTCCAAGCAGCTCGGCCACGCCGGTGATCGTCACGACCTCTGGCCGGTTGGTCGCTGCGCCCACGTCAGCTACTCTTATCCAAGTCAACTAGCCAAGTCAGAATGACAAGTGCCCGGGCACTGGATGCGGACGAAGTCCTGAAAGTCCTGCCTCCTGGCTCGCCTCGCCTGCCCACGCACCCGCCCCGGGCGATCGCCCGTCGCCGTGATCTCGCGCCAGTTCTGGAGGACGCGATGGCCCAGCCTGAGCCACACCCCCTGCCCGCTCCCGCCCCGGTCGGGTCCGCCGCCGTACCCAGCGCACCGCTGACGCTGGCAGAGCACGCCGGACCGGCACCCACAACCAGTACGCGCCGGGCGCGGCTGACAGCGGAAGGCCTGTTCGAGGTGCTGGTCGAACCAGATGACGACGTCGCCGACGTGATCGCGACGCTGCGCCAACTCCCCGCCGCCGCCCGTTTCCTCGAGGCGCTGGGCGACGTCGAGACGACGCTCGTCTTCACGCCCGCCCCGCCACCGACCCACAGCTCCGGGCGACTCGGCGACCTGGTGCCGTTCGCCTACGCGGTCCCGGCCGGACCGGCCGGTCGGGAGTTGGTCGGCCTCACCGCCGACGACCTCGCCGACAGGCTGCGCACCGCGCTCGCCGAGGTGCCGCTTGGACCGCAGGACGAACGTGTCCTGGCCTGGCTGGCCGCCCAGCCCGCCGACCGCGCTCTCACCATCAGCAGCCTCCTGCTCCGGGCCCGGGCTCACGCGGCCTGACCCGCGGCCGGCATCCCCGCCCGGCCGCCGAACGGGTCCGGCCGGATCGGCGATGCCTGTACGGATGCCCTCGGCGATGACCCAGTTCAGCGCGATGTCGCCAGCGATGACATCCACGGTGACATCGGCGATGGCAGTGCGCTGTAYGGCCGCGTCCGGGACCTTCGCCCCAACCTCCGACGCGGGCTTCCGGAATCGGCCCGCGGATTCGCACTGCCTTAGTAGGAACCCCTACACCTCTGGTAGGCCGCCATGACCGCTCCAACCGCCGCCCAGCCCGATCTCGACCGGCCGACCGTCACGCGAGCTCACCCAGCCGAAGCTGCTGCGACGGCCACGACGACCAATGTCGCCGCCGTCCTGACCACCGGGCCGCGCGACGTGGCCGCCCTCCCGGCCGCCGGCCGCTCGCGCGGGTCGAGGTGGGGAAGCGGGGAACTCTGGATCCGTCTGGCGACCGTCGCCGCTGTCGTCACCGTCGCTCTGATCGCCGGCGCGGTGTCCTATAGACACATGGCCGGCGTCGCCCGCGAGCACGGCGAGGACCGGGTGACGGCGGCGATCGTGCCGATCTCGGTCGACGGCCTGATCGTCGCGGCGAGCCTGACCCTGCTCGCCGACAGCCGCGCCGGCCGCCGCCGCTCCCCACTGCCCTACGCCCTGCTTGCCCTGGCCTCCGCCGCGAGCGTCGCCGCGAACGTCATGCACKCCCAACCCGATCTTGCTGCCAGGGTGATCGCCGCGTGGCCCTCGGTGGCGTTGATCGGGTCGTACGAAATGCTCATGAGCCAGATCCGCAAGGCTCGTCCCCGGTCAGCTGGCCACGCCGGCATGCACGGGCCCGGCTTGGGCAGCGCCCATCCCTTCGTGCCCAGCCGCGTCCACTCGACTGGTTCGAGCCACGACCGCGGCCCCGGCGGCGCTGCCGGGCACGATGTGGACGGACAGCGCGATCTCGACGGCGGACAGCGCGCGGAACCGACCGTCGCGGCCCGCGACGGCGCCCAGCACCCGGCGGTTTCCGGCCCACCGTGCTCAGAGCCAGCCCCGCCCCCAGAGAACAGAGCGCTCCAACCGCTGAGCAGGCGCGACGTGCCCTGGTCGGGCAGCGCTACCGCGTGGGACGCGGCGCCGGAGCCGATCCCGCCGGCCGTGCTCACCCGAGCCCTGCGCACCGCCCGCCGCGGCAGCAAACGCGCCCGCCTCGCTACCCTCCTGCTCCGCGACATCGCCCCCGGCGACCCGCGCACCGACTACGCCCTCGCCCGCGACCTCGCACCCGCCATCAACCTGCACGCAGGCACCGCCCGCCGCTACCTCTCCGAATGGCGCCGCCAAGCCATCACCCAACCCACCGCCGCCTGAGCAAAGCCCGCTGGAATCAGCCAGCCAGACTTCAAGATCCAAAAAGGATAATCGGCCCGGCGACGTCCCGACCGGCGTCCGGCTCGACGGAGACGGCCGATGCTTCACCTGCTGGCGAACGTCATCGACATAGCCCTGGACCACCTTGCGGATGCCGAGGAGACATCACCGCGGACATCGCGGACACCCTCGCGACCACCACCGCGTCGCCGCTGGCGCCGAACGTGTTCCGTGAATGTGGCAGGTCCGACTCACGCGGCCCCGCGATCTCCCGGAGGACCCGCGTGCGGAGAACGGGCCTGGCACCGGTCGAGGGAAAATGTCCGCCATGGCCGAGAATTTGGCGGTGGAGGAGCGTGCTCGCCGGCGGGCCGAGGCCGCGCACTGGCGCGCCAAGGCCGCGGCGGCGCGGGCGCGGGCCCGCGCTCTCTCGTGGGAGTCCGACCCTGAGTTGCGTGCTCAGGTGAAGGCGATCCTGGCGCTCTCGCCCCTCGATCGGGTGCTGGGTCTACAGGCCGAGGCAGAGGTGTTCGCCAGGGCCATCTTGATCAGGGACCGCCCCGCTGACCCAGCCGGGCCTCGCGGAGGTACGGGTTCACGGGCTACGACCTGACGATCCGCTTCAGGGCAGAAGGCTCAGTGTCCGGTTTGCCTTGACGATGGCGAAGTGGCGTCGGTCGACGGTGGCGACCTCGTCGATGCCGAGGCGTTCGGCGCAGGCGATGACGGAAGCGTCGACGGTGCCGAGTGGGAGGTTCTGGTAGCGGCTGACGAGGTCTGCGATGCGGAGCCAGTCGGTGGGATGGACAGGCTCGATATCAAAGGCGCCAGACGCGAGGTCGCCGAGGAATCTCAGTTCGGCGCGGGTGCCGAGACGGGAGCTGAGCAGGTAGACGACCTCAGTGAGGACGAGGGTCGGGACGATCAGTGGGCCAGGATGCGTCTCCAGCAGGTCGGCGCACGCCTCGTGATGCTGGTCGTCGGCGTCGACGTAGGCATAGAGCGGGCCAGCGTCGACGACAAGGGCTACGACGTCACCTCGTTGGCGAGGATCTCCTCGATCCGCTCGGAGATGTCGTGCCGCCCGCTGTGCCCCGCGCCGCGGGCGCCCAGGACCCGCCGGCCGCCACGCGCTTCGCCGCGCTCGATAAGTTCCGCCAGACCTGCCGGCACGATCGCAGCCAACCGCCGACCATGATCGGTCAGGTAGACGACCTGGCCCGACTCGGCGGCCTCGCGGGCCACGAGGGTCAGTTGCTCGCCCTCGGGCAGCGGCATCTCGGTCATGACAACATCGTAACGCCGTCAGCCCACCGCGCCCGAGCGGTGACCGCGACGCGGAGCGGGCAAGAGGTCAGTCGTAGTGAGCCAGTGATCAGATGACGTGGCAGAGCTCGGCGAACATCGCGGCGACTCGGCGTTTGAGCTTGACCCATCAACCGCCTTTGGTCCCCATCAACCAGGGCCAGATGGATTGCACGCCGCTCATAGCGCCAGCTGCCCAGGCAACGTCGCGCTGGTGGCCTCGGCATAGTCGTCGGCGGCTGGGAGAGCATCCGGCCGGGTGCCGAGGGCGTGGACGACGGGGTCGGCTGACGCGGGGTCGGCGGGGGTGCCGTAGGGCAGGCCGAGGTGGCGGTGACGGTAGCGCTCGACCCGGCTGGCGGCCTCGTCCCAGCCCGCGGCGGCCGGGCCGCTGGCTGGCCTGGGACCGAGGAGAACGGTCAGGTAGCCGGCGGGCTCGGCCGCGGCCTGCAGGACCGCGTCGCCGATCTGACGGTCGAGGGCGGTGTTGACTCGGCCAAGCCGCGCTTCCAGGTCGGCCCGCGCACGGATCGCCCCCGCCGGCCCTCCTGGCGCGTTTCCCTCCGGCGTCTGACCGCTGGACGACAGCGCGTCACCGATGTCGAGGATGTCGGGCCGACGGGTCAGCCGATCCTCGAGGCTGCGCCGCTCGACGGCGAGCGCCGCGGTCGGGCTGGTGGCGAGATGGCCGCTTTCGGCACGGCCGAGCAGGTCGGTGACGGTGTTCCAGTCCTGCTGGGCGGTCGTCGCGGCGGGCAGGTCGTAGAGCGCCGGATCCACCCCGGCCTGGCGGCACAGGTCGGCGACACGGTGATCGAGGACGGCCGCGGCGGCGCGGACGGAGTCGACCGGATCCTGGCGCAGCGCAGCCGTGAGCGCGGCGGGAGGGTAGCCGGCGTCGAGGAGGGCGTGCAGGCCGACGACCGCCCGGTCGCGGGGCACAGCCTCGTCGGCGCTGCGGAACCGGGCACGGACGTCGGCGGGTAGGACCGCGGCCCAGGCATCGGCCAACCCGGTGGCCTGGTCGCGCAGCCGCAGCCACGGGTCGCGGACCCGGTCGTCGGGGCGGGCTCCAGGCGGAGGTCCCGGCACGTGGCTGGGGACGTCGGGCTGGTGGCGGGCATGGTAGATCGCGAGGTTGGTCACCGCGCTGTCCCAGAGCGCCCGGTCCGGCGCGGCCGCCGGCGGCGGCCCGATTCGGGCGACGAGAGCGGCCGGCGGATCGGCCAGTGCGGCGGCGCGGATCGCCGCCTCCGCGGCCAGCTCAGCGCGGCGCAGCACCACCTGGCGAGGAGGCTCTTCTGCCGGTCCGCCACCGCCGGCCGGCGCGTCCACCTCAGTGACTCGCGGCGCGGACAGCGGCGTCAAAGGCGCGAACGGCGCGGCCTGGCTCGGCGCGAACGGCGCGCCGTTGTTCGGATCGGCGCGGCGCGGTCCATCCGGCGCGAAGAGTGCCATCGGCGCGGTCGGCGCGAACGGCGCGGCCGGGTCCGGATGGCCGAGGCGGGCGGCGGTGAGGGCGGCGAGCGGGTAGGCCAGGCGCAGTTGATGCGCGGTCGCGGCGATCGGGTCGCGTGCGTCGGCGAACTGTTCCGTGCGGCTCCGGTCGAGCCTGGTCGCGAGCCGGTCGAGCGGGTCGTCAGGTCCGGGGCCGGGGGCCGCGGACAGCCAGGTCTCGTCGTCGTCGGCCTGGTCAAGCTCGTCGCGGCGGAGCAGGTAGGCAGCCAGATCCCTGCGGGCGCGCGACAGCATGACGTAAAGCCCGGCCCTGCTGGTGTCGTCGGTGACGACGGCGCGGGCGGTGTCCATAGTCGAGCCCTGTGCCTTCGCGGCGGTGAGGGCGTAGGCATGGGCGAGACCGCCGTCCCGACCGTCGTCGAACCGGTGCGTCAGATACGCCCACGGCACGGTCACGATGCCCTTGCTCGGGAAGTGGACAGTGACCGTCTGAGTGCCCGGGTCGTCCGGGTCGACGTGGACAGCGGTGACCACACCGACAGCACCGGTCCGGATGTACGCCGTGGCGGGCCGGCCGGCGGGGACCAGGGTGTGCCCCGCCTGGGTGAGGGTCACGACCTCATCACCGGCCTGGAACTCCCGGCCTGCGACGGCCAGGACAGGGCCGGTCAGGGTTCCATCGGCGGTCAGCAGCGCGCGGGCGGCCTGGTTGAGCCGTTCGACGTCGCGGTGCCGCTCGGCCATCAGCCGAACCCGGACCCGCAGCGGTCCGCCGTCCGGTTGCCGTCGGCGCCGTCCGCGGTCGGCCGGCGGGTGCGCGCCGTCGTCATCGGTCCCAGCTCTATCCGCCAGCCCAGCGCCGTCCGCGCCGTCCGCGCCGGTTGGGACGGACGGCGCGGCGCGCTCGGCGTCGAGGTGACGCCGACGTTCGGCGTACCAGTCGGCGACCGCCTGCTCGAGCAGCGCGTCGGGGTCGTCGGCGAGCCGGATCTTGCCGGCGTCGGCGAGCCGGTCGAGGGCGGCGCGCGCCGGGCTAGTCGCATCGGCGCGCAGCGCGTCGAGCGCGGCGCGGACCGCCGCCAGCTCGGGGCCGGCCTGACGGTGCGGCGTCGTGAGCGTGGGAACGTCGGGCAACTGGTGGACGAGGTGTGTGAACCAGCCACCGGCCGCGACCGAGCCGAGCTGCGCCGGGTCGCCGAGCAGGATCACCACCGTCCCGGTGCGGGCCGCGTAGTCGAGCAACCGGGCGGCGTCACGGGTTCCGACCTGGGTCGCCTCGTCGACGATCAGTACCGACCCCTGCGGCCACACCTCGGCAAGGTCGCCGGCCGGGTCGGCCGCGACGGCGTCGAGCAGCGTCAGCCAGCCCGCGACCACCCGGCCCGGCACCCCGATCCGGTCGGCGAGCTCCTCGGTCTGCCGGCCGCCATGCGCGGTCGCGAACACCCGCCGGCCGGCCGCCCGGGCGATGCCGGCCAGGACCCGCATCGCCTCCGTCTTCCCGGTGCCCGCCGCGCCGACCACGAACCGCACCAGATCCCCGTCGGCGACCAGCCGCCGCACCAGATCCGCCTGCTCCCCCGACAATGCCGGCCCGACGGTCGCGGCAGCCAGGTGGGCGTCGACGAGCCCCGGCTCGGCCAGAATGCGCGGCGCCGCACCGGCGACGACCCGGCCTTGCCGGATCAACGCCACCAGCCGCCGCTCCGCGGCCAGCAGGTCCTCGACGGTGTACAGCGGTTCCGGATCCTGCCGACGCCGCCGTCCCGGGGTGTCGGCGAGGACCAGCACCACCCGCCGGTCCGCGAGAAACCGGTCCGCGAGCCGCTCGACCGCCGCGGCGTCCAACCGGTCACCGCCCCAGGCCGCGATCGCACGGACCACGTCGCGGCGGCCGAACGTCGTCACCTTCTCCGTCACCCCTGCCGACCCCGCCAGCAGGTCGAACAGCTCGGCGACGTCGTCGTGGCCGACCGGGGCCGGGCGATGCGCCACTGGCGCGGCAAGCTCCCGGACCTGTTCGACGGTCCAGCCGGCCGCGGCGAGCCGCTCGACCTGCGCCGCATGGACGGTGTCGTCGGCCAGTACCCGCTTCGGCGCGCGCGACCGGCGCTGCGCGGCCGCCATCGTCGCCCCGGACGGTTCCAGCCCTGCCGCGACGAGCTGCGCGAACTCCTCCATCACCTCGCCGTGCCGGGTCGAAAAGGCGGCGAGCAGTTCAGTCGGGAACGCGGCCAGCTCCGCGACCCCGTTGCGCACCGGTCCCCACTCCAACCCTCGCCGCGCCGTCAGCTCATGGCGCAGCACCGCCGCCCCCACGAACCCGGCGGTCCGGATGTGCGGGAGCAGCACCTCACCGTCGACCGCCCGCCACACCCAGCCCGAACCGCCGACCCCGCCGGCGCCAGCCGCCGTGCCCT
This sequence comes from Pseudofrankia asymbiotica, assembly GCF_001983105.1. Classification (GTDB taxonomy): domain Bacteria; phylum Actinomycetota; class Actinomycetes; order Frankiales; family Frankiaceae; genus Pseudofrankia; species Pseudofrankia asymbiotica. Next base: position 48,506 of record NZ_MOMC01000059.1, on the reverse strand, counting down.
CCTCCGCACCCCACCTGTCACCCTGGACGCCATCGGCCTGCTCACCCGGCCGACCAGCCGCGTCGCGCGGAACACCGTCGGCGTCCGCGCGCACCGCGACCGCGTTGATCACAATGTTGTGGACGTGCAGGTGCGCCTCGACGCTGCGCGACACGTCGTGCAGGTACGACGCCACCGCCAGGCCCAGCGCCGGCCGGTTACGCCAGCCGACCATCCCGAACGCCGCATGCCGCTCCAGGTAGCCGATCGTCGCGTCGACCGCCGCATCCAGCGCCGCCGCCACGTCCGCCCGCGTCGCCGCGTCCCCGAACGCCCACAGCAGGCTCACCGACTTCGGCGCCGCGCACACCACGTCGTAGCCGAGCACCGTCGCCGGTGCGACCCGCGCGGCCATCCACCGCTCTAGGTCTTCGCGGTGCACCCGCCACCGCCCGTCCGCGCCCCGCTCCCCGGCCAGCAGCCGCCCATCCGGCGGACCAACCGCCTCGGCACTGTCGGCCACGCCGCGCGGGCCGACGACGCCCGCGCTCTCCGGCGAAAGGTCCGCCATCTCGCCGGCCTCGCGTTGCCCCGCTGCTCGGGCGGCCTGGCGGACGCGCAGCCGCAGCAGGTCGACGCTCACGCCGGCGAGTACCGCCGCCTCCGCCAACGTCAACAGCTCGTCGCCGTTGGCCGGCGTCGCCGCGTTCCTTCTCGCCTGGCCAGATCCCGTCCCAACATCCCAGCCGCCGGCCAGCCGACGCCCGCGCGGCCCCGGGCCGTCTCCCAACAACGGTCTGTCCGTCACCGCGTGCCGGCCCTCCAACAGCCGCATCAGCGCCTCCGCCGGCACCGCCCCGCGCAGCCCAACCAGCCCGGCGAGCCGCCCCCTCGACCGGCCCGCCGCCCGGCCGTAGTACACGGCAACCGCAGCGGCCCCCGGCTGTCCGCCCTCCACATAGGCGACCACCGCGCGCGCCGCCCGCCCGACGTCGCCTGGCCTCCGCACGCGCAGCCGCAGAACCCGCGCCGTCGCGATCACCGCCCATCGCCCTGACCAGCAATCCGGCGGCGACCGAGCAGGCGTGTGGGAGGACGATGACAGAAGCACGGCATGAGGAAGCTCCACAAGGCGACGACCGACGGCCCCGCTGAACCGGAAACCGCACGAACAGCCCGCCATCCTGCGAACCGCAGTCACCGCCACAGCCCTCGCGCACGACACCGTGCACGCTCCATCCCACGCCTGGAAACATCGCCACCGCACACGCCCAGATGATCGACCAATGGAAGCACGAGACGTCCTTCGAGGAGAAGTCATGACCGAGGACACCCCGGCGGGCCAGTCGAGGTTCGTTCGCGGCAACGACCATCTCGACCGGCTCCTCACCGATCCCCTGCTCGCGGCCRACGTCGCCGAAGCGGCTCAGGTCTATCTGGAGCAGCCCCACGAGGAGACCGCCCAAGGGACGTTCGCCTCCATGCGTGCCCTCGACGGCTCCCTCTCGGCGAGCGTCGCGGCGCTGACCGGGCTGCCCCCGGAACGGATCGAGCAACTCGGCGGCGCCGGAGACTGGGAAGCCTGATCCCCCTGCCCGTCCACCCCACCCACGCTGCATTCGCGAGGGTCTGCGCAGATCAGCCCAAGGCCAGTACCCCCGCTGGGCTCGTTCCACAGATTGCTGCCCCCGGCCTACAGCCGCGGAACCCGACCGCTCCGCCTCAGCACGACGCGACCGCTGACACCGCTCACCCGCCGCAGGCCCATCTCCTCCGGCACATGTGGAATTCCTGGCTTCGCCAGGAATTCCTAGGGACTCCTGGACCGGTACACCCCACACCGCCCGCACCGTGACCGCCTACCTGCGCCCCCACTTCGCGTCCGGCCCGGTGCCACATGACCAGTCGTCACCTGACGAGCGCGGATTCCACGATGTGTGGCGAACCCGTATGGTTGGCTGGGCTCGCTGGCGCGGCCGAGTCAATGGACGACAGGCGAGGCGGCCGTGTGCGGACAGGTGCTGATCGGCGGCGAGCGCGATCTGCCGCAGTCCAGCGCGGCGAGACCGCGTTCGCCGGCTCACTGGGCCTGACCCTCGCCGCCCGGACAACGGCAGACGCAGTCCCGAAGCCGGCACGCGGGGGAGGCGCCGGAGGACCACCGAAGCCCGAGTTTCGAGATGATCTCGCTGGGGATCGGCAGCGGCGGGGTGGGCAACCTTACCGGCCCGTCACGTGCCCCAAGTGCTCCTGCCCGCTGCCGGGTAGAACGCTCCACCACGGAGGACGCGGTCACGAAGCCAGTTGAGTGGAACGCGAAGATGGCTGTCGTGACGGGCCCTGCCGACGACCAGATCCGCGAGTTCGCCAACCTGTTCTTGACCAGACCGCGGCGCGACAACTGCTCGCACGGTCGGACTTCGAGTTTGGCATGCAACCACCATGGGGCCCCAGCACTGCACTGACGTTCTGGCGCGAGGTGTTCGGCGCTCTCGATCGCGGAGCGGTCGTCGACGGCCTGCGGAAACTCCTACGCAACGCGCGTCAGGAACTCCCTGCCAACAAGATGCTGATCGAGATGGAAGCCGCACTCGACCATGTCGAGAAGCCGACGCTCGCGATGGAGCCGTCGTCCAACGACGGGTCGCGCACTAGGACGCCGACCGCGGCCGTTGGTCGCGAGCACGASAGAAATCGCAACGCTCAGCCCACTCCGGCCGCGCCGGATCCGATACTCACCKACTCCGAAGTACTCGACTGGGAGGATGCCTGGCAGTTTCCGAATAGTTTGATTCAGGTCTGGGTCGACGGCGCTGAAATCGCCTGGGCCGCATGCGCCTGGAGCAAGCTCACCGAGGCGGGTCTGACTCGCTACCGAACCGAGGACGACCGCATCAACTGTCTTCTGCGCGCAGTCGCCCTCGCCGCGTTCTACCGAGACTTCTGCTCCCAAGCCTTCGATGAGGGCCACCTCGGCGGATGGGACGACCTGGTGAACATCGACGTCATCGGTGATTACCCGTTCGACGACTTCACCCTCGGCCAACTGGCCCAGCGACACGACATTGAGATCGACAACCAGTACGACGACGCCCCAGGCATGGTCCTAGCCCTACTCGTACGCAGGCAGTACTGGGTCGTCGCGGGTGCGCTACGCGCCACCTGGGGCGACGCCTACCTCTTCGCCACTCTGTACCACACAAAGAATAGTCTAACCACCTACCCGCTGACCGRCGAGCAGTTCCACGATGCCGTCAACCAGGACGTCACGATCGACGACCCCCGAATCCCCACCTACGACTGGCTCGCCAATCTTCCGTCTCATTGAGGCGAGGGCGATGAATTCTATATCATGYCCCCGATGCCGTTCCTGTTCCACGGCCCCGCGGACCGGTGAACCGCGCACCTTCTCACCTCACGTCGCAGGAGATCTGCCAGGGAATGGCCCCCCCATGCGGGTCCTCGACGGCTCCCTCTCAGCAAGCGTCGCCGCGCTGCCCGGGCTGTCCTCGGAACGGATCGAGCAGCTGGGCTGCGCCGGAGACTGGGAGACTTGACCCCATGCCGGCCGACCTACCCTGCGCTGCCTCCGCGAGGACCTGCGCGTGCCTGCCCCACCGGCCAGCACACCTCTCGCCCAGGTCAACCACCAGCTCCTGCAAGGCGACCGAGCAGTTCGCGGACCCGGATACCCGCACGACGGATCCGCGCCATCGACGACGTCGTTCTCCTCAAAGTAAAGGTCGGCCGTCAACGACCGTATTTACGAGTGACGCCCGGTCGGACAGGGCAAGATTGGCTTGGAGGTCACGAATAATCGTGCCGAGTTGACCTGATGTGAGGAGCCCGGGTCCGAGAGGACCTGACCGATTCTCGCCGACAGGCGGTAGGGCGCGTAGGGCGGCCCGGACCTCCGCCGTCATGTGATTGAGCTGCCAACGGGTCTCGTCGCGGACGGCTCCAGGCCGGCCGGGGGCCGCCAACCCGGCCGCCTTGGCGGCATACGCGGCGGCGCCCAGCGCGTGCGCGCCCATGTGGCAGACGGCTACGGCTTGACCGGCGGCTCGGGCAGCGGCAGCTGCCGCGGGAGCCTTCACATCGCCGGCAGCAACGCCACCCGCGAATCGACGGCGGATCTCCTCGGCAGTGTTCAGCTCYCCCCGAGCGAACGCCCGGCTCCGGGCAATGGCAGCGCGAGGGCGGTCATCCTGGGGAGCTTCGGCCTCAAACAGCCCCAAAACCCGCTCTGCACAATCGGCGGCCCATGCGGCGACAAGACGCCGATCAGCTTCGCTGAGCGTCTGCGGAGATCCCACCACCCCGACTCTACATAGCTGATCAGCGCCACCGAGCGTCATCTCCCAGCAGGCTTCTTGGCGACAGCCGCCACCCCGAGCGACGACGCGGGCCGCCAGTGGGCAGATCCTGGTGGCCACCCACACGCGCCCGTCCGGGAGCACGGCCCGACCGTTCCTGCGGTATCACGGACGGCGGTCTCCGGACTCCCGCAACTTTCCAGAAGCAAGGCGATGCCTTCGACGGACGCGGAATTTCTCGCGATGACGCCGCGAGTGGCTGGCGGGGTGACTGCGGGGACGCATGCGGCTTCGACGCTGCGTCTGTGCGCGTCACCGCGCACCGGTGCCGGTCCCTTCTCGGCTGTGCCCCTGCGGGCCGGTGCCGCCGCGAGGCCACGCGACCCCTGGCGGGTCGACGGGCGGGGATGGGAAGGACAGGTGGTCGGGATGGCGGAGCCGGCGGCGGGCGAGGGGCGGCTGTGGACCGTACCCGAGCTCGCAACGTTCCTGGGCGTGCCGGTCGCGACGATCTACAAGTGGCGGACGACGGGAGACGGACCGACCGGGCTGCGCATCGGCCGGCACCTGCGTTACCGCGAGTCAGACGTCCTGGCGTGGCTGGAGATCCGACGGAACGTGCCCTAGATCATATGCAGGGCCAACAAGAGCGCGCATCCGGTCTTTTGCCAGGTCAGGCCGGGTGCGCGCCACAGGCCAGCAACGCAAAAGATCTTCGTTCTCAAAGTGCGGGGTAAGTACGGGGTGATCTTAATGACCAAGATCGGCCGATCATGAAAAAAGCCCTGCGTTGCAGGGCTTTACGGGTGCGCCGCCAGGGACTTGAACCCCGAACCCGCGGATTAAGAGCTCCGCAGATTTGGTGATAGGTGGTGACACCCGATGACAACCGATGCCGTTCTGCCCGCCCAGCACGGACCCAACCTGCCAGCCGGTACCAGACTGTGCCAGACCTGCCTGACCGGTCCGGGCACACACCGGGCACACCAAGTTGATTCAAGCCGGGCCTCGAGACAGGTCGTCCCGACCCGGCACTCCCCCAGGCCATTTCCAGCRCCCAAGGCTCAGCGCCGATCAAGAGGACCCCGCTATTCGTCGCGTCGCGTCGGAGCAGCCGCGGCGAGGGCCGAGCGTCTGGTTCCGGGTGATGCCGGATGACCACCATCGCCTCCGCCATCCCCCGATCCAGGAGACCGACACACGCCCACAGCGTCGCGTTCCGCGCCGTCACGACGATCATGATCATCGTGATCGGACTGACGTTCACCTTCGGCTTCGGCAACGTCTGGCTCCTCGCCCTCCGCCTCGGCGTACCCGCCTACGTCGCACCCCTCGTCGCACCCGCCGTCGACCTGTCCATCCTCGGCCTGCTCATCGCCATCCGCGAACTCGCCGTCCAAGGAGCAGCCGGCACGGACATCCGACCAGCGCGACGGTTGCTCGTGTTCGCGAGCCTTGTCACCCTCGCCCTCAACATCGCTGAACCCCTCGCCGGYGGCCAGTACGGGAAGGCCGCGTTCGACGCGGTCGGCCCACTCCTCCTGATCGGCTGGGCAGAAATCGGACCCGACCTCCTGCGCACCATGGCAGAACACCTGCCAGCACATGCTGGCCCGGAGGAACCAGCCCACGTCGACAACATCACTGGCACGCTGATGCCTACCGAGCCAACGTCCGAGGCAACTGCAGCCGATCCGGTGCCAGCACTCAAGACCGGATCCGGTGGCACCGAGGCCTTCGTCGGAGAGCACGCCACGGATCGCCGACCAGTCCCTGCCCAACGGGACGAGAGACTGCTAGCGCTGGCGCGCACGCACGACGCCCACCACTGGGCACAACACCACCGCCCGATCTCCGCCGAAGCACTCCGCAAACGCCTCAAGATCGGCGCCGAACCATCCCGAGCCCTCGTCGCGCAGATCCGCGCCGAGACCAGCCACCAATCGCAACTCCGGCACGCTACCGACGATCCGACAAGGACGAGCGAGGTCGAGGCTGGCACCGCTGATTGGACCGCGAGCGGCGCGACCCCGGCCGCACCGGCGCTCGCAAGTCCGGCCTCGGGCGCGGACACGCAGGGATCCTGATCATGGTTCCAGCACGCCGACGTCCGCGCCACCGTTGCCGAGCATCGCCGCCCACCCGACGGCACCGGTGCTTCCTGAGGAACCTCCGCCTATCGCTGGACCAGCTCCTCAATTTTTCAGAACGCGCTCACCTGATCACGTGGGGTGCGTACGCTAAGTGCTGCGTTTGTGTTCGCCGACGGGGAGCGATGGCGTGGCGCAGTCAGGTGGCGGTCAGTCGGAGTGGCAGCGGCGCGCCGCGGCACAGCGAGCCGAGAAAGAGGCCGCCGCCGCACGCCAAAAGCACGAGCGTGAGGTGGCAGCGCGCGCCAAGCAGGAGGCGCGGGAGGGTCGCGAGCAACGCTCGGACGAGCTGGAACGCACCGCCGTGGAGCAGAACGCACAGACCGCTTCCCGCATCGAGGACCTGGGCAGAAATCTGCTACTCAGCGTCCTGAACCTTCCGGTCTTCACCATCCACGCCTTGGAGGTCGCGCCCGAACGGCCGGTCTTCCGGCCAGGAGCGCTGACGGTGGCGGGCACCGCGCCGGACTGGGCGGACTACGAGCCACCTCCTCCTAGCCGCGTTGGCCGGCTCGTCGGTGGATCAGGCCGATACACCCGAGAAGTCGATGCGGCCCGGGTCCGGTGGGAGGCCGACACCGCCGACTTTGAACAGGACGAGGCCGATCGGCTGCGGAAGCTTGCCGCCGCCCGATCGGAACACGACCAGCATGTCGCCGCAGCCTCCGAGCGGGCCGCGGCGCACAACACCAACCTCGCCGTGCAGTGGACGAAGTGYGTTGAGGGAGACCCGGAGGCCATCGAGTGGTTCGTCGGCCAGGCTCTGGCCGCCGCGCCCTATCCGGACGGGTTCCCCCAGACACGAAAGATCGCCTACCGGCCGCAGGAACACGACATCGTCATCGAGATCGACTTCCCTCGACGGTCTGTGATACCCGAGGTCCGGGAATACAAGTTCTACAAGACCGTCCCAGAGATCCGGCCCGTGAAGTGGAAGGAACCCGAAGCCAGGAAGCTCTACGCGCAGCTCGTCGCCTGGATGACCCTGCGCGTCGTGCACGAGGTGTTCACAGTCACGAAGGCCCTCGACCTCGTCGACGTGGTCGTCTTCAAYGGCACCGTCACCGACGTCGACCCCGCGACCGGCAAGGACACCCTGTACCACCTCATCAGCCTCGAACCCGAACGATCTCTCTTCGAAGGAAGCCTCGAGCTCGACCGCGTCACCGACCCGATCCGCTGCCTCCGGGGACTGGATGCGCGTGTCTCGCCGAACCCCTACGACCTCGAAGCCGTCCAGCCGGTTGTCACGTTCGACCTCAGCCGGTTCAGACTCGCGAACGACTCCACAGAACTCGCCGACCTCGACTCCCGAACGAACCTGCTCCAACTCACCCCCACCGAGTTCGAGAAACTCATCGAGAAACTCCTCAAGGCCATGAAATTCGACGCATACCGCACAGTCGACTCGAAGGATGACGGAATCGATGTCGTGGTGACGAGGAACGACGTCATTTTCGGCGGAGTCTGCCTCGTCCAGGCCAAACGCACGAAGAACCGAGTCGAACTCTCCACCGTCCAAGCCGTCGCCGGAGCCATGGCCGACCACAACGCCGCAACCGGCATGGTCGTAACCACCTCCTGGTTCGGCCCCTCAAGCATCGCCTTCGCCAAACGAAACCGCATCACCCCCGTCAAAGGCGCCGAACTGAAACACATGATCAAAAGATATCTCGGTATAGACGTCATCCCGGGCGTGGCCGAACCCCGAGGACGGCGCGCGTCTGAAGGGCGCGAGTAGACGGTTTCGCTGGTCAGTGTCTGCCGAGGTCTCCTGGCGTCGGCTCCGCGAACATGACTGTCCGGCTGAGTGCGTTCGCGCGCTGACTCCCGTCTGGCTATGCAGGTCAGAAGGTTGCCGAGACGTGCATGCTGTCAGCCGTCGGGACCGGAGGCGATCGATCCGTCGGGGTTGAGTCCAAACCGTCGTAGACGCTCCGCGTCGCGTGTGCGTCCTCGGCGAGTGAGCAGGCTGGCGAGTTCGTCACCGGCGAACCTGAAACCCGCATTCGCCACGGCGTGAAGGATCCGCTCAGCTCGCCCGTACTCGCCGCGCCCGGCCAGCAGCCGAGCCAGTTCGCAGGCGGCAGCCTCATCCTCCTCGGCCAGATCCTGCAGCTCATCGAGGTCACCACCCTCGGCCCGTACGTAGATCAGGAGAATCGCCGCGAGATCGTGACCGGCATCGGCCAGGTTCCGCAGGATCTGTTCCGCCTCCTGGAACTCGCCACGCGCAACCAGCAGATCTGCCAACTGCTCCGCGGCGAACATGTCGCCAACCTCGGTGAGGCCCTGAAGGCTGTCGAGATCACCATTTTTGGCGAGCAGCCGGGCAAGGCCGTCGGCGATCTCCCAGTCACCCGCCTCTTCGAAAGCCCGCAGGACTCGTCCGATCTCCTGATAGTCACCGGCCTTGGTGACCCAACAGGCGAGCGCGTCGGCAGCGGACTCGAAGCCGTCGGCGGCCAGTGCCCGCAGGCTGCCGAGATCGCCCCGCTCGGCACGAAGCTGGACAAGCTCGAGACCCGCGTAGTCATCACCAGCATCAGCAAGGATCCGCAGGATCTGCTCGGCACGGTCGTACTGACCCCGTTCATCGAACAGTCTCGCCAGCCTTACAGCGGAAGCACAATCCCCCGCGTCCACCCGAGCCTGCAACTCGTCAAGATCACCCCGCTCGGCGAGGAGCCTKGCCAGCTCGACGGCAGCACCCCACTGGCTGTCCGCGCGGGCCCGTAGGCCATCTACATCACCACGCTGCACCAGCAAACGAGCCAGCTGCACGGCCGCCGCCAAGTCACTGGAGTCTGCCCGCACTCGCAGGCCATCCAGGTCACCGCGCTGCGCGAGAAGATCCACCAGACGGATCCCGGCGATTGGGTCACCAGCGTCAGCGCGAGCCCACAGCTCCTGAACGTCACCACGCATGGCGAGTAGGTCGGCAAGCCGGGCGGTGGCCGACGGCTCGCCGGTAACAGCAAGGCTGCGAAGGAGCTGCTCAGCTTCCCCGTAGTCGCCCCCTTCAATGAGCAATTCAGCCAGCCGCTCGGCGGCCAGGCGATCGCCGACGCAGGCACGGGCCCGAAGTCCGTCGAGGTCATGACGCCCGGCAAGCAGACCGGCAAGCAGACCAGCGGCGTTTCCATTCCCCCCGTCCGCAGCCCGCCTGAACAGCGCGATCGCGTATCGGTCAAGCAGCCGGCCGTGGGCATACGCGGCCAGGGCGGCCGCATCCGTCGACGTAGCGTGGGCAACCAGCGCGTCCCACAGCGACGCGGGCGCGCGACGCCCACGCAGGGTGCCGCGGGCGTGATGCTCGAGGTATTCGGCGAGCCAGTAAAAAGGCTCGGGAGAGATGATCTGGCCTGGGCGGGGGCGGATACGCCGGACAGGACCCGGTGCCCCCCGGCAGGGCTCACCTGTGTAGGTGAGAGCCTGGTCGAGCCAGTCGTCGGCGAGCGCGTCCCACTGCTGATCGGTGAGGTAACCGGGCGCAGCATCTTCGAGCAGCCCACGGGGCAACGACGAACTGTGACCGAGAAGACGGGCATCCATCGCAGCCTCGATCACCGCCCTGGCCGCTGGTGGCGCGTTGTCATAACGAGCAAGCAACTCGGGCCCACCAGCCAGATACTGGGTGATCTCCCCGTCGAGCGCGCGGGCCTCCGCCTCCGCCAGCCGCGGATCACCCATCGCTGCGACACGCAAAGCTTCGCGCGCACCCCCGGTGAACGCGTAGGGCAGAGAGATCACGTCATTCGTGATGAGCGCACGGGCCTGAGCATGCGGATCGGGCCTACAGGGGCGAGGAACGGTGCTTAGGACAGCCCAATACTCGGGCCAGACCGTGCCCAGCACCAAAATCGGCCGGCGGTCCGGGTCGCGAAGGAGATCACGGAGCCCAGCGGCCACCCGGTCGCCGAGGTCTGTCGGCTTGGTAAGCAGATAGCGATGGGTCTCGTTGAGCCACACCACAGTGCGCGGCCCAATCCTCGTCAGTTCCTCGAGCGCGGCCTCGGGCCGACCCGGGTTGATCGGGTGCCACAGGCACCAGTCCTCCGGTAGCGCCTGGACTGCCTCCCAGCAGGCTCGGCTCTTGCCCGTCGACGATCCGCCGACCAGCACGGCAATCGCGCTGGCGCCCTCAACCGCCCGAGCGACAACCGATCGCAGGCGAAGATCGTGCTCACGCGCGACATAGGTCGGCAGCGGTGACAGACCCGCCGCAGCCCCGGCATCGATCGCCGGATGAACCTCCAACGCGAATGGATCAACCACCTCCCGGATCGGCCGGCCGACCCGCTTCCCCGCGGACAGGAGACGCGCGGGCGCTGGACTACCGAAGATCGGATGGTGAGGGAACCTACTCCGCAGCACCTCGAGCAGTCGATCACGGCCATGGGCTGTCACACCGGACGCCAGCTCGGCTGACACCGCCACCCAGAACTCCCGCGGGTTACAGGAATTCCACGGCAAGGCCGCAGCTGGCACCCCAGCCTCGACCACCAACTGACACGCCTCGGCCGGAACGGTCACGAGCCCCGCCAACGCCTCGATCAACTCACTGCCGAGCCCTTCCACCACAACGCCCCCGTCACGTCCAGACCGGCCCCGACCTGAATAAGACCACTCGCCGTCGCGCTGCCACCCAGTCGTCCTACTGGGTCTGTTGCGGACTGTTGCAGCCGGCAATCCCAGTGATCGACGCTGCGAACCGGCATGATCGTGTGGTGRCTCGAGGTGTCGTGCGCCCACCGGTCCCGGCATCGGAGTTCGTCGGGTTCCGGTTCCCGCCGGAGGTGATCGTTCTGGCGGTCCGCTGGTACCTGCGGTACGCCCTGTCCTACCGGGACGTCGAGGAAATGCTGGCCGAGCACAGCATCGAGGTTGATCATGTGACTGTGTACCTCTGGGTACAGCGCTTCACGCCGCTGTTGGCCGACGCTGCCCGGCCATGCCGGCACCGTCCCGGCAGCAGGTGGTTTGTCAACGAGACCTACATCAAGATCGCCGGTCGGTGGCGCTACCTGTACCGGGCCGTTGACCAGCACAGACAGGTCATCGACGTCCTCGCCAGCGAACGACGCGACCAGCTCGCGGCCCGCCGTTTCTTCCGCCAGGCTCTGGCCCACGGCCGCCGGCCGGTCGAGGTCACGACCGACAAGGCGTCCGTCTACCCACGGGTCCTCGATGAGTTACTGCCCGAGGCCTGCCACGTCGATGCCCGGTGGGAGAACAACCGCATCGAGTCCGACCACAGCAGACTCAAAGCCCGGCTGCGGCCGATGCGCGGACTCAAACAGCTGCGCTCCGCCCAGACGATCAGCACCGGACACTCGCTGGTCCAGAACATCCGCCGCGGCCACTACGAACTCGGAACCGACGTCGAACCCCAGCGCCGACTTGCCGCAGCGTTCACCGAGCTCTCTCACGCCATCTGATCACCAGGCCAGTAGCAGCTCGGCATGCCCCGGCTCCTCACGATGCAACAGTCCCTTCGCGAGGTGCTGCGCACGCGGTACCTGACTCGGYAGCACCGTTCGGTCGCGCAGCGATGAGTTGTCGCGCGGCGGCCGGTCTAGTTTCAGGTAGGCCTCAGCCGGAGTTGGATCGGGCCCAGGCTGGCGGCGATTCGGCCGACCTGGCGGCTCGACGAACCGAAGGGATGGAAAACCAGCCATGTCACTTGCCCGCGTCCAGCACTTCTCGGTCTCGCTCGACGGTTTCGCCACCGGCGAGGGCCAGAGCCTTGAGGCGCCGTTCGGCCACGCCGGCGAACGGCTGCACACCTGGATGTTCGACACCAGGTGGGGCCGCGCGATGCTGGGCAAGTCCGGCGGCACGGGCGGCGTCGACGACGCCTTCCTGCGGCTGTTCGCTCCCGGGGTCGGCGCCGAGATCATGGGTGCCCACAAGTTTGGCCACCCCGGCTGGCACCAGGACCCGGAGTGGAAGGGCTGGTGGGGCCCCAACCCGCCGTTCCACACCCCGGTCTTCGTCCTCACCCATCACCCGCGCCCGTCGATCGAGATGGAGGGCGGCACGACGTTCCACTTCCTCGACGCCTCGCCCGCCGACGCGCTCAAGACGGCCCGCGAGGCCGCGGCCGGCCAGGACGTGCGCATCGGCGGGGGCCCCACCGTGATCCGCGACTTCCTGGCCGCCGGGCTCGTCGACCACCTGCACGTCGTGGTGGTCCCGATCCTGCTCGGCCGGGGCGTACGCCTCTGGGACGGCCTCGAGGGCCTCGAGCAGGACTACGAGACCGAGGCCGTCTCGACACCCAGCGGAGTCACCCATGTGACTTTCGCCCGAAAGGGCCTGTGAATCCGGGCCTTTTACGACTCCGTTTCGTTACTGCGGCGACCCGCAGGCCTGTGCCCGATACTGGGTCCGGTCAGGCTGCCTGCTGGTATTCGTGGATGAGGCCGCCGAGCCGGTCTCGTCGGATCACTGCGGTCGGGGCGTGCGGCGGCGGGCCGGTCGCGTCTGGTGGTTGCTGGTGGAGTGATCGATGTGGTCGGTGAGCGTTGTAATGATCGACATAGTCCGCGGGCACGGCGGCCAGGTGGCGTTCGCCAGTGATGAGCAGGTGGTCGAGGCATTCACGGCGGACGGTGCCGACCCAACGTTCCACGTAGGCGTTCGCGACCGGCGCCCGCACGGGAGTACGCAGGATCGTGATGTCCTCGGCGGTGAACACCGCGTCGAACGCCGCCGTGAACTTCGCGTCCCGATCCCTGATCAAGTAGCGGACCTGGGAGGTCCGCTGGTCGAGGTCCATGAGCAGGTTACGGGGCACTGTTGCGTTGGGCCGGCCCGAGGCACGGCAGGGTCAGGTTGGCGGCCTGATCAGATGGCCTGCGCGAGCTCGGCGAACGCTGCCGCGAGCCGGAGATGGGGCTCGGCATCGACGCCGAGTTCGTAGTGGCCGCGGCGAAGATTCTGAACGAAGGCGTGCCCGGAACCGATCACCTGGGCGGAGCGCAGCCGTTTCAGCCCGCGCATCGGCCGCAACCGTGCCTTCAGCCGGCCGTGATCGGCTTCGATCGTGTTGTTCGCATACCGGGCATCCACGTGGTGGGCGGCCGGAAGCTGCTCGTCAAGGACCCGCGGGTAAGCCGCGGCCCGATCGGTGGTCACCTCGACCGGCCGCCGCCCGTGTGCCAGTGCCCGGGTAAAGAACCGGCGCGCCGCCAGATCGCGTCTTTCGGAGGCGAGGACGTCGATGACCTGGCCGAACTGGTCGATCGCCCGGTACACGTACGTCCACCGACCGGCGACCTTCACATACGTCTTATCGGTGAACCACCTGTCGCTCGGGCTGTGGCGGCACGGCCGGCCCGCGTCGATCAACAGCGGCGTGAACCGCTGCACCGCGAGGTAGGGCGTTGGCGAGGTACTTCTCAGTCCTTTTCCAACGCCCTGTGGGGTGCAACTGGACGGTCAGGGGCGCTGCCGAGCTGGGCGAACAGGGCGGCAGGGACCATGGCGGGCATGTTGTCAACGGTTGTGCTCATGCTGGTCCGTGGGCTGCTCGGTGCGGCCGGTCTCGGGGGCCGTCCGGACGAGAAGGACGTCGAGATCGCCGAAGGACGTCGAGATCGCCGTCCTTCGCCATCAGCTGACGGTGCTGCATCGCCAGGTCGCCCGGCCGCGGTACACCCCGGCCGATCGGATGCTGCTGGCCACCCTGGCCCAGCTCCTGCCGCGTCCGCGCTGGTCGGCGTTCCTCGTTYCCCCCGCCACCCTGCTGCGCTGGCATCGCGAACTGGTCCGCCGCCGGTGGACCAATCCGCAGCAGCGTCATGGTCGCCAGCTGGAGGAGGCGACGGTACAGCTGGTCCTCCGGCTGGCCCGGGAGAACCCGCGATGGGGCTACGTACGCATCGTCGGGGAATGCCGCAAGCTACAGGTCCAGATGTCGGCCACCTCGGTCTGCAACATCCTTCGCCGCCACGACCTGGGCCCGGCACCCCGCCGCGGAGACGGACCGAGCTGGTCGCAGTTCCTGCGCAGCCAGGCGCGCGGCGTACTGGCCTGCGACTTCCTCACCGTCGAGACGGTGGCTTCATACTGCTGCTCCTGATGTGGCTTTGTCTGTGTGGGTCAGGCGTGGCGAGCGTGAGGTGATCTTTTGGCAGGTGGCTTCGGTGTTCTGGTTCCAGGGGATGAGGATTCGCCGGTTCGGGGCGCGGCGGACGTGAATGCGGCCTTTGTCGATCCAGCGGTAGACGATCTGGTCCTGGACGCCGAGGCGGGTGGCGGCCAGCAGGGGTGCGCCGCCAGGGACTGTGACAATTGGGAGTCTCAACTGACCGAAATAGCGGAGAGTGTCGAGGTCGATGCAGTGCGCTCCCCCGCTCCTGCTGCCGATCCGCACGTCGACCGGGCCTGGCCTGCCAAACCAGGAGACGTTGACCCAGGTGACKGGACCCGAGAGGACCGCCTGCGACTTCTTCAGTACCAGCGGCAAGTGTGGAGCGAGATTAACCGGGACCGCAGCGCCAGGGTGGCGGTCGAACTAGCTGAGGCGAAGGAGCGGCGAACCAAGATCGACACATACTGGCGGGCTCATAGAACCAAGGTCAAGAAGCGGTGGGCTACTCGTATTGGCAATCGGGGCCAGACGACGGTGGCGGACATCCCCGAGGTCGCGGCGCAGTGGAGCCGAGCCAATCCAGTGCCGTCGGCGAGCGTTTCGGCTACCGCCGAGGTCCATTATCTATGGCGTTGTCCCTTGGACCTGGGTCACCCCATCTGGCCCGCCTCACCCAAGGATCGGATCCGTTCCGGGACGCGGTGCCGAGCATGTACGAGTTCAATCAGGCTCTGCGATCTGCCGATGCTCGCCGAGCAGTACCGCGRGTCCGAAGCCGCCAACGAGATCACGTTCGGCACGAACCAGGCGGTGCCGTGGGCGTGCCGGACCTGGGCGCTCGACCCCGAGACGGGCAAGTGGTACCCGGTCGAGCACAAGTTCGACGCGGTCGTGAAGATGCGAGCCGTCCAGCAGGACGGCTGCCTGATCTGCGCGGGCTACCAGGTGGACCGGACGAACTCGCTGCTGACCTGGTTTCCGGAGATCGCCGAAGAACTTGACGATCCGAAGCTCGACGCAAACCAGTTGCCGACCAGCAAGCACCACGCCCCCCGGAGACGTGCCACCGACGCACCGCCGACGGAGCTGGACGCCGAGTATGCGCGGCTGCCTTGGCGCTGCCGGCATGGCCATCCGTTCGAGGCGACGATCCTGAACCGCGTCTACGGCACGGGTTGCGGCGACTGCTCCCGGTCGGGGATCTCCAAGGAGCAGATCCGGCTCGTGGCCGAACTCGGCACCTGCCTCGACCTCGTTCCTCCCGACGCTCGCGACCCCCGCCTACCCGATGGGGTGCCCGATTTCGACTCCCATCAGCTCCAGCTCCCGGATGAGTACCGGCCGCCGCACTGGCGCCGGAAGGCAGTCGAGGTCGATGCTCTCTTCCAACTCCCAAACGGGCAGATCGTCGGCTTGGAGTACGACGGCGAGTTCCACCATTCCAACGCTCGGCGCGACCGGCTTGCCTTCGACGAGGAGAAGGGCCGTGTACTGATCGTCGCGGGACTAGTCGACGCGCTCGTCCACGTCCGAAGCGGCGACCTACCCGAACTGGCMCCAGCCTCGCCCGACGTCCTCGTCGTCGCGGTATCTACGCGCGCACCCCACAAGCAGGCACTCGCCGTCCTGGAAGCACTCGAGCGCCGCTTCCCTGACTGTGTTCTCGGACTTGCGGCCTACCGCTCGCCGATGCGAGCCAGCCAGCAGAAGATCGCCGACGCCTATATAACTGCGACTTGGGGCTCAGCCCGCCCTCCGCGGCCCAAGTCTCCGCCCGGACCGCGCAGGCCACGCGCGCTGACACCGACAGAGCCACATCCAGAGAGCAGCCTCCGGCCCATCGGCGAGCCATACCGCAACCCGGACAAACCTGCCGAAATCGTCCGGAACTACGCGTGCATGTGCGGGCAGCAGTGCACCCGTGTGCAGTCGCAGGTAACCTCCGGAAACACCAAAAGTTGCGGATGCCTCGTCGACCAAACCCGCAGGCGAAGCCGCGTTCCCATACCACGCGAAGGCACCCGGGAGGCACGCCTATGGGCGAACGCTCGCGGAATACCCATCGGAGGAAAAGGAAAGCTGAGCGACCAGATCATCGTCAGTCACCGGCTGTATTGCGCGAATCGCATGGATCTTCTCAACAAGGCCGGCCTCCTTGAACCTGAGCCCGTGCTCCGATGGGCGAGCGCCACGGGCAGACCACTCGGCGCCCGCGGTCGACTTACCTCCGAGACTTGGCACGCCTACGCCGACGCGCAGCTCGCTCTGCCAGCACCGTGAGATCCAGCAGCAACCACGTCAGGATCGCTATGCCACATCGGCGTGGGCAAGCTGGCCGGCGCCACGATCGTCGTTCCGTCGCTGGAGGAACAACGGCGGCTCATCGACCAGCTTGTCTCCGATCTCGCGGCAGCTGCGGAACATTTGGTGCGGGCGGCAGCACTGCGCAAGGACGCGTCGACCCTGATGTCCCGGGCACTACGCGGCTGACGGGCGTTCCGACAAAACCAGGCGTTGCGATCCATGCGCAGCCGCCACTGGTCATCACAGCGAGTCAAACACCACATCCCCGGCGGCTGCGAGCAGGGCCAGAAGCCGCTGGCGATCGTTGTCACCGCGGGGCAGCGCGGCGACAACCCCCAGGTCACCACGGCGCTGGAACGGATCCGGGTGCCCGCCCCAGCACGGGACGGCCCCGGACCCGGCCAACCCGGTGCCGGCGGACAAGGCCTACAACTCCAAGGCGAACCGGGCCTACCTGCGCCGGCGCGGGATCCGGTGCACCACCCCTGAGAGGCCGATTAGGTCGCGCACCGCAAGAAGCGTGGGCCCAAGGACGAGCGCCCCCGGCCTTCGACCGCGAACGGTACAAGCTGCGCCACGCGGTCGAGTGCGGCGTCAACCTGAGCTCTGTAGTCTCAGGTCGGCGAGTTGAGGGAGTGGCCAGGTGGCTCGTGAGGTCCAAAATCGGGTACTTGACTTGATCGAGTCGACCGGTGCACAGCTCGAGCGGGAAGCCTGCCCGACGTGRCTCCGACGGCCCGGAAGAGCTGAGTGCGCACAACTGTGGCCAGTAGTCGTTCAGACGTACACCGAGCTCACTGGGCTCGATCTACCAGAGGCGATGCCGCCACGGGAGCGAAGATCGCTTGACGCGCTCTGGCACCACGACGACGGCACTGTGAGGATTATTGAGTTCGACGAGGCGCAGCACTTCAACCCGCATCGCGCCCGGACTTTCGATTTCTACCCGGCCACGGCGATCGTCGCGTTCGACCTTGCGACATGGCGCCACCACAGCCAGCAAGCTATCAAGATGCGGGGCGGCGGGTGGGGGAAGCCGAAGCCGCCGCTTTTCCCTGCGCTGGGAGGACGCCACCTCCAGCGTGCGTTTCGGGATCTCCTCGCCGATCTGTTACCGCCTATGAACGGACTGCGACCGACATTGCGAATCGGTCACTTCGAAGTCGAGCTGTGGCTCAGCTCCGCTGACGCCCAGGAGCGGATGCGCCTCCTGCTTACTCGCAAGCTCACAGGCCGAGCCTGACCCCGGTTCGCCGCTGCGCGCCCTCCGTGACGCCCGCTCATGCCACCCTGAGTGCGTCTGCATGGCGCACAAGCGTGTGGTCGCCCGTTGCCAAGCTCTTACCCCGGCACGCCGATCATCAGAAGCACCAAGCCGGTCTGGCCCTCGGGCCCTACCCGTCTCACAGGTCCGGGCCGAGACCAGCCGCCAATCCCAGCTTCGAAAAGCCATCGACGACATCGGCGAGAGATCACCGAATCCCACGGTTGCGGCCGTGAGCTAACACCACAAGGGGCGGTTCACGGAGGAGCGGACGAATGCGTCTGGTTGCGTTCGTGGAACGCGATGCCGCAACTCGTTCCAAATCCGGGCAGTCCGATCCGAGGCGTCGGCCGTCTCGGCCATGCGGCCGGACTTGCTCGGACGTCCTTCTCAGCAGGTACGGTGTTAGAGTTCTATTTCTTGCACCGCATCGGTTCCGAGTCCCGACACCATGATCAGCTGGGGTCGGCGAAGTGGCCCCCACCCTGGAAATCCCGTCACGACGTTTGCCACAAGACGTCCAGCGCCTTCGCTCCATACGGGTTTTTCAGTRGCAAATAGCAGCCGATCCACCCGCAGCCTCGCCGCAGCATCGCATTTCTTCGCAACCTCGCGTCTCCCTGCCTTCCCGACCATCTTGTCGGCAGAACTTTTACATTCCGCTATAGTGAGGACATCATCCGAGTACGTCACCAGGTCAAGTTCCACCTCTGGGCCATCTGCAGATTTAAGCTCAACTTCCTCCACATCGTCGAAAAATCTGGCACCCGTTTTCGCTTGACGGCGCAGGTATGCCGACAGTAATGCCACCGTATCGCCGTTCTGGTGCAAAACCTCGCGGCCAGCCGGGTGCAGATCGTAGAACCACTTTGGCTCGGCGAGCGGCGCCCGCCACGCGGGCGCGTCCAGGTCGTTCCCCGCATCGCAGCGCAAGCAGATCCACCGCTGACCGATTCTGTCGACTGTCTGGAACTGTTTACGCCCGCAGGTGGCGCACTCGAGCACCAAACCTCGCCGAAGAACCCCCGAGCGTAGAGCCGCGTCGAGGCGTTCACGTACGCCTTCCGCTGCCACGGCAGGAACACGGCTGCACATACCGACGAAGGTCAGGACGCCTTCCGCCCGCGACATCGCCACGCCTTCTTCATCCGGGTAAGCCTCATCGCTGCGCGCGCTCGTCGGGAACATCGCTCGCAGCCCGGGCAGGAGAGACCCGCCGAACAGCTCGACGTACTCCCTGCGTCCGCCGAGCATCGAGGCCAAGAGCGCCGCCCGGCGTCCGGCGTCGCTGCGCTGCGCGATGATCCCCTGCTGTCTGCATTTGGCGGCGATCCAGCTCTCGAGACTCAGGTCGCGGAGTGCGGGTCTGGCGAGCTTGTTCTCCGGTCGTATGCCCACTGCCACAAGATCGACCTGCGCGGCCTGGTAGGACACTCCGTCGCGACTGCTTCGCACCGATGCAGACGGAAAGGGGGTGGGCTCTGCCAGGAGCTCGTGACCGGCGACGTCACGTCGACGAACTGCTCGGCCTGCTGCCCAGCGGACATCGACATGCCAGTTCAGACTCGGGACCGTGCTCAACTCGGGGCTGGTCAGTACGGGTGGGGGAAGCGGCGCGGCCATGACCGTCGTGCCGGTCCGGTCGACGGTGACCGGAACGGTCACGGCGCTGTCCCACTGATCGCGTATCGCGAGCGCGACCGACGTGGGCTGCTGCCAGGACAGTTCCGGCGCCGGAATGACCTTCAGTGGCTCCGTTCGCAGCGGTGGGCGCCTTGGCATCGATTTTCGGTCGTCGTCACCGGCGATCTTCTTGTCTGGCCAGGAGACTGAGATGATCGGATTGGGCGCCATTAGGCGCTCGCGGGCCGCAGCAAGCTCATCGGCTGTTTGCGATATCGAGGTGACCGTGAGTCCATCTCGGGACCGGCGAAGGGTCTGGGCGAGATGGGCGACGCCGTACCCCAGCGCCCACGGCAACTCGCCGCGGTCGAAGCCTAGGGCCGACGGCAGCCAACAGGCCACGCCGAACGT
The DNA here is from genome assembly GCF_001983105.1 of Pseudofrankia asymbiotica. GTDB lineage: Bacteria > Actinomycetota > Actinomycetes > Frankiales > Frankiaceae > Pseudofrankia > Pseudofrankia asymbiotica. The sequence continues at coordinate 28,358 of NZ_MOMC01000059.1, read as the reverse complement.
CTGTTGCCACAGGCCCGCAAGCGCGAAGTCCTCCGGCTCGTCACCCAGCACGAGTAGTCCGGAACGCCCGTAGCCGGTCCCCGTCAGGATCGGCTCGATATGGCTCATCGTGCGCTCGTGTGCACTCGTCGCGGTTCGCGTATCGATGCCCCCGGCGACTCCTGGGTACCAGACCAACTCGTCAGGTGCTCCGGCAGCGGCGAGGCCGCTGCCGAACAGCCGGTCAATCAACCGGATCAGTGTCTCGTCGTCGAGGTTCGGCTCCACCGCGTCCCGCAACGGAGGCTCGGCGACGCCGGCCTGCAGCGCGACCGCGGCACCGACCAACCCACCCCACCCTGAGGGACAGCCCAAGACTGCGCCAGACCAGGTACCAGGAACATCCTCGATATCCACAAAATGGCCGGCGGCCTCGTCGCCGATCGACATGAACTCTTCACCGATCGACGTGACGTCCTCGCCACCGATCCCGTAGACTGAGCAGACCTTCGCGATCTCGTCGCGGGCGGCCTCGTCGGACTCCGAGTCGATCTCGTCGTTGCGCATCGACTCAAAGGCGCGGTCCCGCTCTTCGGCCTTCAGCAGCGCCCCACCTTCAGCCGCGGCTTGGAACCAGCCCGGCGTGAAGTGCTCGCGGTCCTCAACCGTGGGGCTGTAGGTCACGACGAAGTCCGGATCGTATGCCTGACACGCGCTCAGGAGGATCGGATCGACCTTGCCCTCACGGTGCGGCACGACCACGAAGCCGCCGCCTCCCCAGATGCGGCTCGCGCGGTAGAGCGCACGGCGAGCCCAGTAGCTCCAGTGCTCACCTCCATCGATCACGATGATCACTCGGGAGGGGCGCAGCGTCAGCCTCACCGAGGTATACGAGAACGGCGCGGGAGAGATCACCGGCCCAATGAACCACAGAGATCCGACAGACCAGCAGTCCAGATCGGCGCTGCTATGTCCGCAGCCTTCACGGCCCAGCGCAGTAGCTTCGTCAGCCCATCGTCCCTCGCAAGCCACTCATCGCGGTGGGCTCAGACCGCTCGCGTAGGCGCTTCGTCGACGCGCTCGCGCTGCGCCCCACGATGCGCGTCCTGGAGCTCGGCTGCGGGACAGGACTCGTGAGACCGGCACCGCCATCACCGCCGTACACGGCTCGGCAGCCATGCTGGCCCGCGCGCGGCGCCGGGCCGCGGGCACCCGGTTCCTCGAGGAAGACCTGTCGACCTGGCGGTTCGCGCCCGACCAGTTAGACCGTACGACTGCGTCGTGCTGGCCTTCGTGCTCCACAAGCTCACCCCTGCCACCCGCATGTGGACACTCATCGAAGCAGCGCGAGCCATGACGCGAGACAGGCTGGTCAGCGTGCTCGACTGCCAAAGAGGGCCAAACGGTCCGAGGCCGGCGCTGAGCCAGATTCGGCACCCTGACCAGGCCGCCTCTCGACGCATAGGCCCCGGAAGGTGCGTCTGTCGACGACCGAGGCTTAAGAGCCGATCTTGCTCGTAGACCTTGCTGTGATCAAGCCGACCGCAGCCAGCCACTCAACCTCTTGAGCCTTCAGACCTAGATTCGCCAGTAGTGCTGTTGAAGATCGCGGCGGGCTTCTGGATTGATCGATATCGGGTCTGGGGRCGTTCTGGTCGTTTCCGCGCGTGCCGGGAGCCCGGATGCGCTCCGGGTAGGCGGGTCCAGGTCCTGTCGGGCTTGGGAGAGCGGCGGTGGTGTCGGTCAGGCTGTGACCGGACTGGCCGTGCGTAGCGCGGCGAGGGCGTCGGTGAGCCGGTCGCCGCGGCCGGGTGGCAGTCGCAGGAGGAGTTGGCCGGCGTGGCGGACGAGCCGGCCGGGGACGTGGAGCAGGTCGTGGCGGAACCGGGCGGCGTGCGCGCGGCCGGCGTGCCGGTCATAGCCGGAGATCGCCTGTAGGAGCGCGGAGATCCAGCCGGCGAGGATCGCGGCCCACATCCAGACCCGGTTGACCGCCGGGTCGGCGGATGGCAGGTGGCGTAGCCCCGCGCCGAGCTTGTGTTCCTTGATCCGTGTCTCGACGTCGGCGCGGMCGCGGAACCACCACTCGACGGCGACGATCCCGTCGGGTTCGTCGGCGGGGAGGTTCGTGACGATGAAGCTGACCGCCCAGCCGTGGTCGGCGACGCCGTCGAGCATCAGCGCCAGCTGACCTTTCGGGATCGTGCGCCGCCGCCGGGAGCGCGGGTCGGCGGAGACCTCACCGGCCGTGACCTTCACGCGGCGGACGATCGTGTAGGTCCCGGGCGGGGCACCGGCCGGGGCGTAGCCGGCGGCGGCGACCTGCGCGCCGCGCATGTCCCGGGCGTCGGTCCAGGCGTTCTCGGGACCTGGGCGTGAGCCTGTCACAGCGCCGGGCTGCGCGGCGCGGCGATCGCGAAGTCACCGCCGGCCGCGACCACCGCACGCATGAACCCGGCCGAGAAGAAGCCGCTGTCGGCGCGGAACAACGGCGGCGCACGCACCGCGGCGGGCAGCACCGCCAACGCCCGCCGCATCAGGTCGACCACGAACGGCCGCGGGTCCTGATTCCCGGCGAGCAGCTGGGCGGCGAGCGTCAGCCCGGTCGACGCCCAGCTGATCAGAAGCGGCCTGCCTGCCTTCTTCCCGTCATGGGTATAGGCGACGCCGCGCTTCGCCCGACCGTAGACCTCCACATCGGTCGAATCGCAGTCCAACGTCGGACGGTGCGCGACGAGGTCAGCGCGGCGCTGCGCCGGCAGGAAACCCATCATCCGCTGCCCGACCGTGGCCAGGCCGGCCTCGATCCCAGCGAGCTGGCCAGGACCGAACCGTCCGGCAAGCCGGGCCGCGGACCGCGACGGCGCGAACGGCAYCGGCGCCAGCCACGCCCCCGCCCGATCCGCCCGCGACCGGTCCAGCCCGGCCAACGACGACTCGCCCCCAAGCTGGCTGACCGCGATCCCGACCAGCAGCTCACCGTCACTCAGCCCCCGGTCACGCTGTTTGATCCGCCCGATCCCGCCATCGAGCGCGCCAACGACATCGAGCCGGTCAACGAGCTCGGTCACCGCGACCAGCCCCGCCGACCCCGTCACCGTCGGATCCGGGGCACCGATCCGCGCCCGACCCCGCCCACCGCCCGACACCACCCCCGGGGCCGGCTTCCGTGCCGACGCAGCGCTGACTATCCTGACCACCTGACGGGTGCCTTTCGCCTGGGCTGATCGGTTGGCTTCGCAACCCCGATTCTCCCTGCGCGACAGGCATTCGATCACTTTCTGGAGTCAACAGCCCGCCAACCCCGCACCGCTACTGGCGAATCTAGGTCAGACACGTCGGGGCGGTTCAGAGCCGCCGCAGGCCCCCAGCAAGGCCCGCGAACAAGACCTACTCCACCGAGCACGAGCCGAAGACGTCCTCCACTGGCAACACCACCAACGCCCCATCTCCGCAGAAACCCTACGCAAACGACTCCGCGTCGGCGCCCCAACCTCGCGCAGACTCGTCGCACAGCTACGCACCGACACCCACACCCAGATCGAAGACACCACCAAACCCATCGACGGCCAGCCCCGGCAAGACTGATCGAAGCGCACCGGCGATCCCGTGCTCACCGCTACCCCAGCGAGCGCGGGATCGCCGCGAGCACAAAAAGCTGCCCAGCTTCAGCGATCGCATGTTCTATGGACGGCGCGACCCCGAGGGGTGACGCGAAGGGCAGGAAGTCCAGATGGCTGCTTCAATGATCTACCGCCCGGAGGACGGCGCGACACGGGACCTCGGGTCGACGTCGTGCGTGCGGGCGACGCTTCGATGATCATCCGATGGTCCCTACGAACGCAACAGCACCCCTTCACTTCGCTGCGCGCMGCCCCGACATTTCCGCGGCCTTGCCGCCGGCCGATGGGTCGGCGGCTCGAGGATCCGACTCGCAGTGTGTGTTCATACGAGTACGATCTGCCGCATGGCGTCGGGATCGCGTCTCACGCTCTGGACGAGACTCGTGTTGAGGGATTGAGCTGTGCCGTACCTGGTGTGGGTCAACTTGGAGTTGGCTGATCGGGATGACGACCATGGGTCGGCAGATGAGCAAGTTCCCGAACTGATCGGGGACTTGCTCGAGGCCGGTTGGGAAGTCCTCGTCCGTCGGGTCGCCGACGAGGAGGACGACGGTGTTGAGGATGACGTCTCGCCTCCGGAACTGCTTGATGTGCAGATCCTGGCCTACCCGCAAGGTGCCTACGTCGGCCTGATCGTGGACACCGCCAGCCTTCGTGTCGCCACCGCGGTCGGCCTCGGACTAGGCGATCATCTGACCGATGCGGCGCCGGTGTTGATGGGCTCGACGACCCGGTCGCTGCGTGTGGACGAGGTGCCCGAAGGCCGACGCTTCGAGCCTCCCCAGCCCGACGCGGCTGTCACCCGGCCACGTTTGCGACTCGCACAGTATCTACCTCCTAATCTTCAGACGCTGTGTGCGCAGTTCCTGATCGCCGGGGCGATCCGTGGCATCAACGACCCGACCGAAGGGCGCCCGGAAACCATTGACCCGGTCGACGTCGTGGCCGCGACCGTCACCGAGTTCCCATGGCACAACGAGATACCCACCGAGCTGGCCACACTTCTTGTCGCAGCCGCTCGCTACGAGGCGCAGTACGGGGAACCTCGACCGTTGACCGGTCGAGGCGAAGGCGACGCAGCCATCGGCGAGGCCCTCCTCGAGACGGTACGAGCGGATCAGGCCACCCCCGCTACCGACTATGACGACGACGACCGGATGCGGGGGCACGTGCTCCTCCACCAGTTCGCGGAGGAGCGCGAGCTCGACTGGACGCGCGTCGATCCCGATCTCGAGCGAGACGCCAGCGACGCCCGCAACGACGAGCGACTCCGCACCGTGCTGTGGGCCGGGCTGCGCGCTTTGGCAACCATGACCCAGAGCTTTCCCCCAACCGCACGCACACCATGGCTTTGGCTCTCCCACCTCGACACCGAGGCGGTCGATGTGATCGCCAGCACTCTGGCCGAGCGGGACGAGGAGCGCGTCGAAGAGTCCGACGAGGACACCTCAGCCGCGGTGTACGGCAGCACCCGCGCTCTCCTACTGATCCGCATCTCGCTCCTGCACCCAGAACTGATCGAATCGGATGCCGTCGGAGAGCTATGCACCTCGATGGGGCAGCACGCGACTGGGGCCGACCCGCTGATTCACCTCCTCTTTCACGTCATGGGAGCGCTGGGCACCAAGCACCTGCGCGCCGTGCCTGACTCGCCAGAGCATCCGGCTCGCGGAAAGGCAGCAGCCAGTCTCGCCGTCGCGGTGCAGGCGCTCGAGGACGAAGAGCCCGACGCCATGGATGATCTCTTCGCGGTCCTCGAAGAGATCATGACGCAGGCTGACGACGCTCCCCGGGTGCTTCTCGATGTCATCTGCCAGGCGACCGAGGCGGCGGGCTCCCAGCTCGCGAGAGAGATCGCGGACGAGCTGATGGAGCATCCGTCCGAGCTCGCCTGCGTCATCGTCGACGACCGACGCATCGACAGTCACATCAGGCGACACTTGCTCGCCGAAGCCTGCCTCGTCAGCCCCACGGTCGCCGCTGACGTCGCGGCGAGTTTCCCCGAGCTCGCGAGCGCCGACCCTCGAGCCGAGCCCGCGATCCGCCACGAATTCCTATCCTGGTGGACGAAGACCACCACGCTCGCAAAACACGAGACGCTCACCTCAGCGATCACCGAAGCGATCGATCTCAGCCCACCGCGCGGCAAATCCCTACTCCAAGCCATCGCGGACGGCCACGGCACCGACAGCCCAGCCCCAGTCACCACGTCGACCCGCGACCTCGCCGCTGCAGTGGCAGAAGCGATATCAGCCCTCACCCTAGCCGCCGACGCAACAGACCTACCGCTCGWGATCCTTACTTAGCCGCAGCGCACGACAAGCGTCAGAGACAGGTCTGTGTCTTGAGGGCGCACCCGAACGTGCCGGGGCGGGCTACCTGTGCTGTAGACCTGGGTCCTGCGACAGCAGGCTGGACCCGTTCTACACATCAAGATTGACAGTTCTCTATGGTCGGCTGATGTCGAGGATGTAGGGGCGGATGTGAAGCTCTCGCCCAGCTTCCTTTGCCTGGCCGCCGAGTTCCTCCTGGAGTTGGYGGATGGTCGGCGCTTTCGTGCGTGACCAGCCTGTTGGCCGTTGATCCGGGGCGATCCAGTAGACGAGGTAGATCCCGTGAGTGAGCGTGCTAGGAAGTAGGTATCGCTGTATTAGTTGGCCGTGCATGGCGTCCCGAAGTTCGTCATTGTTGACGAGCTTCGCCTCGATCACCGTGCGTGCCGTTCCTGGTGGATGTGTGTTGGTGGGCGTGGTGGCGGTGATGTCGATGCGAGTGCCGATCCCGTGTTGGTGGCGTCGCTGGACCTGCACCTCGCGGTCGACTACCAGATCACGGTCGAATTTCATCCCAAGGTTTCGGCGGATCCAGTCAGATATATCGTCTTCGCTCTTCGGCTTCGCCCCGCCCCACAGGTCACGGAAGGCGCCGTCGTGGGTAATTTTATGTTGGAGGATGCCGAGCTGTTCGATGATGACGGTGAGGAGATCGTCGTCGTTCCGGACCAGGCGCGCGTCGGGGCGGCGGAGCAGTTCGAGGAGGTCGTGAGGTCTCGTGGCCGCGATCGACAGGTCGGCTTGCCGGATGCGGGCGACTCGTTCGTACCGTCGGAGGACCTGTTCGTCCAGTGGCGGTCGCCCGGCTCCCAGCGAGGCGATCTCTTCGCGGGCGCCGACGTCGGCGAGGCGGCGAAGCGCCTCGTTACGGGCGCTCCGGGCGGCGCCGGTGGGATCGACACCCCATCCCGACTCCGGTATTGGATCCGAGTCGTACGGGAACCCGTCGAGGAGGACGCGGATCGCCGTGGTCAGGCGCGCTTGGTCCAGGCCCGCGATTCGCAGGTATCCGGCCACGACGGCGAGCTCGGTCGGCGGCGGGGGGTCGGCGGCCCAAGCGTCGACGGTGCCGTTGGGGTCGAGAGCCGCGAGATGGTGAACGGCGCGTGCTGCCAGCGGGGCGTCGGTGTCGGCGGCGAGTACGCGGCAGACAGGGAGCGCGGTACCCGGTGCGGTCCTGGCGAGCAGGTCGAGCAACCAGATGCGGATCCCGCTGGTGTACTGGCCGCCGACAAGGCGCTGGGCTATGTCGGACGCGAGATCGTCCGCGAGGTGGGTGTATACGGCGTCGGAGGGAAGGAGATCCGCGTCGGCGGCGTCGAGGACATCCAGGTGGTCAAGCGCTGCCTGGATGATGTGTGCTCGGCCCGGGCGGGGCGCGGAGTCGATAAGCCGTAGGCGCAGTTCGCCGTCACCGCCATGCCCGCTGTCCCAGGCGGCGACGATCGCCGGTGCCCATCGYGCCCACACGCCGAGTTCCAGTGCGGCCAATTGTTGAGGTGCGTGGCAGGCCAGGGTGGCCATGAGGAAGACGCCGGACCAGTCGGCCAGAACCTGGCCGGGGCTGACCGTCCTGGAGCCCGACCATGTGCTGGAGGTGGGCTGGTGCGAGCTGACGTAGGCAACACCCGTGCGCAGCACGAGGTGCTGGTCCTCGAGAGTGAGGACTGCCCACCCGGGCCGTTGTGTCAGGTCGTAGCTGACAGCGTGGGGCCCGGGGTCGTTGTCCTCGTCGAACGCGAGCAGGTGCGCGATCTGGGGCCATGACTGGATGTCAGTTTCGACCCGACGCAGCGCGGAATCGAGATCAGAACGCACCCTGTCGGCTATCTGCGACTGCTCTCGTCGATAGGCCTGTTCCTCCGCCGCGGCMGTCGCCATCGGGGTGACGCTCTCCGAGTCCAGTTCGACGGACCCGCGGAACCATCGCATCGCCTCGTAGGCGGGGTGTTCGGGTGGCATGCTGAGGATTCGGTCGGTGAGACCGGCGGTCGGCGTCTCCACGAGGCGAGCAAGGCACTGCGCGAGGACCGCTGCGGTATCCGCCGGAAGTGCCGGGAGTTCGTCGAGTAGCCACTCGGYGTCCTCCCGAACGAGTAGCTGCAGGAACAGCAATACGTACCAGGTGTCTCTGGCGAGGGGGTCGGCGACCGCGAGCGCTAAGCTGCGTCGCCGGGCTGTGTCGCCGTCGCTCCACGGGAGCGGTTCTCTGCGGGTTTCGTGGGTCGCCCAGCGTCCGGCACGCGCAGCCTGCGTCACGAAAGCGGCTAGGGTCGCGCGGACCGAGCGGGAATCCGCATTTTCCCATGCTCGACGGACCAGCCCCGTGAGCAGTCCTCCGAAAAGGCGATCGTTGGCGAAGTCTCGGCCGTGAGCCGCTCCCCACTCGAGGAACATCGGAAGATCTTCTTCGGGGATGCGGTCGGCGAGTGCCTCCAGCGTCCTCCGATAGGCGCCGAAGAAGGCCGGTGATTGGCGGGGCCTCAGCACGCGGGTGAGTTCTTCGGTCCCCACGATCCCGGGGTACAGGGCGTCAATCAGCACCGCGAAGATCTCGTCGTCGGGATCGTCGGTGGGGGGCCGGTCAAGTAGATCGCGCAGAGCGCGCCGGTCATTCTCGTCGCCGAGATCGGCGACGGCGCTGACCGCGGCACAACGCGCGTAATCGCTCCACGACGAGACGCGGGCAGCCTCACCGAGCAAGGAGCACAGGCGTCGGCACCTTCCCGCCGCAGCGAGACGAGCGATCCACCACAGCTGCGAGGAGGTTGCCGGGCCACCAATCAGTCGGGTTTCGAGCAGGTCAGCGAGGCCAACGTGGACCAGCGCGCTGAGGTCGATCCCCCAGTCGGGATCAAGGTCCTCGGCGGCGGCCTCGAGCAGCCCATCGACTACAGCCGCCCGGGCCCCGTCCGAGGGCAGTTCCACGGGATACGACGCGAACATCGGCGCGTTCTCGGCCAGCAGGCCCGCGACCAGCGCCGGTCGCAGCGCGGCGAGCCATGCCGCGACCCCAATCCTCTCTGTGGGCAGCAGCCCGTTGGCGTGAACGCCCAGCAGGGCCGGGATATGAGCCTCGCTCACATCGCGGTGCGCCAGATACACGGCCGCCAGATACTCGGCGTACTGCTGGTGACGGAAAATCACCGTGCCGGAGCTACCCGCGTCGAACAGCGCCGTACCCACGACGTCCCCATAGTCCTGCGGGAACACCATCCCGGACTGGTCCGGTTCCGGGTCGGAAGGAAGATCCGCCACGCCCACAACTCCGGGATCACACTGATTTCCCGTCGTCAGTAGATGCACGCCGGAGAACGTCGCGAACGCCCCCAGCCGCTCCGCTACTCGCGACGCGCGGTCGCGCGGCAGGCGTTGTAACCTACCGTCGTCAGTTTCTTCCAGAAGGCGTCCGACCTCCCACTCGATCGCCTCCAGCTGACTATCAGGCAGCCTCTCATTGGACTTCCAATATCGGGCGAGTCGACCCAGCTGCTGCGGAGACGCCGACAACCGCCCCAAGCCGGCCGCCACCAGCGCATCGACGAACCCGGAGCCGTCCACACCCGCCGCCGCCGCGAGCCGTCGCGCCGATTCCTTGTCCAACGGAAGAAGTTTCAGTTCCTCGAAGGCCGCCAGTTCGTCGCGCAGAGTCGAGGCGAGCGACGACCGCCACGCGGCCGCGCGACACCCCAGCCTCCACAACCCGCGCCGAACCGCGGACGCGGTGAGCTCCTCCCCAAGAACCTGGTAAAACCGGGAGTTGGCAATCGCCGCCTGGTCAAGCGCGTCGAGATACAGCGGGACGCTGGCGGAGCCTGCCGCCCTGATCTCGGACGTGAGCTCCTTCAACGTCACCATGGCCGCGTCCACATATCGCGCGCCTGGCTCCAGATCTTTCAGCGCCCGCAACGTCGTCGTCTTCCCCGCGCCGCCCGCGGCGAGAAGCGCAAAACTTGCCGAACCGGCGAGCAACTCCGCCGCATGCCGCGGCTGCGTCTCCACGCCGGCCCACCACCTACCATCCGAAGGAGGAAGGAGGAAGCCCTCGTCATCCAGCAGCACGGCGCGACCGGAGCCCAAGACGAACCGATTCACTCCGTCCCACGCGGACACGACACTCCTCCCGACCAGCTAACCGGTGCACAGGCTCCTCGTCTGCACAGGCGCCCTCGCGGCGCCTCCGCGTCGCTCGAACGTACCGGCCCACTGATGGCCCGTAGGCGTTGCCGGCCTCAACCTGTACTTCGACGGCCTGCCCAGCTCCCCCAACGAACGCCACCTGGCGGTCGCCCTCATCGACGCCGGCGCCACCTCCGGTCACGTCGGCGTCAATCAGGGGGTCGACGGGGTCGACGGGGTCGGCGATCGAGCGTCAGTCGATCCCTTTCGCACACCACGTGCACCCTCCCAGAAGGTCTGCGGCGCCTCTCGGCGTGGACCGACTCGGCCCATGCGCCAGGTCGGCAGACCGGTGGATGGACCGTCCGTGGAACCGTAGCTGGCCATCGGCCGGCTCCATGAGGTCTGGGCTTGATGCCATCGTTGCCCCGAGGGATAGATCCATTTGTGGAAGCTGGTGGAATGGTGGCGGGCGCGGATATACACCGGTCGGCAGGTGCGCCTGTGATGCGACCGACTGGACGTTGCGGTCCCATCCTCGCAGCGTCCCGGACGATTTCGTTCAATGGCTAGGAGGGTTGTGCCGGGACCAGGCGCTCGGCGTTGGAAGGTTTCCGTTGACAATGAGGATAACGACCAGGCTCGGCGCCTCTGGGTTGACAAGCCCGTGCAACCGCGGCTCTACTGTGAACAGGTAGTTCTCTGGCGTGCCGACGGGAAGTGTCTTTGGGCTCATGTCGAGGATGGTGAGGATGGATAGCCGTGTTCCGTCGGCGGCGGCGTACTGCGTTGGTTGGCCCATGTACTTCGGTGCGGAGGTGTGGGTGACGGGGGTCCTGCGTTCGACCTTGAGCTCGGCTGTGATGCCGTCGTGGCGGACGTCGAGGTAGCCGAGGGCGAGTGGGCTACCGCGCTCGATGCGGCCGCCGAGTTCGGGATCGGCAACCAGCGCACGGTGAAGGTCGTCATGGAACTGCCGTTCGCTGACCTTGGTRCCGCGTCGGTATCTCCTGTCCCAGGTCATCCGGAGGCCGACGCGGCAGATACTCGTCAGTAACCGGCAGAACGCCTGGAGCTGGTCGGCGTCGTGGCCGGCGCGGGCGAGACGGTCGTAGATGTCGAGCAGTCGTTCGTCGAAGACCGGGTAGTCGGTGGTGCGGTCGCGGGTCGCGTCGTACGGGCGGAGCCTCAGCTCGCGATGGCCGGTGACGTCGAGCTTTTGGGTCACCGGCTCTCCGTCACGGTGCCCGCGCCAGACGAGGCGTACCAGCAGTGGCGGTGCGGGTTGCCCGGGGCCGAGCGCGAATCGAAGTACCAGCGGCCCTGCTTTCTGGTACGTCTCGCCGTCGCCGGAATGATCGGGACGACTCCAGGTGAACTCGGGTGTTGTGATTTCGGCGGCGGTCAGGTGGGTGAGCAGTTCGGCGTCGAGCCGGTCAGCCCATTCGGGCCATGGGCCGGTCTGTGCCTCCAGGCTGAGGTCATAGACACGGCCGCGCTGAAGGACCTCAGGCCCGGTAACGAGCTGGCCGTCGAGTGAGGCGAGGACGACCGCTACTGGCGCCGGATCCATACGGTGGTGCGCCTGCGACTGGCTGCCGCTGGCTGCGGACGACGTGGCGCCAGCACGGGCGCTGCGCAGGCGACGGCCGGCGACAATCGGTAATGGGATGGGCAGGGTGGCCCAGTCCACGAGCACGGGTGCCGCAGGAGCACCGGGCGGGATCGCCGTTACCGCACTGAGGTGCGCGAGCAGCGGCGCGGCCAGAGGGTCGTCAGCCGCGAACCGGGTCTCGAGGTCGTGGACGATCAGCCCTACACGGCGGGCCGCAGCGGCTGCATGCGCGGTGACCCCGTCACGATCGGCATCCAGTGTGGCGGCGTCGGCGCGCAGCAGGTGGGCGGCGACATTGCACGCCGCTGCGAAGGCGCGCAGATAGGCGCCGGTGTCCGTCGCGTGCAACGAGGCGGCGGCGAGCGCGTCGCCGGCGGCCATCATGGCATCGGCGCGGGTGCGTGCCGCGTCGGCAGGATCGGCAACGGTTGGGGCACCGATGCTCGCGAACAACTGCCGAATCTCAACCGCAGCCGAGGCGGACGCGGCCAGYCCGCGTCGCACGTCGCTGGTCTCGCCTTCGTCTGACGTCAACGCCGCGACAGCAGCCGTGATGCGCGTGGCTTCCTGGTGCCAGTCACGCCCCTGGCTTACGGCGGCATCGCCTTCAGCGGCGAGCCGGATCAGGTCCATGACGAGGCGATGCGATCGGAACGCGGGCTGGTCGGGCGTCGCGGCGAGAGCCGCAGCCATGATGGCCGCCGCCGTAGCCGGCCGGCCTGCTCGCCAAGCGACCTCCGCGAACCTGCCCGCGGCGAGTATCCACAGCGATGCGTGCCTGAGCGCGGGCCTTGTGAGTTCGGCATCTGTGAGGTCAGCCAAGCCAGATCCGCAGGCCAGAAGCGCGCACAGCTCGGCTTCATCTCGGCCGCCACTGATGCGTGGGTTGGCCGCCTGCCGGAGACGCAGCCGTGCCATCTGCGGCGACCGGCTGGTCTGGGGCAGCCAAGGCGACCGCAGCACGTCACGGAGATCGTGAGCGTCGAGGGCCGCCGCCTTCTCGAGAATCTTCAGCTCGACGGAGACCCGCCCTGACTCGTCGGCGAGCTGCGAGAGGCGCATCGCCGCCCAGATCGCATCCTTTACGATCTCGGCGTGCGACTGCGGATCAACGCCGTCTAACAGAAGCAGCGCATGGTAGAGCAGGCGCAGCTGATCTCCCGGCGACCAGTCGAGTTTGGCAGCGGCGCGGGCGACGGCGCCCGCGACGACGACTACCGGGTCTTTGATCAACACTGGTAGTAGATCGACGAGACTTGACGGGACCTCGTGGGCCGTGGCGATCTGCGTCCAGGCATCGATTGCCCGGGCGCGCAGGAGCGCATCTCCATCGACGAGGTAGCGGTGCAGTGTCGGCAGGACGATCCGAAGTACGCCTGGCGCGTCGCCGTGCCTGTGCGCGATGCGGCCGAGAGTCCCCAACAGCCACCAAGCGAGGTCACTGCCGCGCTCCGCGTCACGTTCATCAGTGATGAGGTCAACGAGCGCGGTACACACGACGGCGGCATCGGCAGTAGCCACGGACTCGATCGCATCGAGCACACGCCCGATCGCCCCGTTGATGGAGCTCGTGCGGTTCAGCTGCTCCAAGACCTGCAGCGCGGCTGGTTCGTGGTTCAGCACCTCCAGTCGGCTAGGAACTGGCGCCCGCTCTACGTTGATAAGACCCAAAACGGTGCCAAAGAGCACCGTGGTGTGCTGGAGCATCGCCGACGGCTCGTGCTTCGCGAGAAGCTCCAGCAATTCAGCTCCGTCGACGCGTAGCTGATCGCCCCAGTCGCCCCCTGTACGAGCTGCCGCAGCCGCGACAAGAGTGTCGCGAACGGCAACTCGACGCGCCGTGGCCGGAGTTGGATCCCCCGGCTCACGCCACCGGTAGTCAGGCGCGATCATGAACACGGATACCGACAACACCTCAAGCAACGTTCGACGATGCTCGTCATCGCCGTATCGGCCGGCGGCGTTGACCGATGCTGCCACGTCGCCGATACCGAGAACCAGCAAGATAGCCAGCGTCCGCTCGATCGCCGGCACCTCCAGGTCGTCGTACCTGTCGTCCGCCGGCACCGCCAGATTGAGGACGAGTGCATCGATCAGGCCCGCGGCGAGGGCTGGCGACGTCCCTGCCAGTGCACGGATCGCACCAGCCGCCGAGCCTCGGTCGTGTGGAGATGGAGAACGCGGTGGCGGAGCGCTCGGCGGCAGCACCAATCCGCTAGGCACCGCAGGCGGYGGCAGCATGGACCGCAAAACCCGTCCTACGAGGTCGGGTAGGGCGATAGCGACCGCCTGGAGACCAGYTGGATCGTTCGCTCGGCTCGGGTCCGAATGGCCGATGTGGTCAAGCGGGGGCGCACCAGCCAGCCGGACAAGCGAACGGCAGACCTCCTCGTCAATCGATTCGAGATCAACTTGTTCGATCAACTCGGCGACGCACGGCCCAGCCCACGTGGCGTGCCCGCTTCGCAACGCGACGACAGCGGCATGAGCCGTGGCCACAGCGAACTCCGGTCGCCTGCGCGCGAGCCGGCGCAACGCGTCCAACAGCTCGTGGCCCCGCCCGGCCTCCTCGATCAGCTCAACCGCAGCACCTACGACGCCTTCGGTGAACAGACCGGGCGCGCGATCGGCGAGCATCGCGATCCGGACCCGCGCGGCGTCACCCTCCTCGTGTGACGTCAGCGAGGAGGGGTCACGGTCCAGGATGTCGACATCGCGAAGCACCCCCGCCATCGCCTCGCCCGACGACGCGCCCAATGATCGACGCTCCTCAGCACGCCGTTCCCAGTCCATTCGTTCCCGCGCCAGCCTGGCCTGTTCCTCAGTACGGGACGCTGCCGCGGCCGCATCGGCCTCCTCCGCCTTGGTCGCGAGGTTCGGCACTTCACCTGTCGGCCGACGACGCCCGCAGCCCTCACAGTGCTCCCGGTAGAAAGCCATCGCGATCCACGGCACGTTCACCCCCGCGCCCCCGAACGCGACAGGACACCGGACCTGGCGCATGCCTATCGGCAGCCCTGTCTCTGCCTCGACCATCCCGAGGCCGCCACGCGGAATGAACTCCATGTCGAGGCAATGCCTGCGCGCAAGCTCGATCATCTCCTTGTTGCGAAGACCTGTCTGCACCGCGTCGTCCCACAGACGATCTGTCGAACTCGTCACGCCACAATTGTCGACCCCCCCACCGACAATCCAGACGACGACTCGTTGATCGACAAGATCGCCGAGCCCGCCGAGGCGACGTGGGCGGTGACCGACATGGGCGGCCGACCGGTCACCTGCGGTCTGCGTCTTCTGAGCGACCGTACCTATGAAGATCCGGTCGCCGGACGGGATGTCATGGCCGCAGCCGCTGCCCCACGTTCAGCCTGTGGCTCGCCGAGCACGCCATCGCGGAACACCGCCTACCGGGCGGTGCGCTCCAGAAGGGTCTGGCCGATGTAGGCGCTACTCCGCACCTCCTTGGAGCGGACGACGATCAGCCAGCGTCGGCTCGGCGGGGGCCTTGACTCACTGGGTTTCTCGCCGGGCGGATGGTCGTCGGTCTAGAAGCGAGGTCACCTGGCCGCCGTCACGAGGCGGCTCGCCTTCGTGGTCTGAGTCGACGTCGTCAGGCTGCGCGCTGACAGGTGTGCGAGCGGTGACGGTGTGGAACAGGTCTGCTGGTACGCGGCACTGTGTGATCAGCTGTGTCTCGTCGATCCCGGCCTGGGTCAGTAGCTCGACGGCTCTTGGCAGCAGTGATGGCTGTTCGATGATGGTCATCAGCCCGGGCTCGTCGCGTCGCCAGCCACGTGCGGAGATGGTCATCATGGCGTTCCGGTAGGACACGTCGCTGAGTCGGCCGAGCCTTCGCGCGCGGTACAGCAGGGCCTGGATGCTGACGCCCCACTGTTCCTTCAGACGGGCCAGGTCTCGCCAGACGTGGCCGCCCATCGTCGCCGGAAGGAGATCGAAGATCTGTCCGGCGGGTGTCAACAACTCGGCCGCGAAGCGGTTTGCCTGATCTTCGACGATCTGGCCGCCGGGTTCGGCATCGCTGTGCATGACGAGGTGTCCAAGCTCGTGCGCGACGTCGAACCGTTGGCGGTAGTAGTCGTGCTTGATCGGATTGAGGATCACGACTGGGCGAAGCCGGCTGTCGAAGGAGTAGGCGTCCACCGTCGCCGTCTTCGGCGGGCTGAAGACCACCAGCACGCCGTGGTTCTCCAAGAGCCGGACGAGGTGGCCAGCAGGACCGGCCCCGATCTCCCATTCCTTCCGGACAAGGCCGGCGGCCCGCTCCGGACCGTCGCTGTCACGGTCGTCGACCATCACCGGGTAACTGGGAACGTCCCGCTTGGGGAGTTCGACGTGCTTCTCGAGGCTGGCGGCGATGTCCACCGCCAGCTGCCCGTACGCCGTCGCCTGATCACGGACGAGTTGGCTGGTCGAGCGCAGCGAACGGAAGTGCGGCGTGGTACTGGACGCAGAGACATCCTGCGGACGGACCACGAAGAAGCCTGGCTCGACGGCGAGGCTGAGCGCGAGTTGGGCCACCGTAGCGGCCGAGGGCCGCTTGGCTCCCGACTCCCACGCCGCGACCGCGGTAGGGCTCTTGTCGACAAGGTGCGCAAGATCGGTCTTCCGTAGGCCAGCCAGGCGCCGGGCCAGAGTCAGACGGGCGCCCTCGAAGAGCGCGGCCGCGTCGGCCGCCGGCGAGTTTGAACTCACTGATCACCACTGGCTGGCGCCCGGCGCGGCTCGGTGTCCGTCTTGCGCAGGAACACGTGCGCGTCCGGCACGTTGTTCGGCCCGGTAGGCCACGGGGCGTCGTCGGTACGGCGACCACCATGCGCAGGCGGCGTGCCCAGCAGATCCTGCCTCCAGTACCAGGCCGCGCCGCCTCCACGGTTCAGACGAGGACGGCCGAGAACCAGCTCGATCTGCTGGCTGACCGGATCCAGGCTGTGCGCTACGACGAAGGTCTCCAGGTCCAGGCTCTCGCCGTCCGCCAGCGCTTCCAGGCCGCCGAACTCATCCTCGTCGTCGAGACCGGTGAACAAGGAGGGCTGCGGCGGCTCAGGGCTGGGCTGCCGGGCCACGCGTTGCTTGGTCGGGCTCTTCTGCGGCCACGGCAACGAGTCCAGCTTGCCGAACGCGCAGGAGGCCAGCAGGATCCGACGTCCCCCGTGGCGCCATCCTGGGCTGCCATTGAGGTCGGCTCGGACTACCAGGCCGGAGGGCAGCTTCGGCATGGAGTCGATGTCCTGATCGGAAAGCTCGGCGTACAGCACGTCGAGATCCGCCTCGTCGTCCTCGGACCTGATGGCATACCGCCCACAGGCGAAGACGCGGTCCAGCCGGTTCCGGAAGTAAGTGAACCTGGTGTTACCCAGCCACGCCACGTCGAGTCCATCGGGCTCTGAGTAGCTCTCCAACGACCGAGTCACGGCGGAGAGGTTCGCCYAGCACACGCCAGCCAGGACCCCGGCCTCGCCGAGTTCCGCCATCACCTCATGTTGTTCACTCACAGGACGAAAGTACACCCAGGGCCAGTAGATCCCGTCATCGACTGAACCAGATCGGCGTGTCGCGGCACGTGGGCCGAACTACGCCGAGTCGACAGACGAGCTCGGATGCCCGGGTGTCACGTCAGCGCGTCGGTGCCTGGCCGATCCGCCGCACGTCGGCGAGGGGGCGCTGTCGCACAGGCTGGCGTCATGGTCCACTTCGGTGGTCGAGACATGATCGAGTGGTGTCTCGCTTGTGGGGTGCAAGTGGACGGTCAGGGGCGCTGAGCTGGGCGAACAGTCGTCGGGGACCATGACGAATCATGGTGTCGACGGTGGTGTTCCTGATGGTGCGCAGGCTGCTTGGCATGGCCAGCTTGGGCGGGCGGCCGGACGAGAAGGACGTCGAGATCGCCGTCCTGCGCCATCAGATCGCGGTGCTACGTCGCCAGGTCGCCCGGCCCCGATACTCACCGTCCGATCGGGTGCTGCTGGCCAGCCTGGCCCAGCTCCTCCCCCGCCCACGCTGGTCGACGTTTCTCGTCACCCCCGCAACCCTGTTGCGCTGGCACCGCGAGCTGGTCCGGCGTCACTGGACCCACCCGCAGCGGCGTCACGGTCGCCGGCTCGAGGGCGCGACCGTGCAGCTCGTGCTCCGGCTCGCCCGGGAGAATCCCCGCTGGGGCTACCTCAGGATCGTCGGGGAATGCAGGAAGCTACAGGTCCTGGTGTCGGCCACGTCGGTCCGCAACATCCTTCGTCGCCACGGCCTCGGCCCGGCACCCCGCCGGGACGCAGGTCCCAGCTGGTCGCAGTTCCTGCGCAGCCAGGCCCGCGGCGTGCTTGCCTGCGACTTCCTCACGATCGACACCGTGACCCTGGCCAGGCTGTACGTCCTGTTTTTCGTAGAGTTCGACCGCCGCCACGTCTGGCTCGCCGGCGTCACCGCCCACCCCACCGCCACCTGGGTCACCCAACAAGCCAGAAACCTCACCTACCATCTCGGCGACGCCGGGCCGTACAGGTTCCTCATCCGAGACCGAGATGCCAAGTTCGTCCGCGGCTTCGACGACGTCTTCGCCGACGAGGGCATTCGGATCATCAAGACACCGGTCCGGGCCCCGCGGGCGAACGCCTACGCCGAACGCTGGGTCCGCACCGTCCGCTCAGAATGCCTCGACTGGACCTTGATCTGGAACCGGCGCCACGCCGAACAGATCCTGTCGACCTACGTCGAGCACTACAACACAGCCCGACCCCACCGCGGCATCGACCTCGGCACCCCCGACCCGCTGGCCCCAACCGGCGATCCAAGYGGGCCGATCAGACGCATCGACCGCCTCGACGGCCTCATCCACGAATATCAACATGCCGCTTGACCAGCAAAACCGTCTACTTGCACCCTTCACCATGMTCGTGCGCATCACGCGACTGCTCGTGACTGGGTTCCGAGGCTGGCGGCAGCTCGAGCTGCGTCCACGGGAGCATGTGCTCTTGGCAGGGGTTCCACGGGCCGGCCGCAGCGACATCATCGCCGCGCTTGCCCGGGTTCTGGACCCAGCAGCTAGGGGTGCCCGGACCACCGCRGCAGATTCTGCGCCCAGTCAGCTCTGTGGCGGGTCTGGAAGCGGAACCGACCGCGGCCGAGACGACGGTTGCCGATGGTGCATCGGTGCAGGACGGGTGTGCCGAGATCGAGGTGACGCTGGCCGGTTTCGACCCTGAGGTCGAGCAGATGTTCGATGGATACATCGAGGCGTTGGACCCGTCCGGGGTAGCCAGTCACGACCCCTACGCCGACCCGTCCCTGCCGCAGTGCGTCCGGATCGCATGCCGCGTGAGCTATGACTCCGTGGCCGATGAGATCACGACGGTTGTCTACTACCCATCGCGTAGCAACCCTGCGCTGGGAGACTTCGCCCGCGTGCCCGCAGCCACACGCCGTGCCCTACCGGTCGTGGTTCTCGACGCGGCTCGCCCGCTGCAACTCCGCGCGGGCGGCAACCTGCGCCATATCGTTGATGCAATCGATCCCGGCGGCGCCAAGGAGGCGTTCGCATCACTGAGGAAGTCGGTTTCCGCTGCGGTCGACAGCCTCTCCGCCGAATCAGTGATCACCTCGTCGGTCGGAGCTGTGCTCGGTACCGACGGCGCGGCCGTTCGCATCGGCGAGCCCGTTGTGGCCACCGATGTCGGATTCGTCGCTGAGGACGGTACGGTCGGCTCCCTACTACGCGCCCTGCAACCAGCCGTCAAACTGGACTGCGCCGGGCTGTTGCCGTTGTCCAGCCACGGAAGTACGACTACCGCCGTCTTCTCAGCGGCCGAGGCCATGCTGGTAGCCAGCGTTCCCGGCGCGATCGTGCTCGCCGACGACTTCGGTGGCCAGCTCGACACCACCGCCACCGAGCACGTCGCGGCCATGCTACGGGCCCGCGCCGGACAGGTCTGGCTGTCCACCCGACGGCCAGAGGCCGCTCGCGCATTCGACCCGGCAGACCTGGTCCGTCTCGTGCGCCCCGGAGGCATCCGCAGCCATCACCAGCTGGAACGCATCACGGACCGCAAAGCCCTCGCCGCGAGGGGCTGGCGAGTGGAACGCCGCCAGGCAGCTGGCCGAGTTGTTGGCCGCGGATGGCCGAGCCGGCGAGGCGATCGACCTGTTGCGGGTCTGCGTCGACGCTGGCAACTGGGACGTCGCTACCCGGCTGGCCACGTTCCTGGCCGAGCAGGGTCGCGTTGGCGAGGCGATCGACCTGCTGCGGCCCCGTGCCGCCCGCGACGCGAACGCCGCCAGGCATCTGGCCGAGCTGTTGGCCGCGGATGGCCGAGCCGGCGAGGCGATCTGCCCCACAGCCTGGCGACCAGGCCGACCTGGTACCGCTGGCCAATGCAGCCGGCCAGCAAGCCGTCGGGCACCGCCCGCCCATCCCACAACACCTGATAGGACCTTGACTGCGGACGTCGACGACGAGCACACCGGCAGGCTGAGCAGCGCCAGCTCGCGACCAGGACGGCTATGCAGATCTGCTGGGAGCCGACACACAACGCCCATCGAGCAAGGGCGGACCGCCGGATTCGGACACCACTGTCCGAGCGCGGGGCGCGACACCGACACCTTGCTGGCTATGAGCGATTCGATTGGATCTACCCTGGCGCGGGTCTTGTGGTGGCGCCTGCCGCGACGCGACCTACCAGTCGTGGCCGGTCCGTCGATCGCGGATCCCGGTGGCGGTCGTGTCCCCGCTAGCCAGCCAACCGGACGATCCGACCTTGTCAGCAATCGTGCGACGCCGCTACCCAGCTCTCGACACGGCTCGGCGAGGTGGACCAGGACAGCGGTCGCTGCCGCTAGGCGACCTCAAGATCGCGTAGGTATGCCCTGAACGCTCGCACGCTCTCGCGACCCAGTTCGGTGGGCGGCACGGCGGTGGCCACGTCACGGCTCACCTGGACGATGGGGCTGTTGTACTGGGCGCGCGGCAGGCCGGTCATCGCGTTGTACGCCTGGTCGATCCCGCCGTCGATGTCTCCGCTGCGGACCTGGCACAGCGCACGCTGGAGCTCGACCAGGACCGGCCCGCGCCGGTTCTCGACGGGGAACAGATGTGAGGCGGCGATCTGGGCCCCGTCGGCGCGGGTCCAGTCGCCGAGGTGGGAGTAGGTGTAGCTCTCGGCGAGGCGTAGGGCGCGTTCGGACCACCCGAACCACGAGTCGGTGTCCCCGGAGACCTCGGGCGGCAGGCGTTCGAAGTTGATCTGTACCTTGGCCAGGACGCTGCGTGCTTCGTCGTCGCGTCCTGCCCTGACGAGAACGCGCGCTTTCCCGTCCAGGTAGTCCTGCACCGCTGCGGGCGGYGCGTTGACGCTGGCGGCGATGGCGGCGGCCTCGGCGACGAGGCCGAGGACGTCCGCAACGGGTCGCTGTTCGTACAGGGCGCGGACGATCTCGCGCCCGCGGGTCCACAGCCGCGCGTGGACATCGCCCGAAGCGTCGGCCGTCCGCTTCGCGGTGCGCCACCAGCGACGAGACGACGGCAGGTCGCCGACGTCCGCGGCGGCATGTGCCGTGAAAGCTGCCAGGAGGGCCCCGATGCGCCGCAGCTCGCGTTCGACCGTGCTGTCCGTCTCGCCTCGCACGACTCCGCTGAGTACCGACAGGTCAGCGTCGAGTCGCCGCAACAGTTCGGCGGCAGGGTCGGTGCCATAGTTGAGGCTGTAGTCGTGCACGATCGCTCGCCACTCGTCAACTCCCGGTACGCCGTCGTCGGGCGCGAGCGATGTGGTCACCGTGTGGCGGGTGGGTTCCATCGCCGCGAGTGGAGCGAGCAGACCGGCTCCGGCGATAAAGCCGCGCCGGTCTACGGGCACGACAACCACCCCATGGGCACTGCGGACAAGCTCGCGATCTGTTACGTCCAGGCTACCGTCACGTGGCCCGCCAGTGAGCCAAACGCCAGACTCGCCCCGGATTTCAGAGATGGTGGAGCGCGGCGTCGAGGTCGGCGTGCCCGGCCCGGTCATGGTGCTCAGGACGAGGCGATCGGCGGCCGTGTAGTTCTCGTGGTCCTCGAGGTCGAGTAGACCGCCTACCGGAGCGCCGTAGGCCACCGCCAGCAGCGCGAGAACGCGCGGGGTGGGCCGCGTCCTGGATTGGGCCGGCCATTTCTCCAGTTCGCACAGACGCGGCCCGGTCATCGAAGCCCGCCCGTCCTCGTCGTATCCGGTGCGCGCGGCGGCATCGTTGACCTGGCGCGCGRCCTGGCTCAGCGTCCAGCCATGGGCATGCCGCCACGCCGCACGAGGCCGAAACCGGTAACGCCTCGCGAACTCGGCCGCGATCTCAGCGTGCCCCATCCCCAGAGCCCGCATACGAGAACGAAGATCGTCCTGCTCCTCGCGCAGGCTCATCCGTGCCGTCGCCATCTCCACCCACTCAGTTCTTGGTCCGCAGCGCACCGCTATCGGCGCAGACTAGAACTCTTGGTAACGCTGTCTATGCGTGTTGTGTATGCCTGCAYCGCCTTGTGCAGGACCGACGCTCGGGGTGTTCAGGCCTGGGTGTGTCGTCCGGGCACCTTCGTGACCGCCGCCCGAGCCCACCTTGGCACCGCGAAGGCCCATCGGCGGGTAGCGATGGCTTGGGCCTTTGCGGCGGCGCGGGACCTCGAGCTCCAGGTTGGTCGCCCAGCTGGCCAGGTAGTCGTTGTCGCTGAGGATCAGCGTCCGCTCGCCGTGCGCATGCCAGGTCCGGGCGGGGCCAGCGGGCACGTCAGCGATCCAGACAGGCGGCCGGCGGCGTGCAGCTGGACGTGCGTCCGGCGCTATGACGGTATGCCCAAGCCCAGATCTTTGCGCGCTGAAGCCTGCGGTGTCTATGCGTGTCCCGCATGGCCTGCTATCGGTTCTTGGCATAGTCAGGTTCCTCGCCTGGACGGATGCTTGGGACGCCGTGTCGCTGCGTGAAAGGACGGTTCCTTGTGTCCAAGTGCGCCCGCTCGCCTGATCTCTCCCCGTCTTCCCGATGAGCATCGCCGACCGTGCCGAAAGGGAGGAGATTTTTCCTGCTGGCGCGAATGTGRCATTCGCTGGCCTGACCGCTGCGGGCAAGACCACACACGCTCGGTTGTTGGCCAGCGAGTTGGGCTATGGGTATGTCTCGGCTACTGATGTCCTGTTGGACATCCTCGGCATGCCTGTCACGGCAGAGAGGGCCTGGCTGGAGCGGTACGACGAGGTCCAGGCGGCCCGAGCGGGTGATGCCGCGGACGAGGAGTTGGACCGGCGGCTGTTGGAGCTGRCTGCCAGCCGGCGGCGCACGGTCTTCGACATGTGGGCGCTGGCCTGGCTCGCGCCGGGTCCGCTGGTGCGGGTCTGGATCGAATCCGACCCGCCGTCGCGTGCCCGCAAGTGCCTCGTCTCGCAGACGCGCACCCACCTGTCCTTGGCTGAGTGCGACGCACTGGTCCGGGAGAAGGACTCCCATACCCGCGATTCTTTCGCACGTCGTCATCGGTTCGATCTTTATGCGGACCGCGATCGCTACAACCTCGTTCTATGTAATTCGCATCTGATCCCGGCCGCGGATCGGGAGTCCGCGGATCGGGGTATCGCCGCGTTCGCTCCCGTCGTGCGCGACACCGTCACCGCGCTACTGGCGGACTGGCCGCCCGAGGAACTGACTCGGCTGAAGAGGCTGCACCCAGCCGAAATTCTACATATCGGTCAGCGCCCCACATCCCGCGCTGCGGGTACCAGGTGCCACGCGCCTTTCTGATTCGGCTATCCCTCGTTCGTTCGAAGGACGAACTCTCCGGAGGTGTCCGCGATGCGCGTCGCCTTGCTCTACCCCGAGGTCTACGACATGGCTCGGTTCCGGGAACGTCGCCGCGAGTTCCCGCCGTTCGGAGCGCTCTACCTGGCCGCGGTGTTGGAAGACGCCGGCCACGAGGTGGCGGTCGTCCAGGTACGGCCCGACGAGCCCACCCTCGACCTCACCGGCTTTGAGGCGGTCGGGTTCAGCCTCGCCTCCTCGGCGACCTACGGCTTCATGGCGGCGGCCCGCGCGCGCAGCCGGATCGACCCGGGCTCGCTGGTGATGGTCGGTGGCGTACACGCCAACTTCTACCCGGATGACGCGCTGCGTGACTTCGCCGCGGACGTCGTCTGCGTGGGCGAGTCCGAGGAGACGATCCTCGACCTGCTGGCCCGCGCCAGCGCCGGCCAGCCGGTCACTGGGATCGCCGGGACCCGCTGGGCCGAGGACGGCCAGATCCGATCCGGGCTCCCACGTCTGCTGATACGGGACATCGACCGGCTACCGCTGCCGGCACGACACCTCCTGCCCGTGGAGGACGTCGTAATGACCGACCGGCTCGCCGGCCATGACGTGCGGATGGCACACGTGATGTTCAGCCGGGGCTGCCCGTTCCCATGCTCGTTCTGCGCCGCCGGCCAGACCCGCATCCAATATCGCTCCGGAGCCAGCGCGTACACCGAGCTGGCGCACCTCGTGGACCGCTACCGCATCGGCGGGTTCGCGATCGTCGACGACAACTTCGTCGTCAACAAGCGGAAGGTCGCAGACATCTGCGACGCGGTCGCCGACCTGGACCTGTCCTGGTCGGCGCTGTCCCGCGTCGACACCGTCGATGCGGCCCTACTGAAGACGATGGCCGCTTCGGGCTGCATCGAGATCAAGTACGGGGTCGAGTCCGGCAGCGAACCGCTCCTGCGGGCGATGCGCAAGAACACCACCCGCGCCGAGATCAAGGCCGCGTTCGCCGCGACCGCCGACGCCGGGATCGGTGCCAAAGCGTTCATCATCCACGGCTTCCCCGGTGAGGACCGGCAGACGACCGACGAGACGATCAGCCTGCTCGGCGAACTGGGATCGTCACTGACCCGTGTCTCACTGTTCCGGTTCGTCCCGCTGCCCGGAACCCAGGTCTACGCCGACCCGGATGTTCACGCCCTGCGGGGCCTACACACCCAGTTCGACTGGGACGGGGACTGGTCGAAGTTCCACATCCACCACAACGACCGCCACTGGTGGGGCAGCCCCGACCAGTGGGCCGAACTCGAGGACTCCTACCACAGGCTGCGCGGCTTCGTCGAAGACCACTGGGGCGCCCAGGGGTGACCACCGGCCCACTTTCTGCCCGCTGTTACGGTGCAACGGTGATCAACCGGCGCCCGCGCACCGTCGGGACCGTCACCCTGACCGACGTCCAGGCACGTCGACTGTGGAACTGGACCCTGTCCCGACAAGGGCTGCATCCACACCGCCGGCTGACGTCGGTCGCGCAGATCAGCCACGCGACGCTCGGCCTGCACGCCGCCCGCCTACCGTCCCCGTTCGCCACCGTCCTCGCACGTGCCGACGGCCCCGACGCGGCACTACCGATCCTCGGCCGACCCCACGGGCTCATCACGCTGCGCTGCATGCGCCGCACGCTGCATCTCCTACCCCTGGACCTCGCCGCCGCCGCGCACCGGGCCACCGTCCACTACCGCCTACGCGACGCCACCCGCCGCGCGTCCAACGCCGGCGTCCCCGACCAGCTGCTCGCCCAGATCCGCGCGCAGCTGCCAGGGCTGCTCGCTGACGGGCCGCTACCGCACCGACGCATCGAGGACACCCTCGCCCCCACTGGCACAGCCGCGGTCCGGGCCGCGGTCAAGGCCGCCTGGGAAGCAGGCACGCTCACCTACCTGAACGCCTCCGGCTGCTGGAACGCCGAACGCCGCATGTTCGGCCTGACCAGCCAGTTGCACCCCAGCCTCGATCTCGACCTCGACCGGCGGACCGCCACTCGGACGCTGCTGCGGGCCTACTTCGACCGGTACGGGCCGGCAACACTCGGCGACGCGATCTGGTGGTCCGCCCTCTCCCGCGCCGTCGTTATCGACGCACTCGACGACCCCGAAGCCCCGGTGGTAGAAGTCGCCACACCCTGGAGCCCCTCGCCGGCCTACATGCCTGCCAAGCGCTACGAACAGTTCACCGCGGCCGACCCCGACACCCACACCACTGGGCTGCAACTGCTCGCCCACGAGGACGTCGCTCTCAAGGCCTACGCGGAGACGCGCGCCCGTTACCTCGGCGACCTCGCCCCGCGGCAGGCTTTCAACCAGATCGGTGAAGCCCTCCCCACGGTCCTCCTCGACGGCCAGGTATGCGGCACCTGGATGTGGGAACCGGCCAGCCAAACCGTCGTCGCGACCCTCCTTCCTGGCCAGGCCACCACAACCATCCGGCAGGTCATAGCCGCCGCCAAACGGCACACCGAAGCCCTGCGCGCCGGCTGGCGACCACGCACCCCTCCCCCGTCCCGACCCGACCCACGACAACTGGCCCTCGCCCTCTGACACCGGCCACCCAAGCCGAACGGACGAAAGGACGCCCGTGCAGCCCCTCGCCACCGACGCCAGCCTCGCCGACCTGCAGCGCTACGTCGCCGAGATGGAAACCGAACGAGGCTTCACCGACCGCACGGTCCACGACCAGACCTGGCGCCTCATGGAAGAAGCCGGCGAACTCGCCCGCGCCGTCCGCAAGAACAACGGACAACGCACGCTGACTGGCGAGCTGGTCGGCAGCGTCGACGAGGAACTCGTCGACCTCCTGATCTTCGCCTGCTCGATCGCCAACCGCCTCGACATCGACCTCACCGACGCCATCCGCGCGAAGGAAACCCTCAACGAGACCCGAACCTGGCCCGGCACACACCAGCCAACCCCGGTCGCGGTCCCATAGCAGGCATCGAGGGACCCCGTGACCGGCGCGCGCACCGAGCACGGCGTCGCGAGCTCGCTTCCCGGATGGCAGACGCCGCAGCCAGTGTCCGCAGCGCCGGCTGGCCTTTCCGGCCGGATCTACCGGAAGATGCAAGAAGCCGCGTTCGAGCCGCAGAGGAGCAACATGGCCGTTCACGAGACCACGATGTCGATGCGGACTCTGGATGGTCTTCGACTGGCCGGCACCCTCGCGCTTCCGGACTCGGCCGTGGACCAGGCCGTGGTCCTGGTCCACGGCGGCGGGGTGACCCGCGAAGAAGGCGGATTCTTCACCCGCCTGGCCGCCGGTCTCGCGGACGCGGGTGCCGCCTCACTACGATTCGACCTGCGCGGCCACGGGGACAGCGAGGGCCTGCAGGAGGAGACCACCCTGGCATCCCATCTGAACGACATCCATGTCGCTCTGGCCCAGCTGAGAGCGGAGTCCGGTGCCGACGCGCTGCACCTGCTGGKCGCAAGCTTCGGTGGAGGGCTGACAGCCTACTACGCGGCGAAAAGACCGAACGATCTTTCGCGCCTGGTGTTGCTGAACCCTCAGTTGGACTACAAGAACAGGTACGTCGAGCAGAAGCCGTACTGGGTTGATGACGTCTTGGACGACGAAGCAGCCGAGCGGCTGGCGCGTGACGGATTTCTGCAGCACTCGCCGACAGTCCGGCACGGCCGGGCGATGCTCAATGAGGTTTTCTGGATTCGGCCTGTTGAGGCTCTCGGGGAGATCGCCGCTCCGACCCTAGTCATCCACGGCACGGCAGACACCTTCGTGCCGGTGGACGCATCGAGGGCAGCGGTCAAGCGGCTGCGGGCGCCCCACCGGCTGGTCGAGATCGAGGGAGCGCAGCACGGCTTCGCCGTCCACGACGACCCCACCTACGCCCACCCGCGCAGCCAGGAATGGCAGGCCTTCGTGATCCGAACGGTCAGCGACTGGGTGTCAGGCGAGCGTGATCTAGCTGGAGGCCTGGATCGCCAGGCGTAGCTCGCGAGGTCCGCGGTGGCGTTGCCACGGTGTAAGGATGCGAACGACGCGGCGTACCTCGCGTCGAGTGCGCTGAGAACTGGTGGTGTCGGCGACCCCGAGCGCCGCGAGCCCTTCCCGGGAGGCATCGTCGGGGTCGCCTGCCAGCGCGCAGGCCACAGCCCGCCGAGCCCGGTAGTAACCCTCATCGCGTCGGGTCAGCGTTCCCCTCGCAAGTACCTCGGCGTATAGCTCGGCCGCCAGTCGGGGCTTGCCCGCCTCGATGTAGCAGGTCGCCGACCGCAGCAGCCAGGTCCCCTCGTCGTAGCCAGGACCCAGTGGTGCCACCGACTCCGCACCGGCGTCGCCGAGTAACGCCCGGGCCTCGTCAAGTTTGCGTTCCGCAAGACCGATTGGTTCGCCGGTCATTGCCAGCCCACGCGCCTCCTGTTGGAGAACCTCTGCCTTCACGTGGGGTGGGAGCTGCCATGGACCGGCCCCTGCCCCTATCCGTCAGGATGAGATGAGTCAGGCAGTAGCTATCATCTTGTGACCTGGGCGGGTAGGGAGAGGAAGATCGTGACGATGGCAGTGCCGGCTGGGCGGGGCCTGGTCGATGATGTCCGTGTGGACGAGCGTGAAGGTGGTGGCCGGCGGCCGGACCCTGAGGTCGAGCCGAAGGCGCGGCGGCGGTCGTTCTCGGCGGCGTACAAGCTGCGGATCCTGAACGAGTACGAGGCGGCGCCGGACGGTCAGAAGGGCGCGATCCTGCGGCGGGAGAATCTGTACTCGGCGCATATCGTGGAGTGGCGTAAGGCCCGGGAGGCCGGGGCGTTGGCGGGCCTGTCGAAACCGAAGGGCCGCCCTCCGGTCGATGACCGGGACAAGGAGTTGGAGAAACTCCGTGCGGAGAAAGCCAAGCTGGAGAAGGAGCTGGCG
>NZ_MOMC01000006.1 GCF_001983105.1 Pseudofrankia asymbiotica | reverse complement strand
GCGCCACCGCCCCGGCCAAAGGAACCGGTGGACCCACCCTGAGCACCGCCACCCCGGCCAAAGGAACCAGTGGACCCACCCTGAGCACCACCGCCGCCACCGAAGGAAGCGGTCGACCCACCCTGAGCGCCACCGCCACCGAAGGAGCCAGTCGACCCACCCTGAGYAGCCGCCTCAGCGGACTGGGCGAACATCAGCACCGCAGCCACCGGGGCCGCAGCCAGCGCAGCACACACTCGCTTCCTGTCGAGCCTCATAAGGACCCCCCTTGCGCGTTCTTTATGCTTGGAAGAAAAGGTGACAATCCATTCGACGATGTCGCTCACAGTGAGCAATTAATCGCTGTCGAATCTGTACCCGACACCCAACATCACACACAGTGATGTCACTCAGGGTAACCAGTAAATTGTCACCGGGACCATGTTTGCGGGATCCATAACCGGGATTTCGCGCCACCCTGAAGGCTTTTTCGTGACCCCACTCCGGCACGGGTTGCCAGTTTCCCCTCCCAGGCCCGATCCTCCGCCTCAACAAGGACGGAGACCGCGGTGGAGAAACGACGTGAACTMGGCCGGGAAATTCGAAGCGCGTGATTCATTTCGCGACCGAGACAGCCGGCCGATCCCGGTGGTCGCCCGGCGTCTGGATTCAATGCCTGGAGACTGGACAACGGAGCCGGCGCCGCGCGTGCCGGAGTCCTGGTTCCGCAGACGACGTCGTGGCGACCGGTCGATGTGCCGGGGACGACACCAGACACCGCCGGCCTCGGCGGTATTCATCCAGGAAGTCCGACTGGTGAGGAAAAAGATGGAAGAACCAAGATGGGAAAACAGGGGGCGCTTCGACGTCACCCACACCTGAAAGCCCACGTGCCGGGCCGGTGGCGCCACGCGAGCCTACGTGGCCGCCCCAGGGTTCAAAGCTGGTCGACTATGTGCTGGAGCAGACCGGCGTGGTGTCGCGTCGGCTGGGTGACCCGCCCTCCCGGGCGAGCGTGTACTTCGCGCTGGCCTCCGTCCCCGTCGGACAGGACGAGGCAGGGAATGCGAGGCTTGATGGACCCAAGCGGCCGCCTGGCTTCTCGAGAACGAGGATCTCCCTCGGCGCCGGAAACCGTGCCGACTCTCGGCGTTCCACAAATTCTCGGTCGCGAGTGGCCTGGCTGGTCGGGGCCGCCGGGTGGTAGAGGACCAATTCTCATCATGGTTACGCGCAGACCGTGCCGGGCTTCGGCGTGACCAGGTCGATCAGGTAACGGTTGACGGCGTCGTGGACGCAGGTGCTGGGGCCTTCGTAGGCGCCGTGCGTGTAGGAGCGCCAGGTCAGCAGGACAGCGTTCGCCAGCTGCCCAGCAAGCGAACGCGCCTCGGCGTACGGCGTCGCGGGGTCGCCGGTGGTGCCGATCAGCAGAATTGGCGGCGAACCCTCGGCGCGGAACGGTCCGGTGTAACGGTCGGCGGACCGGACCGGCCAGAAGGCGCACGTCATGCCACCAAGCGCGAGCGATGCGCCGAAGCGCGGCGCATCCCGGGAGAGATCGCGCACGAACCGTCGAAAGACGGCGAGGTCGGTCGGGTAGGTCTGGTCAGCACAGTTGATGGCGGTGTTCGCGTCGAACGAGTTGTCGTACGTGCCATCCGGGCGCCTGCCAGAGCCCTGGTCGGCGAGCGCCTGCAGCACCGAGCCGTCGTTGTAGTCGTCGGCCAGCTGCAGGGCAGCCGCGAGGATCGGCCACTGCTCCTCGCTGTAGAGCAGCTGGAGCACGGCCGTGATCGCGGTGGAGTCGTCAACCGACCGGGTCTTGTCCGCGTCCTTGCCCTCCACCTGGATCGGGTGCTTGGCAAGCCGGGCGATCAGCCGGTCGTAGGCGCCCCCGGGGTCGCCATGGCCGAAGCCACAGTTGGAATCGCTCGCGCAGCTGGCGAGGAAGGCGTTGAAGGCCGCTTCGAAGCCCAGCGCCTGCAACCGGGTCTCCGCGAACGGATCGTTCGCGGACAGCCTCGGGTCGACCACCGCGTCGAGGACCAAGGCGCGAATCCGGGTCGGGAACAGCTGGGCATAGGTGGCGCCCAGCTCCGTGCCATACGAGCCGCCGTAGGCAGTCAGCCGATCGTCACCGAGCGCGGCGCGCAGCACCTCGAGGTCGCGAGCCGCGAACTCGGTCGACAGATACGGCAACAGCGCCGCGCTCAAGCGTTCGCAGCCCCGCGCGGCCAGGCGGTCCGATGCGGCGGTCTCGTCGAAGCCGGCCAGCACCTCGCTCTCCCGGGCAGGCGCCTCCCCGGCGGGCGCGCCCGTGGCGGGCGCCGGGGATGAGCCGTGAGCCGAGCCGGCGATGCCCGAGGAAACGGCCGGGGAAGAACCCGAGTAGGAGCCGCCCGCCAGCCGGCCTGCACCCGCACCCGCACCAGCCCCCGCACCAGCACCAGCGGCCCGGTGCGGAACAACGGCGCTGCCGGACAGCTCGCTGGCCTTCTGCTGGTCGGTGAGGCAGTGGACGGGCCCGCTCGCGCCGACGCCCCGCTGGTCGAACCCAACAATGTCGAACCGGTCGCGCACGGCCTTGTCGAACAGCTCCGGGTAGGTCCGGATGGAGTCGACACCGGAGACGCCAGGCCCACCTTCCAGGTAGACGAGGGATCCCAGCCGCCGCGCCGGGTCGGCCGCCAGGCGGCGGATCACCGCGAGGTCGATGGTCCCCTTGCCGGGATGCGCGTAGTCCAGCGGCACGGGCAGCGTCGCGCACTCCAGCCCCTTACCGCACGCCGTCCATGCCGACAGGCGGTCCGTCCCGGCCTGCCGAGGCAAGGCCACCGCCGCGCCGGCGGCCGTCGTCGGGGCGACGAGGCCGGCCACGGTGAGTGACACCAGTGCCAGCGCGCCGGTGAGGCGCGCCCGTCGCGAGCCGGCGGCCGCCGCGTCCTGCTTCCCCCCTGCGCCCGCGTGCCAGTGACCTTGGTGAGGGCTTCGATGCGCGTCCCGACGCAGGCTTTGGTCCTGGTACCGCCAGGGCTGGTTCACGGGCCTCGGCCTCCGGTCGGGTCGGCGCGGCGCCGGTTGGCGCGGCGGTCAGCGACGAGCCGCCAGCACGGGCGACAGATCAATCGCTTTGCGTGACAGTCGCGTCGTGTTGTCTCCCCGCCCCACCTGGGCCCCAATCCTCTGCGCGGACAACCCCCCGCCCCGTGCGACCCCTCCCGGCGAGAGCGCTCGAATCGCTCGCTTTGTCATAAATGATGGTCTTACGTCGGTCGGCCMTGACAGAGCCTTGGCCCTGTCCGCCCCTGTTGCCTGATCGACCTGTCCTGGCCGGCCGCGGAAGAGCGGGTGGGTGCGTTTCGGACGGGAAAGCGACAGACTCCGGACGTGGACTACCCAGCACTGTTCCAGGCGGAGGCCGAGGCGCTCCTCGCCGCCGCGGCCAAGGACCTCGACGCGCCCGTGCCCTCCTGTCCCGGCTGGGACAACCGCCGGCTGCTGAGCCACGTCGGCCGGCTGCTCGACTCGACGGTGACGCATCTTCCCCGTGGCGTCGTCGACCCGCCGCCCCGGGTCGAGCGCCCGCCGGCCGAGAACTACGCACTCGTCGAGTACTTCCGCCGTGGAGTCGCCGGCACGCTCGCCGCGTTCCGGGACCTCGACCCGGCGGCTCCCGCGTGGAACTTCACCCTCGAGCCGCAGGTCACCGGCTTCTGGCGCCGCCGGTTGTCCCACGAGACGCAGATCCACGCCTGGGACGCGGCCGGCGCGGTCGGCGAGACCCGCGAGTTCGACCCGGTCTTCGCCGCGGACGGCGTCGACGAGGCGCTGCGCGTCCTGCTGCCGGCCGCCCGCGCCGCCGGCCTGTCCAAGAGCGGCGACGGGACCGCCCATGTGCATCTCACGGACACGCCAGGCGAGTGGATGATCAGCCTGACCGGCGACGCGGTCGACGTCACCGAGGGTCATCACAAGGGCGACGCGGGCCTACGCGGCCCGGCCAGCCAGGTCCTCCTGGCCCTCTGGGGCCGGGTCCCCTTCGACGCCACCGGCCTGACCGCCTTCGGCGACCAGGACCTCCTGACGGCGCTGCGCCCCACCTGACAGGGCGGGGCACTCAGCGCCTAACTTCGCCGCGCCTAACTTCGCCGCGCCCGACTTCGCCAGCCGCGGCGAAGTTGGCCTGGATGCGCTGGAGGAGGTAGTCGCCGGCGGTGATGTCCGGGTGGCGGCCCGAGGGGCTGCTGATCACGGCATCGGTGTTGGCCTGCGCGAAGAACGCCAAGCTGTAGCGGGACCCGTCGTACTCGCCCGCCCCGGGCAGCCGGACGCGGTGGAACGTCGACGGCAGCGCGTCGTCGCTCCAGCGCGTCAGCATGTCGCCGATGTTGCACGTGATGGCGTCCGTGGTGGCCGGCACCGGCGTCCACCGCTCGCCGGCGGCCTCCTTGCCCGGCATGACCTGCAGGCCGCCCTGGCCCGCCCGTTGGAACAGCAGGGTGAGGCAGTCGAAGTCGGTGTGCGCCCCCGCTCGCCAGAGCCCGGGCGTGTCGCGCACCTCCGGCGGCACCGGGAAGTAGTGCAGCAGCCGCAGCGTGCTCTGGTAGGTCGGACTCGCCGGCTCGTGGGYGGCGGTGAAGAAGTCGCGGGGRAAGCCGAGCCGGTCGGCGAAGCAGCCGAGGACGAGCATCGCCAGCTCCCAGCAGCGCCGCTCGAACGCGAGCATGGTGGCCTGGAAACCGGCGAGCTCGGCGTCGGTCGGCCACAGCCCGTCCATGCGCGGCCGGGTGATTTGGAACGACTCTTTCTGGTCCGCCGTGMGAGTGGACGGCCGAACCTGGGTCATCTTCTCCCAGCCGGCGTTCTGCCCCTTCTTCAGCGGGAACCGGCCTTTCACCTCGTCCGGCAACCCGAAGAATGCCTCCGTCGCGGCGAACGCCGCATCGACCTCGGCCGCGTCGATCCCATGGTCGACCAGCTGGAAGAATCCGATGTCGGCCGCCGCCGACCACAGCTGGCCGGTGACCTCGTCCCGCCGGGCGTCGAAGTCCCGCAGCGAGATCCGCCGGATATCCCGGTCGGTCGCCTCGGTCCCAGCCCCGCCCAGCCGGCTCTCCCTGGCCAGCTCGGTCAGCGCGTACTCGGGTGTGCTCATGGTTCTCGCTCCCACTTGGAAGGCACGCGGAATCGGTCGCCGACGCCCGGTCGACGTTGACCCACGACGTGCCCCGTCCGCCGGCCGCGATGGCCGATTCGGATGGGGATCTCGCGGGCAGTCTAGGCCCGGGGCGAGCCCGGCCCGTCGCGGCGCAGGTGGCGGGCCGCGGCGGCCCGGACCGCCGTGCTCAGCCGGTCGAGCAGCGGGGAGTCGAGCCGCCAGCGCTGCCAGTGCAGCGCGACGTCGAGGTGGGCGTCGGTCAGGACGACCAACCGGTCGGCGGCGAGGTCGTCCGTCAGCTGCGCCTCGGGCAGCATGCCCCAGCCGAGGCCGAGGCGGACCGCCGTGTGGAAGTCCGCTGTCGTGGGCACCCGGTGCGCCGCCGGGGCGCYGGGGACGCCCATCTCGCGCAGGAGCTGATGCTGGAGGTCGTCCTTCTCGTTGAAGACGACGAGCGGCATCCGGTCCCACTGGTAGCCCCCGGCGGCGAGCCGCCAGCGGCCGGCGAGTCCCGGGGTGGCCGCCGGGTGGTAGCGCAGCGTGCCGAGCGGCTCCGCCCAGCAGCCCTGGACCGCGACCGGGTCGCTGGTCACCGCTGCCAGAGCCTCGCCGCCGCGGAGCAGGTCGGCGGAGAACGCCTGGTCCTCGACGTGCAGCCGCAGCACGACGTCCTCCCAGTGCGCGGCCGCGGCGACGACGTCCGCGAACCAGGTGGCGAGCGAGTCCGCGTTGACCGCCACCGACACCTCGGCCCTGGGCGAGGAGCGGCCGCCGAGCGCCTCTGTCGCCTCGGCCTGCAGCAGCCTGCTCTGGCGGGCGAAACGCAGTAGCGCCTCCCCGGCGGAGGTGGGCCGGCACGGCGCCGAGCGGCGGACGAGGACCTGGCCGGCGGCCGACTCGAGCGCGCGGATCCGCTGGCTGACCGCGCTCGGCGACAGGTGCAGGTGGCGGGCGGCGGCGTCGAAGCTGCCGAGTTCGACGATGGCCACGAGGGTCGCCAGCTGCGCCGGCGGCAGCTCCAGGGTCATGCAGCGATGCTAATGAATCTGAAGAAACTTTCGTTGGCCTTCAGCGGGTGGACGAGCCTAGCGTGACGGCCGTGCTCGCCTCCGCCGTGGCCGGTCTGCTGACCGGGTTCTCATTGATCGTCGCCATCGGCGCGCAGAATGCCTTCGTCCTTCGCCAGGGACTCGCTCGGCAGTGGGTCGGCACGGTCGTCGCGATCTGCGCGGGTTCGGACCTGGCGTTGATCGTCGCCGGCGTCGGTGGGTTCGGCGGCCTGCTGACCCGAACCGCGCCGGCACTGGCGGCTGTCCGCTGGCTGGGCATCGCCTTCCTGCTCTGGTTCGCCGCCGGGTCACTGCGCCGTGCCTGGCGCGCACCCTCGTCACTGCGCGTCGACGGCGGCTCCCCTGCTCAGGTGACCGGATCGGCCGGATCGGCCGGATCGGCACGGGCCGCGGTCGCGGCGCGCACGGCCGCCTTCACCTGGCTGAACCCGCATGTCTACCTGGACACCGTGCTCATCCTCGGCACCGTCGGCGGCAACGAGGGGACGACCGGGCGATGGTGCTTCGCCGCCGGCGCCGGCCTCGCGAGCTGCCTGTGGTTCACCGGCCTCGGTTACGGCGCGCGCCTCGCCTCCGGTGCCCTGGCCAGCCCCATGACCTGGCGCGCCCTGGACCTCGCCATCGGCCTGACCATGYTGTACGTGGCCTATCGCCTGGCGTCCCTCTGAAGGGCCGGCGCCTCAACCTGAAGGGCCGGAGCCTCGCCGAGGGCGCCCGCGCGGCGCTGTCCGTCGCCGGCGAGCCTGAGTTGCTGCCAAGCTGAGTCATGTGACGGACGCCGCGGATGTGGAGCTGATCGACCTGACGGTGCCGATCACGGCGGGGATGCCGGTCTATCCGGGGGATCCCGAGGTCGAGGTCTCGGCGGCGCTGACGGTCGCCGACTCGGGCGTCAACGTACGCCGAGTTCATCTGGGATCGCAGACGGGAACCCACGTCGACGCGCCCTACCACATCGACGACGCGCTCCCTCGCCTCGACGAGATCCCGCTCGATCGGTTCACCGGGCCCGCGGTCCTCGTCGACGCGCGGCAGTACGGCCCGGCGGCCGAGATCGGCCCAGAGGCGGTGCCCACCGCCGTCGCCGACGGCGCGATCGTCGTCATCGTGACCGGCTGGTCGGCGCACTGGGGAACGGACGAGTACCTGCGCCACCCGTACCTCGGCACCCGGGCGGCACGAGCGCTCGTCGCGTCCGGGGCGCGCACCGTCGCCGTCGATGCGGCAAGCGTCGACCGCACGACGGGCCCGGCCGAGCCGTTCGCCCTGCCCGCGCACGAGATTCTCTGCCGGGCCGGCGTCGTCATCGCCGAGAACCTCACCGGCGCCGAGCGCCTGCTCGCGGCGCGGCACGCCGGCCACACGATCGAGCTGTTCCTCTTCCCCCTCTCGCTCGCCGGCGCCGACGGCGCCCCGATCCGGGCCATCGCCCGGGCAGACCCGCGCGGCACCCCCGCCTGACCCGTCCGCACCGCCGCCGTGCACGGCCGCCGAGGCCACGCACGGCAGCGGCGCGCCGGGGCGTACGCGGCGAGGTCCGTCACAGTCCGCCGCGGAGGGCGTCAAGGAGCACCCGCGGCGAGTGGCCCGCGGCATTGATGTTCCCCACCATGAGGACGAGCAGGCCCAGCGTCAGCACGGCGGACAGGACACCGAAGGATCCCAGCACGCGTCGCGTTCGCCTGTCCGCCGACGCCGCCCTCGCGAACCTCCGCCACAGCAGCACGCTGGTACCGAGGAGGGCGGTCGCCGCGATCGCGGCGACCACGGCCAGCGCCACGTGGTACCGGGCGAAGTCGTCGGACATCACGTCGATGGCCGGCGGGGTCCGCGCACCGGTGCGCGCGGGGTCAGCCAGGGCCTGGGTGGCCTGGTCGAGCGCGGTCGCGAGCTCCGGGTCGGTCGCCCCTTCGGTCAGCATCGGCAGCAGCGAGGCGAACGGCGCCTTCATCCCCTGGATGTTGGCCATGACCGCCGCCAGCGCGACCATCGCGAGCATCGTCGCGAACGTGCCGGCCGACGCGAGGGCCGCCCGGGCGACCGTCCCAAGACCCTCTGCTGTCCCACGACCCTCTGCCCGCAGGAACATCT
This sequence comes from Pseudofrankia asymbiotica, assembly GCF_001983105.1. Taxonomy (GTDB): domain Bacteria; phylum Actinomycetota; class Actinomycetes; order Frankiales; family Frankiaceae; genus Pseudofrankia; species Pseudofrankia asymbiotica. The sequence goes on along the minus strand of NZ_MOMC01000006.1, from coordinate 67,525 downwards.
TCCAGACGAGGACGGTCAGCGCGACGAGCACGATCAGCAGCGCCGCGGCGATCGCGCCCTTGACCACGTGGTAGCGGAACCAGTAGTCGACGATCCGCGCGAGGTCCGGGGTGAGATCGCGGTCGCCGGAACGCCAGTACTGGACGAAGGCGCCGTGCACGCCTTCGACGAGGTGACGGTGGTCGACGAGGTCCCCGGAACCGCCGTCCGCCGCCAGCCGGGCCGGGGCGAGGACGAAGGCGGCGACGAGGGCCGCGGCAAGGGCGGCCAGCACCCCGAGCGCGCGGCCGGAGACGGCGCCCGGGGGCGGCGTGGCGCCCCGGGCGCCCCGGGCGCCCCGGGCCCGTTTCGTGTTCGGAGCCGCGTGGCGGCCTGTCGGAATGGGCGAAGTAACCATGGCTCCCACGGTTTCGTGGAAGCGTCGCCCGGTCACCGGAGCGCGCCGGACATCGAGGGTGTGGCAGGCCCCACCCCGCGGACCGGACCAGGTCGCCGCGGGAGAGGCGAAAAGGGCCGCGCCCGCCGTCAGGCGCGGAGGGTCAGGCGCGGAGGTAGGCCAGGACGGCGAGCACCCGGCGGTGCTGAGCCTCGTCCGGCGGCAGGCCGAGCTTGGCGAAGATGTTGCCGATGTGCTTCTCGACCGCGCTGGCCGACAGGACCAGTCGTCGGGCGATAGCCGCGTTGGAGTGGCCCTCGGCCATCAGTGCCAGCAGCTCGCGTTCCCGCGGGGTCAGCGACTCCAACGCGCCGCCGCGCCGTTGCCCGCCGAGCAGCTGCGCGACGACCCTCGGGTCGAGCACCGTCGCGCCTTCGGCGACCCGTTCCAGCGCGTCCAGGAACTCGTCCACCCGGGCGACCCGGTCCTTCAACAGGTAGCCGATCCCGCCGGAGCCGTCCGCGAGCAGATCCGCCGCGTACGACGTCTCGACGTACTGGCTGAGCACCAGCACGGGTGAGCCGGGAAGGCGCGCACGGACGCCGATCGCCGCCCGCAGGCCCTCGTCCGTGTGCGTCGGCGGCATCCGGACGTCGACGACCGAGACGTCCGGGCGGTGCCGCAGCACCGCCTCGACCAGGGCGGGGCCGTCACCGACCGCGGCCACCACCCGGTGCCCCTCCTCGGCGAGCAGCCGGATGAGGCCCTCACGCAGCAGCACGGAGTCGTCGGCCACGACGATCCGCAGCCCCCCGCCGGCCGTGTGTCCCGGCCGTGGCTCGGGAGTCGTGTCGTCCGCGGTCAGTCGCACGGCAGCTCCACGGTGATCGTCGTCGGGCCGCCAGGTGGACTGAGGACCCGTAGCTCGCCGCCGACCGCCCGCACCCGGTCGTCCAGCCCACGCAGTCCGTGCCCCTTGTCGAACGCCGCGCCGCCCACCCCGTCGTCCGCTATCCAGACCCGCAGAGCTCCCCCATCGTGCCGCAGTCCGATCACGCACCCGTCGGCGTGGCTGTGCTTGGCCACGTTCGTCAGGGCCTCGGAGACGACGAAGTACGCGGCCGTCTCGACGGCGGCCGCCGGCCGCTGGCTCAGCGGCCCGGCGTCGAGCTGGGCCGGCACCGTCGAGCGCGCGGCCAGGTCGGCGAGCGCCTCGCGCAGGCCACGGTCGACGAGGATCGGCGGCGCGATGCCACGCGACAGGGCCCGTAGCTCGTCCAACGCCTCCTCGGCCTGGACGATCGCGTCGGYGAGCGCCTCCCGGACGGCCTCGGGCCTGCGGTCGAGATGACGCTGCGCGCGGCCCAGCTCCAGCGCCAGCCGGACCAGCCGCTGCTGCGGCCCGTCGTGGATGTCGCGTTCGAGCCGGCGCAGCGCCGCGGCCTCGGCCGTCACCGCGGCGACGGTCTGCGCGCGAGCGGTGTCGCGCTCATGCTCCAGCCCGCTGATCCTGCGGTGCAACGGGGACGCCTCCGACAGCAGCGCCCGCCCCAGCCCGGCCTGCGCGGCGACGCACACCCGCGTCACCAGCGGCAGCACCATCAGCAGCGACAGCCCCACCACGGTCCCGAAGGCCATCCGGTCGGCCGGCGAGGTCAGGCCGAGGCTCACGTCGATGTGGGACTGGGCGCCACCCGTGCTCAGGGTCAAGGGCCGCAACGTCCCGGTGGACGCACCCCGGTTACGCACAGCCGTCGTCGCGCCGGCGACCCCGACGAACCACCACAGCGCCGTCACGACCGCGGTGAGCAGGGCGACGGGCAGCACCACCACCGCGTGGGCCAGGCCTAGCCACAGCCCCGGGTCCGACGCGGCGGCGGCCCCGCGCGGCCTCGACCGTCGGCCCAGACTCTCCGCGCCGGCGGCCGCCGAGCGAACCCTGCCGATCCGCCACCACTCCACGTCGGCCAGCCACCGCACCGGTGCCGCGACACCGGCCACGACCGGCGCTCTGCCCGCGACCAGCCGACCCACTGTTCCCACGCACAGCCCGCCGAGCACCAGCGGCAGACCGGCCGCCGCGATCACCGGCGCGGTCAGCAGGTACAGCGACTCCACGATCGCGCGACGCCCCACCCGGACCAGAAAGCCGACGCCCGGCAACCCAGACCGCGGAAGGCGCCGACTCGGCCACAGCCCCACCCAACGTCAACCTCTCGCCAAGCCCTGCTGGTGCCGCCACCGACCCGACGCCGCCGGCATCTGGCCGGTTCCTGTCGTACACGCCCGAGTCGACAATATTCAAGGCGAACGCCCCAGCCGAGCGCCGGCCTGCCCAAGTAGATCTTTCCACTCACTGGTCGCGTCCGGTCCAGATCCGCCGGCGAGGCGGTCCCACCGGCCTCACGGTGGCCAGCTCGCCTGGCCGGGCTGGTCCTCGTCGCTGGTGGGACCGCCGTAGGCGACGACCGAGAGGAAGCGGATCGGCAGGGTGACCAGGTCCTGCGGGCCGTGGGTGCCCTCGCCGTCGAGCTGGAGCGCGTCACCCGGGCGCAGGGTGTAGCTGGCCTCGCCGTGGCCGTAGACCATCTCGCCCTCCAGCATGTACAGCAGCTCGGTGCCCGGGTGCTGGAAGAGCGGGAAGGTCTCGCTGCGCTCCGTCAGCGTCACCAGGTGCGCCTCCATCCGCTTGTGCGGGCCGCGCAGACCGCCGAGCAGCGTGTAGTCATGGCCGACCCGGGTGCCCCGGGCGACGATGCGGGCACCGGCGCCGGCCGGGGTGAGGACGGCCTCCCGCTGGTCGTCCGCGCCACGGAACAGTGACGTCACCGGCGCGTCGAGGCCGTCGGCGAGCCGGGCGAGCGTCGTCAGGCTGCAGCTGGTGTTCGCGTTCTCGATCTTCGAGAGCATCGGCTTCGAGATGCCGCTGCGCGCCGCCAGCTCGGCGAGGGTGAGCCCGGCGGCCTGCCGCATCCGCCGCACCTGGGCCGCGATCACCCGCTCGAGCCTGCCCACCTGGGGCGACGGACCGCCGACCTCTCCCGTCGCCGACCCCGCGTCCGGGACGCCGGCCACGTCCGGATCCTCGCCGTCGCCCCTCACGGGGCTCCGCCCTGCCCGGGGATCCAGCTCGTGCCGGCGAGCGGGACGCGCGCCATCGCGGCGGCCTCGATCGTGAGCGCCACCAGATCCTCGGGCTCCAGGTTGCGCACGTGCGACTTGCCGCAGGCGCGCGCGATCGTCTGCGCCTCCATCGTCAGTACCCGCAGGTAGTTGGCGAGCCGGCGGCCGCCCTCGGCCGGGTCGAGCCGGGCGGCCAGCTCCGGGTCCTGGGTGGTGATGCCGGCCGGGTCGCGACCGTCCTGATAGTCGTCGTAGAAGCCGGCGGCCGAGCCGATTCCCGCGTACTCGTCGGCGTGGCGCGGGTCGTTGTCGCCCAGCGCGATGAGCGCCGCCGTGCCGATCGCGACCGCGTCCGCGCCCAGGGCCATCGCCTTGGCGACGTCGGCGCCGGTGCGGATGCCGCCGGAGACGATGAGCTGCACCTTCCGGTGCAGGCCCAGCTCGCGCAGCGCCTGCACCGCCTGCGGGATCGCGGCGAGCGTGGGGATGCCCACGTGCTCGATGAACACGTCCTGAGTGGCCGCCGTGCCGCCCTGCATGCCGTCGACGACGACGACGTCCGCGCCGGACGCGACCGCGAGCTTCACGTCGTAGTACGTCCGGGAAGCGCCGATCTTGACGTAGATCGGCTTCTCCCAGTCGGTGATCTCGCGCAGCTCCAGGATCTTGATGGCCAGGTCGTCGGGACCGGTCCAGTCGGGGTGCCGGCAGGCGGAGCGCTGGTCGATCCCGGCCGGCAGCGTGCGCATCTGAGCGACCCGCCCGGAGATCTTCTGACCGAGCAACATGCCGCCGCCGCCTGGCTTGGCGCCCTGGCCGAGGACGACCTCGATCGCGTCGGCCTTGCGCAGGTCGGTCGGGTTCATGCCGTAGCGGCTCGGCAGGTACTGGTAGACGAGGTGCTTGGACTGGCCGCGCTCCTCGGGCGTCATCCCGCCGTCGCCGGTGGTGGTGGAGGTGCCGACCTCGCTGGCGCCGCGGCCCAGTGCCTCCTTCGCCTGCGCGGACAGCGCCCCGAAGCTCATCCCGGCGATCGTCACCGGGATCGCCAGGTGCAGCGGGTACCTCGCGTTGCGGTCGCCGAGCACGACGTCGGTGGCACACCGCTCGCGGTAGCCCTCCAGCGGGTAGCGCGACATCGACGCCCCCAGGAAGAGCAGGTCGTCGAAGTGCGGCAGCCGCCGCTTGGCGCCCCCGCCGCGGACGTCGTAGATGCCGGTCGCCGCGGCGCGCTGAATCCCGGCGATCGTCGCCCGGTCGAACGTGTGCGACTCCCGAAGACCGAGGGACGCCGTGTCCGGCGGATACCCAGTCATGGAAACCTCCTCTTGCTGGGCCTGGAGTGGCATCAGTAGGCGGCCGAGTTGTGGGTGGCGAAGTGGTAGAGGCGGCGGGCCGAGCCGTAGCGGCGGAAACGAGTGGGTGCGTACGCGCCGGTGGGCTCGATGCCGGCGGCGGTGAGCAGCTCGGCCAGCTCCGCGGCGTGCTCGGGGCGCAGCTCCTTCTCGACGCAGTCGGCGCCCAGGCCGCCGGCCGCGCCGCGGACGTAGATCCGCGCCTCGTAGATCGAGTCGCCGAGGCCGTCGCCGGCGTCACCGCAGACGACGAGCCGGCCGGCCTGGGCCATGAAGGCGCTCATCGGGCCGATGTCGCCGCCGACGACGATGTCGATGCCCTTCATCGAGATACCGCAGCGCATCGACGCCGAGCCCTCGATCACCAGCAGCCCGCCGTGCCCGGTCGCGCCGGCCGACTGCGAGGCGTCGCCGCGGACCCGCACGACGCCCGACATCATGTTCTCGGCGACCCCGGTGCCGACGCTGCCGTGCACCGTGACCGTGGCGCCGTCGTTCATCCCGGCGCAGTAGTAGCCGGCGTGGCCGCGGATGTCGACCGTCAGCGGCGCGTGCACGCCGGCGGCGATCGCGTGCGCGCCCTGCGGCCGCAGCACCTCGTAGGACGTCGCGGACGGGGCGTGCAGCTCGCTGTTGAGCGCGCGTACCGTCGTCGCCGCGAGGTCGAAGGTGACCGTCCCGGCCGTGCGGGCGCCGTCGGCGGCCGACTCCGTGAGGGTGGCCGCCTCGACAGCCGCTCCCCCGACGGTCGCCGGATCGACGGTCCCCGGGTCGCTCAGCGGTGCCATGCGTAGACCCTCTCCGGCTCGGGTTCGTAGATCCGGGCGGTGTCGATGCCGGGCAGGTCCGCGAGCGCCCGGAACTCCGAGGCCATCGCGACCCAGGCGCCGGTCTCGGCGATGATCGCCGGCTTGCAGGCGATGGCGTCGCGCACGATGGCGAACCCGTCGTCGCTGGTGACGAGCAGCGTGTAGAAGCCGTCGAACCGCTCGCACAGCAGTCGCAGCGCCTTGTCCAGGTCGACGCCCTCGGCCAGCCGCGCGGCGACGAACCGGGCGCCGACCTCGGAGTCGTTCTCCGAGTCGAACCGGGCGCCCTCCGCCTCGAGCTCCCGGCGGATCGTCGCGTGGTTGGCGAACGAGCCGTTGTGGACGAGGCACTGGTCGGGGCCGACCGAGAACGGGTGGCAGCCCGCCGGGACGACGGCCGACTCGGTCGCCATCCGGGTGTGCGCGAGGCCCTGCCAGCCCTGGGCGTTCGCCAGGTCGTAGGTGACGGCCAGGTCCCGGGGATTCCCGACGTCCTTGTAGACGGTCAGGTCCAGGCCGGAGCCGACGATCATCGCGGCGGGTGCCGACCGACGGACCGCGTCGACAAGCGTGTCGACGGCGACCGGCGCCGCGATCACGGTGGTGGCGCCCGCGGCGGTCACCACCGGTTCGGGCTCTCCCGGCAGTGCCGCCCGCACGGCGGCCGAGAGCTCCGCCCTGGCCGCGTCCAGTACGGCGGCGGACACGGCGCCGGGCGCCGGCGCGCCCGCGGCCATCGGCAGCAGCACGGACACGGCGGCGTGGCCCTCCGGGCAGCGGCGCCGGTCGCCGTAGACGGCGACGCCGGCCGAGTCAGGTCCGCGCTCGGCGACCTGGCACAACATGGTCTCCAACAGGCGCCCGAGCTGGGGGTACAGCTCGGGGTCGCGCAGGTGGAGCCCGACGATCCCGCACACGGGCCGTTCTCCTCTCCGGGGCTGCGGCGAATCCGGTGTCCGGCGGATCCGGCGAAAGGTCAGAAGGCCGTGAGGTAGCGGTCGTGCTCCCAGGGACCGACGCCCGCGTGCCATTCGAAGAACTCGTCGCGCTTGAGCGCGGCGAAGTAGGCGGCCACTCCCGGCCCGGCGGCGTCCAGACCGGCGGCGATGACCGGATCGGCGCCCAGCGCCTCTACCGCGTGCAGCAGGGTCGGCGGCAGCTGGGACCTCGCCGGTCCGCCGGTTCCGGCGTCGGCGTCGGCGTCAGCGCCGGGGCCGGGGCCAGGGCCGCCTGGGTCGAGCGCGCGCTCGATGCCATCGAGGCCGGCGGCGAGCGCCGCCGTCATCGCCAGGTACGGGTTGGCGGAGCCGTCACCGCCGCGCAGCTCGATCCGGTTGTGGTCAGGGATGCGCACGTAGTGGGTGCGGTCGTTGCCGCCGTAGGTCGCGCGGTTGGGCGACCAGGTCGCGCCCGAGCGGGTCGACGTCGCGCCGGTGCGCTTGTAGGAGTTGACGGTCGGCGCGAGGACCGACTGCAGGGCGGGCGCGTGCTCGAGGACGCCGGCGAGGAAGCGCCGGGCGATGTCGGACAGCCCGAACGGCGCGGCGGCGTCCCCGGCGGGGAACAGCGGGGTGCCGTCATGCCACAGCGACAGGTGCAGGTGCAGGCCGGAGCCGGTCCGGTCGGCGAACGGCTTGGGCATGTAGGTCGCGGTCATGCCGCGGCGCTCGGCCAGCACGGAGATCAGGTAGCGGGCGGTGATCACCCGGTCGGCGGTGGTCAGCGCGTCGGCGTAGGCGAAGTTCTGCTCGAACTGGCCGTTCGCGTCCTCGTGGTCGTTGGCGTAGTTCGCCCAGCCGAGCGCGTTCATCGCCGTCGAGACCTCGGTGAGGTGGTCGTACATCCGGGTGAGGCCGCGGGCGTCATAGCAGGGGCGGGGCGCGACGTCTCGCGGGTCCGCGAGCCCGAGCGCACCGTCCGGGCCGCGGGTGACCAGGAAGTACTCGATCTCGGCGCCGGCGAACAGCTCCAGGCGCCGGCTCCTCGCCGCCGCGAGCTGAGCCTTGAGGATCACCCGCGGCGCGAAGTGCCAGGGCACGCCCTCGACGTGCGGGTCGCAGTGCACCAGCGCGAGGCCCTCCTTGACCCAGGGCAACGGCGTGTAGCTCGCCGGGTCAGGGATGGCGATCAGGTCGGGGTCCGACGGCACCTGGCCGATCGCGCCCACCGCGTAGCCGGCGAACCCGACGCCGTCGGCCAGCAGCTCGTCGATGGCCTCGATCGGCACGAGCTTCGCGCACGGCTTGCCGGCGAGGTCGACGAACATCGCGAGGATGAACCTCACGCCGTCCGCGCGGGCGCGGGAGGCGAGGTCCAGCCCCGCCCCCGCGGCAGGCACGGGGCCGGTGAGCGGGGCACTTTCGTCGATGGTCACGTCAGGCTCCACTGGCTCGGAAGGGGTCCGGGCGATGGCGCGTCGACGCTCGTTTCCCTGCCGCCGACTCGCACCCTAACGGGAAACAAGGTATCGGGGCAGGAAACACGACAGATTACACGGATGTGACGATTCGTGACATGCGCCTGACGCGCGGATATGYCCGACGGCGGAGCCGGCCAGCGCCGCACGCTGCCAGGCCGCGCCGGGCCGAGTTGGCCAGGCAAGGCTGCCTGGCCTGTCCCGGCCCGGCCCGGCCCGGCCAGGTTGGGTTGGATTGGGTTGGGTTGGCTGGGCCGGGAGGGCACCGCTCGGGTCCCGACCCTCAGCGACCCGCGGCGCCAGTCGCGCGGTCGCGTCAGCCGTGAAGGAGCCAGATGTCTGTCAGGCGGATCGTGCTTGCCTCCGGGTCGCCGCGGCGGCGTGAGCTGCTCGCCGGCATGGGCATGGCCTTCGAGGTCGTGACCAGCGACGTCGACGAGAACGTCGAGACCTTTGCCGGCCCGGAGGACTTCGCGCTTCAGCTGGCCCGGCGCAAGGCGCGGGCGGTGGCGGGACGCGTGGGCGACGCGCTGGTCATAGGCGGTGACACGGTCGTCGAACTGGACGGACGCATCTTTGGCAAGCCCACCGACTCGGACGACGCGGTCGAGATGATCAGCCGGCTCGGCGGCCGGACGCACCGGGTCGTGACAGGGCTCGCCGTGGTCGACGCGGCGACGGGCGAGCACCGGGAAGGCGCTACGACCAGCGCCGTGACGATGCGCCCGCTCGGCGAGGACGAGATCCGCGAGTACGTCGCCTCAGGCGAGCCGTTCGACAAGGCCGGCGCCTACGCGATCCAGGGCCTGGGCGGTCGCCTGGTCGCAGGCGTCGACGGCGACCGCGACAACGTCATCGGCCTGCCCACGGCCACGCTGCGCCGCCTCCTCGCCGCCTTCGGCGTCATCGCCTAGCACCGCCGCCGCTCTCGGACCGCGGCGCCCTCACCACGACCGCCGACTAGCACTCACCCCACCAATGGGCACTCTCCGCAATCAACCGCACACGGCTGTACGGGCCGCTGAGCGAGCCATCGCCAACGCCGAGCAAGAACCCTTCACCCCGCCACACCCACAAACGGTTGCCGCCCCCGCCGGACGCCCACTCGATCGCGATCCGTGGCGCACCAGCCCGTCTATAGGCTTGCCCATCCACCACACATCCTGGCGGTGCCGCGAAGTGTGTCAGTTCAGCCTGTCTAGAGACGGGCTGAGATGCCACGGATCGAGTCGCGGTGGGCGGCCCAGGACTCGATCATGATGCGGGCGATCGATGAGTGGCCGGGCAGGAGCAGCTGGCCGTCGGCGCCGCCGCGCCAGTCGCCCCGTCCCAGCGCCTCGTCGAGGTCGCGTCGATGAACCCACATCGCCTCCGCGATCTCGCTGTCGTCCAGCCGGATCGGCTGGGACGGATCCGCGGCGGCGTGGAAGGCGAGCATGAGGGAACGCGGGAACGGCCAGGACTGGCTGCCCAGGTAGCTGACGTCCGTGACGTCGACGCCGACCTCCTCGTTGATCTCCCGCGCCACGCACGCCTCGAGGGACTCCCCGGCCTCGACGAAGCCCGCGAGCACCGAGAACCGCCCCGCTGGCCACGTCGCCTGCCGGCCGAGCAGAATCTGGTCGGCGCCGTCATGGACCAGGCAGATGATCGCCGGGTCGGTCCGGGGAAACTCCTCGTGTTCCCCGGCGGCGCACACCCGCGCCCAGCCGGCCTTCGTCGGCCGGGTCGGCGAGCCGTCGCGGGCACAGAACCGGGCGCGGTCATGCCAGGTCAGCAGCGCGACCGCGGTCGTGAACAGAGCGGCGTCGAGCCCGACCAGCTCGCCGCCGACGGTGGCGAGGTTCAGCCAGCGGGTCTTCGCCACCTCCTCGGCCCCCGGACCAGCGGCCGCGCCCCCGTCCGCGCGGTCAGCGCGCAACGCCCAGTAGACGGTCCCGTCGGCCTCGCCGAGCAGCACGGCGCCGGCCGGCGGGGACGCCGCGACGCTCGCCCCTGACCGGGTCACCAGCCGCGCGGCGCCGCCGATGCCGGCATCGGCGGCGGCATCGGTGTCATCAGAGGAGGAGGACGGTGAGGACTCGGGCGCGCCACCGACCTGCTCGGGCCGCTGGGCGCGTGGTGAGCCTGGCAGCTCGACCGTCGCGCGCCCCTCGTCGTCGAGGACGATGACCCGTGCCTTCGCCCAGCTCTCCTGTTGGCGCCCCATGTCCAGCCGGAACAGTTCGTCACGCAGGACAGTGGCGCTTGCCAGTGCGGGCGGCCTGACCAGCCCAAATCCACTCACGCCCGCATCCTCCTCCGCCGTGTCCGCTTCCCGCCGCCGGGCTGCCAGTCCACGCTCGCGGCCGAGCCTTCGACCACCGAATGCCCTCCGACGGAGGTCGCGACAGTGCGGCGGGCAGGCCTCGACGATCCGCGTCGCGGACCCGTCAGAGGACCGTCCAGGCCGTCGGCCGATTCCTCGGCTCCGCGGGCCTCGCGGGGCCTACCCGCGAGGCTGGGGAGCCCAGGGGCGGTCGCCGGACGCGGCGGCATCGGTCCGGGAGGAGACCGGGTCGGCGAGATGCCGCAGGATGTCGGCGCCGACCGCGGTGGGTGCCTGGAACGGGCCGAAGTGTCCCAGGTGGTCGTGGACGCGCAGCGTGGCCCGCGGCAGCGCGGCGGCGAGGCCAGGGCCGAACGAGCCCGGCGGCCGGACGTGCTCGGTGGCGCCCGCCGCGACCAGCACGGGGATGTCGGCGCCCGCCACCGTCGCGAATGTGATCCGGCCGCTCGCGTCGAACGTGCGCGCCTCGTTCTCGGGCAGGCAGCGCAGCCGCACGGTGCCGTCGGGCAGGTCCTCGAAGCCGTGCTCGACGTAGGCCGCGAGCGTCTCGGCGGTGAGCTCACCCAGCGGCGGCCGGGAGGCGTAGCGCCACAGCGCCGCCTCCCGGGACGGGAACACGGCCCGGCGTCGGCGGGCGCCGGCCGCCAGCGAGTTCGCCATGACCTGGAACCCTTCCGGCGTCACCACCGGCTCGTACACGTAGGCCGACGCCAACAAGCCCGGCCGGTCGGCCGCGGCCTGCAGCGCGACCGCCCCGCCCATCGAGTGGCCCACGGCGTGCACCGGCCCGGCCGTCTGGTCCCTGATCGCCGCGACGGCCGCCGCGACCTCCGCCGTCCAGGCCCGCCAGTCGTAGGCCCCGTCCGCCGGCGCGGGCGTCTCACCGTGAGCCGGGAAGTCGAGCGCCCATACGTGGGCCCGCGTCCCGAGCAGGCGGGCGAGCGGCGCGTACATCCGGCCGCAGAACCCCGTCGCGTGGCAGATCAGCACCGCGGGCCCCGCGGCGGGACCGAGCCCGCCGAGGTCGTGCAGGACGACGGTCGTGCCCCGCTCAGTCGTCAGCCGCATTCCGCCTTGCTATCAGCCCACCAGGGGACGAACCACCAAAGTGGCCAACCTCGGCGACCGCGAGGCCGCGCCGGGCTCGAGCGGTCTCCCATGATCGGCACGCTATTTGACCCTGACGTCGAAGTTAGGGAGGTTGGGTGGGCCGAAAGGAGGTCGCCGTGGCCGAGGTGGAGCAGGGGTCCGACACGCCTCAGATAGATCTGTTCGAGGCGATGCGGACGGCGCGTTCGCTGCGGCGCTTCCGGCCGGACCCGGTGTCGGACGAGGTGCTGGCCCGGTGCCTGCAGGCGGCCACCTGGGCGCCGAGCGGCTCCAACGCGCAGGGCTGGCGCTTCATCGTCCTGCGTTCGCCGGAGGCCCGGGCGATCCTGGGCCCGGCGTTCCGTGCCGGCTGGGACTGGGTGTGCACCAGCATCTACGGCTACGAGCCGCGCCCCGCCGACGACGACAACTCGCATCAGGCCCGCCTGACCCGCACGATGCTGCACCTTGTCGACGACTTCGAGAACGTGCCGGCCTACGTGCTGTTCGTCCACCGGCTGACGGGCTTCGTCGACGAGTTCCTGGAGGCTGGCTCGATCTTCCCCGCGGTGCAGAACTTCCTGCTCGCCGCCCGCGCCCACGGGCTCGGCACCGTTCCCAGCACCTGGTTCACCTTCGGCGAGGAGAAGCTGCGCTCCTACATCGGCATCCCGGACGACTKGCGGATCGCCTCCCTGGTCGCCGTCGGCTGGCCGGAGGGCCGCCACGGCCCGGTCCGCCGCAAGCCCCTGAGCAAGGTCACCGCCCTCGACACCTGGGACAACCCCTTCCTCCTCACCGAGAGCTGACCCGCGCCGGCCTGTCCTCGCCCGGCCGCACCCCTACCAGCGGCTGGGCGGGCGAAGGACCAGACGGTCCATGACCGGGCCGGCCGCGTCGAGCTCCGCGAGACGCGACGTCATCGCCCGGACAGCCACCGCCGGCGGGCGCGCGGCCGCGATGGCGGAGCGGAGCGTCTCGACGGCCTCGTTCCAGCCGGTGCCGCCCTCGTCGAGCGGCGCCGTCAGCAGCCTTTCGGTGATCTCGGTCGAGACGCGGTCCAGCGCCTTGCGCCGTGTCTTCGCCCTGCTCTCCTCCCTGCGGTCGTCCCACCAGCCGCGAACCTGGTCGGTGACCACGGTCGTGAGCGTGTTCGCCACGGGAATCGCGGACTCGATCAGGTCGAGCCGGCGCACGAGGATCTTCGCCTTCTCGACCTGGGCCGGCGTCGTGAACGGCGAGGTGACCACCCGCCGGCGGGCGCGGAACGTGTCGTACCGCTTCAACTCGTCCCGAATCYGGGCCAGCGGCATGCCGACCCTGATCTCGACGATGTTCTTGACCAGGCCGAAACCGTTCTCCCGCAGGACCACGCCGACCCCGTTCGCCGCGGCCTTCTGCTTCGCGCCGGACTCGTCGGCGGGAAGTCCGCGCAGCAGGTCGCGCAGCAGCTGGCGCAGGTCCTCGGCCGCGGGCCGGTCCGCCTGGGCCGCGAGCTCGACGGAGATCTCGCGGCTGAGCTGGTCGAGCCCCGTCGTGTGCCGGTCCATCCAGGTCTGGACCGCCGCCTCCACCCGCCTGCGCAGCTCCGCCCGCAGCTCGTCGCCCTCCGCCGCGCCGACCTGCCGCTCGGCGTCCCTGGACTTCTCGGTGATGGTCGCGCCGAGATCCTCGCGGGCGGTCCGGTCGAGATCGAGCAGCTCCCGTTCCCACCGGTCACCCCGCGCGCCCTGCCGGCCCGCCTCCTCGAGGCTCTCCGCCAGTGACGCGCGCTCGGCGGTGGCAAGCCGGCGGGCCTGGATCCCGTGGGTGAGCCAGAAACGGGTCCGCGCCGCGGCGCGCAGCTCGGCGCGGTGGGGAACGAGAGCCGCCAGGTCCGTGCGCAGGCCGGCGATGCCGTCCCATCGCCGGCCGTCGTCGTAGTCGGACGGTGCCGGATCGGCGTCCTCGCCGACCTCCTCGAACGGGTCGGCGGCGACGACGTGCACCGCGTACTCGTCGGCCGCCATCGCGGTGCCGATCAGCTTGCGAAGCTCCGCGGCCTTCGACCGCTGGAACGCCCGGTAGCGGTCCTCGTCCGCCGGGTCCGCGGCCGTGTCCGCCTTCGCGACCACCATGAGCCGCGAGCCCGGGGGGAAGACGGGCGCGACCGCGTCAAGGTCGGCGCCCAGAGCCCGCAGGATCTGGCCGCGGTCGGACGTGATGAGGCTCGGGGCCAGCACCACCATCACCGCGTCGGTCAGCAGCAGCGCGCTGTCCGCGCGGGCGTCGTGCGCCTCCTGCCCGCTCGCGATCCCGGGAGTGTCGAGATAGCGCAGCTGCCCCGACGTGACGCCGCCGACGGCGAAGGTCGACCGCCCCGCGCCCACCGTGACCCAGTCCGGGACCGGCGTGCCGTCATCGGTCAGCAGGCGCTTGAGCAGGCTCGACTTGCCCGCGCTGTACGGGCCGTAGACCGTCACCTGGACCTCGGGACAGCGGTCGAAGGCCGACCACTCGGCGGCGAGGCCGTCGACCTGTTCCCGTCCCAGGACCTGGGCGACGCGATGCTGGAGTTCCGCGAGCCATTGCCCGGCCGTGTCAGTCGTCATCCTCGGGTCCGATCGTCGCTCGCGTCATTCGTGGTCTGAGCCGTTCGTGGTCTGAGCCGTTGGTGGTCTGAGCCGTTCGTGGTCTGAGACCGCTGGCGGCCTGAGACCGCTGGTGGCCTGGCCGTTCATGGCCTGGGGTCATGCGGCGTGCGGGTCACGCCCAGGAGGCGCCGGGCGTCGGCGATCGCGTCGCGGCAGCGGGCGGCGCGGGCGGAAAGCGCGTCGGCCTCGTCGGTGGCCCGCCGTTGTTCGCCGGCGATCGCGGGAAGCAGCCGCGCGAGCTCGTCGAGGTCGTCGGCGAGCGGGGCCAGGCTCCCCAGCGAGGCCTCGAACCGTTCGACCGCCTCGGTCAGCCGGTCCTCGACGAGCCGCAGCTCCTCGGCGCGTGCACGCTCCGACCTCGCGGTCTCCCGCCGGTCCCACATCAGCAGCGTGAGCTCGGCCGCGCCGATCGCGATCTGGAGACCGCCGCCGAACCGCGCGACCATCCTCGCGGTCCCGGCTGGGCCACCCACTCGCTCGGCGTTCCCGACGACACGCGCCGGGTTCGCGAGCACCTTCGCCAGTGGCTTCGCCAGCGGCCCGCCGATCCTCCCGAGCGTCGCCGCGTAGTCGCGCCGGCGCCGCCGCAGCCTGCCGAGATCGACGTCCAGGCCGAGCGCCGACGGGATGCCAGGCTCCCGCGTGAGGCCGGCCGTGTCTCCCGTGGCCACCAGCCGCCAGGCGGCGATGGACCGCCGGGTCTGGGATCGCCATTCGGCGACGCGCTCCTGGAGCTCCGGGTCGTCGCCGAGCGACGCGAGCCTGGCCGCGAACGCGTCGCGCCCGGCGGTGTCCCGCGTGGCGCGGACGCCGTGCACCAGCCACGCGACATGGTCACGTACCAGGGTGTCGAGCGTGGCGCGGCGTTCCCGGCCGAGCGCCTCGCCGGTGACGATCGCGTCCTCGACGCGGAGCGCCCGCTGGCCGAGCCGGTCCGCGTCGAGAGCCAGGGCCGCCGCGTGCCGGTCGTGGTCGGCGGCGAGCCGGCAAAGGCGGCTGATCCCCGCCCGCAGCACGCCGACGTCCGCGCCGTTCGCCAGGAGGCCGGGCATGCGCTGGTCCAGCGCGGCGACGAGCTCGGCCACTCCGTCCCAGCCAGCGTGGGCGCCGCCGCCCGTGCCCAGCCCAGGACCCGCCGCCTCGTCCGGGTCCGCCGCCACGGCGAGGACAGCGCCGGCCGCGACGGCGCCGTCCGTCCCCGCGCGCCGCGCCAGCCGATCGAGCAGGTCGGTGAGCTCCGCGCGCTTGCTCGCGACGGCGCGACGGAACTCCCGCGGCGCGAGCACCGGGTCGGACAGCTCGTCGATCCGCGTGAGCACGAAGATCGTCCGTTCCAGCCGGTCCGAGCCGCCGACCGGATCCGGGGCGACGGCCCGCCCGAGCCCGTCGTCGCTCGCGGCCGACAGGGCGGGCGTGACCAGATGGAGGACCAGCGCGGCCTCCTCGAGGGCCGCCCGCGCGAGCGCGTCGTGCTCGACGCCGTCCACTGCCCGCGCGCCGCTGGACAGGCCCGGCGTGTCCACGAGGAGCAGGCCGCGCCACTCGTAGGCCGTGACCCCGCTGGTCGTGACGCGTGCGCCGCTGGCCGGCCCGGCCGTCGCCAAGCGGCCGCCCCCGCCGTCGCCGTCCCCGCCGCCCTCGTCGCCGTCCCCGCCGTCGCCGTCGTCCGTCAGCAGGCGCCTGATGAGCGCCGACTTGCCACTGCTGTAGTCGCCGACGACGGCCACCCGGGGCCGGCGGTCCGCGGCGAGCCCCCGCAGGTCCGCGAGACCCGCCGCGTCGACGTCGGCCACCTCCAGGGAGCGCATGACCGCCCGGAGCCAGCGGTCGCCGGCGCGCGGGCGTGGTGTCAGCTCGCGGGGTGGCTCGGGCAGGGCGGGGCGCGGCCGGCCAGGCCCGCTCCGGCCCGGCGCGGCTGCCGCGCCATCCGCGCGGTCCGCCGCGGAGCCGGTCACCGGCCGGCCCGGCGCCCCGGCATCGGCCCCGGCCCCGGCCCTGGCGTCGGCGTCGGCGTCGGCGTCGGCTAGCCCACGAGGGTCGTGAACCCAGGACTCGCCGAGCCACAGCATCCGGGGTGCCGCCTCGCCATACGGCGACCGGCGTTCGCACGCCGCCACCGCCTCCCGCAGCACCGCGACGGGTTCCCGCGCCGTCTCGACCCGTCCGTGCTGGGATCTCAGGACCGCGCGGCGGTTCGCCGCGGCCCGCGCGACGCGCCGCAGAGTGATCGCCACGTCGACCTCGGGCAGCACGTACTCGACGAACGCCGCGACGCGTGCCCGTTCGCACGCGTCGGCGACCGCGCTCTCGACCCGGTCGAAGGTCTCGCTGACCGCGGCGCGCGCGTCCGCCAACGCGCGGGCATGCCCGTCGTCCCGCGCCCGCTGGCCCCGGTCGAGGGCCAGTTTGCCGGCCAGCCCCAGGATCGCGAGGCCGATCCCGATCACCGCCAGCCCCACCGGGGTGATCGTGATCGCTCCGATCGCCAGGCCCGCGCCGACGCCGGCCGCGGCCGCGCCACCGCCGGCCGCGGCGCTCGCGATCGCGGCGCCCAGCCCGACACCGCCGAGCGAGGCGACGACCCCGCCCGCCGTGCCGGCGAGTCGCAGGAGACGCCCGGTCTGCCCGTCCGCGACCCCGCGGCGGACGACGCCGCGCAGGTCGGCCACGGTGTCGGCGCGCACAGCACCCAGGGTCTCGGCGTACCGGACGACGACGGCGTCCACGACGGCCTGGGCCGTGTCCCTGGCCTCGCCGTCCTGGTAGACGTAACGCTCGAACTCGTCCTCGCTGACCACGCGGCTGTCTCGCCAGGCCCGCTCGACGAGGTCCGCGGCCCGGGCCCGCGCCGCCATCCGCGCCGGCCGCAGCCGGCCCGTCGCCACGTTGGCGACGTGCTGTCCCGGCGAGATCTCGGGCTCGGTGAACCGCTCGCCCCGCAGGCCTTCCAGCTCGGCGAGGGCGCGTGCCGCCGCATGGCCCGCGGTCCCGGCCGGCGCCGCGCCGTCGGCCAGTCGGCCGGTGGTCCGGATCGACCTGGAGATGCCGGCCTCGATCTGCTCCGCCAGCAGGAGCGCCGGCGTCTCCACCTGCTCGGCGAGCACCCTGTCCGCCTCCGCCAGCTCGCCGCGTACCCTGTTGATCAGCCTGCCCAGGCGGAGGTGGACCGCGTTGTCGTCCCCCAGCGCCTCGGCCAGGAGGGCCTCGAGGGCGGGCAGGTTGGACCAGTCGAGCAGGGTCTCGCGGCCGGCCAGGGCGAGGGCGGCGTCCCTGCTCTCGATGTCCTGCGCCCGGTAGGGGTCGCAGCGGGCATGCGCCGCCCGCACCGAGCTGACGGCGACGATCGGGATGCCCGCCAGGCCGATGGCGGCGAACTCGTCCTCGATGTGGCTGGCGTGACCGCGCAGCGAGTTCGAGAGGCCCGCCCGCTTCCGGAGGGTGGTGACCTTGTCGGGATCCCGCCACCGGCGATTGCGGCTGTTGAGGACCGCCACCGCCGGCCGGCCGTAGGCCGCGATCCACTCCGCGACGGTGGCGAACTCCGGAGCGAGCTGGTTGAGCGAGTCGAAACAGAGCAGCACGAGGTCGGCCCGTTCGACACCGGCGCGGGCCTCCTCGACCAGCTGGGCCCAGGACTCACCCCCGAACCCGGGGGTGTCGACCAGCAGCAGGTCTCCCCATGGAACCTCGTTGATCTCCCGGGTGTGGTCCAGCACCGCGAGGGGCGAGATGGTGGAGCCGTCGCCGCGGCCGATCGCCTCCACCAGGGTGCTCTTGCCCGCGCCGGTCCGGCCGAACAGCGCGATCGTGACAGGGCCCAGGCGCGCGAGCGGCCCGTTCGCGAGCGCGTCGAACTCGCCGGCGAGCCGTGCGCACGTCGCCTCGAAGACGCCCGCGATCTCACGCGAACGCGGGTCGACCAGGCGGGCGGGGCTGGCCAGGTGTACCGGCTCGACGCGGTCCCTCGGGCTCGGCCGTAGCTCGGCCGCGAGCCCGGCCACGATCTCGGCGAGCCGCCGTCGTGTCTTCTCGGACCTGTCCGCGGCGCGGCGCGCGGCGGCGCCGAGAGTGTCGCCCCGTGAGATCGCCACCGGCTACCGCCCGGCGACCCGCGGGCGTCGAACGCCGACGGCACCGGGGGCGGGGACGCTCCCCCTGGGCGACCACCACGGCCGCCGGCGGCTCCGACCGCCGCCGCGCGGTGGCCCGGCCGGCCGGGCCACCCGCCCGCCCACGCGCGATCCTGGTGGGACTTCGTCGAACAAGGTGCCCTCGAATCGGGACGTCAACGTCATGGCCAGCCTGCAACGACGGTAAGGAGCACCCGCGTAACGGTCAATGACCCGCGATCCGCCTGACCGGCGCCAACCCGGTGGCGGCGCCGCTAACGGTCGCGGATGGTCATGCCATCGGGGTTCCAGGGAAGCGTCCAGCCGTAGTGGGCCGCGGCCTCGGCCTGGGTGCCGTCGAAGAACGCGTTCTCGCGGCGGATGACCAGGTCGTCCTGCGCCACGTGGAACGAGGCGATGACGCAGGTCCGCGCGGTCGGCGGGGCGTCCCCGAGCGGGATCTCGAGATGCTCGCCCGTGCGCGCGCCGACCGTGAGCTCCCCGCGCAGCAGCTTCCATTCAGGGGCGCTGCGCAGGCCATAGGCGAAGACGAAGAAGCGCTTGAACGTCTCCAGCGCCCGCAGGTCGACGAAGATCTTCTGTCCCTCGTGCTCGTCGCGGGGAGCGAGCGCCAGCACCTGCCGGCCCGCGCCGCGGCCGGGGGCGCTCGTCGCGCCGCCGAGCGTCTGCAGGACGCCCGCCGAACCGTCGAGCGCCTGCCACAGGCAGCCGAGATGCAGGTCACTCGGCCGTGGCAGCCCGGTCCTGGTCGTCAGCGGGGCCCACGTCAGCGTGATCGTCGCCGAGCCGGAGCCGCGCTTCTCGGCGGTCCAGGCGGTGGCCGGGTGGTCATCCCCCAGCTCCGTGACGTGTTCCAGGCGCTGCCGGTATCGCGACGACCGCTCGCCGAAGAGTCCCGGGTCCGCCGGCGCGCGGCCGGGGCCATCGACCGCCCCGGCCGGGTGCCGGGCGGGCGCTGAGGGAGACGCGGCGCTGGGGGCCACAGCCCCGGGTGACGCGCCGACCGGCGGCGCCGAGAGGGACCGCGCGGCGCCGGGTCGCTCGTCGGCATCGAGGTCGAGCGGCGAGCGTCCCGCCCGCGAAGCGGCGGGAGCGGCGGGCGGGCCGTCGTGGTCGCCCAGGTCCAGAGGAGAGCGTGCCGCGCTCGACCGTGCCGGCGTCGGCGTGGACGGTGGCGGCGCCGGCGGGCGCGGCGGCGGCTCGTGGGAGTCACCGCTCAGGTCCAGCGGTGAACGCGCCGCGGGTCCGGCGGGCGCGGATGGGGCGGGGTGCGTCGGCGGCGCAGGCGGCGCGGAAGGCGCCGGCCTTGGCGGCGCGGCCGACGGCCTTGGCGGCGTGGCCGGCGGCCTTGGCGGCGTGGCCGGCGGCCTTGGCGGCGTGGCCGGACTTGGGGGCGCCGGGCGGGTGGGAGCCGCGGGCGATCGTGGTGTGACCGGCGGCCGGGACGGCGCCGGGCTCCGCTGTGCCGGGCGGGCGGGCGCCGCGGGCCGGCCGCCCGCGGGCGGCGGTGAAGCCCCCGGGCGTGCCACCCCCGCCGCGGCGTGCGGCGGGTGCAGGTGGTCGGCGACCTTGCGCCGCGACCGGGTGGGCGACGTGCGCGTGAGGAAACCGGCGACGTCGGCGGGGCGGGCCGGTACCGGGTCGCGCCCGCCCCCGTCGCTGAACCCGGCGAGGCCCTGGGCGTAGCCCTGGCCGACGGCTCGGAACTTCCAGCCCGCCGGGTGGCGGTAGAGCTCACCGAAGACGAGAGCGGTCTCGTGCCCGGTCTCCGCTCGTGCGTCGTACCGGGCGAGCTCGACGCCGTCCGCGTCGTTGAGCACGCGGATGTACGCGCCGCGCACCGATCCGAAGGCCTGTGCGCGGCTGGCCGCGTCGACGATGACCGCGCCGATCTGCAGCCGGCCCACCTCGGCCGGGATGGCGGCCAACGTGACGACGATCGTCTCGACGTCGCGGGCGCCGGTGCGCGGCGGCGCGGGCGGCGTGCTTGGCCCTTCGGTCGGGTTCGGCACCTGGTGAGCGAGAAGCACCTCGGTGGACGTCGCGGACTCGCCGGACCCCCCACGGCCAACGCTCGCGACGCTGACAAGGCCGTCCAGCTCGGGAGTGGCCGCGAAGCCAGCGGCGCCGGCGGCGGGGCCGGCCGGCGGGACGTCCCAACCGAGCGCGACGCGGAGCCGCTCGATGCCAGGTGCCACGGCGGATAGCAGCACGTTGCCGCCCTTGGGCAGGGTGACGCTCATGCGGCGCGGATCGGGCCACTGGCGGTGGCCACGGCGGCGGTGGTGCCGGTGATGGTCATGAGGCGGTCGTCAACGTCCCAGTCAGGTCAGGTGGGTGCTGGCCCAGGTCAGGCCGGTTCCGCACGGCTGGTTCGCGTGGGCCCGATCGTGCCAGTCGGTCCAGGTCGTGTCACTCCAACTCGGGTCATTCCAGGCCGGTCATTCCAGGTCGAGGTCGGATCGGCGGAACTTCGTGTCCAGGAAGCGAGCCTGGATCGCGAGCTTCGCGGCGTCCCCGCTGTAGACGAGATCCTGCAGCTCGCTCACGCCCTCGTCGAGCAGGACCAGCTGGCGGATCAGGTCGTCGGCCGGGGACGTGCCGGTGACGCCGGGACGTTCGGCGTACCGCGGCGGCAGCGCCAGGTAGTCCCTGAGCGCCTGGGGCAGGTACTCGGAGATGATCGCCGTGAGACTCCGCAGCTCCTCACCGTTGGGCGGCCGGACCCGCAGGTATTCCAGCAGCGGCCGAAGCGCGTCGTCGAGGTCACGCACGATCGGCACCACCCCCGGCGGCAGCCGTCCGCCGTCCGCGTTCGCCTGCCGGACGGTCGTGGCGAGCTCCCGCCACAGCTGCCCCACCTGGCCGGTGATCCCAGCCTCGTCCTGCTCCGGGCCATCCGCGCCGGCGACCCGCCTGGCCTCCGGGTCGGCGTCCCCGGCGGCGTCGTCAGCACGGCGTCGGCGGAACAACGCTCCTCCTGTCGCTACCCCTCGCTACCACGGCGACGAACGACCCGCGTGCACCGCGTGCCGGCGCCGGCCTCGTGGTCATGCCCGGTTTGCGCCCGCCGACGCGGATCGGCCAGGACTGATCAGCGCTCGTTCGCGCGGGCGCGCTCCAGGTACGTCTTCGACCGTCCTACCTGGGTCTCCAGCGCCGCGACCGTCGTCGCCATGCTCTCGACCGCCTTGGAGCGGTAGGAGTCGATCTCGTCCATCGTCGCGAAGATGTTGTCGAACGCGGTCTGCAGTGCCTCGACGCTGACCATGGACGACGACGCCTGCGCCTGGATCTGCCCCGACTGCTGGCGCAGCAGCTCGCTGGTCTGCACGATCATGTTGTTCGTCGTCGTGTTCAGCGCGTTGATCTGGTCGAGCACCAGCTGCTGGTTCGCCAGCGCCTGCGCGACGATCACCGCCGTCCGCAGCGCCGCCACGGTGGTCGTCTGKGCCCGGTCGACACCCTTGATGAGCTCGATGTTGTTCTTGCGCACCAGGTCGAGCGCGAGGTAGCCCTGGACACTGACGGCGAGCTGGGTGAGCAGGTCCTGCTGGCGCTGGCGGATGGGGAACAGCGCGTCCGACGTGAACGCGTCGGCCGCGGCGGGGTCGGTGTACCGCAGCTGCTCGACCTTGGCCGAGACCGCGCCGTCCAGCGCCTTCGCGAGGGTGGCGTACTCGGTGAGCTTGCCCATCGCCGCCCACAGGTTGGCCTTCTCCTGCTCGATCGCGGCGTTGTCCTTGCGTAGCTCGTCCTGGCCGGAACCCAGAGAGGTGATGATGGCGTCGAGCTGCTTCTGCGCCGACTGGTACCGCTGGAAATAGCTGGCGATCTTGTTGCCGAACGGCACGACGCCGAGAATCTTGCGGGCGCCCTTCAGGTCGGCCCGGCCAGGGTCCAGGTCGGTGACGGTGCGGCGCAGCTCGACGAGCGTGCCGGCCACCCTCGTCTGGGCATCGGCCGCCGGGCCACCCCGGCCGCGGCTCGCGCGCATCGCCGCCGCCGGGCGGTCCAGCATCCGGTTGGACACCCGAGCGCTCGCGACGATCTCCCGCTCACCCATGCGGGCGATGTCGTTGATCTTCTCCTGGAAGACGGGGCTGCGCGGGTCCTGCGCGGCGAGGTCATCGGCGAAGGCGGCGGCCCGCTGGCGCAGCTGGGTTCTGGTCGCCTCGTCGATCGGCACCATGCTGTCGACCTGGTCGTCCGGGACGACCGGGACAGGCGCCGGGGGCGAGAGCACGAGCGCGCCGGCCTCCGTGGACTTCGTGGTCACGACGGCGGGCGGCGCCAGGGGCGCACCCAGGTTCAGCGAATCCGACATGTCGGTCCTCTCCGCACCGCAAACCCGCTCACCCAGCGTAGGCCGAGATCCGGGCACCCAGCCTCCTCGAGGCTACGCCGACTTATCTAACAGATCGGTCGCCCCGCGACGGTCGGCTGAAGGACAGTCGGTCGGCTTGAGGACAGTACGGACGGATCCGAGGATGACGCCGGGCCTGGGCGGCCACCTTCGCGGTGTCTCACCCAGGCCCAGCGCCGCGGCCGTCAGGTCACGCCGTCAGGTCATCTTGTTACTTGGTGATCGGGCCGACAGAGAGCTGCTGCACCGTCGGGTTGATGCAGGCGTTGTCGGCCAGCTTCACGAACTGCGGCCGGCCGCCGTTGGGCGCGAAGATCCTCAGGCCGGCCGCGGGCGTGTAGGTCTTCGCGGTGTCACAGCCCTTCTGGATTCCGGCGTGGACCTCGCGAACGACGAACTTCGCCTTACCACCGGGGGCGAGYATCACCGGCTTGACGGTGCCCGCCATCCACGCCGCCGGCGCGCCGATCCGCCATCCCTTGGCGTTGACGAACGACACATGCGGATAGCCCTTCACCACGCAGCTATGCCGCCCGATGTTCGTGTAGGAGAACGTGATGTACGTGCTGCCCGCGGCGCCCTCTCCTTCCACGATGGCCGGACGCAGCTGGGACGACCAGCAGGGCGGGAACCAGCGCTGAGCCGAGGGTGCGGACCCGGTCGTGGGCGGTGCGGGCCGAGGGCTTGGCGACACGGCGGCCGACGCACCGGCCGCCGTGGCAGAGACGAAGCTGGCCGAGACGGCCGCGGCAACCACGGCCCGACTGATCCTTCGCATGGCGATCCCCCTTCACGACGGTCGCGGCGCCTAGTGGCGCGGCGACCCGGAGTTCACGTCCGATCAGATGGCTCGGTAGACCGAGTCCGCCTGCGCCAGGGTTCTGCCCTGCCCACTCCACTCCGAACACGGAGAGTGACCATCCATCGGCAGACACATTGCCAATCCCCCTTCACGGGGTGAGTTCGGCGGCGCCGACCCCCGTTCCGTCGGTGGCGCCGCGTCCGCCGGACGTGGAATCGTGTCCCCATCCCGCCGGAACGGCGTTCTTGGGGCGGCAAGGGGAGACGCGACGTCGGCGGCACCCGCCCCACCTGGGGCTCGGCGCTCGCCACGGCCGCCAGGCGTCGGCTCTCCCTCGCCCAGGCCGGCGGGCGGGTGGTCTCAAGCCGGGTCTGTGAGGGGTGGCGGGGTGAAGATCGACGGCACGCTCGGGGCGCTGGAGGTCGCGGCGGGGCAGGCGGGCGACGCCGAGGCGGTCGGCTACGACGGCGTCTGGACGGGCGAGGTCAGCCAGGACCCGTTCCTGCCGCTCGCCCTCGCGGCCCAGGCGACCAGTCGCGTCACGGTGGGCACGTCGATCGCCGTCGCGTTGTCCCGGTCCCCCATGTCGCTCGCCTACACGGCGAACGACCTGCAGCGGTTCTCCGGGGGCCGGTTCTCGCTGGGTCTCGGCTCGCAGGTCAAGGCGCACATCACCCGCCGGTTCTCGATGCCGTGGGGCCGCCCGGCCGCCCAGATGCGGGAGTTCGTGCTGGCCATGCGGGCGGCCTGGTCGAGCTGGGCGGACGGCACGCCGCTCGCGTTCGAGGGCGAGTACTACGCGCACACGCTGATGCCGCCGGCCTTCGTGCCCACGCCGCACCCGTTCGGCCCGCCGCGGGTCCTGCTCGCCGGCGTCGGCGACGTGATGACCCGGGTGGCCGGCGAGGTCGCGGACGGATTCTTCTGCCACTGGTTCACGACCCCGCGCTGGATCCGGGAGCGCACGATCCCCGCGCTCGCCGAGGGCCGCCGCCGCGCCGGGGCGACCTTCGACGGCTTCGACATCGTGGTCGGCGGCTTCGTCGCGACCGGCACCGACGCGGAGATCACCGCCGGCATCGCCCGGATGCGTTCACAGATAGCGTTCTACGGCTCGACCCCGGCGTACCGCGGCGTGCTCGAGCTGCACGGCTGGGGTGACCTCGGCGCCGAGCTGACGGCGCTGTCGAAGCAGAACCGCTGGGCGGAGATGGCCACCCTCATCGACGACGACATGGTCGACGCGTTCGGCATCGTCGCCGCGCCCGCCGAACTGCCCGCGCGCGTCGCCGAGCGGTTCGGCGGCCTCGCCACCCGGATCACCCTTTCCCCGCCGTCGTCCTTCACTCCCGACCAGACGCGGGAGACCGTCGCCGCCATCCAGGCCCTCCCCGGTGCCAGGATCGCTCCGGCCGCCCTCGCGGCCGAGGCGGCCCGGGTGTCCTGACCGGCCGCCGCCGCGCCGGGGCACTGACCACTGATCAGACGGTCGGAGCGGGGTCGAGGCCGAGCGCCCGGGCCGCCTCGGCGAGCACGGCCTGCTCGACCGGGGGGAAGGCGCCGTCGATGCGGCCGATCACCTCGCCGAGCCGCAGCACCGCCGTGGCTTCGGCGGGACGCCCGCGGACCCTGGCGACGTCGGCGAGGATCGCGCGTCTGCCGGCGTCGGCGTCGGCCGCCAGCGCCGCCACATGCGCGTCGAACGCCTGCTCCAGCTCGGCCGCGGGAAAGTTCGCCATGACCGGGTCGGTCGCGAGGAAGGCCCGCAGGCCGTCGCGCTCGGCCGGGTCGATCCGGCCGTCGGCGGCGGCCACCAGGGCGCACATCGCCACCGCCGCGTCCCGGAACCGCCGGCCCCGCAACTGGTCGCGGCGGGCGGCGAGCTGGCCGCGCAGCGTCGCCACCGGCGGCTGGGAGCCGTACCAGGCGGCGCGGGCCGCGCCGGGCGCGAGCGACCGCCACACCGGATAGCCCTGGGCGAGCCAGCGACGCGTCGCCCAGGCGACCGGCAGCGGGGCGAGCCTCGTCACCACCAGGTCGTCGGTCCGGACGGCGCTGACGTCGCGGCCGCGCCACGACGTGGGCACCGCCAAGCCCTCCGGCCAGTCGGCCGCGAAGAGCAGGGTGAGGACGTGCTCCGCTCCGGGTGTCCCGCGGGCCCAGGACTCGTCGGCCGGATCCGCGTCGCGGGCGTCGCCCGCGTCGCCGGTGTGCTCGACGGCTCCGACGAATCGCCAGATCCGAGCCGGCGCCGGTGGCCTGGCCGTCGATGGTCCCGGCGAGGCTCCGGCCGCGGCGGTCTGGCCGTCGTCGCGCGCCCGCGCGCCGGTGAGGGGGCCGGCGAGCTCGCCGAGGTGCCGCGCGAGCGAGCGCTGGGTGCCCTCGTCGGGGTCCACCGGGCCGCCCGGCAGCGCGTGCCAGAGCTGGCCCGGTTCCCGGGTCAGCAGCACCCGGCCAGCTGTCCGCGCGACCATCCGCGCGTCGAGCCGGATGGCGGGAAGCACGGCCATTCCAGATCCCTTCGGTCGTCGCGGGCGCCGGTCAGACGGCGGGCAGGGTGGTGCGCCAGAGCGGCGGACGTCCCGCGGCCCAACGCTGGATCATGTCCTTGAGAGGGGCCGGCCGTAGTTCCAGGTCGGCGAGGTCCTCGATCGCGATGGAGGCCAGGTGCACGCCCGGGTCGTTGCTGATGATCTGGGCGGCCCACGGTAGCGGCGCGGTGAACACCGTGGTCAGCGCGTGGATGGCGAGGCTGTCCTCGGTGTAGGCCTGCTCGATGCAGCCGACGAAGTCGAGCGCGCCGACGTCCAGGTCGGCCTGGCTGTCGATCTCGCGGCGCAGCGCGTCCTCGATGGTCTCCCCGGGCCGCACCCGCCCGCCGGGCAGGAAGTACCAGGGCTGCCCACGATGACTGGCCAGCAGGACCCGGTTCTCGTACAGGACGAGCAGCCGGGCGTCGATCTCGGACCGGGCGAGGGCCATCCGCACTCCGTGACGATGAGGGGCGACAACGACGAGGCCACGACAGGGGACGGTGGCGGGCGAGCAGTCACGAGAACAAGCCGTCGATGCACCGTGCGTGCCCATGCTAGGCGCCGAAAGCTCCGAGGACGACCATATTGTCACCGGTCGCAAGGCCGGGCAGGCAAGCGGGGACAACCGGTGTGGCCGGTCAGTGGGGCGCGGTCAGGTGGAGCTGAGGGGGCTCGCGGCCGGGGGTGGCGGCGACCTGCCCGGTGGACGCGACGACGGTGACGTCTCCGTCGGCGGCGGCGACGGTCGGGACCAGCTGGCGGTCGACGAACTGTTCCTTGCCGGTGTCCGCCGGGGTCACGTAGAGCGCGAGCGCCAGGGTCCGGTTGCCTGGCTTGAGCTGGCGGGCCGGAGCCCTGCGGGTGACCTTCGGGTCGCCGGCGAGGCCGGTCGCCGGGGTCAGGCCGCGCAGCGTCGCGCCGTCGGCATCCACGGCGAGCCGGGCGGTGACCGGGCGGGACGGGTCGATCGGGTAGGAGACGTCGCCGGCGTTGGTGGTGAGAACCAGCCGTGCCGCCTTCGCCGGCTCGTACGCCGGGTCGACGGTCACGTCCAGCGTGACGGCGTCGCCGGTGCGCGTGGCCAGCCGCTCCAGGCGGGTCCCGGACGGGGAGCCGGGCATGCGGTTGTAGGCGGGTGGGATCCGCAGCAGGTAGGCGGGCCGGGCCGGGTGCTGGGCGAGGACCGTGAGGTCCGCGGTGCCGCCGCGGGTGACGGTCCACAGCACCCGGCCGTCGAGCTCGGGCGGGTTCGCGGCGAGCGACGTCGGGTGCATCAGGTACAGCGGGTCGACCGACAGGAACACCAGTGGGTCGCCGGGCAGCCCGTCGATCGCCGCGTCGAGGTCGCGGTCGTGGCGGGTGAGTGTCAGGTTGGCCGGAATCGCCGTCGCCAGCACCAGGCAGGTGAGACCCGCGGCGACGGCCACCGCGACCTGGGCGAGCCGGGGCCGCCAGGCAGCCAGGTCCACCAGCCCGCGGGCCCCGAGCTGGACGAGCACGGCCAGCACCGGAAGCATGTAGAACGGCCCGATGTAACGGATACCGCCCCACAGGTAGGCCGCGTTCCAGGCGCCCCAGAACGCGACATAGCCGCCTAGGAACACCAGCGCACCGGCGCCGAGCGCGAGCCCGGCGCCGCCCACCCGGCGGCGCACGACCGCGCCGATCGCGCACGCCAGCAGGACGACCCCGCCGCACGCCCACCCTCCCAGCAGGAACAGGTGGTCGCCGACCGACGCAAGCCCGTCGAGGAAGCCGAAATGGTGCGCCCGGTCCGTCGGGTAGAGCCGGCGTACCCCGAAGCCCATCCTGTCCTCGGACTCCAGGTAGCTGAACGGCAGCCGCAGTGCCGAGCCGGTCGCGGCGGCGTTGAACGCGAGGAGCAGCCCGGCTGGCGCCGCCAGGCCCGCGCACACCCATCCGATCAGCCAGCCGCGCCGGCCCCGCGCCGTCACCACCGCCCAGCCCGCCAGCGGCGCCAGCAGTGTCAGCACGTCGAACGGCCGCACCGCCACCGCCGTCCCCGCCGCGACGCCGGCACCGACCAGCGCCCACCGGTTCCCGTCCCGCCAGCCGCCCCGGCCGCCCGACGGACCGCCCGGGCCACCTTCGTCGACGGGCGTCGTGGCTCTGGCCGCGCGCAGGCCTCGCAGCAGGCCGAGCACCGCCAGCTCCACCATGACCAGCACGGGGAGGTAGGCGAGCAGCATGCCGTCGAGCAGCACCACCAGCGGCGACGCGGTGAACAGCGTCGCTGCCACGGCGGCGACCCGCCGGTCGTCGAACAGCGCGAGCCCGAGGCGGTAGGTGACGCCGACGGCGGCCGCGGCGACGGCCGCGAGCCCCAGGCCGAAGCCGCCGGTGACGAGCAGGCTCAACGCGAACAGCGCTGGCACGAACGGGGTGTACTTCAGCACGTAGTGCCCGTGGCTGGGCACCGCGAGCCAGGGCGCGTAGGAGGAGGCCGGGTCACCGGCCACCGGGAACAGCCGGCCGGCGGCCAGGGTCTGCGCCTGCAGCCGGTACAGCGCCTCGTCGTTGTTGATCGACAAATAGGGGAACAGCAGGTATTTGACCACCAGCGCGAGCGCGGCCGCGACGAGCGCGAGCACCACCACGTAACGCCCCGCGGG
Source organism: Pseudofrankia asymbiotica (assembly GCF_001983105.1). Taxonomy (GTDB): domain Bacteria; phylum Actinomycetota; class Actinomycetes; order Frankiales; family Frankiaceae; genus Pseudofrankia; species Pseudofrankia asymbiotica. The sequence continues at coordinate 38,930 of NZ_MOMC01000006.1, read as the reverse complement.
GCTGACGGCGGCGAGACGCCTGGCGACGGCGGCCAGCGCCCGCCGGCCTGGGCTGGCCGCGGTCCGCGCCGGGGTCTGAGTCGCCGGCTCGCGGCCCTCAGGCGCGGGCGGGGCAGCGCCGGGCCGGGGCGGGAGGGCGTCGGGGCCGACGTCGGTATCTCCGGCCGGGGGGGCGGTCGTGCGAGGTGCCGCGGCCTGCCGGAGGGTGGCGGCCGCGGCGGCTGGCCGTTCCCGGTCGTCGCGCACGCTGGTCACCGGGGTGAGCGTATCCGGCGAGGGGGAACGCTCCGGATCGAGGTAAGACACCGCTGGTCACATTCACTCCCCCGGGCCGCGCCCCACGACAGCCGACGTGGCGGCCGACGTCCGGCCATGGGTTCGGAGCATGAGCTGTGCGGCCTCGCGAGCGTTTTTCGCCGCCACAGCCCATGCGACAGACGTGCCACAGGCTGGCCACACCTCGCGGAGCCCCGCCTCGCGGGTCGTGTGTCGAAGCGCCGTATCCGTCGCGGACCGGCCGCTTCCGCGCGACACCCCGTTGGCGGGGCACCGCACGGAAGCCGGGCCTGGCTGGCGGCGTCAGCGCGGGTCTGCTCAGGTTCAGCGCGCGTCCCCGGCGTCGTCGACGGCATCAGAGTCGGCCGTGTCAGACCAGTCGGACCGGGCCTCGCCGGGGACCTCGTCAGAAAGCTCGTCGGCCGGAGCCGCGCCGGCGTAGGCGAAGGAATCACCGTCGAGGTCACCGTCTGACCAGGGCGCGGTCTCGTCGAGCGGCGAGACCGGCCCGGCCTGCGCGTCGCCGCCGGACTCGCCGTTGGCGACGGGGCCGGTCTCGGCGGCGGTGCCAGGAGCGACGCCGGTCTGGCCAGCCGGGCGCTCGCCGGCGCCGCCGCGAGTCGCGCGCATGACGCGAGCGGGGCGCCAGGCCAGCTCGGGGCCGATGGCGTCCGCCTCGATCTCGTAACGCCGGCGCCGTTCGCCCTGCGCGTTGTCGAACTCGCGGAGCCGGAGCCGGCCGATGATCAGCGCGCGGTCGCCCTTGTTCAGGCTGGCGGCGACGTTCTCGGCCAACCTGCGCCAACAGGTGACCTCGATGAAAAGCGACGACCCGTCGACCCAGCGGTTCTCCTTGCGGTCGTAGCGGCGCGCCGTCGAGGCGATGCGGAAGGAGCAGAGGTAGGTGCCGCTGGGGGTCACCTTCAGGTTGGGGTTCTCGATGACGTTGCCGACGAGGCTGATGGTGGCGTCAAGCATGCTGGCCTTCCGGGGCATGGGTCCGCTGGGCCGATGGGAGCGGCTGACGTGCGCTGACGAAGGTCGGGGGTGCCGGCCGGCGGTCGCCGGCGGCACCATCAGGATCACCGCCGGCCACCGAGGTGAGAAGCACGCCGGCGCTGCCTGTGGACGACGGCGCCCCGTCCACAGGCTGGGCCGAAGCTCGCGAACGATCTTGTGGGGCTGGGAACACTGCCCGCTGGGGCGCGGTTGCCAGCGACGGGCCGCCGGGAACAGGGACCAGTGAGAACAAGGACCAGTGAAGGGCCGCGGGCAGCGGCCAGGCGGGAACTGGCCGACGTCGGTGGGTGGCGCGAGCCGACCGGGAGGCCGCGGGGCACGACCTACAGGAACGACGAGGAGACGAACATGTCGAGTGCGACGGGCACGGCACAGCCGACGGCCAGCGCCAGCGGGACCTTCACGATCGGCGGTGACCTGCCGGTACGCCGGCTCGGCTACGGCGCCATGCAGATCACCGGGCCCGGGGTATGGGGCCCGCCAGCCGACCCGGACGGTGCGATCCGGGTGCTGCGGCACGCCGTCGAGCTGGGTGTGAACTTCATCGACACGGCGGACTCGTACGGGCCGTATGTGAGCGAGGAGCTGATCGCCGAGGCGCTCTATCCGTACCCGGACGACCTGGTGATCGCCACCAAGGCCGGCCTCGTCAGGACAGGTCCTGACGCGTGGGACCCGGTCGGCCGGCCCGCGTACCTGCGCCAGGAGGTGGAGATGTCGCTGCGCCGCCTGAAGCTGGAGCGCATCGATCTGTTCCAGCTGCACCGGATCGACCCGGGGACCCCGGCCGAGGACTCCCTCGGCGAGCTGAAGGCGATGCAGCAGGAGGGGAAGATCCGCCACATCGGCCTGTCCGAGGTGAGCGTCGACCAGCTCGCGCACGCCCGCACGATCGTCGACATCGTGAGCGTGCAGAACCGCTACAACCTGGCCGACCGTGCCTCCGAGGACGTCCTCGACTACTCGGAGCGGGAGGGGCTCGGCTTCATCCCGTGGTTCCCGGTCGGCACCGGCACGCTCGCCCGGCCGGGCGGCCCGCTGGACGCCGCCGCGGCGGCCCACGGCGCGACGCCCGCCCAGCTCGCCCTCGCCTGGCTGCTGCGCCGCTCGCCGGTGATGCTTCCGATTCCTGGCACCAAGTCCGTCGACCACCTCGAGGAGAACGTCGCCGCGGCCGGCCTCACCCTCACCGACGACGAGTTCGCGGCGCTGGAGGCCGCCGGCCGTTGACACGGCGCCGCTGACATGGGCTCCGCCGCCCTGGCACGGGCTCCGTCGCGGTGGATCCTCCGCATTTCAGGCGGAGGATCCACCGCGGCGTGTCACGAGTCGTCGACGGAAGCCGGCGGTTCGGCGGGTCAGGCTTTGGCCGCCCCCAGGAACGGGACCGAACACCCTGACGCGGTCGAGCAGCCGCGCCGAGCGTCGAGCAGCCGCGCCGAGCCGAGGTCCACGACGCGGCGAAGCGCCGCGTGGCGACCGATATCGCCCACCGACGGCGCGTCGGGACCTTTAGCCTGTGGCGAAAGGCTCCCGGTACGGGCATTATCGGCGTGGCCCGCGCGAGGGAGATCGGAGCTGCCGCTCTGACCGCCTTCGTCCTTCCCGGCAGCCGTCACGACCGTGCCTCAGCGGCCGGGTACGCCGCGCTGTCGACGACGCGGGCCGCCTCGTCCCACCGTGCGGCCAACACCAGGCCGCACAATGGAGGACGAGCGCCCGTAGCTCAGCGGATAGAGCGAGTGCCTTCTAAGCACTGGGTCGCAGGTTCGATCCCTGCCGGGCGCACAAACCCCTGCGCTGCGGCGCCTCTGGCCACTCCCTGATCAGAGAGTGGCCCTCAGCCGCGGACGAGCCGACGGCCCTGGCGGAAGAAGTCGACGGCGTCGGCCACCGAGTGGACCTTGTCCCAGGTGAGGTATGCCCCGAAGGGCGCGTTCCAGAACCCTTCCGGCGAGGCCGGCGGTGGCGCCGGCGGGCCGACGTAGAGGTAGGGCCGCGCGAGGTACTCGTCGCCCGGTGAGGCGCCGTAGTTGATGTCCGCGGCGCGGATGGCGACGTCGGCGTGCTCGGGCCACAGTGTGACGGCGGTCGGCTCGTCGTCGGGGATCTCGGTCCGCCAGCGCCGCAGCGCCGCGTCCCCGAGCGCGTACCAGTCACCGATCCGGCGGGCCGCGCCGGCGTCGACGGCCAGCGGGGCATCCGGGTCGCAGGGTGTGTTCAGACGGTAGATCTCGGCGGGCCCCCCGGGCGCGGGCAGCCCGGCGAGCGCCGCGGCGGCCGCCAACGTGCGCAGCGGAGCCCGCGTCACCTCGGCGCCGGGCGTCCCGTCGCCCAGGCCCACGCTGACGACCAGGTCCGTGCCGTCGACAGCGATGGTCCTGCCCTCGTCGCCGAACGGCGGAGTCCCGAACCCGCCCGGAGCGACGGTCAGGCCGATACGGCCGGTGGCACGGTAACGCGCGGCGGCCAGCACGTGTTCGGCGACGGCGTGCAGGGCGGCGCGAGTGCGGACGAAGCTGTCGTCGACACTGGTGTTCTGGTTCACGAGGCCTCCCAGCCGGGTCGGCCTACCGACCTGGCCCGGTCGCCCGGCGGGCGGCCGCCTGGCGCGGTGGTCTGGCATGGCCGGTCACCGCCCCCGGCAGATCTCCGGGGGCGGTGACCGGCCACCGCCGGCCCCCCGTGCCGCGAGCCGAGGTTATCGCCCGGCGCGCCGCAGCAACGCCTCTCTGGGCGACACGGCGTCCTGGCTGTCCCGTCCCGTCCTGTTTCGCCGGCCGGGGCTGGAAGAATTACCCCGACAGGCATTCCCTGTGCCGGTCTGGCGCACGCACGGTGACCGGCCCGGCAGGCGCGCGACGACGCCCGCCGAGGGCTCGCCCGTCGCACCTGACGTGAAGGAGCGCGACCTGATGACGGAGCCGGGGATGGAGCCGGTGCCGGACCCCGCTTCGGTCTCGACCGAGGACGAACTGCGAGTCGCCATGCTCGCCCTGCTCGGCGACTCCTACGACCGTGCCGTGGAGCGACGGACCGGGCTGTCCAAGACGACGGTCAACGACCTGCGCAACGGGCGCAGGCGGCTGACCGCCAAGACCCTCACCCTGATCGTGGAGGCCTACGACCCGCGCCGGCGGGACGCGTGGCTCTCGGCCTGGCGGCGGGTCCGCTCACGACCGGCGCGACCCGACCGGCTCTCGGGCGCCGCCGCCGACGACGACAGCCCCGAAACCGAACTCGATTCCCGCCTCGAGGACGCCGGCTCCGACGCGGACGCGGGCCTGGCGGCGCACGCGGACGCCGCTTCGAGCATGGCCGCGGCCACCGAGGCGGGCACGAGCGCGAACGCGCCCAGGAATCCGGGCGCAACCGCGCGAAGCGGCCGCCGGGCCGACGCCGCGACGGGCGGGGACGCGGCGCGGCCAACGCGGCCGGAACGGTCATGGGCCGTTCCTTGGCGGATGGTCTCCCTGGCGGCCGGCGCTGCGCTGGTGGCGAGCACCATCGCGACTCTGGTCACCTTCTTCGCGGTGCGCGGCGACGATGGGGTGAGCACGCGATCGGACGTCCCGACGGCCTCAGCGCGACCAGGCGCACCCGTCGACCCGAGGCCGCCCGGAGGCGGCGGGCCGGGAGGCGGACCCGGCGGCCAGCCCCCGGGCGGTCCCGGTGGTGCCGGCCCGGTCGGCGGCCCGGGCCCGCCGCGCGCCGACATGATCCCGGCACTTGATGAGGCCGTGCCCGCGCCCCGGGGCTGCTATCTCCTGCCGTTGCAGACCCAGGCAGACGTCGTGGCACAGCCTGACGCCGAGGCGGCCGGTATCCGGCCCACCGAGATGCGTTACACCTACTATCCGTCCTGGCATCCGTCGCTGGCTGTCGGTGGTCGGCTCAGCGGTCCGGTGCCAGACGGTTGGCGGCTGGTCGTGGCCGCCTGGGCCGACCCCGCGTCGACCGACTCGACCGCCGCCCACAATCCGGGCAACGGCCGGTTCTATCCCGGCGACGAGCTGGTGCCGAGCGACCAGAACTGCTTCACCGTCCAGCCGTACAGCCTGGGCTACGGCGGATACGAGGGAATCACGACCCGCGTCTACGCCATCCTTGTGGACGAGGCGAAGGTCCTCCCCTTTCTCCGGTCGGCCGGTCAGCTCAGCGGCCTCACCGAAGCCGACCTCGGGCGCTGGGGCGTCCGCGTACTCGGCTACGCCGTCGTCCCGTCCCGGCCCGAGTGACAGGCCGAGGCATGCGGCTACATGTCGGCTGCGCGATGTGGACCCACAGGTCGTGGCAGGGACGTTTCCTTGCCCATCCTCTGCCTGCGCACGAGCGCCTGCGGCACTATGCCAGCTGGTGTAACGCCGTCGAGGGGAACACGACGTTCTACGCGACGCCGAGCAGGGACACCGCCGAGTCCTGGGCACGCCAGACCGACCCGGGCTTCCGTTTCCTGCCCAAGCTGCCCAAGCTGATCACCCACGAGCGCTGCCTCACCGGCGTCGACGAGCCCCTGCGCGCCTTCCTGGACGCCGTCGAACCGCTCGGCCCCCGGGCGCACACCCTCTGGATCCAGTTGCCGGGGGCGTTCGGACCCGCCGACGTCTCCCTGCTCGCCCGTTTCCTCGGCCAGCTCACCACGTCCCACCGGTACGCCGTCGAGGTCCGTCACCCGGCCTTCTTCGACGACCCGCGCGCGGCACGACTTCTCGAGGAAGCGCTCGCGGCCGTGGGCGCCGAATGGATCCCCTTCGACACCACCACGTTCTTCGCGAGCCCTCCCGCCAGCGACGCCGAGCGGGACGCCTGGAGCAAGAAGCCCCGCGTGCCGTTCCGGCCGGTCGCGCTGACCGACCGGCCGATCGTCCGCTACCTTGGCCGCGACGATTCCGCCCGGACGGTCGAGGGCTGGCAACGGTGGGTCGACATCGTCGCCGGGTGGCTCCGCGAGGGCCGCTCACCCACCGTCTTCATCCACACCCCGGACAACGCCGACGCGCCGTTGCTCGCCCGCCGTTTCCATGCGGACGTGCGGGCCCGCGTGCCCGATCTCGACCCGCTGCCACGGGAGTTCCTCCCGGCGGAGACCCAGACGTTGTTCTGATGCCCGCCACCACGGTCGGCAGCCGCGGGCAGCGGGCGCGGGCAGCGGGCGCGGCCCCCGCCGCCACGGTCGACCCGCGAGGGCGGGCCGGCCGCGACGGCGGGTGGGCAGCCGGCTGGCGCGGTGGACGCCAGCCGACGCGGTGGACGCTAGCCGAGCAGAGTGTCGAGATCGGCGCGGATCTCCTCCGGGGTCACCGGCGGCTCATAGCGACGGATCACCTTTCCGTCGCGGCCGACGAGGAACTTCGTGAAGTTCCACTTGATCTCGTCGGTACCGACCCGGTCCGGAAAGGTCTTCGCGATGAAGTCGTACAGGAATCCGTACTGCGGGCCGAAGTCACCTGGCGCCTCGGAACGCAGGTAACCATAGAGCGGGGTGGCGTCCGGCCCGTTGACGTCGACCTTGCTGAACACCGGGAATGTAACGTCGTAGGACGCCTTGCAGAACTCCTGGATCTCGGCGTCCGTCGCCGGCTCCTGCTCCATGAACTGGTTGCAGGGAAAGCCGAGGATCTCCAGGCCGCGGCCGTTCAGCTCACGGTAGAGCGCCTCCAGACCCTCGTACTGCGGCGTCAGGCCGCACTTGCTCGCGACGTTGACGATCAGCAGCGCCTGACCCTCGTAGTCACTGAGTGACCGCGAGCCGCCGTCAGCGGTCGCCACGTTGAAGTCGTACACACCCATGATCGGTCCAACTCTCCTGATGAATCATCCGAAGACTGACATATCTGCATACCTGACGCTACTTGCCGGCCCGTGATTCGTCGTCAAAGAAGTGGACAAGGACAGGTGACCAGCGGCCGGCAGGGCCACTCGGCGGCACGCGTCCACCTCCACGCATCCGACGCGTCCGACCCGGCCGCCGCGCGCGGCGGCGGCGCGCGGCGGCGGCGCGCGGCCACGGCACCGCTCCCGTGAAGCGGGTTGCCCGAGTGCGCTGATGGGGCTACCTCGCGGCCGCGAGCAGTTCGGTCCACAGCGAGGGGTCCGCGTCGTAGGGGCTGTACAGCGTGATGCGCTGGTAGGTCTTGCCGACCTTCTCGACCAGCTTCGGCCCGACCTCCGCGGGCGTCCCGACGACGGAGAACTCGTACAGCATCTCGTCGGTGATCACGTCCGCCATCTCGTCCCAGCGGCCCTGCTTCGACAGGGTGTTGAGCTCGTCCTGCGCCTCGCCCCAGCCATGCGCCTCCAGTACCGCCCGGTAGGAGGGCGTGGAACCGTAGAACGCGATGCGCTTCTTCGTCCCGAAGACGGCCGCGGCCATCTCCTCCTCCGTGCGCCCGACGGTGACGAACAACGGCCCGTTGACGACGAAGCCGTCGAGGCTGTCCTTGCCCGCCTTGGCCCGYCCGCGCAGCAGCGCCGGGATGGTGACCTCGTCGAGATAGCGGTTGGTCGTGAACGGGTGGACGAAGAAGCCGTCCGCGACCTCGCCCGCGGCCTCGGTCATCAGCTCGCCGACGCCCGCGAGGAAGATCGGCGGCGGACCGTACTCGTGCGGCTCGGGGGTGAAGAACGGAGTCATCAGGGTGTGGGTGTAGAAGTCACCACGGAAGTCCAGCTTCGCGCCCTCCTGCCAGGTCGCCCAGATCGCCCGGGTGGCCAGGATCAGCTCGCGCATCCGCGCGGCGGGGTGGGACCAGGGCATGGAGAACCGGCGCTCGATGTGCGGCTTGATCTGCGAACCGAGGCCGAGGACGAACCGGCCGCGGGAGTAACGGGCCAGGTCGTAGCCGATGTTCGCGAGCGTCATCGGGGTCCGGGCGAACCCGATCGCGATCGCCGTGCCGATGGTGACGGTCTCGGTCGCCATCGCGGCCTGCAGGCACTGCAGGAACGGGTCGTGCCTGGTCTCCGAGGCCCACACCCCCGCATAGCCGTCCCCCTCGATCTTCGCGGCCACCGCCTGCGTCACCCCGATGTCGTCGGACAGGCTCGCGTCGATCTTCATCCGGTCTCCTCTGCTGGCCGCGCGACGGGGCCGCCGCGCTGGGGGCAACTGAGCTGGGGCAACTGAGTCGATCAGGGAGCTCGCGCTCCGAACCGGCTTTGACCTGGGCACGTCGCGCCCCGGGCGGGTCGCTCCAGCCGGCCTGGCCGATGGCCCTGGGACACGCTCCCGCCAGGCGGCCGGCTGGAGCAACCGTTCCGGTCCCCGGTGTGACGCCTCCGACGTCCACATGGCGTTCCGCCTCGGCGGCGCCCGCTTCCCGGCATGAGCGCGGGCGAGCGGATGCGGACCGAACGCGCCACTCCTACCGGGTCACGGCGAAGCGCGGGGTGTCGCCGCCGAACCTCCGGACATCCGCTACGTAGAGCAATCGTTGGTTACTCTCTGCTTATGGTCCGAGTGCTAGCCGACAGCTTCGGGCCATCGTGGTGGCGTCAAGAGTCATCTGGCCCGGGACGAAGGGATGACTCAGTGCCCCTGGGAAACTCGCCCCTGGGAAACTCGCCGCCGGGAACCGGACACTCCTGGAATTCGACTGACGACCCGGCCGAGGCCGGGAACCAGGCCGACGGCGAACCCGCCAACACCCAGCAGCGCAAGCCGCCGGCGTCCGCCGGCCGGCACCGCCGTCCTGCCCATGGGCAGTTCAGCTCGCGCCCGCTGCGCCGAGCACCGACCCGGCCGGGCGGCCAGCCCGGCCAGGCGACCGCGCTCGAGCCGCCGGCACATGGCGGACCACCGGGCAGGACCCGATCAGCCCGTCACGCCGGACGCCGGCTCCGGACGGGCCGGCGGTGGGCCGCCGGTGGACCGCGCCGGCCGATCCTCCTGGTGGTCGCGCTGCTGCTCGCCGCGCTGGTCGTCCCCAGTGCCACGGCCTCCGCCGACGCGTCGGCGCTTCCCTTCCCCGACGTCGACCCGAGCACCCTGCCAGGCGTCCTGCACACCACGGTCCAGCCGCCGGCCACCGCGGGTATCAGCCAGTTCCCGATCCTCACCACCGCGTCGCCGGCCACCGAGCCGCTCACCGACGACAAGCTGCGGCAGACCGTGGTCCGCGTCGGCGAGCTCGCCCCGACCGCGCTCGCCGCGGCCACGGGTGTCATCGAGGACACCGCCATCGGCACGGGCGTCGGCCAGGTCAGCTACGGCGGCGCCTGGACGCTCTGCGGCGGCTGCGCCCCGGACACTCCGAACCACTCGTTCCGCTATTCGCTGAACGCCAGCGCGACCGCCAGCATCTCGTTCACCGGCACCCAGATCAAGATCTACGGTGTCAAGGAGCGTGCCGGCGGCATCGCCTCCGTCAAGGTCGACACCGGACCGGCGACCACCATCGACACCTACGCGCCCACCTCGAGCAGCGCGGTCATCTACGACTCGGGCACGCTCGCGAACGGCGTCCACACCGCGGTCCTGACCAACCTCGGCCGGCGCAACGCCTCGTCGGCGGCGTTCGCCGTCATCTTCGACCGCGCCGAGGTGTTCACGGACACGACCCCGGACGACCCGGACCCGCCCACCGGCACGAAGACGACGGTCGAGGACACCGCGACCGGCGTCGGTGACGACCAGGTCGCCTACAACGGGAACTGGATCCAGTGCGGAGGCTGCCAGCCGCCGACGCCGAACAAGTCGTTCCGCTACTCGCTCACGGCGGGCGCCACGGCCACGATCCGCTGGACGGGTACCCGGATCGTGATCTACGGCGTGAAGGAGAAGGCCGGCGGCCTGCTGACGGTCAGCGTCGACGGGCGGACGACGAGCACGGTCGACACCTACGCGCCCACCGCCAGCAACGCGCTCATCTACGACTCCGGCCAGCTCGCGTTCGGTGACCACGTCGCCGTCGTCACGAACATCGGCCAGCGCAACGCCTCGTCGGCGGCGTTCGCGGTCTCCTTCGACCGAGCCGAGACGTACAACGCGCAGGACACCGAGCCGCCGCCGACCGGCGGCGACTTCCCCACCCGGTCCGGCGAGCCGTGGCTGTCCGGGGCGAACGGCGACCCGCTGATCACCCCGGCCGACGTGGACGCGTTCTGCGCGTTCCGCGGGAACCTGTGCGACGTGGCGCAGGTGTACACGGCGCGCGACAGCTGGCAGTCGATCGTCGGGCAGTCGTTCATCTACTCGAACTTCGCCGGCTGGCCCGGCAAGCTCGTGATCAGTGTGCCGCCGTTCCCGGAGACGGGTGGGTCGCTGCAGACCTGCGCCACCGGTGCCTATGACAGCAACTGGCGCCAGTTCGGCCAGACGCTGAACGCGGCCGGCCGGCAGAACTCGATCGTCCGGCTGGCGTGGGAGGCGAACGGCAACTGGTACCCGTGGTCGGGCACTGACCCGACCGCGTACGTCAACTGCTACCGCCATGTYGTGGACGCGATCCGCTCGACCGCGAACCCGGACCCGAAGTTCGACTGGACGATCAACTCGCACTACTCGCAGAACCCGCCGAGCCACCATCCGCTCGACCTCTACCCGGGCGACCAGTGGGTCGACATCGTGTCGATCGACGCGTACGACCAGTACCCGCCGTCGTACACGCTGGACCAGTTCAACACCCAGGCGAACATGGAGGGTGGCATCACCTGGCTGTACAACTTCGCGCGGGCGCACGGGAAGCTGTTCGGCGTCCCCGAGTGGGGGGTCGCGTCCGGATCCGGCACGAACGGCGGCGGTGACAACGCCAACTACATCCAGTTCATGCGCGACTGGATGGTCGCCCGCGCCGGCCGCGGCATGTACTACGAGTCGTACTTCAACAACTGCGAGATGCAGAACCTCGGCTCGAACATCTACCGGCCGAAGGGACCTCACTGCCTGTACCAGAACACGACGGCGGCAGGTCGCTACGCGCAGCTGTGGTGAGATGACCCGCGGCCGCGAGGTAACAGCGCGCGACCGTGAGCAGTGCGTCGGCGCGTCTCCGCGCCGGGGCGCGGGCGTCAGCCGATCCGGCTGACGCCCGCGCCGCCAGCCGCAGCGCGTCCAGCAGGGTCCTGGCGTCGTCGGCCGAGACCGAGCCGGCGATCGTCACCCAGCCGCCCGGGTGCGCCTCCGCGCACCCGGGCGGCACGGGTACCAGCGACAGCGAGCGGGCGCGCCCGGCGGCGACGGCGTCCCGCTCGACGCCGGCCGGGTCCGCGTCGCGCAGCCAGTGAGTGACGGCGGCGCGGACCTGGTCCGGCCCGGCCCGGCGCGCGAGAGCCGTCAGCTCCGCCTCCACCGGGCCGGCGAGCGCGACCAGACGCGACGGACTGGTCAGCGGCGCCGTCACGGCGAGCACATGGTCGAGGCTCACCTCGCCGCGCCGGAACGCCTCCGCGAGCACCGGCAGACCGGTGAGGGCCCGCGCGGCGACGAGCAACGCGGCGGCCGCCGTGACGGTCAGCCGCGCCTGCCCGGCGATCCAGCCAGCGGGTGTCGGACGCCCGTCCGCTCCGCCGGCCCCGGCCCGGTCACCGTCCCCGCCGGGCCCGACCGAGCGGCGGAGCGCGCAGGGGCCGGCCGCCCCGGCCGGCCCCTGCGCACGCGTGGCGCCCCGGAGATCGGCCCGGCCCCACACACCCGCCAGCTCCGCCGCCCCCGCCACCCGCACCAGCGCGGCCTGCGCGGCCGCGATGACCCCGCCGAGCTGGCTCAGCAGGTCGACGGCGGCGCCGTCCGGGAGCGACGCGGGCTCGATCTCAGCCAGCGCATGGCGCAGCGCCCCCAGCGCCGCCGCCTTGTCACCGTCCATCCAGCCACCCCCCGGAGCTGGGCGGCTGTCCGGCCGCCGCCTTCGAGAACAGCGCCAACCCGCGGCGACCGCGGCCGGGCCTCGGGGCATGACGCCGCTCCCCCGGATCGGCCGCGACGCGGACGTGCGGCACGCCGGCCACAACCGCCGCCCCGCCACGGCGCCAGTGATCGCCGCGGGAGGAGCGCCGGGCCGGGTCGCCTCAGCCGCCGCGCCTCGGTGGTGCCGCCGCCGGGATCGACCAACGGCCGCCCTCTTCGAACTCATGTTCGACAATACGCCCAGCTCAGAGCCCCTTCAACCAGCGGCGCCGCTCGGTGGACCCTGCCTGTCGACGAGAAGCTCGACCAGGTGCTCCAGCTCCGCGGCCGGGTCCCCGGTGACCCCGGTGTGCACCGGCGAGGTCTGCACGATCGTGCTGCGTGGCGCGGTGAGCCAGCGGAACCGCTCGCCGGGCGACAGCACCCCCGCCGCCCCCGCCGCGGTGCCACCGACGCACACCCGGTGCAGCGCGTCGAGATGGACGCGCACGCCCGCGAGGTCGAGGTATGGGTCGAGCGCCGCGAGCCGCTCGTCGTCCAGCACGCAGCGCAGGTCGAGGTAGCCGGCGCCCTGGCACCACAGCAGCACGCCGACGTTCATGCATTCGCCCCGCTCGACGCGGGGCACGACGCGCACCAGCGCGTACTCGAACAGCTCAGCCACGCCGGTTCTCCCGCGTCCGCTGGCCGCGCGCCAGGCGCAGCCAGGCCGGCGGCCCCTCGCCGTGGCCAGCCCCCTCCCGCGCGGCCGAGATGCCAGCCGGGCGCGCCGCCACCATCGGCTCCAGCCACGGGCGTCGGCCACCGGCGCGCCCCGTGAGCCAGCCGACATATCGCTCCGGGTCGGCGTCGAGCCAGTCCTCCTGCACCAGGGCGACCACGGATCGCACCAGCTCGGCGTCGACCCGCGGCGCGAGCTCGGCGTCCGCGGCGCGAAGCGCCCCGCCGGGGTCGGCGCCGAGCGCGGGCAGGAGCACGTGCTCCTCCCACCGAGGCAGGGCCCGCTCGTCGACCGGAGCCGGAGCCAGGTCCGCGGGCGGCGGCTGTGCCTCGACCGGCCGGGCTGGCCAGCCGTGATGCGGGTAGAGCGCGGCGCCGTGGTCGATCAGCCACAGCCGCCCGCCCCAGACCAGCAGGTTCGGGTTCCGCCATGACCGGTCCACGTTGAGCGTCAGCGCGTCCAGCCACACCACCCGCGCTGCGAGTCCCGGATCCACCTCGAAGGCGAGCGGGTCGTAGGTGATCGAGCCGGGAAGATAGTCCATCCCCAGGTTGGCGCCCGCGCTGGCCTTGAGCAGGTCCTGGATCTCCTGGTCGGGCTCGACGCGCCCAAGTCGGGGATCCACGTCGATGACGACCAGCTCCGGCACGGGCAGCCCAAGCGCCCTGGCGAGCTCGCCGACGACCACCTCGGCGACCAGCGACCGCGGCCCCTGCCCTGCCCCCCGGAACTTCACCACCCAGGTCCCCAGGTCGTCGCCCTCCATCAGCCCTGGCAGGCTGCCGCCCTCCCGCAACGGCGTGGCATACCGAGTCGCCCGCACCAACCGGAGCATCGCCGACCTCCCGCCCTCCCGAGCACCACCCCGGTGCCGCCCCGCGCAGGAAACCTAGTCGCGCTCTGGGAACGGCCAGCGGAAGGGGCGCTAGCTCGAGGGCAGTCCCGCGGCGGTCTCCAGAGCGGACATGTCAAGAATCGCGACCCGCCGGTACCCGGTCTCGATGACCCTGTCCCGGCGCAGTACCCGCAACGCCTTGTGAACGGTGGGGTCATGCGCGCCGACCAGGGCGGCCAGCTCCTGCTGGGCGAGCGGCACTCCCAGCGCCCGCCCGCCCTTCGACCGGTCGATTCCATAAGCCCGGTCCAGCTCCAGCAACACCCGCGCCACTCGCACGGCCACCGGGCAGCCGGCGAACTCGACGCGCCGTCGGATGCTGAACCGCGTCTTCGCCACGATGCTCCGGCTGATCGCCGCCGCGGCGACCGGATCCCTGGCCAGGTATCCGGCGAACTCCTCGTTCCTGATCACCTTCGCCAGCACGCTCCCGACGGCGGTGACCGTCGCCGACCGCGGCTGGGAGTCCAGCCCCGCGAACTCGCCGATGACGTCGCCGCCGTGCCGCACGGCCAGCAGCGCCACGCCCCCGGTCTCCGTCAGCGCGGTCACCTTGGTCCACCCGCGCAACAGCACCGCCACGAACGTCGTCTGGTCGCCCTCCCGCACGATCGGCGTACCGCTCGTGAATTCMCGAAACCCGCCCAGCTCCAGCAGCTCCGTCCGCGAGCGATCCGGCAGCCGCCCCAACAACGTCTGTTCGGGCCACAGGACGCGCCGTAGCCACTCGCCGCGTCCCGCCTCGTTGTCCGGCGGCTCTCCCGAACCCAGCCTGACCATGGCGCCCCCGCATCCATGCCGATTCCCGACGTGCCCACGACGTCATCAACAGGATCCAGCGATCTGGCCAACCTCGGCAAGCGACCACAGGGGAGACACACCACTCATCCCCACCTCCGCGATCCGGTCAGCGCTCCTCACCGTAAACGCGACCATCCCCAGACCCATCGAAAACGACGCGTCACCCCTACCGGAACCCCTGCGTCCCAGCCCGATCCACCAGCACCAACACTCATGACGGCATTGCGACCACCACCAAGGGCAACGAGAAGAAGCCAGTCACGAGGCGGCATCCACCGGCGGCCCCGCCCGGCCCGACAATCCCAATCCCCGCGTCAAACCCACAAACCCGAAGCCCAGGGCACCAACCCACCCCCCAGCCGAGACCCCACCTCCCCCACCACCTACCGCCAAACAGCGCTACCACCCGCCATCACCCCGACCACCGACCAGGGAACGCCCCAGCGTCGCCTCACCCGGAAAACAAGTCCATCCCCCGAACCAACGCCTTCCACAGTCACCAGCCCACCTGACACCCACCCGCAACAGCCAACACCTCGCAAAAAAGCTCACCGCCCAAAGGTGCCCCACCCCGGCAGCCCAGCGCAACAGCACCGCACCACAAAGGGAACCATCACCGATGCCGACAAAGCCGCCGCGGGCGGCAAGCCCGGGAAGGTGCCGAGGACCGCAGGCCTTTGACCGGGGGTTCCACGCAGTCGTTCCCCGCGCATGTGTAACGGCAAGGGGAAGCTGCCCAAAAGGCAGCGACCAGAACTCCCGATCACAGACGACGTCGCCGCAGGCGGCAAGCCCGGCGGGGTGTCGGGGGCCACAGGCCCCCGACCCGGAGGTTCCAGGGGGTCGCCCCCCTGGGCAGACATAACGGCAAGAGGGAAGCTGCCCGAGAAGGGCAGCGAACACAACTGCCCCGCTCGAGCGGCGAACATGACTCGCCAGCTCGGGTGAGTGACGGGACTTGAACCCGCGGCACCCGGGACCACAACCCGGTGCTCTACCAACTGAGCTACACCCACCATGCCGGACCGGGGATGCGACCCGCTCACCGCGACCACGCGAGGTGGCCGGGCTTACTGGGCGCGTCCCTTACCGGGCTTCGCCATCCTACCGGTCGGGCTGGCGGCTGCGACAGCAGGGTTTTGGGTCGGCCTACCTGTCATCGCGCTAGCTACACAGGGTAGCCGGCCGGATCGTCACCGCGGATCAGCGGCGGCGTCGGCGGCCCGGGGGCCGCGCGGGGAGATGGGCCGGGCCACGGTTGTCCCTGGGGCGCTGACGTCCCCGCAGCCGGCTGATGCCCAGAATGCGTTCCCGGATGATCCGCTCTTGCCTTGAGCATCGGCGATCCACGACCCCGAAGGTAGCGTTCCGTGGAGCAATCGGTGTCCATCGTCACACGGTGTTTACCAAAGTCCCGGCGCGTCATGGGCGACCTGGGCGGCTCCATCACTCTCATTGCCCATCGGAGAACTAGTCCGTCGGGGCTCTGGCAAACTCCACCCGATCATGCGTCGCGGTCGCGTGACGCACCGGCCGTCCTCGCCACCCACTCGACGGCGGCCGCGCCAAGCACCACCCACCGCGGCCCACGGCGCGGGAAGGTTGACGTGACGGCCGCGGTTACACTGGCCGCTAGTTGCACATGCAACCAAGGAGGTTGGTCTCATGCCCGCCGTAACCGCCGACACCGTCACCCTTCCGCGGCTGGCCGAGCCAGGCCTCGGTGACACCCCACGCCCGGTCAAGAAGGTCATCACGGCCCCGCTCGGCTACGAGGGCGAGGGCTTTCCGGTACGGCGTGCCTTCGCCGGCGTGAGCAAGGCGGACCTCGACCCGTTCGTGCACATGGACCAGATGGGCGAGGTGGAGTACGCCCCGGGCGAGCCCAAGGGCACGCCGTGGCACCCGCACCGCGGCTTCGAGACGGTCACCTACATCATCGACGGCACGTTCCAGCATCAGGACTCGCACGGCGGCRGCGGCCTGATCACCGACGGCGCCACCCAGTGGATGACGGCCGGCTCCGGCATTCTGCACATCGAGACGCCGCCGGCGGCGCTCGTCGAGAGCGGCGGCCTGTTCCACGGCATCCAGCTGTGGGTCAACCTGCCGGCCAAGGACAAGTTCTCCCCGCCCCGGTACCAGAACCTCGAGGGCCAGCAGGTCTCGCTGGTCGCGTCCGCCGACGGCGGCGCGCTGCTGCGCATCATCGCGGGCGAGGTCGGCGAGCACCGCGGCCCCGGCTCGACGCACACCCCGATCACGATGGTCCACGTCACGGTGAGCCCCGGTGCCCGGGTGGACCTGCCGTGGAACCCCGAGTTCAACGGGCTCGCCTACGTCCTCGCCGGTGCCGGCACGGTGGGCCCCGCGGCCACGGCGGTCGAGACCGGCCAGCTCGCGGTGTTCGGGGCGGGCGACCGGGTGGTGCTGGCCGCGTCCAAGCGGCAGGAGTCGCGCTCGCCGAACCTGGAGGTGCTGCTGCTCGGCGGCCGCCCCATCCGCGAGCCGGTGGCGCAGTACGGCCCGTTCGTGATGAACACCCGCCAGGAGCTTCAGCAGGCGATCGACGACTTCCAGGCCGGGCGCCTCGGGGTGATCCCCGCCAACGCGCTGATGCCCCACCGGGTCTGACACTCCCGCGGCCCGTTCTCAGCGCGAAGGACGAGACAAAAGGACAACCGGGGCGGCGGCGTCGGGGACACCGCCGCTCTGGACGATCTCCGCTCCGGTCAGGCGTTGGGGGCGGGCTGCGTCGTGTCGGTGGCCTCGGCCGTGGCCGGATCCGGGGATGACCGCTCCGCGCCGCCGTCGCCCGATGACGAGGGCTGGGCCGCGGCGTCGGTCTCGGCGCGGATCTCGACGGAGGCCGCCCGTGCCTCGTCGGTCGTCGGGCCGGGATGCGGGACGAAGACGGTCCGACGGTAGTACCGCAGTTCCTCGATGCTCTCGCGGATGTCCGCGAGAGCGCGGTGACCACCGTGCTTGACCGGGGCGGCGTAGTAGGCGCGCGGGTACCAGCGACGGGCCAGTTCCTTCACCGACGAGACGTCGATCATGCGGTAGTGCAGGTAGCCGTCCAGTTCGGGCATGTAACGCGCCAGGAACGAGCGGTCCGTGGCGATCGAGTTGCCGCACAGCGGAGCGCGGCGGTTCTCCGGGACGAGTGAGCGCACGTAGGCGAGGACCTGCCGCTCGGCCTCGGCGACGCTCAGCGTGGACTTCCGGACGGCGGCGGTCAGGCCGGAGGTCTCGTGCATGTCCTTGACGACGGGCACCATCGCGTCGAGTGCCGCCTCGGGAGCCGCGATCACCAGGTCCGTCCCGTCACCCACGACATTGAGCTCGCCATCGGTCACCAGACAGGCGACCTCGAGCAGCACGTCGGAGGCCGGGTCGAGGCCTGTCATCTCGCAGTCAATCCAAACTAGGCGGTCCATCCATCTGACACTAGGGTTTCCCGCTCGCAGCGTCACGCCCGCCTCGGACGAACCGAACCTCCGGTAGCCCGGATGGGTCAGTTCTGCACGAGGAAGGTGACGGAGCGCGGGCTGATCCGGGTGTCGACCGGCGTCGCCGTCAACGTGTACTGCCCGTTGGGCGCCGCCGCCGTGTGCCAGCCCCCCGGATGGGGCGCGAACAGGTACGGGGGGCTCAGCGCGAGCCACGGCGTGGAGAAGCCGGACAACGTGTAGTTGACCACGCCAACATCGCCCTCGGTGTCCAGAGTGATCTGGACGTCCCCCTTCAGGGGCCGACCGTCCTCTACTCCCAGGAACCTGACGATCAGCGGCGTGGCGCCGAGAGCGACAGGGGCCGCGGAGGTGGGCGCCGCGGAGGCCGTGGGCGAGAGCGCCTCGCCATCCGCGGGGCTGGTCGGGTCCGGCGGGGTGTCGACGACGGCGGCTGACCGGCGGTCGTCGGCCTTCGCCTCGGTCTGCCGGTGGTAGTCGACGATCAGTAACGGCATCAGCACCAGCGCGGCTATGAAGAGAATCAGGCCGAGATAGCCACGTCTGACCGCGTCCACCCCACCCACGCCTTTCCGCCCGCATCCTGCCGGCTCGCCCGAGATGACCCTTGGGGCTGTCACTGTAGCCGCAGGCATCTCCCGCCCCGGCGTGGTGGCACAACCGAGGACGCAACGAGCTTCCCCGACCCGCCAACACCCGACGGCCGCGGCCGCGAAACGGGCGACGGCGGCTGCCCCAGGCGACGGCGGCTGCCCCGCCTCAACGAAAACGCAGGACGCAGTCCTCGCACAGCGCGCTTCGGGAGGGCGCGCGACGGGCGCGGTCGCCGTCGGCGCCAGCGCCAGCGCCAGCGCCGGAATCGAGTCGGTAGATGAGGCAGCAGCTGCGGCGGCCGAACCGGGCCGGGGCAACCCGCGCGCCGGTGCCGCGCAGCGGGCCGTCGCCCGCGCACAGCGCGTCGACGACGCCCCAGGCGGGCGCGGCCAGGGCCGGCTCCGCCTGTCCGATCATCTTCGCGGCACCCGCGAGACCGGACGCCACATTCCCCCAGAGGATCTTCGATGACACCGGATGGTGACGCTCGATCGCCGAGACGATCGGCGCGACCACCGGGAGCAGCATCCCGTCCACGAGTCCCCGGCCGAGCCGGTCCGACGGTCCCGTGCCGGTGGTGGCCTGGCCGACCGGCACGGGTGGCCCGCCGAGCGCGAGCGGGAAGGGCCCGCCGAGCCTGTCCCGCCAGTAGAGCAGCCGCGGGCTGAACTCCGGCGGACGGCCGGTGGCCACGGCCAGCGCGAGCGCGGGAGCGACCAGCCGCGCGCACACCCCGAGCTGCGCGACGGAGACCGCCACCCGCTCGTCGACCGCCTCGGTCGCGAGCCCGCCCCCGGCCGCGAGCGCCGCCCGTACCGCGCCTGCCCGGCGCGCGAAGGCGCCGGTGAGCGGGTCGGAAAGGTCGGCGACCGCCGCCCAGCCGGCCGGCGGCCCGGCGGCCACGCCAGCGCCGTCGGCCTGAGGAGGAGCCAGGACGTCCAGCTCGAAGTACGGCCCGAACCGGGCGCCGAGCCGCGAAGGGACGAAGACGCCATCGCCGCCACCAGCCATGCCCAGCACGCGCCCATGCTAAGGCCGAGTCCGGCCCAGAGGTCAGGAGCTCGGGCTGCCGGTGATCGGCGGGGAGAGGATCTCCAGGCGGGAGCGGACCTCGGTGAGCACCTCGGCCCACGCGTCGCGCAGGTCGTCGGAGCCGTCTGGGCACAGGTCGTCGACGGCGAGCATCACGACGCTGCCGCCGTCGGCCGCCGGCAGGATCTCCCAGGTGACGATGACCGTGGGGTCCTCGCCGTCGGGGCGCGGCGCGCCGAGCGTGTACGTCAGCCGGTAGGGAGCCGCGGCCCGCAGCACGGTGCCGTAGACGGCCGTGCCGGCGGCGACCAGCCGGACCGGGGACCCTGGCCGCCAGTCGGAGATCAGCTGGCGGCCCGTCAGCATCGCGCCCGGCGCCTCGATGCCTGGCTCGGTGTCACCGGCGAGCACCCACCATGCCTCTTCCGGCGCCGCCGTGACGGACGCGGACAGGAAGCTCGTCCGGAACGGCTCACGCATGGTTCTCATCCCCTCGGTCGCTGCGCGCGACGATGCGCACGACGACCATGCTGCCGGCCCGAGAACCTCGCCAAGCCGCGATGTCAGGCCGCGGACGTGTAACGGCGGGGACAGCGCCGACACCCGTCCGCTACTGGTCAGCCAGCCGTCGGCCACCTCCGCGTCACCAAGGGTCTACCCATCCCGTCGTCAGGCATCGCCGGCGCCGAGGCCGTCGGCGGCGTTCTTGTCGGTCACGCCAGCGCTGTCGAAGGTAGCGACCTCGGCGAGAACACGGGCGGCGGCCTGGAGGACGCCCACGGCGAGCACCCCGCCCGAGCCCTCGCCGAGCCGCATGCCGAGGTCGAGCAGCGGGACGAGGCCGAGGGCGGCGAGCGCGGCCGAGGCGCCCGGCTCGACCGACCGGTGCCCCGCGAACATCGCCGCGCGCGCGTCCGGCACGAGCGCCGCCGCGACCAGCGCCGACGAGCAGGCGATCACCCCGTCGAGCAGCACCGGCACGCGGGCGGCGGCGGCCGCCAGCACGAAGCCGACCGTCGCCGCGTGCTCCAGGCCCCCGACGGACGCGAGCACCCCGAGCGGGTCGCCCGCGCCGACGCCGTCGCCCGCCGCTCGCGCGACCGCGCGACGCACGACGTCGACCTTGCGCGCGAGGGTGGCGTCGTCGACACCGGTGCCGCGGCCGGTCACCACCGCGGGGTCGGCGCCCAGCAGCGTGGCGATCAGGGCCGCCGAGGGCGTGGTGTTCGCGATGCCCATGTCCCCGGTGACGAGCAGGTCGTGGCCGTCGCGGAGCAGGCCGTCGGCGACCGCCGCGCCGGCGGCGACGGCGGCCAGCGCCTCGTCCCTGGTCATCGCCGCCTCGACGGTGATGTCGCCGGTGCCGGCCCGCACCCGGCGGCGGTCCAGGCCCGGCATCGCGCCGATGACGGCCGACGCCTCGATCGACATGCCGACGTCCACCACCGCCACCACGGCGCCGGCCTGGCGCGCGAGCGCGTTGACGACCGCCCCGCCGGCCAGGAAGTTCGCGACCATCTGGCCGGTGACCTCCCGCGGCCACGGCGAGACGCCCTGAGCGTGCACGCCGTGGTCACCGACGAACACCGCGACCGCCGGCGAGGCCGGCACCGGCGCGGGCACCCGGCCCGCGAGCGCGGCCAGCCGCACGGACACGTCCTCCAGCTGCCCGAGTGAGCCGCGCGGTTTGGTCAGCCGGTCCTGGTGCTCGCGGGCCGCCCGCGCGACGGCCGGGTCCACCGGCTGGATGCTCGAGGCGAGGCGATCGAGGACGGACATGTCCGACGGTTCAGGGCTCATGGATGGCTCTCCTCTCGGTCCGGGGCGGACGTTACAGAACGTCATCCGTCCCCGGAGCCCGAACGTGACAGACATCGGCCCGTCTCACAGACAGGTCGCGCCGTCGAAGCCGCCTACGCGACGCGGGTACCGACCGGCCCTGGGCTCAGGCCGTGCCGACGACAGGCGCGAGAGCGCGCCGCCGACCCGGGCGGGGGGCCGTTGCGACCCGCCGCCCGGGATGGGTCACAACAGACCGCCCCAGACGACCACGGCGGTGAGGGCGAGCAGGGTGACGGTGGTGGTGATCTCGATGACGGCGCCGAACACGTCGCCGGTGATGCCGTCGAGCCTGCGGACCACATGCCAGGTGACCAGCCGCCCGGCGGCGAGGCCGACGAGAACGGCGAACGGCAGCCACAGCGCCGCCACGAGGCTCGTCGCGGTGAGCGCGAGCAGGAGCCATCCGAGGACGAGCGTCACGGCGACCGCGACCACTGTGGAGGTGGCGGACGCGGTACCGGCGACGACGGCGCCGAAACCGCCGGGGCGCGCCGGTGGCACCGTCGGGCGAGCGGCGTCGAGTGCGGCCAGCCGCCCCGCCACGACGGCCACGACGAGCAGCACCAGCCCCTGGGCCCGGCTCGCGCCGCCCAGCAGGGTGGACACCGCGGCGACCTGCAGCAACACCGCGCCGACGGCCGCCGCCACCCCGAAGGGACCGATGTCGGACTGGCGCATGATCACCAGGGCCTCCGCCGCCGGCCTGCGGCTGCCCAGCCCGTCGGCGACGTCGGCCAGGCCGTCCAGGTGCAGGCCACGGGTGAGCAGCGCCAGGACGCCGACCCACACCACGGCGCCGAGGAACGCCGCGCCACCGCCATGGCCACGCCAGAAGACCAGCGACAACGCCCAGGCGAGGAAGCCCAGCAGCGCGCCGAGCAGCGGCAGCCAGCGCAGCGCCCAGCCGCCGAGCCCCGGCTCGGTCGCGTCGCCCGCCGACCGGCTCGCCGGCAGCGGCAGGACGGTGAACATCCCCACGGCCATCGGCAACGCGCGCAGGGCCGCGGGATCGAGCGCGGAGGACCGGCGCCGGCTGTGCGCCGGAGTCTCGGCTCGCCGCGCCCGCAGCGCCGTCATCCCACCGGCCGCCCGGTCGCGCACCCAGCCGACGCTCTGGCCGACGCCCTGCGTCACGCCGTGGCCCACCCTGCGGCCGAAGGTCCCCGCGCCGGGCGGGGGCTGCGTCGGGCCCGGCACGGGCCGGGTCGACGTGGTCCGCGGCTCACCGGCGGCCCCGGCCCCGGCCCTCGGCTCGGTGGGCGCGGCGGCGCCGCGCGGGTCCGGCACCCCACGCCATCCGCGGCGCGGTCGGCGTGGCTCTCGCCCGTAGGGCTCGCTGTTCGCCAGCAGGGCGTCCATCCCGACGTCCTGGACGCCGCCCGGCGTGGCCTGGTGGCCGTAGGGGGGGTCGGGTGGCGCGTCGCCGGGCCGGCCTGGGCGGCGCCGGTCGTGGGAACCGCCGGCGTTTCCCGGCCGCGGCGGCGCGTGCCCGGCCTGGGGCCACCCGGAGGCCCTGGGCTGTGCGGGGCCGGCCGCAGCGTCGGGTACTCCGGGGAACGGCGCCGGGGTCTCGTCGGGGTAGCCGCGTCCTTCGTAGCCGGGATCGGCGTAGCCGGGATCGGCGTAGCCGGGGTCCGCGTAGCTGGGATCGGCATAGCCGGGATCGGCATAGCTGGGATCGGCGTAGCTCGGATCGGCGTAGCCGCGTCCTTCGTAGCCGGAGGGGTCGTTCCCCTGCTCGGCGTAGCCGGGATCATCGTAATCACGCTCGCCGAAACCACCATCGCCGTGGCGGCTTTCGCCGCCGGCACCGCCGCCCGGTGTCGTCATGGCCGGATCCTCCTTTGTCGCCCGTTTCTTCGACGGTTGTCGACGTTCAAAGGGTTCCCGCGGACATACGCGGGCTCCGCGCCAGGTATCGCTCTGATCATCCTGCCTCATCCACGGTAGGTACCCAAGACCGACACTCCCGAAGAAGGGGGTGAAGTCAGCGGATGCGCTGCCCGATACCGGCCGTGCAGAGCCAGACCTCGTCAGCCACGGCGGCGAGCCGGGCGTTGAGCCGGCCCAGCTCGTCGCGGAACCGGCGGCCCGCGGCCGTCGAGGGCACGACCCCCGAACCGACCTCGTTGGTCACGGCGACGACGCGCCCCTCGGTCGCCGTCCAGGCCTCCAGCAGGGCATCCACCGCCCGCGCGAGCGCCGCGTCGGCGGTGCGGCGGGCCCGCGCGCTGGTCGCCGTCGCGTCTCCGTGGGCGTCCGCGCCCTCGTCCAGGACCCAGATCCCGGCGGCATCCATGGCCGCCGTGAGCCAGGTGCCGACGCAGTCGAACAGGACAGCGGGTACCTCACCGGCGGACACGAGGACCGCGGCGGCGTCCGCGGTCTCGACCGTCGACCAGCTGGCCGGTCGCCTGCGGCGGTGCTGGGCCACCCGCGCCGACCATTCGGTGTCCTCCGACGATGGGACCCCGCCCGTCGCCAGATAGACGACTCGCTCGCTGCCGGCGAGCATCCGCTCGGCCAGCTCCGACTTTCCGGACCGGGCGCCGCCGGTGACCAGGACCCGCCGCCCCGCCGCCGGCGGCACGAGCACCGTGACGCCAGCCAGCTGGTCGCGCACCACCGGCGCGAGCGGAACGGTGAGGATCACCCGCGAGGGCAGCGCGGCGACGGTGCCCTCGGGCAGAGGCCCGGAGGCTGGGCAGTGCAGCAGCACGCCGCGGCTCGTCTCCACCAGCAGGACGACCTCGCCGCCGCCCGCGGGAAGCATCCGCACGCCCGGCGGCGCCGCCTCCTGGCGGCCAGGCACCACCTCGGTGGGGAGGTCCGGGTCCAACCGGTCCGGGCCACGGCCGGTGGGCAGCACTCGCGCCCCGGCCAGGGAGACCCCGGCGAACGCGGCCCTGGTGGCGACCCCGGCGCCGCAGTCGAGGAGCAGCCGGCCGCACCGCGGGTCGTCCACCAGGACGCCCACCGGGCCTCGCGGCTCGCCGGCGTCGTCCTCCTCGTCCCGGCCGGCCGCGGTGACGGTGACGGCGGTGGTGGTGGTGGTGGCGGTGGCGGTGGCGCGGCCGTCGGCCAGCACGACGACGGCCATCAGCCCCGCCACCGGCCGCCGCCCAGCGGGGACGGACCCGGCCAGGCAGCCTCGTCGTTCGGGAAAAGCCTGCCTATGGCCGAGGGGATCCCGCCAGTAGCCGAGCCCGTCTCACCCGTGGCCGAGACGGGGCGGCCTACCGGCCGGAAGTTCAGAACGCGTCGCGTGGCTCTCACGGCTGTCCAGGATGCCCGCTGCCTGGGGTGCCGTGCGGCCTCGGGCCCGGACCGCCAGCGCCGCCGAGGCGATGGCCGTGGTCGCCGCCGCCACCGTGGTCGCCGCCGCGTTCGCGGCGTTCGCCGCGGTGACGGACATGACATCCGCCGTGGCCGACGCGGCCACCGACGAGGCGGACGCCGCCGCGGCCGACGCCGCGGAGGCCGCACTCGAGGCGACGGCCGTCGCGATCCTGGCCGTCGCCACGACCGCCGCGGCGGATCCCACGACAGCGGCCGCCGTCACGACCGACAGCGCCGTGGTCGCCGTCGACACGGCCGTCCTGGTCGTTCCCGCCGCTCGCCGCGCCCGGGCCACGTTCACCGCACCACCTCCAGCCCGGCACGTTCCGTCGCTGACGGTCCCGCTCTCATCGCCTTCCGCATCGTGGCACGCTCGGCCGCCGGGCGACACCCCACGCGACCCACCATCCGCATCGCAGGAAACCGAGCACCCGCGCGAGCGACACCGATATCGACGGCGGCGCGCCAGCGGACGTTGGCGGCGGCCCGTCAGTGCTCGYGCGACCCAGCCACCTCATCGACCCGGAGCCGTGCGACCGAATCGACCCGGAGCCGGGCGACCGACGGCCGCGAACCCTGGGCCGAGCTCCGTGCGGGAGAGCACTCGGCGTCCGACGGCGGGCGCGAGGCGATCGTCTTATTCGATATCGAAAAGGCCCTGGCGGACGGCGTACATGACGGCCTCCATGCGGGAGTGCAGCTGGAGTTTGTCCAGGATGTTGCGCACATGGTTCTTGACGGTGTTCTCGCTGATGAAGAGCTTGCGAGCGATCTCCCGGTTCGCCCTGCCCTCGGCGACGAGCTTGAGCACTTCCAGCTCACGCGCGGTCAGGTGGGGCGTGTGCAGGCGCGGCCGGTCCTCGGTGCCGCGCGCGATGCTCGCGAACTCGGCCATCAGCTTGGAGGCCATCGACGGGCTGATGAGGCTCTGCCCGTGGTGTACCGCCCGGACGGCGTCGGCGACCTCGTGCGGCGGGATCGACTTGAGCAGGTAACCGACGGCGCCGGCCTTGATCGCCTCGAAGAGGTCGTTCTCCTCGTCGGAGACGGTCAGCATCACGATCTTCACGCCAGGGACTGCCCGCTTGACCGCGCCCGTCGCCGCGATCCCGTCCCGCAGCGGCATCCGGACGTCCATGAGCACGATGTCGGGCGTCGTGCCGGTGGCCAGGGAAACCGCCGCCTGCCCATCACCGGCGCGGCCGACGACACTGATGTCGTCCTCTATCTCAAGAACGGTCTGCAGGCCCTGTAGGAACAGCTCATGGTCGTCCACCACGAGGACCCGGATCGGAGTCATGTCCCGGATCGGGTCGGCCGCGGCAGCAGCCGACGGCGGAACGACACTGGCCGTCATCACACACCCGGAAATCTATGAACGGATCGTTCGGAAGTAACTAATAGGACTACCGGCGAATAGCGGTTCAGGTACCCGCCCACTCTACGTGATGAGGCACGTACTAGCGGTTGCATCGGGCCGCGCGGCGCGCGGCGCCGGGAGACCGAAGGTCGATCCCTGACGAGGCCCAACGAACCCGACATGCCCGAATGGTACCCCCGTCAAGGTTCCTTTTTGGCGCAAGAGTGAACAGATGGGACGCGCATCGGATAGCCGGCGTCGAGGCCTCGACCAGGCTTCGCCGCCACCGCGCGGGGGCGAGGCCCACCATCGGACCACGCTGGACCGGGACCGTTCCTACCAGCTCACGCACCGCTGTGGACCGAGCGGTCAGACAGAAAGCACACCCGGCCTCCGCGTCGCCCACCCGTTCTCGACGATTTTTCTTAGGACGCTTTGAGATATCGACGGCCGATTTCCCCTTCGGCTCGCCAGGCCATGCTCGCCCGTCGGGGGTGATTCGCGTACCCGGCGGGGTGATCAGCGTAAAGGCATTGGCTGGCGAACCAACGAACGGTGGCGCACCCTGCGGGTATGGTTACCGCCGCCCGGACCAGCCGCGTCAGCGGCGCCGACAACCCAGCCGCCAGCGGCGGGCCGGCCGCCAGTACCGCCGACGGGCGGCTCGTCGCCGGCCAGGCTTCCGCCCTGCGCCAGGCACCCGGCACCGCGTGGGCGGACGCGTTCGCGCGCGCCAGCGACGCGGCGCCGGAGGCGTTCGGCGACGATCGCCTGCTCAACCTGTGGGGCGGCCGCTGGCGGGTGTCGGGGGTGCCGCTGGCGCACAGCGTCTCGCCCGTCGACGGCTCCTCCATCGCCGGCCCGCCGATGATCGAGCTCGACGAGGCCCGCGAGGCGATCGGAGCGGCGTGCGAGGAGCACCGGCGCTGGCGGGACGTGCCCCTGGCCGAGCGGCGCGCCCGGGTCACCGCCGCCGTCGACGCGCTCGACGCGCACCGCGACACGCTCGCCCTGCTGCTGGTCTGGGAGATCGGCAAGCCGTGGCGGCTGGCGAGGACCGACGTCGACCGGGCCATCGACGGCGTCCGCTGGTATCTCGACGAGATCGATCCGATGCTCGCCGACCGCGCGCCGCTGCCCGGGCCGGTCAGCAACATCGCCAGCTGGAACTACCCGATGAGCGTGCTCATGCACGCGATGCTGGTGCAGGTGCTCGCCGGCAACGCGGCGATCGCCAAGACCCCGACCGACGGGGGCGCCGCCTGCCTCACGCTGGCCTGCGCCCTCGCCCGCCGCGAGGGGCTGCCGCTCTCCCTCGTCTCCGGTCCCGGCTCGCGGCTGTCGAGCGCCCTGGTGCGGGCACCGGAGATCGGGGCGCTCGCGTTCGTCGGGGGCCGCTCGGCCGGCGGCCAGGTCGCCGCGGCGCTCTGCGACACCGGCAAACGGCACTTCCTGGAGCAGGAGGGCCTCAACGCCTGGGGCATCTGGGAGTTCTCCCAGTGGGATCTGCTCGCCGGGCACGTCCGCAAGGGTTTCGAGTACGCCAAGCAGCGGTGCACCGCCTACCCGCGCTACGTCGTCCAGCGGCAGCTGTTCGACGAGTTCCTGAAGATGTACCTGCCGGTCGTGGAGTCCGTCCGCTTCGGCCACCCGCTGGCGGTCACCGCCGACGACGAACCGCTGCCGGACCTCGACTTCGGGCCACTGATCAACGCGGTCAAGGCCGCGGAGCTCTCCGGGCGGGTCGAGGAGGCCATCGCCAAGGGCGGCGTCCCGCTCTTTCGCGGCAACCTCGCCGACGGCCGGTTCCTGCCCGGCCAGGACACCTCCGCCTACGCGGCGCCGACGGCGATCCTGTCCCCGCCGACCTCGTGCGCGCTGCACCACGCCGAACCGTTCGGCCCGGTGGACACGATCGTGGTGGTCGACTCGGAGGCCGAGCTGCTGGCCGCGATGAACGCCTCGAACGGCGCGCTCGTCGCGTCGCTCGCCTGCGACGACGAGGACAACGCCCACCGGATGTCCGCCGAACTCGCCGCGTTCAAGATCGGCGTCAACCGGCCGCGCTCGCGCGGGGACCGGGCGGAGCCGTTCGGCGGCCGGGGCGCCTCCTGGAAGGGCGCCTTCGTCGGCGGCGAGCACCTCGTCCACGCCGTCACCGTCGCCCCCGACCCCGGCGAGCGCCTCTACGGCAACTTCCCGTCGTACTCGCTGTACCCGGAGACATAGCCTGCGGCACAGGAACTCTGGCGGCTGGCTCCCCCCGTGCTGGACCGTCCCTGGACCGTCGCAGCGCCGGGGAGGCCTCCCAGGACCGCGTCGACGGCCTTCCGGGTGTCGTTCCTCGCTGTCCGGCCAGAGGTGACCGTACGTATCAAAGGTCTCGACGGCGGACCTGTGGCCGAGGCGAGCCTGGACGACCTTCACGTTCGCGCCCGCCGCGATCAGGAGGCCCGCGTAGAAGTGGCGGATCTCGTGGAAGTCGGCGTCGCCGGCAGGCCGGTCGGCCACCGCCTCGTACCGCCCCGCCAGGTCGTCCTGCCGGGACCTCTTCTCCTTGGCCGCGCCCTCCCGTAGCGCCGACTCGGCCCGCGCCACGGTGTCGTTCCGCGCCTTGGTGAACGTCCCGGCGCGGACGATGGCGCCCTTACGCGACTCCGCCCACGGCGGACGGTCCTGTACCCGCCGCGGCTTCGCGCCCTTCACTCCGCCGCGAGTACTCGTCGGCCTCGACCAGCGCCGACGGGTACGCGGCCAGATGGGCCGCCAAGGCGTTGACGACCATGTCCCGGTACGGATCAGCCGGTCCGACGATGGCGTCCTGGTCGGCACGTCCGCTCCGCCTTCTCGTTGCCGAGAGCTGGGTGCGACTTCTCACGCGGCGTCTTCGCCGGGTTCCGCGGCGCCTGCCGAGAAGGGGCCTGGCTTTGCCGCATTTCGTGGTCTGCGACCGCGAGATCGGACACAATAGGTATGCAGAGGAGCGTCCCGGGTCCGGGGACGTGACTTCAACAATCCCGTCCCTGCTGGGTGACTCCTTAGCCTGTGCGGGCACCCTTCTCCGGTCACGGTCTGTCACTTTGACCGGATGTCGCCCGCCATCATTACACCAGCTTGATCGTCACACCCTGTCACCGAAATCGCGTCGAAGTCTTCACCGCCGCCCGCATCAGCTTCTCCCGACCATCGTCGCGAAGATTGTTGGGAGCACTCTGACCTGCGATTACGACTCTTCCCCCAGCCCTGTGCGCCTCCTTGGAGCGGCCCGCAGCCCCCGTGACTCCAGGAGCGCCCGACGCCGTACCCCAGAAACGCGAGAGCGATCCGTGATCACCATTCTTAACCAGGAGACAGGCCAAGACGCAATGAATGGCGAGCAGATCCTCACAGTGCACGAAGCCGCGCGCTCCTGGCAGCCGAACAGGAACGCCGCCGAAGCCCTGGCGCACACCGTCGAATGGCTCACCCGCTTCCAGGTCTACACCCCCCGGACTGAGAGGTACGCCACACTCTCGGCCTGGGTGTACCCCCTGGCCCCGCTGCCGGAGTTGGAACTCGCCTACGACATCAGCAGCTTCTTCCGGATCTACGACGACTTCACCGACGACCTGGCAGCGGACATCAGCCGCATCAACATCATCAGTGCGGAGCTGACCGGGATTCTCTACGGGAGACCCCCGAAGTCCCACATGGGGACGATCTTCAATGATCTGTGGACACGGCAGATCATCAGTTCGCCGGACCAGTGGGTGGCTCGGGCCAGCGAGCACTGGGAATGGTATTTCAACACGCAGGCCATGTACGCGGCGATGCGGGACCAGCGGCTGGACACGACGGTCGAGGAGTACCTTGAACTACGCCTGGGAAACGGCGCGGTGCCGCTGTGCCTGGTGCTCGGCGAGAAGGTGAACTACACCTACCTGCCGCCGCGCATCCACCACTGCACCCAGTTGCGACTGCTGCGCAAGCTGGCCAGCGACATCATCGTGTACTGCAACGACGTCTACTCCTCGGTCCGCGACGCGCAGCGTGACGACCCGCGCAACATGATCACGATCATCCAGGACCAGGACGGCTGCGATTGGCAGGAGGCGAGAGCCCGCTGCGAGCAGGAGATGCGGGCACTCGACCGGTCGATGCACACCACCAAGCAGCGCCTTGACACGGCGTGCGACGTGTTGGGGTTCACCGACGCGGAACGCGCCCAGGCGCGGATGGGCGCGAGGATCGTCGATGACTGGAACTGGGGTTACCAGGCCTGGGCCGCCGCCAACGAGTTGCTGATGGACACCGATCCGCCGCGCGAGGAGATCTCTCGCATGCTGACCTCGCCGCAGGCGGCCTGACGGCGCGCCGGAGGAAAGGTGGTGCCCGGGCATCGTCCCCGGGCACCACCGCGCCGCGCGTCAACCGACCACGAGACCCCTAGCGCCGACGGCGGAACAGGCCGACCAGCGAGGCCCGGAAGCCACCGCGGGTCTCCGCCTCGGCCTGTGTCTCGGCCTCGGCCACCGCCGCCAGCGCGTCCCTCGCGGCGCTCGGTTCGACCGGGGCGGAGGCCGCCCGGGCGGCTGGCGCGGCCAGCGGGGCGGAGCGGCGCTGCGGAGCGAACGTGACCGGGAGCGCGTCAAGGTGCCGGGACCAGGTCGAGGCGGTCCAGGTCAGCTGGTCCTCCGGCACCGTGAGGCGCAGGTCGGGCAGCCGGTTGAGCAACACGTCGACGCCCGTGTCGGTGATGGCGCGGGCGATCTCCTGTCCCGAGCACTCGTGCGGGCCCCGGCTGAACGCCAGGTGCGAGCGGTTGCCGTGCACCGGCGCGCCGGGATCCGGACGGATCCCTGGATCCGCGTTGCCCGCCGCGATGCCGAGCAGCAGCATGTCGCCCTCGCGGATCTCCTTGCCGGCGAAGTGCATGTCGTGCGTGGCGAACCGCGCCGGGCAGACCAGCAGCGGCGGATCATCCCACAGCATCTGCTCGACCGCGTCCGGCAACGTCATGAGCCCGCCGGTGAGCGACGCGCGGAAGCGGGGGTCGGTCAGCACCATCCGCAGCGTGTTCGAGACCAGGTTCGTCGTGGTCTCGTAGCCCAGCACGATCACCACACGCAGGTGGTTGAGCACCTCTTCGTCGTTCAGCCCCGAGGGGTGCTGGATGAACCAGGACGCCAGGTCGTGCGCGGGCGACCTGCGCCGCGCCTCGGTCAGCGACCGCAGGGTCGCGATGATGTACTGGTTGTGCCCGTACGCCTCCTCGCCGCCGCTGAGCATGCCGACGATGGCCTCGACCAGTTTCCGGCCGTACCCCTCGCTCAGGCCGACCAGCCGGCTCAGCACGAGCATCGGCAGGTACGCGGCGAACTGGGTCACCAGGTCCGCGCGGCCGTCCTCGACGAAGCCGTCGATCAGCTGGTTCGCGTAACGCTGCACGTGCCGCCGGGTGCCCTGCCGGTCGAACCTGGTCAGGCACTCGTTGACCGCGGCGCGCAGCCGTCGATGCTCCTCGCCGTCGTAGGACACGACGTCGGGACGCCATCCGATGAGCTGAAGCAGCGGGTCGTCCGCGGCGATCCTGCCCTCGTTCCAGTCCCGCCAGAGCCGGGCGTCCCGGGTGAACCGGCTCGGGGTGCGCGCGACCTCCATGTTCTCCCGGTAGCCGAGCACCAGCCAGGCCGGGACGCCCCCCTCGAGTTCCACCGGGGCGATCCCGCCGTGTTCCGCGCGGAGCTTCTCGTAGACCGCGCCGGGATCGTGCCGTGCTTCCGGGCCGTAGAGCGCGGTCAGTGCGGCACCCCGCGTGAAGGCCTCGCGCGCCGGACCCCCCGGCGGCGGGATCGCGGCGCCTGGTTCCACGCCTGATTCGGGTATGGCTGTTGACACGCTTACTCCGTGGCGGCTGAGGCGGCCACCGGGGCCGCGGATTGGGTGGACAGCCGGTACAGGTAGCGCATGAGGGCCAGCAGGGTGTCCCGGCTCGAGGCCCGGCTGCGCGCGTCGCACGAGACGATCGGCACGGCGGCCGGCAGATCCAGCGCGGCGCGCACGTCCTCCAACGGGTGGGCCGGGGCGTCCGGGAAGACGTTGACGGCCACGATGAACGGGACGCCGCCTGCCTCGAGCCGCCCGATGACGTCGAAGCTGGCCTCGAGCCGCCGGGTGTCGACCAGCACGACCGCGCCAAGCGCTCCCTCGAACAGGCCGGTCCACAGAAACCAGAAGCGCTGTTGTCCGGGCGTACCGAACAGGTAGAGCACCAGTTGCTCGTTGATGCTGATCCGACCGAAGTCCATGGCCACGGTCGTCGCGTCCTTCCGCTCGACCCCGCGGACGTCGTCCACGCCGACGCTGACCTCGGTCATCGTCTCCTCGGTCGTCAGCGGCCTGATCTCGCTGACGGAGCCGACCAGGGTCGTCTTGCCGACGCCGAATCCGCCGACCACGACGATCTTGACCGCGGTGGCGGCCGAGGCGGGCAGCGCGTCCTCGCGCGCCGGTCCAACCGCCAGCTCAGAGCCTCTGGAGTCCATTCATCACCGCCTTGAGCAGTTCAGGATCGCCGATTCTGTCCATGCGTACCGAGGCGCGCACCTCGACGAGCGAGTCCCTGAGCAGGTCGGAGACCAGGATGGCGACCACGCTGAACGGCAGCCTGAGGTACGCGGAGATCTCCGCCATGGACAGGGGCCAGTGGCACATGCGCAGGATGGACGCGTGTTCCGGCTGCATCTCCGGCTGGGCCGKGGCCCGCGCCACCACAAGGGTGATCAGGTCGATGTCGGCCCGGCGGCCCGAGGCGCCGCGCCCGCCCGTAAGGATGTACAGGCGCTCGGGACCGCCCTGTTCCCAGGCGGAGGGCGCGTCGTTGATCGGGGGTGGGGTCACCCGGCGGTCCTCTCCTCCATCCGCGGCGGACTGGTGAGGTGCTCACCGATGCGTGCGACCAGGTTGCGCATCTGCTGCC
The DNA here is from genome assembly GCF_001983105.1 of Pseudofrankia asymbiotica. Taxonomy (GTDB): domain Bacteria; phylum Actinomycetota; class Actinomycetes; order Frankiales; family Frankiaceae; genus Pseudofrankia; species Pseudofrankia asymbiotica. The sequence continues at coordinate 5,776 of NZ_MOMC01000006.1, read as the reverse complement.
CCATCAACCCCGCGTCCACCCCCTCGTCGGCCAGCACCGCGAGGTAGGCGCCCGCGCCGGCCGCCATGAGGTAGAAGAACCCTCCGCCCACCTCGATCACCACGAGCCGCATCCGCTTGTCCCCCCGCGGGAACTCCGCGCCGACGGCGGCGGACAGGCTCTGCAGCCCGGCGCACGCGGCCGCGAGCCGGTCGGCGGTGTCCACATCCGTGTTGTATTGGGCCATGCGCAGGCCGTCCGCGGTCAGGACGATGACATGCCGGGTGCCTGGCACGCTCTCCGCAAGGTCCTTGAGCATCCAGTCCATGCTGGGCCGCAGGTGGTCCATCGACTACTCGCCTTCCTTGCTCGACGCATCGTCAGTCACAGCGTGCTCGGTGCTCGCGCCCTCGCCGGAGACCGCGTTCTGGAACGCGGCGAGCCACAGTCCCGGTGGCGGGGGCGGCGCGGCGGGAGCGAATGCCTCACTCGACATGGGCGGGGACGGGGCGGCGGGCCGCGGTGGGAGCGGCGCGGCCAGGCTCCGCTGGCTCTGGCTTCCGTCGAGCGGGGCGGTGGTGGCGCGCCTGCGCTGCGGAAGGCCGTTCTTGTTGATCCCGATGTTCTGCGGCTCCTCCGGCTGCAGGGCGATGGCGGGCATCGGCTTGTTCAGGTCCGCCCGGACCGCGGCGCCCGGGTCGGCCGCGGACAGCGGCACGGCGGTGGCCAGGTCGCGCGGAATGATCAGCACAGCGCGCACGCCGCCGTACGCCGAGGGCCGCAGCGAGACCCCGAAGCGGTGGGTCTGCGCGAGCCGGCCGACCACGGACAGGCCCAGGCGCGGGTTCTCGCCGAGGTCGGCGAGGTCGAGGCCCGACCTGACCTCGGCGAGCACCCGCTCGGCGCGCAGCCGGGCCTCCTCGCCGAGGCCGACGCCGCCGTCCTCGATCTCGACCGCGATCCCGGACTGCACCTCGACCGCGGTCATGTGCACGCGGGTCTGCGGCGGCGAGTACCGGGTGGCGTTGTCCAGCAGCTCGGCGAGCGCGTGGATGAGCGGTTCGACGGTGGGTCCCGCGATGGCGAGCTCGACCACCGAGTGCAGTTCGACGCGCTGGAAGTCGGTGATCCGGGACATCGCGCCGCGCAGCACGTTGAACAGCGGCACCGGCTGCTGCCACTGCCGGCCGGGGCGGGATCCGCCGAGCACGGCGAGCGAGTCGGCGAGCCGGCCGATCAGCGCGGTGCCGTGGTCGAGGCGGAGCAGGTCGTCGAAGACGTCGGGGCTCCCGCCGTGCCGCTCCTCCATCTCGCGCAGATCCTGGAACTGCTGGTGCACGATGGCCTGGACACGGCGGGCGACGTTGACGAACGCGCGCTGCGAGGAGTCGCGCAGGTCCTCTTCCGCCTTGACCGCTTCGAGGACCGAGCGGACCACGTCGTCATGCGCCTTGACAAAGGCGGCGCCGAGGACGGGCGACTGGCTCGAGCCGGACAGCGCCTCCTCGACCGAGTCGCCGCGGTGCAGCCGGCTGATCGCGGCGGGCAGCACCTCGACGGCGAGGCGGCTGGTCTCGGCCTCCTGCATCTCCAGCCGGCGCACGAGCTCGTGCTCGGTGGCGGCCTGCCGACGGCGCAGCTGGACGATCTCGTGCCCGCGGCGGCGAATCTCGGCGCAGGCCAGGCCGACCGCGACCGCCCCGACGAGGCCGCACACGATAACGGCGCCCCGGGCGCGCGGAGCGACGAGAAGGACCGCGGCCACCGTACAGAGCGCGGTTAGAGCTGCTGCTACCAGGGCACCGAAGACGACGGAAGAGCCGCCTTCCGAACCACGAGGTGACGGTCGCTTGCGTTTCATTCGCAGAACCTTGGTCTGATCGTGGGCGTGTGTCGGTGACCGACGGGGACAAGGAGAGAAGTCACGGGCGCGGCCCGCGGAGAGACTCACGCGCCGCCGAGGGCCCGACGGCGATGTCCTGACTGGGCACGCGGCCACCTTGCTCAGTTCGAATACGGCGGTTCCGATATCTCTCCGGACGGGTCTGACGTTATCGCAGGCCGCGGATGCGTCGGAAAAGCGTCCACCCCCGGATGCGCCGGGCCGCGCCGGAGGGATCCGCCGCGGACCAGAGGATCCATCATGTGATATGAATCACCACTTCGACGGGTCGGATTGACACTCGCCGAAGCACGCTCCCGGCCAACCCACTCAGGGCGTGGCGCCCCGATCCCGTGAGTCATTTATGTGAATTCGCACTTCAGCACGGGTACCCAGCGGTTCATCTGCGTCTACACGGCCGTCTACCCGGCGGCGGGCAGAAGTGCCGGATCACCTGACTGCCCCGGAAGGCGGCCGCGGCTGTCGCCGCTGATTTGTACGACGAGTTCGCGGGAGATAGGGACGCCGGCATGAAGGCGTTTACGGAGGGTGGACGAGCGAGGCGTCCTGAACCGCGCGACGCGCCTCCACCCGAAGGAACTCCCACGAGTGCTGGACCGCCTGGTCGCTACGACCAGAGCCGCGGGAGAGGTGGCGCCGAGGGGCTTCGATGCCATGAGCCGCGATCCGCGCAGGTCACGAACACCCGCGGCGACTTTCCGTCGTGCCCGCTCTGCCCCGAGACCTGAGCTATCGCGAGACCCGTGCGGGTGGCGGGTGGCCGGGCAGTCCGTGCTCGGCGAGCGGGCCGAGGCGCAGGGACGCGTCCGCGCACCGGCAGGCGAGCTCGGGCAGCGCGCCCAGCGCGCTGTGCCACGCGCCGGGGACGCCGGCGCGGTCGCTGTCGTGCAGCAGGATCGTGGCGCCGCCGCGCAGGTCAGGCCCGACGGCGGCCAGGACGGACAACGGCGTCGCGCCCGCCTCCCAGTCGCGTCCGCGCGCCGTCCAGAGCACCGGGGTCAGCTCCAGGCGGCGGGCGGCGCCGAGCACCGCCGCCGACAGGATGCCGTGCGGCGGTCGGACGAACCGGGGCGGGCGGCCGGCCGCCGCGGCGACCAGCTCGTGGGTGCGGGCGAGCTGGTCGTAGGTGGACAGCGGGCCGCGCAGCAGCATCGGCTTGCGGTCCCAGCCGTGGATGGYCAGCTCGTGCCCGGCCGCGGCCATGTCGACGACGAGCCCCGGCGCGCGGCTGACCGCGTCACCAAGGACGAAGAAGGTCGCACGGATCTCCAGCTCCTCGAGCACCTCGAGGAAACGGGGTGTGGAGCGCGGGTCCGGCCCGTCGTCGAAGGTCAGCGCCACATGGTCGGCGGCGCCGAACCCGGCGAGGGCGGGGGTGAGCCGGCCGCGGACCTTGCGTAGCGCCGTCACCGCGGGCAGCCCGTAACCCAGCCCCGCCACGAGGGCGGCGCCCGCCACGGCCGGCCAGGATGCCACCGCGGCGGCAGGGAGCCCCGGGACGCCGCCGAGCGTCCGCCGCGCCGAGCCGCGCGGCCCGCCCGCGGTGGTCACCGCCTCGCGAGACGCAGTCATCGGGTCGGTCACCGAATCGGTCACCATGTATCGCACTGTGCCATGGCTATCGCGAATAGCCCCTCATCTCACCACCCGGCGCGCCTAAAACGACACGGAAAGCGATCATGCTGGACAGGGCGGCGACGAGAGGGGCGAGGATCGAACCGCCCGGGCCGGCGGACGACGATGACCGCCGATGGCGCGGTGAGGTCAGACCGCGCTGAGCGCCTCGGCGACCTCGGCCTCAGTGGGCATGGACGGGCCGGCCCCGAACCGGCCGACCGCCAGGCCGGCGGCGGCGTTCGCCCGTTCGAGGGCCTCAGCCGGGGCCAGCCCCATGGCCAGCGACGCGCCGAGCGCCCCGCAGAAGCAGTCGCCCGCACCGGTGGTGTCGACCACCGGCACCCGCCGGCCGGGCACCACGAGCACCTCGCCGCCGATCCGCGCCAGCGCACCGTCCGCTCCCAGGGTCACCACCACGTCGCCGAGCGGCGCGCCGTCCGGAGCGGCCAGCCGATCTCCGGAGCGCAGCAGCTCCTCGATCCCCGGCGCGGCGCCACCCCCGCCGACGCCGAGGCCCACCAGCTGGGCGAACTCGGTCTCGTTGACGACCAGAACGTCCACGGCGGCGAGCAGCTCCCGGCTCGGCGCGCGAAACGGCGCCAGATTGAGGATCGTCGTCGCGCCGGCGGCACGGGCGGCGCGCGCGGCCGACTCGTTGGTCTCGGCCGGGATCTCGCCCTGCAGCAGCACGACGTCACTCGGGCGGATCGCCGCGTCGGTCACTCTCGCCGGGCTCACCGCCGCGTTGGCGCCGGCGACCACGATGACGGTGTTCTCGCCGCCGTCGACCACCGTGATCAACGCGGTGCCCGACGGGCCCCGCTCGCTCCGGACCCACGCCGTGTCGATGCGCTCGCCGTCGAGGAAGCCGGACAGCACGGTCCCGAAACCGTCGGCGCCGACCGCCCCGACGAGCACCGTCGGGGCACCGAGCCGGCGCGCGGCCACGGCCTGGTTGGCGCCTTTGCCGCCGGGCACCTGGTGTACCGAGCCGCCGGCTAGCGTCTCGCCGGGCGCTGGCAGCCGAGGCACCGTCACCACCACGTCCATGTTGATGGAACCAATGACGACGACCCGCCCGCGCTCAGCCACGCCTCATCCTCGCCTGGGCTCCTGGGCTCCTGGGCTCCTGGGCGGGCATATGCGGTGGCCTTCTCAAGGCCCGGCCGTCCGGCCCGTTCATCCGGCCCACGCGGCTGGGATCGAGCGCGGGCGCGGGCTCGGCGTGGTCAGGCCGCGGTGGCGAGGTCGCGCAGCGCCGTGACCGTGCGCCAGTTGCGCGTGGTGGCGATGACCGCGAGGCGGCGCTCGATCGCGGTGTTGCTGAGCTTGGTACGGCCGTAGCCGTGCGGACAGTGCAGGTAGACCTCACGCCCGACGACGACGACGTCCTCGCCCTCGGCCGCGAGCGCGGCAAGCCCGGCGACGAGGGACTTGCCTGGCCGCTCCGCCAAGAACGTGACATGCAACTTGGTGGGGTCGGGCTCACGGTCCAGGAACGGGTTACCAGCGGCCAGCGCGGCCAGTTCGTCCCGGTTGCGGAGCAGGACGGTGGTGCGCACGCCGATCTCCCGATCAATGCGGGTCTCGATGTCCGCCGCGAGCGCCGACCTGGGTGCCTCGGTGCCGAACAGCACGTTGCCGGTCCGCAGATAGGTCGAGATCCCCGCATACCCGAGCCCGGAGAAGACGGCGTGCAGGTCGGCCATGTCGACCTTGACACCGCCGACGTTGATCCCGCGGAGCAGCGCCGCGTAGGTGGTCACCAGCCTCCTTCCGGCCCCCACGCGGCACTCTACGAGTACGAGGCACCCGCTCTCCGCTAGTTCACCGATCCGACAGAATCCGCGCGGACCCATCGGGCCGAGGCGCGGCCGCCGAAGCCGCTCCGCCAGCCTGGCCGGCGGGTTCGCCCGTGTTGGCCGGGCCCGCGGAGCCTGCGGGGCCTCCCGGGGCCGCGGACCGCTTCGAGCCGGTGCCAGCCGACGCCGAACCCCCCTCGCCCACCGCGGCGGCGCCCCGAGGCGGGGTGACGCCACGCGCCGCGCCCGAGCTGTTCCGCGCGGCCGCCGGGGCCGGACCGGTCGCGCCGGCCGCCTTGGTCGCCTTGGTCACGCCAGCCGCTTTGGTCGCCTTGGTAGCGGCGGGCGTCTTGGTGGCACCGGGCGCCTTGGTGGCACCGGGCGCCTTCATCGCCATAGTCGTGCCGGGCGCCTTCGTCGCGGCGGGCGCCTTCGTCGCGGCGGGCGCCTTCGTCGCGGCGGGCGCCTTCGTCGC
>NZ_MOMC01000058.1 GCF_001983105.1 Pseudofrankia asymbiotica | reverse complement strand
GTCGTGGAGCACCTGGTCGGTGCCGTCGTCGCGCCAGGCGCCGAAGTAGTAGTACACCGCGCTGTGCGGGGGCAGGTCGTGCGGCAGGTAACGCCACTGGACCCCGGTCCGGTCCTGGTAGCGGATCGCGTTGACGATCTCCCGCAGCTCGTAGCGGCCCCCGACGCCCGAGGCCGACCGGTGTCGTGCCTTCCACCCGTCCAGCACCGGGCGGATCAGGTCCCACTCCTCGTCCGAGAGATCACTGGGGTACGGCTTGCGTTCGRCCATACCTTCCAGCACACCGCAACCACCCAGAACCGCAACCCGACAACCCGACCATCAGACCCGCGACCAGGCGAAACAGACATCAAGCCGCTACCGCTCACCTGTTACATCAACCKACGGAACACCCTCTCAGGTCCGTCTCAGGTCCGAGAGCGAACCATGCCCGCGACGTAAATGTCGCCGATACGGCCGGCTCGCTTACTCGCCGGTCATCGGGGCCGCGGACGGCTCCCGAGCCGAGCCGGGGTCTTGTCGTACATACCATTGGTATTCACCCGGCGACAGCGGGCATACCAGCCGGTGGTAGCCCGCTGCGGATTTTCCCGCTATGGGAGCATCGGGCCGATCCTGCGGTAGGCCGTATCCGGCATACCGGGCGGAACGTGGCTCACGGCGCCCGGATAGGATCATCGACCTGCAGCCGTGTCCGGTCGAGGCGTGTCACCAGGAAGGGACTGGTGGGCTCTGGTGCAAGGTTCAGGGGTAAGCGGCGTGCTCGACGACTGGACTCCCACGCACCGAGCCGTGGAGATGGAGGACCTGCCCGCCCTCCGGGACCTCCTCGACGCCGGCGCCGACGTTCACGAGGAACGCGACGGGCTGACGCTCCTGCACCGCGCGATAGACATGGAACTGGACGCGCACGCGCTGACCGGCGAACCGCTGCACGTCGACATGACGGCGTACCTTCTCGCCCGGGGAGCGGACCCGCGACGGCGGGGTGAGGGCGGGAACGGCGTATCGGCGAGGCACATGGCCGTCTCGAGCGGCCACTGGCTGGCCACCTGCCTCATCGACGAGTGGATCCGTACCCACCCCGACACCACCGACTAGACCCCGCGACCGGATCCGTCGCCGCCGAGTCTCCACCCCTCCCCCTCCCCCTCCCGCCGGATCCGCGGGCGCCCGAGAGCCGTTCGCGGGCGTCCACGCACGTCGGCGGGCGGCGGGCGCCGTCAGCCGAGGTAGGGGCGTTCGGCGCGTAGCTCGYGGCGGGCGATGGTGCGGCGGTGGACGGCGTCCGGGCCGTCGACGATGCGCAGGGCGCGCGCCGAGGCGTAGAAGTGGGCCAGCGGGGTGTCGTCACTGACGCCGGCGGCACCGTGGACCTCGATCGCCCGGTCGATGACGGCGGTGGCCACGGCCGGCGCGGCGACCTTGATCCCGGAGATCTCCGTGGCGGCGCCGCGCGCGCCATGCCGGTCGATCAGCCAGGCCGTCTTGAGCACATACAGCCGTACCTGGTCGATCTCGATCCGGGACTGGGCGATCAGGTCCCGGACCACGCCCTGGTCGGAGAGCGGCCCGCCGAACGCCGTCCTGCTCTTCGCCCGCTCGACCATCAGCGCGAGCGCCCGCTCGGCCATCCCGATCGCCCGCATCGCGTGGTGGATCCGTCCGGGCCCGAGCCGCGCCTGCGAGATCGCGAACCCCTCGCCCTCGCCCGACAGCAGGTTGGACGCCGGCACGCGGACGTCCTCGAACACGATCTCGGAGTGGCCGTGCTGGTCCTGGAAGCCGAACACCGGCAGGTGGCGCACGACCGTGACCCCCGGCGTGGCCAGCGGCACGAGGATCATCGACTGCCGCCGGTGCGGGTCAGCGTCCGGATTGGTCTGGCCCATCACGATGAGGATTTCGCAGCGCTCGTCCGCGACACCGGTAATGAACCATTTCCGGCCGTTGATGACGTACTCGTCGCCGTTCCGGACGATCGACGTCCGGATATTCGTCGCGTCCGACGAGGCGACGGCGGGCTCGGTCATCGCGAATGCCGACCGGATGTGCCCGTCCTTCAGCGGCTCCAGCCAGCGGGCCCGCTGCTCGGAGGTGCCGAAAAGCTCCAGCGTCTCCATGTTGCCGGTGTCGGGCGCCTGGCAGTTGATCGCCTCCGGGGCGATTACCGGCGACCATCCGGAGATCTCCGCCACCGACGCGTAGTCCACGTTCGAGAGGCCCGACCAGGCCGGCAGGAAGAGGTTCCACAGGCCGCGTTTGCGGGCTGAGGCCTTCAGCTCCTCCATTACCGGTGGGTACGCGTGCTCGCCATGCTCCCGCAGCCAGTCGCGCCACACCGGCTCGGCCGGGAACACCTCCTCCCGCATGAAGTCCCACATCCGCTCGCAGGTGTCGCGCGCGCTGTCCGACAGCTCGAAGTCCATGGCCGTCTCCCGTCCTTCCCAGCAGTTCGGGCTTCCCCGCCGTCGGGGCTTTCCCACTGTCGGAGCGTTCCGGCCGACCCGGGCGACCCGGCCGACCCGGCGTCCAGGCGACCCAGCCGTCGCTCCGCCTTCGCCGACGACCGGTGCGGGCCCTCCCAGGATGATCGGTGGCCCGGCTCATCCCTTCCAGCGATCCAGGCCGTCGAGAGCGATCCGTTCGGGCGCGCCGGACAGGTCGCCGAAGTCCTGGCCGGCCATCACGCCGGCGGCCGCCCGAGCGGCGACACCCTGCGCGATCGCGGCGAACTTGAAGTGGGCGAAGGCGAGGTAGGCGCCGAGGTCCGCGAGGTCCGCGCCGCTGCGCGACGCATAGCGCTCGACGAGGGAGGCCCGGCGCGGGAAGCCGGGCTTGGCCATGACCGCCGGGATCAGCAGCGGCGATCTTTCGCCCGGCTCGGTCCAGTAGAAGAGCAGCATGCCCACGTCGGCCAGCGGGTCGCCGAGCGTCGACAGCTCCCAGTCCAGCACGGCGCCGATCCGGCCCGGATCCTCGGGGTGCATGAGCACGTTGTCGAGGCGGTAGTCGCCATGCACGACGGACGGGCGCGCGGGCTCGGTGAACGGGTGCTCCGCCAGCCGGCGCCCGAGCTCGTCCATCGCCGGCACGTCGCGTGTCCTCGCGGCCTCCCACTGGCGCGTCCAGGTCCGCACCTGCCTGGCCATGAACCCGGAGTGCCGCCCGTAGTCGCCCAGCCCGACCGCGATCGGGTCCACGGCGTGCAGCGTCGCGAGCGTGTCGACCAGCGCGTGCGCCATCGCCGCCCGGCTGGCGCCGTCCTCGGCGTAACCGGGCGGGAGCACGTCGCGGATCGCGTGCCCGGCCACCTTCTCCATCACGTAGAACGGCACGCCCAGCGGGCCGGACTCGTCGCGGACAAGCAGGACGCGCGCGACCGGGACGCCTGTGCCGGCGAGCGCCGCCTGGACCCGCGCCTCCCGGCCCATGTCGTGCGCTCCGCGCAGAATGTGCCCCGACGGCGGCCGCCGCAGCACGACCGACCCCGCCGGGCTCACCAGCTCGAACGTCAGGTTCGACTTCCCACCCGCGATCAGCCGCGGCTCGATCGCGCGCCACCCGTCGTCGCCCAGGGCCTCGGCCAACAGCGAGCCCACCAGCTCCGGACGGGTCAGACCGTCGAGTTCACCCACGTCGCCGCCTCTCCAAGCCAGACGTCTGGTGCCGCCCGGACCCGGCCAGCCCTGCTTCGAGCCATCACACGCTTTCCGGGTTGCCACATGCAACCAATGTCGCCGTATATGGCCCTTGGTCGTCCTGCGTCTCTCGGATCCAGCCCATGCTCCCGGCCGCCACCGGAGGCGCCGGCGTCGAGGTGAGCTCCGCGACAGCCGCCACCGGGCAGAACGAGGCGAGGGAATCCGATTGTTGTCCACCGTCGGCGGACGTGTACTCGTCAGTGTGACAACGGTCCGGCCAAGGAGGCGACTATGGCTGCCCGCGGCGATGGCAAGATCGAGCGGGTCGTGTCCGGGCTCGTCGGGCGGGTCACCGGGAGGGCGGGGCGGCTGCGGGCTCTCCTCGAGGCCGGCATCGTTCCCGATCTTTCGGGCGGGTCGCCGGCTGGAGCGGTGACGCCCCGAACGTCCCGCCGCGCCGCGACGTCCGCCCGGACGTCCGCCCCGACGCAGCCGCGGTCCCGGCGGACGCTGGAGCTTCTCGCGGTGTGCGCCGCCAGCCTCGTTCCGTGGACGATCCTTCTCGCCGTGACGCTGCCGGCGAACCGCGAGGTCCACCAGTGGCGCGCCGCGTGGGTGGGCTTCGACGCGATGCTGATCGCGGTCATGGCGGCTACCGCGGTACTCGGCTGGCGACGTCACCGCGCCGTGTTCCTGACCGGACCCGCTACCGCCGTCCTGCTCATCTGCGACGCCTGGTTCGACATCTCGTTTGATGTCGGCACATCCGACGTCTGGGTGTCGGTCGCACTCGCCGTCTTCGTGGAACTCCCGCTCGCCGCCTTCCTGATCCACCGCTGTTACCGGCTGCTCCCGTCCCCGGTGCGTTCTGAACAACGTCCGAGGGGGGCCGATCCCAGGACATCCCGGCAACCGGCTCGTCCGCGAATCCTGACCACCACCGGCGCGAACGMGGCGACGGACCCCGGCGGATCGGGAGAACCCGCGCCGATCAGGATCGGCGTGGTCCTCGGTTCAGAGCGCCCCCACCCGGTCAGCGAGCAGGTGGCCAGGTGGGTCTGTGACGTGGCCTCGCGCCGGGGCGACGCCGAGTTCGAACTGGTCGACCCGCGCGCCTGTTCGCCGCTGCCGGTGGAGGCGCCGCCGGCAAACGCGCTGCCGGTGGAGGCGCCGCCGGTGGACGCGTTGCCGGTGGACGCGCCGCCGTCCTCCCTGGCTGGCCATGACCGGCACGACCACGCGACGGAGTGGGCGGCCAGGGTCGCTTCCCTGGACGGGTTTGTCGTGGTCGCCGCGGACCGCGACCACAGCATCTCCGGGGTGCTCGCGGGCGGGCTCGAGTGCCCGTCCATGGACCTGTCCACGGAATGGAACAACAAGGCCGTCGGGTTCGTGTCGTGCGACGTCGTCGGCGGCCAGGCGGTCGAACGCCTGCGGCTGATCGCCGGTGAGCTGATGATGGCCGATGTCCGTGAGCGGTTGGTTCTGTCGCCCATGGCCGATTCCGGGCCCGCCGCCGTCTTCAAGGCCCGCGACGAGGACCTGGCCGCGCTGCACAGGATGCTCGACCAGGTCGTCAGCTGGAGCGCGGCGCTTGCTCCGCTCCACTCCGTCGTCGCTGCCTGACGGCCTCCGTCCGCGGCCCACTTCCGGAGCGTGCGGTTCGTTCAGGGGGTGCCGGATGACTCCAGCTGGTGACGCAGGGACCAGTAGAGATTCTCCAGGTCGCGGTCGGTCTCGCCGGTCCACGAGGGATTTGCCTGTTCTGCGAAGAGATAGGCGCCGTACTCGGTCGTCATCGAGACGTGGTCGCCGGATGCCGCGTAGGCGCGCATCCGCAGCGCGAACAGACCGGGATGAAAGGGGTGGACGGCGAGGCCGCGCTGTGTGGCGGCCAGGGCGGCGTCGGGGTTACCGGACCGCAGGTGTTGCTCGCCGAGCAGGAGAGCGATCCGCAGTGCCTTGGACCGGCGGGCCGCGTCGGCGTTTGTCCGGGCGGCGGGCGGCGGCGGAAGCGGAAGCGGAAGAGGGGGAGGAGGGGGAGGGGGAGGAGGGGGAGGGCCGGCGGGACGAAGCACCTCGACCGAGATCGGCCCGTCGTCGGGGAGGTCGCCGCCCGGCCCGGCGACCGAGATCGTGTCTGGCACGGACTCCTCCCGGCGGCGGCGCCGAGAGGAGGAGACGGAGGCGACAGCCGCGGCCCCGAGCAGGCCGGCGGCCGTCACCCACGTCTCGGCCTGCCATGTAGGGACGTCATACGCACCACCCCGGCTCGGCTCGACGTGTTCCGCCGTCCCGCCCCCGCCCGCGCGCCCATCGGCCGTGCCGCCGGTCCCGGAGGTCTGGGGACCGGTGCCCGTGCCCGGCGAGGGCGTTCCGGGGCCGGTCGGCGACCCGCTCGCCGTCGTCCGGCCGGGAGACGCCGGACCCGCGGCGGATGACGGTCCTGCGTCGGGTGTCGTCGTCGGTGACGTGCCTGGCGTGGCCAGCGTGCTCGCCGGGGGCGCCGGCCGTGGTGTCGCGGGTGGTGGCTGTGCGCCGCCCGGCGACGCCGTGGGCGGCTGCGTCGACGGCCGCGGCGTCTCGCCCGTGGGCGCGCCCCCAGGTGATGCCGGACCGCCTCCGCCGCCGGGAGCGAAAGCACCGCCGGGAGGGGGAGCGCCGCCTCCGGTAGTCGGGACGGCGTGCCCGGCCGCGTCCAGGGCGGGCAGCGCTAGCCGCATGCCCGGATTGATCAGGTTCGGGTCGGCGAGGCGGTGGCCGGAGGGATCGGCGGCGCCGCGGTTGGTGGCGAAGACGGTGTCGACCGCGGCGGGCAGCTGGGCGGGGGCCGCCTCGGGGTAGCCGTCCTCGGCGATGGACCAGAGGGACTCGCCCCGCTGGACGGTGTGGCTCGCGGCCGTGGGGAGCAGCCCGGCCGGCTGCCCGTCCCCGGCCGCGCCGGAGGCGTCCGGTCCGGCCAGACCGTTCGGGTCCGGGCTCGCGATCGCGGTCGCGATGGTGGCCGGGCGCTGCTCCTGCTCCGTGGCCGCGAGCGCGGCGCGGCTGGACATCAGGGCCGCCACGACGACGCCCGCGGTGGCGACCAGGCGGGCGGTGCCCCGCCGGACGAACGGCGGCGCCGGTGCCGCGTGCCGCCGCGTGCCCCGTGCCTCGTCGACGGCTCGTGCGGCTGGACCGGGCGGGGCCGCCTCACCACTCGGCCTGCCGCCTCGACCGCGATGCGTGCCACTCGGCCTGCTGCCCGGCGCGTYGGCCTCGAACCGTCCGCTGCCTCCGGCTGCCCCGCTGGTCCCGCCCGGCCGGGCGATCCGGTCCCGGTCGGTCGCCCGTGCCCGCTGGGCGGCGATCTCGAAGCCGACACAGACGACGAGCCATGCCCACAGCAGCCAGCTCACCGCGGCGACGACATCCCACCCGGCGTACGGCCGGCCCGCCATGGGCAGCGGGTTGGCTCGCCAGGCCCACAGCACGACGGGGACGGCGACCAGGAGCGCGCCGAGCGAGGCGAGCGCGGCCAGCCCACGAAGGATCTCGGCCATGCCGGGCCAGCCGGCCAGCGCGCGGTCACCGGCACGTGCCCGCCCGCCTCGCCCGCCGCCGCCCGTCGGGCCACCGCCTGGTGGTTCGCTGATGGCCCGGCCGGTGCCGGTACCGGTGCTGGCCGGGCCGAGGCCGGCGGCGTCCGCACCCGTGCCGTTGTCGCGTCCTGCCCGGGCGCCCCAGCCGCCGCGGTCGCTCACGCCCCGGCCAGCCCGCGACGACCCGTGTGTGCCGCCCCGGCCGGTCGCCGTCTCGACGGGATCGGGCCGGCCGCGCGGCACGGTGCGTGGCGTGGTCGCCGTCATCGGCCGGCTCACACGGCCGGACGGCGGGGGTGTCGTTGAAAGCCGGGACGCATGGGCCCTCCCAGTAAGGCATGAAACAGGGACGCCTCGGCGCTGGGGCGCGGGATCCCACCAGAACTGGTGGCGAGCGCGACGCGCTGACGACTCAGCCGGGATGGCTCGTCGCGAACGACGGAACGACGCGACCGTGCGACCGACACGGGTGCCGATCGCCCTTCGAACATGGGCTGCCTGGCGGATACCGCGACCGGAACGTTCAGGCGTTCCGACGTATTCGTTGACAAAGAGGTGTTACCACACAAAGCGTTGCCTGCGTAGTCGCGTCCGGCAACCTGTGGATAACCGTTCGTCTCGGTCGCGCCATCGTGCGGTAGCGGACGTCGTTCGGCTGGCCGCCCGTGCGGATTCGCCGCGGATGACCGGTCTTCCCGCGCTCGGTGGACTTGGCGGGGTCGGGGATCGGGCCGCCAGCCGCGGCAGGGTGCGACCGCCGCGCGCCCGTCAGGCGGCACGGGCCCTGCCGTAGAAGGCCTCGGTCACGTAAGGGAGGAGGACCCGGCCGTCCTTCTCGYGCTTGGCGCACAGCGTGCGGACCTGGCGGAGGAACAGCGGGCCGGCGGCGGCGATGGCGCGCTGGCCCTGAGTCGATGACGAGCTCATCGCGACGAACTCGTTGATCGTGAGCGGCTGCCGCCATTCCACCGCGCGGCGTTCTACCTCGTCAAAGTGGGCCGACAGCTCTGTCTCGACATCGATGGGCTGGAAGGCGCGGCTGCGACTGTGGAAGGGCGAGATCTCCTCGAGAAGGCTCTCGTACTCCGCGGCGAGGCCACCTACCTGGTAGTCGCGGTTGTTCTGGACGACCATGCACACCCCGCCCGGCCGCAGTGCCCGGGCGGCGGCGGCCAGGAAAGCCGGCCGGTCCATCCACTGGTACGACTGGGCGGACACGACGAAGTCGATGTCGGTGAACCGCCCGAGGAACTCCTCGGCCTTTCCCTGCTCCCACGCGACCTGCGGGAACTTCTCCTTACCGATCGTGATCATGTCCCCGGACACGTCGACCGCGTGCACCTCGGCGTCGGCGGGAAGCCGCGGGAGCAGCGCCTCCAGGGCGATCCCGGTGCCCGCGCCCACGTCCACGACCGTCGGCCGGGCGCCCGCCGGCAGCAGGGTGACAGCGTGGGCGAACAGCTCGACCGGGTACCGGGGCCGGGTCCGTTCGTAGCTGTCGGCGGGCCCATCGAGCTTCGTCGGGGGAGTAGCCATTCCCCGATGATCCCCGCGTCGGCGGCTGGTCTCCGAGGCGGGGCTGTCCGCGTCCTCCACGCGGTGACCTGTGGTAGAAGCGTGGTCGCGGTAGGAGAGCGAACGCCGTGTCCCGCCCACCCTCGCCTGGCCGGGCTCACCTGCCCAGATGCGCTCGCGCGGTGCCGGATCAGGGCGCCCACATTGCTGCTACCGACGGTGAGGGGCGAACGACTATGTGGCGGGTATCGACACTTCCGTTGCCTTGAGGCACTATCGAGTGAATGCCGGCCGGGCCGGCGCGGATCCCCCCGTACCGCGCCGACCGACCGGCATCTTCTATGCGCGTTCCATCCGCGCCAACCCGCGCCGCGTCACTCACGCCTCCGGGTCCCGCACCCTCCTCTCACCCCGCCCACGGCTCCGCCGGCGCCCGCTCGGGTGCGTTTCCGCCGCCAGTCAGAGCGTGGGGGTGCCGGGCGTGCTTGACGATCACCGCCTACCCTCGGCCAACGAAGATCGGCTATGGGTGGCCGGATGCCGTCAACTTGGAGTTGACGACGATCTATCGTCAACCTATGGTTGACGCATGGTGGAACCAGTGCAGATGACGGCACCCGTGCGGCTCGACGACCTGWTCGACGCCATCAAGACGGTGCATGCGAATCCCCTCGACCAACTCGCCGATGCGGTCATCGCGGCCGATCACCTCGGCGACGTCGCCGACCACCTGATCGGGCACTTCGTCGACCAGGCGCGCCGTTCGGGCGCCTCGTGGACGGAGATCGGCCAGAGTATGGGCGTCAGCAAGCAGGCCGCGCAGAAGCGCTTCGTGCCGAAGGATCCCGGCGAGCCGTCGGACCTCGACCCGAACCAGGGCTTCGCCCGCTACACCCCGCGAGCCCGCAACGTCGTGATGGCATCCCAGAACGAGGCGATCGCGGCGGGCAACGACCAGATCATCCCCGCACACCTCGTACTCGGCCTGCTGACCGAACCGGAGGCCATCGCCGCGAAGGTGATCGTCGCGTCCGGTGTCTCGCTGGACGCGGTCCGCGCCGCCGCCACGGCGGCGCTGCCGCCGCGCGTCGAGACGACGCGGGCGGAGGGATCGGGAGCCGCGGCGAAGCTGGTCCCGTTCGACGGCCGGGCCAAGAAGGCACTGACACTGACCTTCCGCGAGGCGCTGCGCCTCGGCCACAACTACATCGGCACCGAACACATCCTGCTTGCCCTGCTCGAGCTGGAGAATCTGGAGGAGGACGGGCCGCTGCTCGGCGGCCTGGGGATCACAAAAGACACCTCCGAGGGACACATCGCCAGTCTCATCGCCCAGGTGGTCGCCGCGACCCAGACGGCCGCCCGTCCGGACGGTGACGTCGGCGGTGCCTAGGTGCCTAGATGCCTCTAGATGGCGGTGCGTAGGACGAGGCGCGGTTGTCGTGCCCTAATGGTGCGGGGCTCGTCGCACCGACTGTGCGAGTCTGATCCGGTGACGGACTGGCTGGCTCCGCTGGACGAGCTCATGGTTCTGACGACCGAGCGGCTCCGGCTGGTGGAGGTCGAGGCGCCGCCGCTGTCGGCCGAGGAGCAGGAACTCACCGACCGCGCCTGGGATGACGCCGTCCTGGCCCAGCCGAGCATGTTCGACGGGTCGGTGGCCGCGTCCGGCGGGCTGGGGCGGGAAGGCCCTGACGGCCTGGTGCTCGCCTGGATGCGGACGACATACCGGCGCTACGTGCTGCGCAAGGTTCCCGGTGCCACCTGCTGGCTTCCGCACCTTTTCGTCAGCGTCCTGCAGCCGACGGACGACGGGCGGCTGCTGCTCGGGCGGATGGCGTCATGGACGGCTGCTCCCGGTCGCTGGCAGCTGCCCAGCGGGACGGGCGAGCCACCGAAGGCCGAGGGCGAGCCCTTGGACGTCGAGGGGCTTCGCGCGCTCGCGGCCCGGGAGCTGCGAGAGGAGACGGGAACCGAGGCGGCCGCCGAGGACCTCGGCCTCGAGTGCCTCCTGCTAGGCCCCCGGGGCGACGTCGGTGTCGTGTTCCGCGCGCCCCCCAGGTCCGTCTCGTCGCTGCGCCAGCAGCACGAGTCCCTGATCGAGGCCGAGAAGGCGCGCGGCCACGACCCCGAACTCGACCAGATCGCGTTCGCCTCCACGTCCGGGGAGCTGGCCGCCCTGGACGGCCCCACCGCCGACTACCTGGCCCTCCTCGTCGACCGGCACAGCCAGTACAGCCAGCACGAGCTTGGCCGGATCGGCCGATAAGCGACCCAGGCCACGCCCACTGGCTCTCGCCCGGAGACCTCGGGATCGGAGGAGAAGAGCAGGATGGGTGGGTGAGCGATCCGAGAGAGTTGACGGG
The DNA here is from genome assembly GCF_001983105.1 of Pseudofrankia asymbiotica. Taxonomy (GTDB): domain Bacteria; phylum Actinomycetota; class Actinomycetes; order Frankiales; family Frankiaceae; genus Pseudofrankia; species Pseudofrankia asymbiotica. The sequence goes on along the minus strand of NZ_MOMC01000058.1, from coordinate 78,578 downwards.
GGCGCTGGCGCGGGCCGGGCTTCGTGAGGTAGACGCTTCGGCGCGGCGCCGGGCCGAGTACTCGTCGGACGCGTCGAACTACCGGGTCATGCCGGCGGCGGTGGTGTTCCCGCGCGATGGCGACGAGGTCGCGGCGGCGCTGGCGGTGGCCCGTGAGGCCGGGGTGCCGCTGACGGCGCGCGGCGGGGGAACATCAATCGCGGGCAACGCGATCGGCTCGGGGATTGTCCTGGACTTCTCCCGGCACATGAACCAGGTGCTCGCCGTTGACCCGGAGGGCGGCACGGCGCGCGTCCAGCCGGGCGCGATCCTCGACGACGTCACCGCGGCCGCCGCGGCGCACGGGCTGCGGTTCGGCCCGGACCCGTCGACGCATTCCCGCGCGACCATCGGCGGCGCGATCGGGAACAACGCGTGCGGCTCGCGGGCGATGCGCTACGGCCGCACCGCCGACAACGTCGTCACGCTCGACCTGCTGACGGCCGACGGTGACCGGCTCACGGCGCGCGCCTTCGGCCGCGAGGGGCTCAGCGCCGCCGGGGCGATCGGCAAGAACCTCGAGCAGGTCGTCAGCGCCAACCTCGGGCTGATCCGCACAGAGTTCGGCCGCTTCACCCGCCAGGTCTCCGGCTACTCGCTGGAGCATCTGCTCCCGGAGAACGGGGCCGACCTGGCCCGGTTCCTCGTCGGAACCGAGGGCACGCTCGGAGTAGTCGTCGAGGCCACGGTCCGGCTGGTCGAGACCCCGGCGGCGGTGGCGCTCGCCGTGCTCGGCTACGAGGACATGCCGACGGCCGCGGAGGCGGTCGGCGCGGTGCGTCCGCACGCGCCCGTCGCGCTCGAGGGAATGGACGCGCGGCTGGTCGAGGTGGTCCGCTCGCGCCGCGGCCCGGCGGCCGTGCCGGACCTGCCGCGCGGTGGCGGTTGGCTGTTCGTCGAGACCGCGGGAGCGACCCAGGCGGAGGCGGTCGAGGCCGCCCGCCGGCTCGCCGCGGACGCCGGCTGCCTGGAGTCGGCCGTGGTCACCGGTCCGGCGGCCCGCGCGCTGTGGCGGATCCGCGAGGACGGGGCTGGGCTCGGCGGGCGCACCCCGGCCGGAGCGCCGGCCTGGCCGGGCTGGGAGGACGCGGCCGTCCCACCCGAGCGGCTCGGGGCCTACCTGCGGGAGTTCGCCGCGCTCCTGGCCGAGCACCGGCTGGATGGGTTGATGTACGGGCATTTCGGCGACGGCTGCGTCCATGCCCGGATCGACTTCCCGTTCGCCTATGGCCAGGACCCGAAGCCGTTCCGTGAGTTCATGGTCGCCGGAGCGCGGCTGGTGGCGCGCCACGGCGGGTCGGTGTCCGGCGAGCATGGCGACGGTCGCGCGAGGAGCGAACTGCTCGGCCACATGTACTCCCCGTCGGCGATCGCCACCTTCGGTGCCGTCAAGCACGCCTTCGACCCGGGCAACGTCCTCAACCCGGGCGTCCTCGTCGACCCGCGGCCCCTCGACGCCGACCTGCGCGTTCCGCTGGCCCGGCCGCTGCGGCGCGGCCTCGCCTTCGCCTACTCGGAGGACGGCGGCGACCTGACGACGGCCCTGCACCGCTGCGTCGGCATGGGTCGGTGCCGCGCGGACAACACGGCGGCCGGTGGCGTCATGTGCCCGTCGTTCCTCGCCACCCGGGATGAGAAGGACTCCACCCGCGGGCGGGCGCGGGTGCTGCAGGAGGTCGCCAACGGCACGCTGATCGGGGGATTCCGGGCGAAGGAGGTCGAGGAGTCGCTCGACCTGTGCCTGTCCTGCCGGGGCTGCGCCACCGACTGCCCGACCGGCGTCGACATGGCCACCTACAAGGCCGAGGCGCTCTACCAGAAGTACCGCCATCGGCCGCGGCCGGCGTCGCACTACAGCCTCGGCTGGCTGCCGCGGGCCGCCCGCGCCGCCGCGCGCGCGCCTCGCCTGGCCAACGCGACGCTGCGCCGCCCGGCCCTGGCCCGGCTGGCCAAGGGCCTCGGCGGCATCGACCAGCGCCGTGACCTTCCCGAGTTCGCCGCCCAGACCTTCCGCCAGTGGTTCGCGCGGCGTCCGGCCCCAGGGGCCGCCGTCGCCGCGGGCGCCGTCGCCACGGGTGTCGTCGGCGCCGCGGATGTCGCCGACGCCACGGGCGCCGGCGGCGACGGCGGCGCGGAGGGCGCGGGCGGGCGGGGGCCGGTGGTTCTGTGGGTGGACACGTTCACCGAGCACTTCAGCCCCGAGGTCGGCCAGGCGGCGGTGCGGGTGCTGGAATCGGCCGGCTACGAGGTCCGCATGCCCGAGGGGCCGGCCTGCTGCGGCCTGACCTGGATCTCCACCGGGCAGCTCGACACCGCCCGGCGGCAGCTCCGCCGCACCCTCGACGCGCTCGCCCCGGCCCTCGACGCCGGCATCCCGGTCATCGGTCTGGAACCGTCCTGTACCGCCGTTCTGCGCCGCGACGTCGTCGAGCTTCTTCCGGACGACCCCCGGGCCGCCCGGGTCGCCGCGGCGACCCGAACCCTGGCCGAGCTGCTGTCCGCCACCGCCGGCTGGGCGCCGCCGCGCCTTGACGGTGTCCGGGCGGTGGCCCAGCCCCACTGCCACCACCATGCCGTCCTCGGCTGGGATCCCGACGCCGCCCTGCTCGCCGCCGCCGGTGCCGAGGTCAAGGCCGTGGGCGGCTGCTGTGGCCTCGCGGGCAACTTCGGCGTCGAGAAGGGCCACTACGAGGTGTCCGTCGCCGTCGCGGAGACCGCCCTGCTCCCGGCCGTGCGCGCTGCCGAACCGGGGGGTGTCGTGCTTGCCGACGGCTTCTCCTGCCGCACCCAGCTGGCTCAGCTCGCGGGCGTCCACGGCCTGCACCTGGCCGAGCTTCTCGACCGCGCGCCCGACGCGGACGGAGCCGTGGCTAGACCTTGACGTCGAGGGCCTGAACGGCCAGATCCCAGGGAAAGGTGTCGATCGTGCCGCCGCGCGGCGGGTGCGGCTCAAAGGCTCCCGGGCCGTAGAGGACCGTCACCCCGCCGGCGCGCAGCTCGTCGAGGCTGCGGGTGAAGACACGGTTGGCCGCGAACGCCGAGTTGACGTAGGGCAGCACGATGATCGGCACACCGGCACCCGTCAGCTCGGCCAGCAGCGTGAGCGGGTAGGTGTCGGCGATGCCCGCGGCCCACTTGTTGATCGTGTTGTAGGTCGCCGGCGCCACGATGACGGCGTCGGCGCCGGGCAGGCGGCCCGGCTCACCGGTCGTCCGGAAACGCCCGCGCAGCGGGTGGCCGGTGAGCTCCTCGAGCGCCGGCACATCGAGGAAGTGCCGCCGCGCCGTGTCCGTGGGAACGAGGTAGGCATCCCAGCCGGCTTCCCGGGCGTGCGTCACCAACTGCCCGACATTGCCGGCGGGCCCAGCTCCGCACACGATCACGTAGACGACGCGCCGGCTCACCAGGCACCTCTCCCTCGCCCCGGCCTCACCAGCCAGGCCAGCCACGCCAGCCTCACACCATCCGGCGCCAGCTCCACATCAACATCACGAGAATGCCACCCGTCCACCTCCGCCGGGCGGCGGGTAAAGGGCTCAGGAGGATCTGTCGGTGGCGGCGATGCCCACGAGGCCGCCGATGACGGTGCCGATGACGACCGGGAAGCCGTCGGGCACCTCCTTGTCCATCAGGACCATCGCGATCCAGCCGCCGAGTGARCCCAGCATGGCGATGCCGAGAAGGCACAGGACGAGATAGCGAGGGGCGCCGAACCATCGTTGGGAAGCCACGGGCGCCACCGGGGCGGGGCGAGAGACGGGAGCAGCGATCGGCTTGGAGCGGGGGCCGGTGGCCGCCGTTGAGCTGGGGCGGGAGCCGGGTGACGTCTCGGTCTCATCTGTCGACATGGGGGTCCTCCTCGCGGCAGGTCACTGGTGGGACCGGCGCGCCAGCCACGGCCCAGAGACAATCCGTGCTCTATCTACCTACCCCCGCCGAGATCGGCAAAAGCGTAACCGGTCGGGCGTGGTCGTTCGTGCGGGGGACAACAGGAAATCCCCAGCCGACGACGTCGGCTGGGGATTCCGCTGGTGCTGTGCCCTGCGGTGCGGTGCGGTGCGGTGTGGTGCGGAGTCGTGCGGTTACAAGGCCGTGCGGCCCGAGGCTGGACGCTCGTACGGCGACCGCGCCGCCTATTCGACCGCGACGACCTGTCGGACGGGCGCACCGGGCTCGTCGGCCCCGGCCTCGGCCTTGGCCGCACCGCGGGCGGTCCCAGCGGGGTGACGGGGCAGGAGGAGGCTGGCGACGAAGCCGATGGCGGACAGGCCGACGACCCACCAGAAGGTCGCGCCGAAGGYGGCCCCCACCTTGTCGGCGACGGCCGCCGGCAGCTTCTGCGCGGACGACGCGGCGAGCGCCCCCTGCCCGCCGCCGGCGAGGTCCGGCAGCCGGCTGGCGATGCCGCGCTGCAGCTCGACGGCGACCAGCGCGGTCGCGAGCGAGCCGCCGACCCGCTGCAGGATGTTCAGCGTGGTGGTCGCCCGCGGTATGTCCGTCGGCGCGAGCGTCTGGTACGCGGCGCCCATCGCCGGCATCATCGCCGCGCCGAAACCGAGCCCGCGCACGAACAGGGACAGCGCCAGCACGACCTCGTTGGAATGCGCGTCGACCTGGGTGAACAGCAGGGTGCCGATCAGCGTCACCGCCATGCCGACGGGGACGACGTAGCCGGCGCCGCGGCGGTCGGAGATCTTTCCGGCGAGCGGCATTGCGATCATCGCGCCGAGGCCCTGTGGCGCGAGCAGCAGGCCGGCGGCCATGGCGCTCTGCCCACGGACGACCTGGTAGTACAGCGGCAGCAGGAACATCGCGCCGAACAGGATGGCGCCGATCACGAAGGTGGCGATGCCCGCGACGCTGAACGACCGGTTGCGGAACATCTTCATGTCGAGCAGTGGGTCGGCCCGGCGCAGGGCGTGCACGACGAACCCGGCCAGCAGGACGATGCCGAGCGGAATCGCGACCTGCACCTTCGTGGCGCCGAACCCGCCGCTGTTGCCCGCCTCGGACAGGCCGTAGACGAGCGCCGCGAGTCCCGGCGAGATCAGGGCGAGGCCCGGAACGTCGAGCCGGTGGTGCGACGCTCCTCGGTCGCCACGCTCCAGCACCCGCCAGGACAGGAACAGCGCGAGAACGCCGATCGGGAGGTTCACGTAGAAGATCCAGCGCCAGCTCAGGTTGTCGACGATCAGACCGCCGATGACCGGGCCGAGCACCGGCGCGATCAGCGTCGGGACGCCGATGATGCTCATCACCCGGCCCATGCGCTGCGGGCCGGCTGCCTGGGCGAGCAGCGTCATACAGATCGGCATGATCATGCCGCCGCCGAGGCCCTGAAGCACCCGGAAGAAGACCAGCGCCGGCGCGGACCAGGCCAGGCCGCACAGCGCGCTGCCGATCACGAACAGGGCCAGCGAGATGTTCCACATCCGGGTGGCGCCGAACCGTTCGACGGCCCAGCCGGCCATCGGGATGACCACCGCGAGCGCGAGCAGGTAGCCCGTGGTGACCCAGGAGATCGTGGAGAGCGAGGTGTCGAACTCGGTACCAAGGTCGTGGATCGCCACCGAGACGATCGTGGTGTCCAGGATCACCATGATCGCGCCGAGCATGACGGTGCCRGAGAGCCGGAGCAGGGCCGGGTCGAGCTTGTCGGAGACCGGTCCTGGCGCGGCGCTTGCCGGCGGCGAGGCCTCGGTGGGTTGGTCGGGCACGATGATCTCCCGGGGAGAGGGTGGCAGGCGCGGGGAGGTCGGTCGCGTAGCCGGGTCCTCCGGGTCGGCGTAGCGGACCCGGAGGACCCGGACGCGGCCCCTCCGGCGAGCGGACGGGACGAGAACGATGACGCGAACGATGCTGTCGTCGCCCAGCATGCGGGCGATCGTTGAGTAGTGTCAAACATATTGTTGTAACAAGGACCGCATCGCGACGTCAGCCGCTACCATCGAGGCATGATCGAGGCCGCTGGGCGGACTGGCGGGGAGGCGACGTTCACCCGGGAGGCGACGCTCGCCCGGGAGACCTGGCGCGCCATGCTGGCGCTGACCATGGGCGGCGAGGCGCATACCCGGATGCATGACGTCTGCCAGGCGGTGGACCTTACTCCGGCCGCCATGAAGATCCTCATGGTGCTCGCGTCCGGGCCGCGTCCCATGCGCGAGCTGATCGAGACATTCCGGCACGATCCGTCCTACCTGACCAGCGTGGTGGACATCCTGGAGCGCCGCGGTGTCGCCCGCCGCGAGCCGCACCCGACCGACCGGCGGGCCAAGACCGTCGCCATGACGGAGGAGGGCCAGCAGGTCCTGGCTCAGGCCCTGGAGATCCTCACCGTCCCGCCGCGCTCGCTCGGCGTGCTGTCGCCGGCCGAGCAGGAGCAGCTGCTGGCACTTCTCATGCGCGTCCTCGCCGCCGAGCCCGCGGTCCCGGAGGCGATGCGCCCCTGCGTCCCCGCCAGCTTCACCCGGCCCGCCTGAGTCGATCACCTGGTGGAGCTCCGCACCCGCCTCGCGGGCATCGCTCACCGGCACCAGTCACCCTAGGTCGGAGCGGAGCGGAGGGGCGGCTGGCGGCCCACCAATCCGGCTTCGTCGATCCGGCGGGGCCCCGGGCGCGATGCTGGGGCGCTGCTACCGGCCGGTTCCGCGCCCGTCGACCCGCCCGCCGTCTCACATACTCAGAGTGATTGACTCCGCACGGCTGAAACGCCCGCTGGCGCCCTGCCCTGACCGGCCGGTGTGATTGCCCAGTGCGCGCCGCAGGCACCCTGACGTGTCGCCCGGCCGAGGCCTCGTCCCAAACAGAAACCGTGTCATTTGGCCGAGCCCATAGACTCGCCCATCTGACACACCCAGCGGCACCTGTATCGAAGTGTGTCAGATGGGCAAGCCCATTGGCTTGATGAGCTGCCACAGTTTGTGTCAAGGCGCGGCCCGCGGCCCACGGATCGAGTCAGAGCGCGGGCTGGGGCAAGGTCGGTGCATGCAGATCGAGCTTCGGGACTCGGAGAACGCCCCGTGGGGCGCTCTGGTCCGCGCGCAGGCGGCCGCATTCACTGTCGACCAGGCGAGACGATACGGTATACCTGACTACCGTGTGAGGGCGCAGGTGGCCGCGCGGCGATGGCAGCGTGTGCATCCGAGGGTTTATGCCGCCTACAACGGGCCATTGGCGGCCGACACCCGGCTGTGGGCCGCGGTTCTCTACGCCGGGCCGGAGGCGGTTCTCTGCCGGGAGTCCGCGGCACACAGCTGGGGTCTCCGGGACGAGCCGCCGCAAGCCATCCATGTGCTCGTCACCGGGTCGATGAGGCTCGCCGCGGCCGAGGGCGTCCAAATCCACCGCACCCGCCGGTCGTTGCCGGGTACGGATATCCATCGCTCGGACGCACCGCCGCGTACATCGCTAGAGCGCACGGTCCTCGACCTCGCCGAGCAGCTCGATGACCTGGAGGCGGTCTGCGAGTTGGTCGCGAAGGCGGTGCGTAACCGTGCTACTACGGGTGTGCGGTTGAGCAAGGCTTTGGAGCGGTACAACCATGCCCGACATCGTAAGTTGCTGGAAGAGTGTTGTTTGCTTGCGGCTGATGGCGCGCATTCGTTGCTGGAGGTACGGCACGTGCAGTTGTGTCGGCGGCACGGACTGYCGGAGCCGGCTCGGCAGGTTCGTTTCCAGGGGCAGAGCGGCCGGTACATCTTCGACGGCTTCTACGAGCGTGAGCGGCTCGTTGTGGAGCTGGATGGATGGAAGTACCACGGGCAACACGAGGCGTGGCTGAAAGGCCAGCTGCGCGATTTTGACATCAAGGTCGACCATCTTGAGATCCTCCACCTCCCGGGCTCGTTGGTACTCGCCAACCCCTGTGAGGCCGCCCGCAGACAGGCCATCGCGCTGCACCTGCGTGGCTGGGCCGGGAGTCTCCGTCCATGCCGGAGCTGTGTGTGAACAACGCGCCTGGAGGTCGTTTCTCGTGAACCGCCGAACGCCCATGGTGTCGCCGCGATCCGCGTGAATGAAATTCGGGTCGGCTCCGCCTGGCGGGAGCTTGCGCCCGCGGATGCGGACTTTCGCCACGCGTCCACCATCGCCCTCGTTGTGCCTGCTCGTTGGTCCGTCGGCAGCGTGCCTTGTCGTTCTCGTCGCCGATCCGCCGGAGAGCACCTGCCCTGCGTATGGGCCGGACGGACGCCCTGCCCACACAGAGCCGGACGTAACGCCCTGCCCAAACACAGGGCAGGGCGTTACGTCCGGTGAGCGTGAGGCGACGAGATGAGGCGCGGCTAGGTCACGTGGTCGCGCAGGGGCGGGATGATCTCGTCGAGGAGGCGGTGGGCGAGGACGTCGGGATCGCCGGTGGCGCCGACGGCGGGCATGAAGATGAAGTGACGGGCGCCGGCGTCGACGAAGGCGCGCAGCTTGGCGAGGACCTCGGCGGGGGTGCCTGTGGCGGCGACGCTGTCGAGCATCGCGTCGAAATCCTGGCGATAGGTGCCGCCGAGGGTCTGGGCCGTGCCCTCGCGGGCGCGGGCACCGTCGTCGTCGACGTTGACGAACACGAACGCGTACCAGTCGAAACCGCTCAGGTCGCGGCCGGCCTCGTCGGCCGTCCTGCGGATGGTCTCCACCGACGCCGCGTAGCGGCGGGGAGAGAAGAGGTACGGCATCCAACCGTCGCCGAGCAGCGCCGCGCGCCGCATCGCGGGCTCGCGGCGGCCGGCGACCACGATGGGCGGGCCACCGGATTGTACCGGGGCGGGATGGATCCTGGCCTTCTCGATCGGGTAGAACGGCCCGTCGTGGGACACCTCCTCACCGGTCCACAGCCGGCGCAGGAGGGGGATCGCCTCGTTGGTGCGCGGGCCGCGTTCCCGCACCGGGACCTGGCAGGCGTCGAACTCCGCCGGGTACTCGCCGCCGATGCCGACCCCGAGGATGATCCGCCCGCCGGTGGCGCGGTCGAGCTCGGCGACCTGCTTGGCGATGATCGCCGGCTGGTAGAGGGGCAGCAGCAGGATTGACGTCCCGATCGCCACCCGCGTGGTCACCRCCGACAGGCGGGCGAGGCCCATCATCGCCTCGCTCGTCGGGTTCGGCGAGGCGATGTGCCCGGCCGCCCACAGCGAGTCGATCGGCAGCCGCTCGAGCGCCATCGCCCGCTCGACGTCCATCCCGGCGTGGAACCCCACCCGAAGCCCGTCCACCAGCCTCACCCCACCCATCCACCAACTCGCCCGGGGCGTGTCAGCTGCCCGGCCGCCGTTTGGGGCGGCCAGGGAGCACCGTCACATCTTCGCGTCAGGAACTGCCAGGTGTACCGGGCCGCCCCGGGCCAGGTGCACGGCGATCGCCTTGCCGATGCCGCGGCTCGCGCCGGTGACCAAGGCAACGGGCACGATTCAGTCCTCCGCGTCGAGGACGGCCGTGAGGGAGTCGTGGTCGGCGACCGCGGTGCCGATCCGGGTGAGCAGCGCCGTGGTGAGCTCCGGCTTGACCTTGAGGGTGATGCCCCACAGGTAGAAGCCCTCGACGATGCCCTGGCGGTACCCGGTCCAGGCGTCGTCGAGCGACGGGGCGTCGACCCCGCCGGCGCGCAGCTCGTCGAGGTAGTGCTGGAGCAGGTCACGCTCGTTGGCCCGCCGGTCCTCGATCGTCAGCGCCGACGCGATGTGGTAGCCGATGTCGACCCACCACGGGCCGCGCTGCGCGAGCTGCCAGTCGACGAACGACGGCCGGCCCTCGGCGTCGAGGTAGACGTTCCCGACGTGCGGGTCGCCGTGCACGATGCACCACGGGTCGGCGGCCGCGACCAGGGCGGCGAACCGCCCGTAGGCGTCGACGAGCCGCTGGGCGTCGCGGACCTCCGCCGGGACGCCGGCGCCGATCGGGCCGGTGAAGTTTCCGTTGATCTCCTTGAAGCCGCGGTGCCTGAGGTGGCCGTCGAGGCGGGGCGCGAGCCAGCCGACGTCGGCGAGCGCGGGCGCGTTCCAGGTGGACGAGTGCAGCTTGGCGAGCTGGGAGAGGCTGACCGCGGCCTGGTCCGGGGTGTAAGGCGCGAGTGCGTCGAGGAAGGTCGCGCCCTCGGCGACGATGTCCCGGGTGATGATCACGCCGCCGCCGTGCTCCGGGTGGACGTCGGCGTAGACGGCGTTCAGCGTGCGGACGCCGGTGGAGTCGACGAGATCCCGGTAGAAGTACGCCTCGTGCTCGCCGGTGCCGTGCACGAGCTCGCCGGCCGGCGTGAAGAAGCCCTTGACGCAGAGCTTCAGCGGCGCCTCACCCTCGCCCAGGCCGTCGCAGTCGACATCGAAGCGGAGGTTGGTCGCGACCCGGGCGACGATGGGGCCGCGACTGGATCCGTGGACCCGGATGCCCGGGTACTGCTTGCTGAGGATCTCCGTCAGCCAGACGGGCGAGAGCGCCTCGTCGAGGGTGTCGGGGAACCGCGGCGCGACCGTGCTCATAAGGCGGCCTCGGGGGCGGTGCGGTGGCCGGGTGCCGCGTGCGGCGCGGTCTCCGTCGGGACCTGCGGGAGCATCTCTTCTCCTTGGTCGCGGGGGCGGGCGGGTGGTGCGAGAGGGGGCACGAGGTGGCCGGCAGCAATTCTGGCGCCGCCGGCCGGTCACCGCCGCCACTTCGCCGAAGGCGCGGGCGGCGGGGTGCCGAAGGCTCAGGCGGCGGGGTGCCGGAGGCCCGGGCGGTGGGGCGCCGAAGGACCGGCGGGCGGGGGGCTCACGACCGGGGGGTGCTCAGGCGGGGCGTAGCACCACGACCGGGATCACGCGTTCGGTGCGGGTCTGGTACACGTCGTAGTTCGGCCAGGCGTCGGTCACGATCTTCCAGAGGCGGGGCTTCTCCTCCGGGCTGGCCGTGTGCGCGACGACCTTGATGTGCTCCCCCTTGACCTGGATCTCGGCGGCCGGGTTCGCCTCGAGGTTCAGGTACCACTTGGGGTGCTGGGGCGCACCGCCGGTGGAGGCGACGACGAGGAAGCCGTCCCCGTCACGGGCGAAGATCAGCGCCGAGGTGCGGGGCTCGCCGGTGCGCCGGCCGGTCGTGGTCAGCAACAGCGTCGGGACGCCGTTCCAGAGGTAGCCGGTCTCGCCGTCGGTCTCCCGGTAGGCGCGGATGTGGTCGGCGCCCAGCAGGGTGAGCTCGGGCTTGACGTAGTTCGGTTCGCTCACGGGGTTCTCCGGAGGTCGAAGGCGTGGCGTGGCGGCCCGCGCTCGCCCGCTCGGCCGCGGCGCGCCGCGGCCTGCGGGGTCGGCGGGGATCGCGGGGTCGGCGGGGATTGCGGGGATTGCGGGATCGACGGGGATCGCGGGGTCGATGGAGTCGGCGGGGCCACGCCGGCCCTGGCCTCGGCTGGCCGGGGCCGGCGGGTGGCCCGCGTCAGCCGAACAGGACGGGGATCGCGGTCGCGCCGCGCTCGTACATGCCGACGAACCGCGGGGGTTCGGCGTCCGGGTCGAGGCGCAGGTTCGGCAGCCGGTCGAGGAGCGCGTTGATGGCGACGCGGATCTCGGCCCGGGCGACGTGCATGCCGAGGCACACGTGCGCGCCGCCGCCGAACGCGAACGACGGCTTCAGCGGCCGGGCGATGTCGTACTCGTCGGGCCGGTCCCAGCGGGCCGGGTCACGGTTGGCGGCACCCAGGCAGAGGTGCAGCACCGCGCCCTTCGGCAGGTGCACGCCGTGGAACTCGACGTCGCGGGTGACGTACCGGGCGAACATCGGGTCGGTCGGCAGCCAGCGCAGCGATTCCTCGATCGCCGGCCGCAGCAGCGCCCGGTCGTCGCGGACCGCCTGGAGCACGTCGGGCCGCTGCAGCAGAATGGTGATCATGCTGCCCATCTGCTTCCACGTCGTGCCCGAGCCGGCGGCGAGCAGCAGCAGCGAGAACGAGTAGATCTCGGCGTCGGAGAGCCGGTGACGGACACCGTTCTCGTCGGTCGTCTCCGCCTGCGTGAGCACGCTGATCAGGTCGTCGCCCGGCGACTCGCGCCGGGCGGCGACGATCGGCCGGATGATCTCGATGACCTTCTCCGGCTGGCTGAGCGCGGCGCGGATGTCCAACGCCTGGTCGACGGGCACCCCGAAGCTGCCCGTGATCGTCAGCACGGGAATCGCGGCGCAGAAGTCGACGTTCAGCTCCGCCCGGCCGTCGTCCACGAAGCCGTCGATCAGCAGCTGGACCGTCTGCTCGATCCAGTTGCGGATCCACCACTGCGCCCGGTTCGGCACGAACGACGGCTGGACGAGCGCCCGGTAACGGCGGTGCTCGGTGCCGCCCATCGACAGCATGCTGTTGAGCACGGCGGACGGGCCGCCGACGAGGTCGACCGGCTCGGGGGAGGAGGCGAACACCTCGGCGTCGCGATAGGCGGCGTCGCAGGCGGCCCAGCTGAAGGCGGTGAAGTGCGGCCGGTCCGGGAAGGGCAGGCCGGCGAACATCAGCGGCTCGCCGATGCCGGTGAGCTCGTGCAGGGTGCCCGGATGTACCGCGGCCTGTTCCCGCAGCCGGTGCCAGGCCGGGTACGGGTCGTCCTGGTAGCCGCCGCCGGAACGGGCGAGGTAGGCGCCGCGCAGGTCGAAGAGCTCCTGGATGCGTGCGCGGTCGAGGGTGGCTATCTCGGTCATGGAATTGTCCGCCGATTTCGGTGGGGTAGGCGTGGCGGCTAGCGCGCCACGTAGCCGCCGTCGACCGGCAGCAGGACGCCGGTGACGTTCGCGGCCCGGTCGCTGACCAGGAAGACGGCGGCCTCGGCGCAGTCCTCGGCGGTGATGGGCCGGCCGAGCGGGTGGTTGGCCCCGGTCGTCTCGGCGATGTGACGCAGCGTCGCCTCGTCGGTCACCGTCATGCCGCCCGCCGCCATGAATCCGGTGAACGGCATTCCGGCCGGGCAGATCGCGTTGGCCCGGATGTCGAACGGCGCGCCCTCGATGGCGGCGGCCTTCGTGAGCTGGTGCACCGCGCCCTTCGTCGCCCCGTACACGGAGCCGCCCCAGGCGACGAGGCCGGCGACCGATCCGGTGCTGAGGATGACGCCGCCGCCGCCCTGCGCCTTGTACTGCAGGATGGCGTGCTTGATGCCGTAGAAGACGCCGCCGAAGTTGATGTCGGTGAGGCGCCGGAAGTCCTCGGCGGTGTGGTCCTCCAGCTTGGTGCCGAGCCGCGGCGTCGGGACGCCGACGTTGTTGAACAGGATGTCGAGCCGGCCGAAGGCCTCGACCGCCGCCGCGATCATCGCGGCGACGTCATCCTCCTTCGACACGTCGGCGCCGACGGCGACGGCCGTGCCGCCGGCGGCCTCGATCAGGCTCACCGTCTCCTTGACCGGGTCGAGCCGGATGTCGGCGCAGACGACCTTCGCGCCCTCCTCGGCGAACCGTAAGGCCGACGCCCGGCCGACGCCACCGCCGGAGCCGGTGACGATGGCGCTCTTGCCTTCGAGCAGATTTCCCATCAGGTCACGCTTCTTTCCTGTCAGCAGCATTCGTGTCGGCGGCTTTCGTGTCTGCGACCAGCAGCGCCAGCGCGCCGGTCGGGCAGGCTTCCACCGCGGTGCGGACGGCGGACAGGTCCGCGTCGCCCGTCTCGCCGATCACTGTCGCCTTGGCCTCGTCGTCGTGGGTGAAGAAGTCCGGGGCGTAGACGACGCAGATCCCGCTGCCGATGCACTGGTCGCGGTCGACGGCGACTGACCAGTCCGAGGCCGAGGCGGGGGCTGGCCCGGTCATCGGCTCAGGCTCCGGCGAGGACGGGCGGCTCGGCCGCGGTGAACCGGTACAGGCGCTCGGCGTTGCCGCGCAGCAGCTTGTACTGGGTCTCTTCGGGCAGGTGGCCGATGACGTTCTTGACCGTCTGGATGCAGTTGGGCCAGGTGGAGTCGGAATGGGGGTAGTCGGTCTCGCACATGATGTTGTCCTCACCGATCTCGGCGAGGCTGGCGATGCCGTGGTGGTCCTCGATGAAGCAGCCGTAGATGTGGTCGCGGAAGGTGGCGCGCACGTCGAGGGTGTCGAGGTCGACGCCGGCCGAGCCGCCGTGGTCCATGAACTTCGCGCCGCGCTTGACCCAGTAGCGCTGCTTGTCGAGGACCTGCTCGGCCCGCTCGAGGTAGTACGGCATCCAGCCGATCTCGCCCTCGGACAGGGCGATCTTCAGGTTCGGGTAGCGCTGGAACATGCCGGAGAACAGCCAGGACAGCATCGCGCCGGAGGTGCGCATCGCGCCCCAGGTGAGGTTGGCGAGGAACGGCGCGTTGCTCGCGATCTTCGGGACCTGGGAGGAGGAGCCGACGTGCATGGAGGCGACCATGTGCAGCTCGTTCGCGGCGGCCATCACCGGGTCCCAGTAGCCCGACGGGTCGTGGATCGTCGGCAGGCCGAGCGGCTCGGGGTTCTCCGAGAACGCGAACGTCGTCGCGCCCTTCGCGGCGGTGCGCTCCAGCTCCGCGACGGCGAGCTTCGGGTCCCACAGCGGGATGAGCGCGAGCGGGATGTAGCGGCCGGGCGCCGCGGCGCACCACTCGTCGATCATCCAGTCGTTGTAGGCCTTGAGGCAGACGAGGCCGAACTCCTGGTCGGAGGCCTCCATGAACAGCTGGCCGCAGAACCGGGTGATCGTCGGGAAGCACAGCGAGGCGAGGATGCCGGCGCGGTCCATGTCCTTGACCCGCTCGGTCGGGTCGTAGCAGCCGGGCCGCATCTCGCTGTAGGGCAGCGGCTCGGGGCTGAACTCCTCCTTGGACTTGCCGGCGACCGCCGACAGCCCGGAGCTGGGGTACTTCTTGCCGTCGTAGACCCAGTAGTCCAGGCCGTTCTCGTTGATCATGTGCGGGGCGCGGTCGCGGTCCTTGCTCGGGACGCGATCGATCCACACGTGCGGTGGCTCGAGGATGTGGTCGTCGACCGAGATCAACCAGTCGAGGTTCAGTCCTGAGGTCATGTCTCCTCCTCGTGGGTTCGAGGTCTGGGCCGGGGTCGGTGGCGGTGCCACAGGGCGGCCCGTCAGGCCAGAGCCCGGGCGGGGCCGTGCGGTCGTGCGGCCGTGCGGCCGTGCGGGTGTGCGGGTCTGGCGGGCTAGCGCAGCTCGCCGATGGCGATGTGCTTGACCTCCTGGAAGGCGCGGATGCCGTCGGGGCCGCGCTCGCGGTCGAGGCCGCTCTGCTTGTAGCCGCCGCTGGGGGCGTAGGCGCTGAACAGGGCGGTGTTGACGTTGACCGCGCCGGTGCGCAGCCGGCGGGCGACGGCGGTGGCCGCGGCGACGTCCTTGCCGTAGACCTGGCCGGACAGGCCGTAGACGCTGTCGTTCGCGATCCGCACGGCGTCGTCGAGGTCGCGGTAGCCGATCACCGACAACACCGGGCCGAAGATCTCCTCCTGGGCCGCCGGGTTGGTGTTGTCGGGGACGTCCAGGACGGTGGGCTCGAAGTAGTAGCCGCGTTCCAGCCCGGCGGGCCGGCCGCCGCCGGTCGTCACCTTGCCGCCGTGCTGCTCGGCCAGCGCCACGTACCGTTCGCAGCGTGCCCGGGCGGCGTCGTTGATGACCGGCCCCATCATCGCGGCCGGGTCCGACGGCGGGCCGACCTTCAGCGATCCGTAGGCGCGGCTGACCGCCTCGAGGACCTCCGCCTTCTTGTCCTGAGGGACGAGCATGCGGGTGGCGGCGACGCAGGCCTGGCCGGCGGTGGTCGCGACCACCATGAACGCCCCGGTCGCGACGCGGTCGACGGCGTCGGGCAGGTAGATCTGTGCCGACTTGCCGCCGAGCTCGAGGGAGACCCGTTTCACCGTCGGTGCCGCCTGGGCGAGGATCCGCTTTCCGACGGCGGTCGAACCGGTGAACGACACCATGTCGACGGCCGGATGGGTCGTGAGCAGCTCGGCGCCGGCGGCGCCCTCCTCCACGACGACGGACAGGACTCCGGGCGGGAGGCCGGCCGCCTCGGCGGCGGAGGCGAACACCAGCGAGGAGATCGGCGTGAGTGGGCTTGGCCGCAGGATCACCGAGTTGCCCGCCATCAGCGCCGGGATGACCTTCTGGAACGCCATGATGATCGCCCCGTTGTAGGGGGTGATCGCGGCGACGACGCCGATCGGCTCGTGGCGGCGCACGCTGAGCGCGACCCGGCCCAGGACGAGCTCGTCGATGGGTACGGGGTTCGTCTCCTCGTGGCGCATCGACTGGTAGAGGTTGATCGTCGCGCGCCCGAGCGCCAGGCCGGAGGTGAACTGTGCCCGTTCCGCGTAGGCGACAGGCTGGCCGGCTTCGGCGATCATCGTGGCGACGAGCGTGTCGTGCGAGGCCTCGATGTGGTCGAGGAACGCCGAGAGGATCTTCGCGCGTTCGGCCGCGGGCGTGTCGGCCCAGACGCCCTCGTCGAAGCTGCGCCGCGCCTCGGTGATGGCCCGCTCGATCTCGGCGAGCGGTGTCACGCCGATCTCGGCGACCGTCGACTCGTCGGCCGGGTTCTCCACGGCGAACGAACCATCGCCGTCCACCCATCGCCCGGCTACGTACGAACGCCGTTCCTCGATAATTGCCGGCACCCCGGCCTCCCTACTGGATTACTGGATTCGCGTAGCTGGGCTCGCGCCCCCGCGGACCGCGCGCGCCGGGTCCTGGCGCGGGATTCGGAACGGGGCCGCGTTGTCGTCGTCGCTGTCGCAGCGGGGCTGTGCTGTCGGAGCGGTCCGCGTGCTCGGCGCGGGCCGTGCGGGCGGGCGGGTCAGAACGGGGCCAGGCCGGATCGGGCCAGGCCGGATCGGACCAGGTCAGAACGGGACGGCGCTGTAGACGACGGCACCGCCGTAGTGCGGCGACGAATGGCAGGCGACGCCGATGGTTGCCTTGTCGCGCTGGCGCTCGCCCGCGCGGCCGGAAAGCTGCAGGTAGCACTCGAGCATCTGGGGGACGCCGTGCATGCGGCCGTTCCCGAGCGCGCCGCCGCCGGACAGCGCCGGCAGCCCGTCCGGGCGGTCGGCGTCGATGCCACCGGCCTGGACGAAGCGGTGCGCCTCGCCGACCGGGCAGAGGCCGAGAACCTCCAGCCAGAAGTACACGAACGGCGAGAACCCGTCGTACACCTGCGGAAGGTCGATCTCGGCCGGCCCGACCCCGGAACGCTCCCAGAGCCGGCTGACCAGGCCGAAGCCGGCATCCATGATGTCGTCGAGCGGCCAGTGCTGGGCGAGCCGGCGCCGCGGCGGCAGGCCGGACGCGTAGCCCGCGATGTAGACCGGCTTGTTCGGCAGGTCCGCGGCCCGCTCGGCCGAGGTCAGGACGAACGTGGCGACGCCGTCGACCGGGATGTCGCAGTCGTACCGGCAGATCGGGTCCACCAGCGTCTGCGCGGCCAGGTACTCCTCGGCGGTCAGCGGCTTGCCGTGCCAGTACGACCAGGGGATGCGCGCGCCGTTCTTGCGCGCCTCCACCAGCACCGCCGCCATCGCCTCCCGGCTCGCGCCGTAGCGCGCCAGGTACTCGTTGTAGGGAAGGGCGATCATCTGCAACGGGCCGAAGAAGCCCTGCGGAGCGGTCCACTGCTGCCAGCCGACCGCCGCCGTCATCGGGTTGGCGTGGTAGCTGCCGACCGGGTTGTGCAGGGCCCGGTGCAGCAGCACGTAGTCGGCGGTGCCGCTCGCGACCGCGTTCACCCCGAGCGCCAGCGACCCGGTCAGCGCACCCACACCGTCGAAGCCGGCGGTGTAGCGCGCGTCCGCGCCGAGATGCGCGGCCATCCACTGCGACGACACGATGCTGGTCCCGTCCTCGACCGCGTGCGCGCCGGCCGTCGGGAACATGGAAGCGCTGACGAACCCGTCGACGTCGGCGACCTCAAGGCCCGCGTCGGCGATCGCCCGGCGGGCCGTGTCGACGGCGAGGACACCCAGCGGTTCGGGCGCGTGCCGGCGGACCAGGCTGTGGGCGTAGCCGACGATGGCCACCTCGTTGCTCGGCCGGCCGCGTCGTTGCTGGCCGCTTCGCGCCCAGCTGTGCCGCTGCCGGTCGCCGGTCGCCCCATGGGCGCTGCCGCCGTGCCGCTGACGGGTGCGCGCCCGGTCAGCGTGCGCCTGGCCCGCGTGTGCGTGGCCCGCGGGCGCCTGGTCGTTCTCGCTCATGCCCCACCCACCAGCTCGAAGGCGGGAACGGCGACCTCTGGCGCCACGTCCTCGAACGCGACGGTGACCGGGGCGCCGACGCGGAGCGGCGCGTCGGGCCCGTCCAGGAGACGGCCGATCAGGCGCAGCTCGGACTGCTCGGCGAGCTCGACGTCGACGAGGACGAAGGGCACGTCGAAGCCCGGGAGGAACGACTGGCGGACCACCGTCCACGACCTGACGGTCCCGTGGCCGCTGACCGGCTGGAAGGTGAAGCCCGGGTCGGTGCTGCCGCAGTGCGGGCAGATGATGTCGGGCGGGTGGGTGAACGCGCCGCAGCGGGCGCAGCGAGCGATCACCAGCTCGTGGCGGGCGGCCGCGGCCCAGAACGGCGCGGACTGCTCGTCCGGCACCGGCAGCGGCCGACGGGTGGGCGTAGCCGCGGCTGACGCCGCGGCTGCCCCGGCCGGCGCCGTGGAGGTGGTGGCCGGCGTGGTCGCGGGCGCCGGCGCGGTCACGGTATGACCTTCGCTTCGTTCAGCTCGCCGATCTGCTCCCAGGTACGACCGAGCTCCAGGAGGATCTCCTCGGTGTGCTCGCCATGCTCGGGGGCGCGCCGCAGCGGCGGCGGGCGCTCGTCGAACTGCACCGGAACGGTCGGCAGCCGGTAGGTCGACCCGTCCTCGACATGGACCTCGCCCAGGTAGTCGTTCGCCAGCACCTGCGGATCGGTGAGCAGCTCCTCCACCGCCTGGACCGGCGCCCAGGGCGCGTTGATCCCGGACAGCAGGTCCTTCCACTCCTCGAAGGTGCGGCTGGCGAACTCGGCGTCCAGCGCGGCGACGCAGGCGTCCCGGTTCGCGCCGCGCGTCCGCAGGTCCGCGAACCGAGGGTCGGCGGCCAGGTCGGCGCGTCCGACCAGCTGGCAGAAGTCCGCCCAGTAGCGGTCGGCCTCCAGGAACACCAGCTGGATGTGGCGTCCGTCCTTCGTCCGGTAGGTGCCGACCAGCGGGTTCGGGCCGCCGGTGCGGCCGGGCATGGCCCGCGGCTCGCTGCCGGACAGCGCCGAGAGCACGTCGGACGACAGCGTCCACATCGCCGTCGCGAGCAGCGAGACGTCGACGACCGAGCCGGAGCCCGTCCGCTCCCTGCGCAGCAGGGCCGCCGCCACACCGAACGCCAGCGCCATCGCACCGTTGCGGTCACCCATCGCGCCGCGCTGGCTGATGGGGTAGTCCCGCTCGGGCGGGGTCAGCACATGGGCCATGCCGCCGCGCGCGAAGAAGGCCGACGAGTCGTAGCCAGGCAGATCGGCATCCGGACCGCGGGCCCCGTAGCCGTGTCCGCGGGCGTAGACGAGCCGCGGGAAGCGCTGGCGCAGCGTGTCGGCGTCCAGGCCGAGACGGGAGAGCGCCCCCGGCCGGAAGTTCGTCAGGAACACGTCCGCGGTCGCGAGCAGCTCGTCCAGCAGAGCTCGTCCCTGCTCACGGCGCAGGTCGAGCGCGATCGAGCGTTTGCCCCGGTTGGCCAGGGCGACGGACAGGTTGACCCCGCCGCTGTCGGTTCCGATGCCCTGGGTGGCCAGGCCCCGGTACGGGTCGCCTTCGAGGCGCTCGATCCGGATGACATCCGCGCCCCAGTCGGCCAGCAGCGCGCCGGCGACCGGAACGAACACCCATTGCGCCAGCTCCACGACGCGGACGCCATCCAACGCGCCTGGAGCCTCAGCCAGGTCTGCCAGGTCTGCCAGGTCTGACGGGTCTAGCGGGCCTGATGGGCCTTGTGGGTCTAATGGGTCTAACTCGGCGTCGTCCACTCGACGGACCTCCCCTCGCGTCGTGCCGAGCCCCTCGGCCACGCCGCTGAGCTGTCACGACCTCTCGCACTGTAGAACGAGACTCTCGTCTTCGAGAAGCCCTCAGTCCACATTTAGGTAGAGCTTGACGTCCTCGTTGAATGTTGCGAGCATGCGTGCACTCCCGGTACCGGACGGCTAGCGCCAGCGCCGAGGACCCGTTCGGCGGCCGGCTTGGCTGCTCATATTCCTGCTTCCTGCGGCGAGTCCCCGACCCCGTGGCACGCCGCCGACTGCTTCGGCCGACAGCCGCGGCGTGCCCTTGGCGGGGCTGCCGCTTGCTCGTCGTCCCGACTCGTCATTCCCACGACGCCGCCGCTGGGCGGGCTTCGACCACGAGATGAGGGCAAGTGGCACACGTGAGGGCCCAGCTGGGCAGATCGACCCGCCGACGGACACGGCAAGCCGGCCGGTTATCCGGGTTATCCCGATCGGCCGGCTTATCGGGCCTGGTCCTGGCGCTGGCCGCGACCGTCGGGCTCGTCGCCGCCTGCGGCAGCGACGACGACGGTGGCAGTGGCGGGGGTACCCCCTCCGCCTCGGCGAGCGCTGAGGCGTCCCTGCTCGGCCCGTCCGCGCCGGCGAAGGGCGCGTCCGTCAAGATCGGGATCGTCACCGAGGGCAAGGGCCCGTCCTCGGACATGTCCGCCCAGGACACGGTCGCGAACGGCACCGCGAAGTGGCTCAACGAGCACCGGGCCGGCATCGGCGGCCGGCCGATCGAGCTGGTCGTGTGTGACGCGCTGGGTGATCCCGGCAAGGCGACCGACTGTGGAAACCGCCTGATCGAGGCTGGGGTCGTCGCCGCGGTGTTCGGTGAGTCCGCCGTCATGCATGACGCCTGGAAGCCGTTGCACGACGCCGGCATCCCGGTGATGCTCTACGCCACCAGCGAGACGGAAGTGYTGGCCGACAAGGCCTCGACCTTCATCCTGTCCGACCCGTCGGCCGGGCCCATCGGCCTGCCGATCACGGTGGCCAAGGAGAAGGGCTACAAGAAGGTGACGTCGATCGTGATCGACGTTCCGGCCGCCCTTGGCCTGGAGACGAACGTCGCGCCCGCCAAATACAAGGCGGCGGGCCTCGAGCACGCACTCGTCCGGATCGCGCTGGGCACCGCCGACATGACGCCGCAGCTGGGACCCGTGGTCTCGGGCGATCCCGGCATGGTGTTCGTGCTCGGCAACGACTCGTTCTGCATCAGCGCCTTCAACGGCCTGCGCGCGGTCGGGTACAAGGGCCAGATCACCAGCATCGCCCAGTGCATCACCGACGCGACCCGCAAGGCGGTGCCGGGTGACCTGCTCAAGGGCATAGAGATCACGGCGTCGGCGCCGATCGGGACCGACAACCCGTCCACCCAGCTCTACAAGGCCGTGGTCGACGAATACGCCAAGGGCGTGGACACCAGCCAGATCGGCGGGATGAGCATGTTCAGCGCGCTCGCCGGCTTCCAGCTCGCGACCGCCAAGATCAGTGGTGAGATCACGCCCGCCAGCGTCATCAGCACGATCAGGGCGATGCCGGAGTCGGAGCTTCCCGGTGCCGGTGGCCTGAAGTTCAAGTGCGACGGCAAGGCCACCGAACTGTCGAGCGCGGTGTGCACCCGCGGCACGCTGGCCGCGACCCTCGACGCCAAGGGCAATCCGAGCAGTTACGAGGTCGTCGGCGCCTCCACGACCGGCTGAAACCGGTTCGCGACCCAGGGCCGGGCATCGTCCCGGCCCTGGGGGCGCGCCGCGCTGCCCGCGCATACCGATCGGCGGGGTCTCCCACCAGGTTCCGGCGAATCCGCCACGTTCCGCGGAAAAGCCTGGCCCGCTGTGGGCAGCCCCGCACGACAGCTACGAACGTGAAACCTTGGATGGAACGTGGAAGGGACGGGCCGTGGAAGCCGCCTTGGACACCGAAGCCAGCAAAGCCGAGGCCGGCGAGGGCGAGGGCGAGGTCAGCATCTCCCGCCGGATCCGGCAGCTCGTCGAGGAAAACCCGACCGACGTGGTGTTCCGCCACATCGGCCTGGACGGCTCCGAGCCTGGATTCACCTGGCCGATGCTCGACCGGCGCGCCAGCCAGCTGGCCGCCGCCCTCGCGGACCGTGGCCTGCGAGCCGGCGACCGGCTCGGGATCGGGCTACGCAACTCGCCGCAGTTCGTGCTCTCCGTGCTCGCGACCTGGAAGCTCGGCGCCGTGCCGGTGCCGGTCCGCTGGGACGTGCCCGACTGGGAGCTCGAGCGACTGCGTCAGGTGATCGACCCACGGGTCTACCTGGGGCCGTCCGACCTGTCCTGGATCGACGAGACCGAGCGGCTCCCGGTCCCGGACCTGYCCGACGTCGTCTCTCCACACGTCAACGGCATCTGCAGCAGCGGCTCGACCGGCACTCCGAAGATCATCCTTTCGGAGCGGCGAGGCATCCACGACCCGCGTTATGCCGGGAGGCTGCTCGAGAACTGGCGCCCGGTGCGCGAGCCGCAGACGATTCTGGTGCTCGCGCCGATGTACCACACGAACGGTTTCTCCACGCTGTTCAGCCTGCTGATGGGCGACCGGCTGGTGGTGATGGAGAAGTTCGACGCGGCCCGGGTCGTCGACGTCATCGAGCGGCACCGGGTGACCACGTTCACCGCGACCCCGACAATGCTCCAGCGGATCGCCGACCTTCCCGGCATCGACGGCCGTGACCTGTCGAGCATCGACTGGTTCATTCAGGGCGCCGCTCCCATGCCACGGTCGCTCGTCCACCGGTGGGCCGGGCTCGTCGGTCCCGAACGCATCGTCATGGCCTACGGCATGACCGAGGGGCTTGGGCTCGCCGCGATCCGTGGCGACGAGTGGCTCACCCACCAGGGCAGCGTCGGCCGCGGCATCGGCGGCACGGAGCTGCGCGTCCTGGACGCCGACGGCGCCGATTCGCCACTCGGCGAGATCGGCGAGATCTACCTGCGCTCCCCGTCCTACGGCGGATACCGGTACCTGGGCGACGCGCCACGCCTGCGCGGCACCGACGACGGCTTCCACACCGCCGGCGACATGGGCTACCTGGACGCGGAGGGCTTCCTCTACCTCGTCGACCGCAGGGTCGACCTGATCGTCACCGGCGGGGCCAACGTCTTCCCGGCCGAGGTCGAGTCCGCGCTCATCGACAACCCCGCCATCGCCGACGTGGTCGTGGTCGGCCTGCGCGACCCCGAATGGGGCCGCCGGGTGCACGCCATCGTCGAACCGGCCGACCCCGCGAACCCTCCGTCCGCGGATGACGTCATCGCCTACGCCAAGAACCGGCTCGCCCACTACAAGGCGCCCAAGACCGTCGAGTTCGTCGCGGCGATTCCCCGCAGCGAGGCGACAAAGGTCAACCGCGGCGCCCTCGTCGCCGCTCGTGGCGGCTGATCCGGGTAATCGCGGCCACAGTCCGGGCGACCCGCCCGGACCGCGGGCCGCGGTCGTGCCCCCGAAAGGTAGCGTCGAGCCTGTGTCCTGGGCAGAACGCGCCGCTGACCGATCGCCGTCGGTCCGCCGCTCCCGCCTGCGCACGATCCAGCAGGCAAAAGTGATCGTCCAGGCGGCCCGGCGGCTGGTCGACGAGAAGGGCGACCAGTTCACCACCCAGGAACTGGCCCGCGAGGCCGGCGTCGCGCTGCAGACGTTCTATCGGCATTTTCCCGGCAAGGACCAGCTGCTGGTCGCCGTCATCGAGGACATGATCGCCGAGAACGCGGAGCGCTATGCCGCCGCCGCGAGCCACCTCGACGACCCGGTGGCCCGGCTGCGCTTCTACATCGTCGAGATCCTCGCGGGCCTGACCGAGGCCGACGACGCGGGCACCGTCACCGTCACCGGGGCCGGTGACGGCGGTCTCGCCGCCGTGACCGACGGCGCCGCCGTCGTCGCCGCCACCGTCGGTGCCGGGCGGGGCGGCGGACGTGGCGAGGCCGACGCGGCGGATGGCGCCGGACGTACCGGCACCGGACCGCGTTTCATCACCGCCCAGCACTGGCGCCTGCACCAGCGTTTTCCGGAGGACATGGCACACGCCATCCAGCCGATCACCGATTTGATCGCCCGCGAGCTGCGCGAGGCCCAGGCGGCCGGCCTGCTGCGCCCGATCGACCCGGACCGGGACGCCGCCCTCATCACGAAGCTGGTCATGACCGTCTACCATCACTACGCCTTCGCCCCGCCGGGCGAGGCCACCGCGACCGTCGCCGAACACCTCTGGTCCTTCTGCCTCACCGGTCTCGGCGGCCCCACGCCCGCCACACCCTCGGCGGCGGCGACCCGGGCGTCGGTCAACGGAAAGCGCGCCTAGCGCGGTTCTCGGCGACGTTCGCCCCGCGCCCGCCTCGGAAGATCGCCGGGACGGTACCGGGATCCGAACTCCGGGGTCCGAGCTTCGAGCCGCCGCCTGTTCGTATCCCGACACGGTTCTGGTGATCAGGCGTGCGGCGGCCGGTGCCGTCGGATCGGCGTCTGCCCGAAGCCGCTCTCGCGTCGCGCGGCGCGTGGCGTGGCGTCATCGGATGCGTGGCGGCGGGGTCCGCCGGTGTGTGACGATCCGGGGCATGGCACTGGTCGGCCTGCGAGGCGAGAGCGTGTCGGCGTTCGCGGACGGGCGAGAATGGGGGACGGCCGGCGCCTACGAGGCGGTCCGCGCGGTCGCCGAGTTCACCGTCGACCCGGCCGCCGCGGCCAACCGGGGAATCGTCGATCTCGAGCGCGCCGCCGGCGAGGACGGACTGGCGCGTTTCGAGGCCGACCTCCGGGTGCTGCGCCCGCGCGCCGGCGGCAACGGTGACCTGGTCTTCGTCGTCCCGAACCGGGGGCTGCTCGGCGGGGTCCCGTTCTCCGCTGGCGCGCCGATACAGCTCGCCGACCTGGACACCCTCGACGCGGGCGACGGCTTTCTGCTCGCCCGCGGCTGGACGGTCGCCTGGTGCGGCTGGCAGTGGGACGTGGCGCGCGGCGGGGCGAGCGTTGGTCTCACCGCGCCGACCGTCGACGTCGGGCCGGGCTGGCTGCGGGTCGAGTTCCGCCCGGACACGGATCAGCCGGACCATCCGCTTTCCGACTCGTCACCGTTCTTCGCCTTCACCGACTTCCCGACCGTCGGCGTCGACGATCCGGACGCGTTCCTCACCGAGCGGCTGACCCCCGACGAGGCTCCCCGCCCGGTTCCCCGCGACCGGTGGCGGTTCGTCGACGCGACGACGGTGGCTCTCGACGGCGGGTTCCGTGCCTTCCACTGGTACACCCTGACCTACCGGACGTCGCTGTGTCCGGTGGTGGGAACCGGGCTGCTCGCGGTCCGGGACGCGGCCTCATGGCTGCGCCGGACCGGCGGCCTGGCGCACGCCTTCGCCTTCGGCGTCTCCCAGTCGGGCCGGTTCCTGCGGCAGTTCCTGTACGAGAACCGCAACGTCGACGAGACAGGCGCCGTCGTCTTCGACGGCGTTCTCGCCCATATCGCGGGTGCCCGGCGCGGCGAGTTCAACCACCGATACGCCCAGCCGTCGCTCACCCATGCGCTCGGCTTCGCGAACCTGCCCCCGTACGACACGGCCGGCCTCCTCGCCCCCGCCCGCGCGGCGGCGGCGGACGGCGGGGTGACGACCGTCGGGGCGGCGAGTGGCGGGGCAGCGGACCGCGAGGCAGCGGACCACGAGAAAGCGGACCACGACGTGGACCTCCCCGGCGCGGTCCCGAAGCTGTTCCTGACCAACAGCTCCTGGGAGTACTGGCGCGGCGACGGCGCGCTGGCGCACATCGATCCGGAGACCGGCGAGGACCTGCCTGACGACCCGGACGCGCGGGTGTTCCTGCTGCGCGGCACCGATCATTTCGGCGCTATAACCCTCAAGAAATTCATGCCGGCGGCGAACCCGACGCACACGCATGACGTCGGCCCGATCCTGCGCGCCCTGTTCATCGCGCTGGTGGAATGGGTGCGCGCGGGCGTCGACCCGCCGCCGAGCCAGGTCCCCCGCTGGAAGGACGGAACGGCGTCGACGCGCGACGCCGTCCTGAAGCAGTTCGCCGCCACCACTGCCACCACTGCCACCACTGACACGGCCGACACGGCCGACACGGCCGACACGGCCGACACGGCCGCCACCACTGCCACCGCCGACACGGCCGACACGGCCGACACGGCCGACACGGCCGACACGGCCGACACGGCCGACACGGCCGACACGGCCGTCGTCGATACCGCCGCGTCCGCCGCCGGGTCAATCGCCACCGGTGTCGCTGACCCGGCCGCCACCGACGGCCCGTGGCTCCCGGATCTCGACGCGCTGAACGTCACCCGGGACATGGATCTCGGCCCTGGCGCGGAAAGCGGCATCGGCCGCTGGCCGCCGGTGTTCGGTGCGGCGAGACCGGCTGTGGTCGCCGCGGTCGACGCTGATGGCAACGAGACCGCGGGCGTCGCGCTGCCCGTCGTCGCGGTCCCGGTCGCGGCGTACACAGGCTGGAACCCTCGTCGTCCCGTCGCCGGGCTGCCGAACCCGCTGTACGAGTTCCTCGGCAGCATGCTGCCGCTGCTCACCGGCTCCGCGCTCCCGGCGCGTGATGCCTACGAGTCGATGGTTCGTGCCGCCGCCGCGCGTCTTGTCGAATCCCGTTTCCTGATGGCCGAGGACGTCGAGTCCACCGTTCGCGAGGCGCTCACCGTCTATGACCGCGCGGCTGTTCCCGGACGGTCGCCCGGCGCAGAGCCGAGCATCTCGCCAGCGGGCTGACACCGACCCGGCCGGCACCACGCGAGAGAATCCGCCCCGTCGTCGATGCGACAGGGCCTGGCCGGCAGCGCGCCGGTAGCCGAGGGGGCGTCGGACATACGTCGGCCCGGCATACGCGGAACGGGGGGAGCCGCGCGTGCCGGGCCGACTGGGCACAAACTACACCAAAACCATGAGCGAGGTTGATCCGCGGCTGCGCCGTCTTCGGCGACGGACCGTCCCGGCCCTCGCCGAGGGCCGGGACGTCGCCGCGGATCAGGCGGTGGCGCGGGCGCGCTGCGCGAGCAGGGCTCGCTCGCTTTGGCGAACCTCGACCGCCCGGGCGAAGTCGCGGTTGTCGAGAGCTTCGTCCTTCGCCTCGCGCAGGGCCGCGATCTGGGCGTCGAGGTCACCCGGCACCGAGTCGAGCAGGGTAGGGCCCGGATAGGGCAGGACACCCAGCGCGACCAGCGTCCGCCGGCGCGCCTCCTCCCGATTGAGCCGCAGCCGGTCGAGGACCTTGGCGCCTTCGCCGCCATCCTCGCGCAGCAGGCTGAGCAGGATGTGCTGCGGGCCGACGTAGGCGTGGTCGGCTGTCCTCGCCTCGAGCCGGGCGCGTTCCAGGATCCATTCCGCTCGCTGGGTGTAGGACGGACGGCGGTCTCGCCGGGCCTTCCCGCGGATCGTGACCGGTCTGGCCAGGCCGCGGCCCACAATCGCCTCGACCTCGGAGCGGGCGCGTTCCAGGGTGACGCCGAGCGACGCCAACACCTGGGATCCGGCGCCAGTCCGCCGGTTCAGCAGGGCGAGCAGCAGGTGTTCGGTGCCGATCTGTTCGTGGCCGAGGTCGAGGGCCTCCTCCTGAGCGACGGTGAGCAGACGGCGGGCAGGGTCATTGAACAGGTCATGCATCGGTGAGCTCCCCGGCGCGGCGTCCCCCCGACCGCCCGATGAAATTGATCGTTTGTTGTTATTCCATTCTCCTAGACGGCGGGGCCGCGTGTGGCCGTTAAGGCTGAAATGCCCGTCGCGCGCGGTGTGGAGGCCGTGGCCCCACAGTCCCGTGGGTCGGGCAGCCCCGCCGGTGTCGCGGAGCCGTTCGGCTCCGGCTGGCCCGCGACGGCGGCCGCGGTCGGACGAGTCGGAGTCGCCGGGCCAGTCGTGGCGATCGGGCCGCGGCTTCCGTGACGGCGGGGGAGCGGGAGTGGGAGCGCCCGGGCCGTCGAGCCGTGGAGGACGCCGCCCACTACCAGGACGGCGCCGACGATCTCCAGGGCGGTGATGCGCTCGTTGAGAAGGACGGCTGAGGCGGACAGGCCGATGACGGGAACGAGCATCGAGAACGGTGCGACGAGCCCGGCGGCATGCCGGGCCATCAGCCAGCTCCAGATGCCTGAACCGAGCAGGGTGCCAATCAGCACCGTGTAGGCGAGCCCGGTGAGCGCGCCAAGCAGGTGGTCGGTCGTCGAGAACGCCGCGCCGATCCGGTGCGGGCCCTCGACCAGCAGCGACAGAGCGAGCATCGGGACCGGCGGCACCACCGACATCCACAGGGTCAGGTGAAACGGGTTGGGTGCCTGCGCCCGGGCGTTGCAGATGTTCCCGATCGCCCAGCCGAAGCCGCCGGCCAGTACCAGCAGGAACGGCCCGATCGCCGCCGTGTGCGATCTCTCCCAGCCGACAACCGCGAGACCCAGCACCGCGACCGTGAGACCCGCCAGCCGGCGCGGTGTGACCGTGTCGCCGAACAGCGCCGCGCCCAGCAGCACCGTGAACGGCGCCGACGACTGCAGGACCAGCGAGGCGACTCCGGGCTGGATCCCCGCGTGCATGGCCCAGTACAGGAAGAGGAATTGGAGCGTCCCGAAGCCGAGCCCATAGCCGAACAGCCACCGCGCCGGCACCCGCGGCCGGGGCACCAGCAGCAGCGTCGGTACCGCGATGATGGCGAACCGCACCGCGGCCAGCAGGAACGGCGGGAAATGCTCGAGCGAGGCGTCGATGGCGAGGAAGTTCAGGCCCCAGGCCACCGCGACGACCACGGCGAGGAGACGGTGACGAGCTGGCATGCCGTGACTGTCGCGGACGCCAAGCTGTAAGGACAAGTGAAACTTATCTGTCAATTCCTGTAGGTCACCTACAGGATCGGTACCCTGGCGGCGTGGACACCCGCCACCTGGACCTGTTGCGTGAGCTCGCCGCGCGCGGCAGTGTCACCGCGGTCGCCGCGGCCACCCATCGCACCCCGTCCGCTGTCTCCCAGCAGCTGCGCACCGCTCAGCGCGAGTTCGGCGCCCGGCTCGTCGAGCCGCGCGGCCGGGGGATCCGGCTCACCGAGGCGGGCCGCCTGCTGGCCGACGCCGGCCGCGACGTCGCCCGGGTGCTCGCCGAGGTGCAGGCCCGGTTCGACGAGTTCCGCGGCGAGCCCGCCGGCGTCGTTCGGGTGGCGGCCCTTCCGAGCGCCGCGACGCTGCTGCTCCCCGGGGTGCTGGACGAGCTCGAGGCGACGGCGGTCAGGCTGGAATGCGACGACGTGGACCTCGCCGAGCACGAGTACGCGGCGCTGGTGGCCGACTACGACATCGTCATCGGCCACAGCCTCGGCAAGGGACCGCCACCGGGCGCCGACGACCTGGTCGGTGTTCTGCTGGCCCGTGAGCCGCTCGACATCGCGATGCGTGCTGGCCATCCGCTTGCTGGCCTGGAGCGGGTGGCGGCCGACGACCTGGTCGAGGTCGAGTGGTACGGCGTCCCGGTCGGCTACCCGTTCGACACCATCCGCCTGGCCGTCGAGGAGGCGACCGGGCGAAGCGTGTCCGTCGTCCAGCGACTGCGCGACAACCGACTGGTCGAGGCGCTTGTCGCCCGCGGCGACCGGGTCGCCATTCTGCCGCGCTTCACCACACCGACGGGAGGCGCGATCACGCTCCGGGAGATCGCCGGCATCGAGACCGGCCGGTACCTGATCGCGCTGCTACGCCCCGACCGCGCCGAACGCCTCGCCGTCCGCCGCGCACTCGCCAGCTTCCGCCACCACGCCACCGCGATCGCGACCCGCCCGCCGCCCGCCGGCCCGCCCGCCGCCCTCTCCTGACGGCCTGGAGCGAGGCCCCCGAACGAGGTCAGACCTCGATCGGCGGAAGAAGGCCGAGGCTGGCGGTGACGGCGCCGAGCTCGAAGCGGCTGGTGACGCTGTGAGCCTCGTAGAGGTCGGCGACGTCCCGGCGGACGGTGCGGATCGTCACGCCCAGCTCGGCGGCGATCACGTGGTCGGTATGGCCCTGCGCCAGCAGGGCGAGCACCGCGTTCTGGCGGCGCTGCACGGCGGGATCGGCGGCGGGCGGGGGGGCCGCCAGCGGCTGCGCGTCGCGATGGATGCGCTCGATCATGTCGGTCATGATGACGAGCAGGCTGGGGGCCTCGATGACGAGCGCCCCGCGGTCGAGGTTGTCCGGGTCGACCGGGAGGATGGCCGCGCGGGCGTCGGCCACGACGGCGCGCATCGGCACGTTCGAGCTCTGGCGGACCCATCCCAGCGGCGGCAGCCGCCGCGTACCGCTGGCCGCGCGGGCCGCGGCGACATACTCGGGCGCCCACACGGACGCGACCCGTACCCCGCGCTCCACGGCGCGCGCCATCCCCCACACCAGGTCCTGGATGTACTGGACCTGCCCCGGGCCCGCCGGGCTCGGCCCGCCGAGCAGGAAGTGGACCTGGGACTCGGCGCTGTCGACCAGCTCGGCGATCTTCAGCAGGATCTGGTGGTGGTCGAGGATCGTGACGACCCGGTCGTGGGGGCCGGGGCGGCGCCGGYCGGCCAGGTAGTCCGCGAACAGCCCGCTTCGGTACAGCGCCGCGCGCTGCTCGACCATGACCGAGCGACTGGCCTCCAGCTCGACGCGTTCGGCCGCGTGCTCCGCCTCGAGCACCAGCGCCGGGTCCTGCGCCTCCCACGTGTCGCCGACGACGCGCAGCAGGCCGCGCTGCATCTGCCGGTGCACCTCTGCCTGGACCTGCTTGACCGGCCGGCCGACCCATTCGGCCAGCGACTCGATGTCGGAGTACCGGTGTCCGGCGGCCGCGCGGTAGACGGCGACGCCGAACTCGTCGAGGCCGAACAGCTTCTCCAGCAGCACCGGGCGTCTCCCTCTGTAGGCGGCGCGGCGTGGGGAGGAGGGTGGCCCCGCGCCGCGCCGCCGCGCTCCGGGCCAGGGGAGCGGCGTGGTTGGACGTGTGGTCGGAAGTGCGGTCGGACGTGTCGGACGCTCGTGGGACGTCCATCGGGACGTGGCCACGGGCGACCGGTGATCGACAGCCGCCAGGCGTCGATCGCCAGCTGGTTGGACGCGCTGGGACGTCCGTTGGATGTCAGGGTGGCGCCCACCAGCCGTCTCCAGGCGGCGGCGGCAGGTAAGCGGCCGGTAAAGACGCCAGCGGGACGCCCATCGGAGGTCCGTTGGGCGTGGGGACGGGTGGACGGGTGGACCGGCTGGGCGGTCGACGATCGGCGTAGCCGCGCCGCTACGCCCGGTCGAAGGGTGTGCGGGGGACGCTACACCACCCCATGAGCACGGACTATCCGCATGGCCGCTCTATGACCCCTATAGGACGCGTGTCCCACATAGGACCGGCCGGCTTGACCCCAATAGGACGCGTGTCCCACATAGGACCGGCCGGTCTGACCCCTATAGGACGCGTGTCCCACATAGGACCGTTCGGTGACCTATCCGCGCCGTCCGTGGCGGGTTAGCTTCTGCTGCACCGCCGGGGCTCGGGACGGCACCCGCAATCAATGACGAGAAAGGGGTGCCGCCTCGCCGCAGCCACGTCCCCCTCCGTTCCTGTCGGCGCCGTCGGTGCACCCCCCTCCTGTGCCGGCGCGGCCCCGGCGGCTCTTGGCTCTCAAGTCCGTAACGCGCCTGCCCCTTCGCRTTTTCTTATCCAGTCCACTCCTATCACTCCATCGCCTCTTGTTTTGGCCCCGTGGCGCATCTGCTCCACACCCGCGGCGGGCGCACATGTACCGCGGCCGTTCCCACGGCCTTCCGTGTTCCGCACCTGCTCCTCGCCCTCTGACCCAGGGCCCCCAATGTCGTCGTTGCGCTTCTGCCGATGGGAGCGAGATGGAGAACTGGCCGGTTCGGTACCGGTTGGCGGTCGCGTTGGTCGTGCCGCTGCTGGCGCTCGCTGGGCTCGCCACGCTGCTCGTGACCGGGCAGGCGGGCGCGGCGCACGCGGCCAGCCGCAGCCAGGCCGCCGCCCAGCTCACAATCAAGGTGAACGCGCTGGTCCGGGCGTTGTCGCAGGAGCGCTACGCGTCGTCGTCGTACATCGGCTCGGGGTACCGGGCGCTGGCGGCGGAGACCGCGGCCTCCCGCGCACCGGTGGACCGGGCGTACACCGAGGTCAGGACCGTCGCCGACTCACTGCCGGACGACGCGCGCCTGGTCGCCGCCGTGGACGCCGCCAAGACCCAGACCGACAAGCTGCCCGGTCTGCGCCGCCAGATCGACGCGCACGAGCTCAAGCCCGGCACGGGCACGGACGTCTTCAACGGCATCGTGCGCGCCTGGCTCGGCGTCACCCCGGCCCAGGCCGGCGTCGGCACGACGGACCCCGAGGTGGTCCGCACGGTCGCCGCCCTGACGGCGATCAGCAACGTCGCCGAGCAGTCCGCCCAGCAGCGCGGCTACGTCAGCATCCTGCTGATCCTGCGCCGCCTCGACCCCGACAACTTCGGCCTCATCCGTGCCGCGAGCGGCGCGGAATCGGCCTGGGTCAGCCAGTTCGACGTCTACGCCGACCAGGGCCAGCGTCAGCTCTACGACCAGGCCGTCGGCCCGACGCTCGGCCCGGTGACCTCGCTGCAGGACCGAGCGCTGCGCGCCGCGCAGACCAACGGGACCTTCGACGTCACCGGCGTCGACTGGCTGGCCGCCGCCAACGCGAAGATCGAGCAGCTGCGCAACGTCGAGGCACAGATCACCCTGGACCTCGCCAACCGCAGCAGCACGCTCGCCTCGTCGGCCAGGACCCGGGCGTGGCTCGCCGGTCTGCTCGCCGGCATCGTGATGGTGCTGACGGTGGCCGTCTCGGTCGTGATCGCGCGTCGGCTCGCCCGGCAGCTGCGGGCCCTGCGCGAGGACGCGCTTGACATGGCCGAGCAGCGGCTGCCTGCGGTGACGGCCGCGATCCGCGACCGCCGTCCCGTCGACGCCGACATCGGGGCGGACAACATGGCTCGCGGGCCCGCCGACGAGATCGGGGACGTCGCCCGCTCGCTGCGCGAGGTCTACGCGGCGGCCGTCCAGTCGGCGACGGAGGTCGCGGCGCAGCACTCGCTGTCCGCGTCGATGCGCAACCTGGCGCGGCGCAGCCAGACGCTGATCCACCGCCAGCTGAAGCTGATCACCGACCTGGAGCGCGACCAGCAGGACCCGGACATGCTCGACCGGCTGTTCAGGCTTGACCACCTCGCGACCCGCATGCGCCGCGAGGTCGAGGGCCAGATCGCCCTGTCGGGCGGCCGGCCGAGCCGGGTGTTCCGCTCGCCGGTGAAGCTGGTCGACGCGATGCGCGCCGCCGTCGCCGAGGTGGAGGCCTACACCCGGGTCGAGGTGAGCTCCGCCATCGACATCCGGATCGTCGGCCCGGTCGTCGGCGACGTCATCCACCTGCTCGCCGAGCTGGTGGAGAACGCCACCCAGATGTCGCCGGAGAACACCATGGTCACGGTGTCCGGCAGCCCGGTCGGCACCGGCGTCGCGGTCGAGATCTCCGACCGCGGCATCGGGATCGTCAACGAGACGATGACCGAGCTGAACGCCCGCCTGGCCGACCCGCCGCCGTTCAACCCGGAGCAGCAGGGCGACAAGCTCGGCCTGTGGGTCGTCGCGAACCTGGCGGCTCGGCACGGGATCGAGGTGCAGCTGACCCGCAGCGCCTACGGCGGTGTCACGGCGGTCGTGCTGCTGCCCTCGGAGGTGCTCGTCGACGACAGCGCCGCCGTGCCGCCGGTGGTCGACGACCCGCTGCGCGCCGCGCTCGACCGGATCAGCGCCCTGGAGCGCCTCGACGCGGTCGGCGTGGGCTACGACAACCCGTTCGCGGTGGGCAACGGCGGTCACGCCGCCACCGGGAACGGGGCGGGCGAGGACAGCCTGGCGGACGACGGGGCGTACCTCGACGGTCTCGACGTCGACTACGACGCCGACCCGTCGCAGGTCCTCACCGTGCGCGAGAGCTTCTTCCGACCCCTGCCGCGGCGCCCCGGGGTGGAATCCACCTCGGACGGCCAGAACGGCGCCGGCGCGGACGGCGCGAACGGCGCTGGCCGGCCGGGCTCGGACGAGGCGGGTTCCGAGGAGGTGGCTCCCGCGGCCGCCGGCGCGACGGGCCCGACGCTGTTCGACGCCGTCCGGGCCGACTGGGGCAACACCCTGGAGCTCCCGCCGATCACGGTCGGCTCCCCGTCCGGACCCACCCAGCGCCCACCGGCCGGTCCCACCGGGCCAGCCGCGCCAACGGGACCAGGGGCGCCAGCCGGACCACCCGCACCGACGGGACCGCTGACCCTGGCGGGACCGACGGCGACGGGACCCGCGGCGCCCGCCGGGCCGGCGGGACCGAAGAGCCCGGCCGCGGAGGCGGGACCGGCCGGAGCGCGGCCGGCGGCGCCAAGGCCTGCTTCTTCTCCGAGGCCGGCCGCGCAGAGGCCGGCCGCGCCGTTCGCGCCGCGCCCGCAGGTTCCGACGGCCCCGGGGGGCACGTCCGGCCCTGGGGGGTCATCGGCTCTGACGGGGGCGACCACCCTGGCTGGCGCGGCGGGCCTGGTCGAGCCGCCGCTCGGCCACCTGCCGCACCGCCGCCGCGGCGAGCATCTTTCCGCCGAGCTGCGCGGCGGCCGGCGCGTGGCCGCCGCGGCGACGCCGGCGGCCAAGGGCGCCGGGCCGGATCCCGAGAAGGCTCGCAACCTGGTCACCTCTTTCCGGGCCGGCTTCCGCCAAGGCCTTCCCGGTGACGACGAAAGGATGGGCGATGCCTCCCACCGGTAATCTCGGATTCCTGCTGAATGATCTGGAAAGGC
Source organism: Pseudofrankia asymbiotica (assembly GCF_001983105.1). Classification (GTDB taxonomy): domain Bacteria; phylum Actinomycetota; class Actinomycetes; order Frankiales; family Frankiaceae; genus Pseudofrankia; species Pseudofrankia asymbiotica. The sequence continues at coordinate 43,771 of NZ_MOMC01000058.1, read as the reverse complement.
GTATCTCCGACGTCCAGTGGGCGGTGGCGCTGTCCTCTGACGGTCTACAGCTGGCCCGTTCCTCCGGCCTTTCCCGGGAGGGCGGCGACCACATCGCGGCCGTCGCCTCCGGATTCCGCTCCCTCGCGCTCGGCGCGTCCCGGTACATGAGCGGCGGGGACGTTCGCCAGACCATTGTCGAAATGGACGACGGCTATCTGTTCGTCGCCGCGATCGGCGAGGGGTCCTGCCTGGCGGTCGCCGCCTCGGCCGCCGCCGATCCGGGAATGATCGCCTTCGAGATGGCCCGACTCGTGACGCGCGCCGGCCAGGTCCTGACCCCGCCGATGCGCGTCCAGGTCTGACGGAGGGGGGTGCACCTTGCCTCGGGACGACGAGGAGCTGCCCGACGAGGCAGCCGGACCGGTCGTCCGCCCTTACGCCGTCACGGGCGGGCGTACCCGGCCTCACAGCGCGTTGGAACTGGTCGCGTTGGTCGCAACCACCTCGCACGGGGTGGCCCTCGCACGGCGCCCACCTGCCGGCATGCCCCCCGAGCAGCGTGAGATCGCCTTCCTCTGCCGCCAGCTCCAGTCCGTCGCGGAGATCTCGGCGCGCCTTGACCTGCCGCTGGGTGTGACTCAGGTGCTGGTCGCCGACATGGCCCGCGACGGTCTCGTCGTCGTGCATCGGCCCGAGCGCCCCGACTGGCGGCCCGATTCCGAACTGCTCCGAAAGGTGCTCGATGGCCTTCAGCGGCTCTAGCGGCCCGACCCGCCAGGGTGGCCCCCCGAATGGCCCGACCCGCCAGGGTGGCCTCCCGAACGGCCCGGCCGGCGGGGACGCCGACCCGGATGTCACCACCACCCCCTTGAAGATCATCATCGCCGGTGGTTTCGGGGTCGGCAAGACAACGTTCGTCGGCTCCGTCAGCGAGATCCCGCCGTTGACGACCGAGGCGCACATGACCGCGGCGAGCGTCGGCGTCGACGACACCAGCAGGATCGCGGGGAAGACCACCACGACCGTCGCGATGGACTTCGGCCGGATCACGCTGCCCGAGCAGGACGTCGTCCTCTACCTGTTCGGCACGCCCGGCCAGGACCGCTTCTGGTTCATGTGGGACGAGCTGACGGTCGGCGCGGTCGGCGCGGTCGTGCTCGCCGACACCCGCCGCCTGCCCGACTGTTTCGCCGCGATCGACTTCTTCGAGGACCGCAAGCTGCCGTTCGTCGTCGCCGTCAACCAGTTCGACGGCGCGCTCGTCCACCCGGTCACCGACGTGCGCAAGGCGCTCGACATCGAGCACCCGGTGGTCATGTGCGACGCCCGCCACCAGCCGTCCACCCGGGCGGCACTCATCGCCCTCGTCCGCCACGCCCTGGAAGCGACCCTCGCCGAAGAGGCCCGCGCCGCCCGGTCCCAGCCAACCCCGCAGAGAACGTGACACCAGGAACGGGCTTTCGGGCACGCGAGACTTCGCCATCGTCGCGTACCGGTCGGCCCTAACCCTCTAGGGAGGGCGAGTAACGATGAAGCCTCCGACGCGGCCGATGCCGGTGGCACCGCCGGTGATGCCCGAGTACCCCGCGCTACCACTGCTGCTGTCCGTCATCGAGATGGAGGTGGACGTCGACCGAGCCCGGCTGATCGCCGCCGACGAGCCGGGCGGCGACGCGCTGCCCGCCGTCGTCGTGCGGATGCCGGCCTACGTCGCGGGCGCGCTCGCCAAGGTGCTCGACACCTGGGCGATCGTCTGCCAGGCGGCCGGCTCCGATGACACCACCGAATGGGTGACCGCCGCCCACGCCCTCCTGCTCGCCGGCCGCGAGGCCGCCGACGGCATCCCGTACCCGGAGCTGTCCGACCTGCGCCATTCCATCCCGGACACCCTCACCGCGTTTCCCGCCACCGACGACGACGCCCCCGGTCCCGGCGCCTCGGTCCCCGCCCCCGCCATCCCCGTGCCCAGCGCCGCCGTCCCGCCGACACCCGTCCCCTCCGCGCCAGTGCCCGCGGCGCCGATGCCCTCCGCGTCCGGACCCTCCGCGTCCGGACCCTCCTCGTCAGGAGTGCCCGCCGAGCCGCCCGCCGTGCTCGCGCGGGGAGACGACCACCGCGTCGCCGCCCGGCCCCTCGGCCAGCGCGCCCCGGCCGTCGCCGAGCCGGCCGCCGCCGGCCGCCGCGGGGACGGCCGTCGCGTGGCGAGGGTTCCCGCGGGCGCACGCGGCGCGGCCGCTGTCACCGAGCCACGCTCGGCGGCCGGCTCCGTCGAAGGCCGCCGCGTCGGCGGTCTCACCAAGCCGCACACCGCTGGCGACGGTGCGAGGAGCCCCGCCACCGGCACGCTGGTGGACGGGCGTCGCGCCGGTGACGAGTGTGCGTGACCTGCGCGTCGACCCCACGGTCGCCGCCCTCCTGCCGGCCGACCTGCTCGCGGCGCTGCGCCACGGGCCGCACCCCAGTACCTACCGGTGCTCGGTCTGCGAGGGCGAGGGCGACCTCGCGACGGGCGAGGCGACGTCGCTGGTGCTGCGCCGCTACCCGCACCGCCTCGTGCGGCGCGTCCAGCTCGTCCACGCCGAGTGCGCCCCGTCCGCGGTCACCGTCGCGCCGGCGGCGCTCGCGGACGCGGAGCTCGCCGCCAGCGGGTCGAGCATCGTCTACGCGGACCTGCTGGGCATCGGCACGGCGGCGCTGACCGGCTGCCGGCCGCAGCCGCTGCTCGCCGTGGATGACGATGACGACCTGATGACGACCGACCCGCGCGCCCCCGGCGACCCTGGCAGGTTGCGGCCCGGGGAGCTCATCGACCCGGCGGTGTCGCACGCCCTCGCCACCGGGCTCGCGCTGCACGCGTCGCTGCGGGCCGACCCGCCGTTCGTGGCCGGCTGGACGGTCAGGATCGGCCCGGCCCTCCTCGACCTGGTCCATCCGCGCGCCGACGGGCGGCAGGGGATCGAGCGGCTCAGCCACACGATCCCGGTCGAGTGGCGCGCCGCCGTACGCGCCGCCGGGAACCAGGTCACGCTGCTCGTCGGCCGGATGGGCCTGTCCACCGCGGTGCGCTCGCCCTACCTGCCCGCGCCCCGCCCCCGGTCGCCGATCCCGCCGTCGCCGGCCTCGCCGTCACCGATGTCGCCAGGCCACCGCCCGGCCCCGGCCCCGGCCGCCTGGCATGCAAGGCCACGGGTCGCCTCGGCGACGTCACCGGCGGCCACGTTCGCCGTCCTGTCCGCCGTGAGCGCCGGCCGCGTCGCCGCCGGCCGTGTCACCGTCACCTGGGCAGGCCCGGATTGAAGCCCACCGACATGCCCGTGGCCACCCGCCCCGCGCCCCGGCCCGCCCCCCGGCGTGCGCCCGCCGGCGCGGCGACGAGGAGCCGCCGCCCGCCGCCGCTGTTCCTCGTCGGCGGCCTGGAAGGCCCACCGCACCCCGGTCTCCCGCTCGCCGGCGCGCTCAGCGTCAGCACCGTCTGCCGGGGGCTCGACCTGCCGGGCCGCGACGGCGCCCGCACACCGCTCGCCGACGTCCGCGCGATGGCGGTGCACCTGCTGCCCTCGGTGCTGCTCGACCAGCCCGGAGGCGGCCCCTACCAGCTGGGCGGGTACGGGTTCGGCGGGGTCGTCGCCTACGAGCTGGGCCGGCTGCTGCGCGGCCTCGGCCAGCCGGTGGCCCGGGTGTTCCTGTTCGACGCCGCGCTGCCGCTGCCCGGGCAGGCCCCACCGGCCGACAACCCCAAGCTGGCGGTCCGCGAGCTCGCCCGGATGCGCCACCTGGCCTGTGTCTGGCAGGGCGCCTGCCGCTGCGGCGTCGACCACGGGGTGCCTCTCAGCACGCAGGGCGCCGCGATCGCCCGCGCGCTCGGCGCCACCGATCCCGACGACTACGAGGACCACCTGCTCGACGCCGTCGACACCTACGCGGCCGCCGTGCGTGCCTACGCGGCCTACAGCCCGCCGCCGTCCGACCTGCCCGTGGTCCTCATCCGCCCGGCCAACCCGGCGAACCCGTGGGGCCAGCCGTCCCAGCTGCGCCTGTCCACGTCGCCCTGCCTCGGCTGGGAGAACACGGGCGTCGCGGACCTGACCACCGCCGTCATCCCCGGCGACCACATCACGATGTTCGCCAACCCGTACCTGTGGGACGTCGCGACAATCGTCCAGCGCTACCTGTTCAACCCGCAGCCCGCGCCCCGGTCCGCGCCCGCGCCCCGTCCCGCGCCCGCCAGCCGTCCCGCGCCCGCGCCCGGCCTGGTGCCCACCCTCGGCCCGGCACCCATCACCCGCACCCGCGCGGCCGGGCCCGACCGCCAGCGCCCGGGCGTCGGGCACGCCGGGCGCCGGTAAGGATCATCACCGCCTGGCGCTGGGACCAGGTCAGTCGGCGGCCGGCGGTTCCGGCTGGGCGGGGACGGCGGGGTAGGCGGCGGCGAGGGCGGCCCAGCCCTGCGGGATCGCGCCGAGGCCCGCGCCCGTCTCCGGGTTCCAGTACTCGGCGAATCCGGAGACGAGTGCGGCGCGGCGGCTGGCGTCGGCGATCGTGTCGGCGAGCGTCGTCGCCTCCCAGCGAAGGGCGGCCTGGTAGAGCATGTAGTTCAGCTGCGGCCAGGCCGGGCCGCGCCAGTACTGTTCGGGCTGGTAGCGGGGGTGGCCGGCAGGCACGAACCGCAGGCCGAACGGGGCCCCGTAGCCGGCGGCGTCCTCCGCCTGGGCGAGCGCCAGCCGGGCCCGCTCCGGGTCGGGCGTGACGAGGGCGGGGATGAGGCCGTCGAGCGTCGGCAGGGCGGCGCTGGGGCCACCGCCGACGATCGGCTGGTCCACCCAGTGGCGCTGCTCGCCGTCCCACAGCAGGCCGTCGATGGCGGCCGCCAGCTCGTCGGCGCGGCGGTGCCACTCCTGGCTGCCGGTGAGCGTGGCGAGCTCGCGGGCGGCGTGCGCGGCGAACGCGTTGATCGCGGCCGGGGCGACGACGAACTCCCGCGACCACACGGCCGCGCCCTCCTCGTCGAACTTCGTGGCCTCCACCAGCTGATGGTCGAAGATCGTGAATGCCAGGCGCGACCAGGCGGACCGGCCGATCCAGTCGTCGAACCGCGGCGAGTCGTCCGACCCGGACTCCCAGGGGTGGACGATGAACAGCAGGCCGTCCGCCGTCATCCGGTGGTTCCACAGGTAGTCCAGCGCGCGCTCGATCCGCTCCAGCGTGCCGGGCACGGGCGACAGTCCGCGCTCGGTCAGGACCCGGGCGGCATGGGCGTAGATCGGTGGCTGGGTGAAGGAGGAGCGGTCGGTCAGCGGGCCGGAGCCCTCCGACGGCGCCGCGTAGCGCATGTGCGGGACAAAGCCACTGGGCAGCTGCGCGTCAAGGCAGGACGCGAGCTCGATCGCCGCGCGCGGGTCGCCGAGCGCCGCCCACGAGATCGAGTGAAAGCACGAGTCCCACAGCCACAGATGCGGATAGACGTCCGGGTTCGGCACGCAGTAGCCGTCGCGCCAGCACCGCTCCAGTACCGCCGCGGCCCCGTCCACCTCACCGAGGATCATGCACATCAGGCTAGTCCGCCGACCGGACCGGACGCCGACGGCCCAGCGAACGCCCGGCGACGGGGCGGGCACGGCGAGACGCCGACGGCCCCGCGCGAGATCACCGGTTGGCCGGTTCTTCGTGGCGCGCCGGCATGATCGTGCCCACCGTTGACCGAGGCGCGTGGGCGCGGCTAGCCTCGCGGGAGTCCTCGGGTATCTACCTCCAGCGTCGGAACGGCGGCCCGGTCACCCAGCTCTGGCTATCCGGCCCTGGCTACTCAGCCCTGGTCGTCCAGTACTGGTCACCCAGCACCGACCTGGAGACGTGATGGACCTGCCTTCCGCCGCCCCCGCGATTCCCGCCGCTGTTCCCGCCGCGCGGATACCCGTGCTCGACCTTCCGGCGACGTCCGCCGACGCGCTGGTGGACGCCCTGCGGCGGAACTCGTGCGTGTTCCTGACCGGGCTCGACGAGTTCTCCGCCGGCGGGTCGTTCGGCGCGGACCTGGCCGCGATGGTCGAGGCGTCCCAGGAGTTCTTCGCCCTCGGACCGGAGCAGAAGGAGCCGGTGCGCTGGCCGGGCACGGGGGAGTGGGCCGGCTGGCAGCCGCTCTACGAGGGCGGTCCGGACGCCCTGCTGCTGGAACGCTACGAGCTGGCCCTGCCCGACCCGGCGGCGTATGCCGACGACACCGCGTGGGCGGCGGCGTTCCCGCTGTGGCCGAAACGGCCGGCGAGCCTGACGGCGACCTGGACGACGTACTACCGGACGGCACGGGCGCTGACGAACCGGCTCGTCGAGATGATCGGCGAGGCGCTCGGGCTGCCCGCCGCCGACCTGCCCGCCTGGACGGCGCGGCAGCACTCGAACCTGTGCGTCAACCATTACCTCGCCCAGCCGGAGGCCCCGGCTCCCGGCCGGACCCGGCAGCGCCCGCACGCCGACATCGGCGGGCTGACCCTGCTCTGGGCCGACGGCCGGTCCGGGCTCGAGGCGGCGCTCGGCCCGGACGGCGCGTGGGTGCCGGTCGAGTTCCCGCCCGGCGCGGTCCTGCTGCAGGCCGGCGACCTGCTGCACCTGTGGACCCGCGGCCAGATCCCGAAGAACCTGCACCGCGTCGTCAACCCACCCCGCACTCCCGGCGTGCCTGCTCCGGAGCGGTACTCGGTCGTCTTCTTCCACCACCCGGACCTCGACACCTGGGTCGCCCCGGCACTTCCCGAGCAGACCGCGGCCGGATCCGCCGCCGATGGCCCGACCGCGGTCGCCGATGGCCCCGGCGTCGGCGCGCGCGACCATGTCCTGGCCCGCCAGCGCGCCGCCTACACCCTGCCCTGACCGCGGCCCGAGGCCGTCCGGCGGYCCGGGGCCGTCCGGCAACCGGCAACCCGGCCCGCCCCCGCCCCTGCCCCGTCGGTACGGCTGACCGCCCCAGAGGGGTGACGGCGAAGCGGCGATGGGAGGGTCGAGGCATGGGGATGGCGCCGACGCGGGTGATGAACGACGGCCATGAGCTACCGGTGGTGGGCATCGGGACATACAGGATGACGGACCCGGCGGGCGGGGTCCGAGCCGCGCTGCGAGCCGGCTACCGGCTTGTCGACACCGCCTCCGCCTATGGGAACGAGGACGCCGTCGGGCGGGGCATCGCGACCAGCGGCCTCGGGCGGCACGAGATCGTGGTGACGACCAAGCTGCGCGGCGACGACCAGGGCTACGAGCCAGCCCTGCGCGCGTTCGAGGAGTCGCGCAAACGGCTCGGGCTCGAGTACGTGGACCTCTTCCTCATCCACTGGCCGCTGCCGCGTCTGGACCGCTACGTCGACTCCTGGCGCGCCATGATCAGGCTTCGCGACGACGGCGTGCTGCGGTCGGTCGGCGTCTCGAACTTCACCCCCGCACACCTCGGCAGGCTGGTCGCCGAGACCGGCGTCGTCCCGGCCGTCAACCAGATCGAGCTGCACCCGCACTTCACCCAGGACGCCCAGCTCGCCCACGACACCGGGCTCGGCATCATCACCCAGGCCTGGCAGCCACTCGCCCGCAAGACGGCCCTGCTGTCCGACCCGGTGCTCGCCGTGCTCGCCGACCGTCACCAGGTCACGCCCGCCCAGGTCGTCCTGCGCTGGCACCTCCAGCGCGGCGTCGTCCCCATCCCGAAGTCGTCGACGCCGGGCCGTCAGCAGGCCAACCTCGACGTCTTCGGCTTCGAGCTCACCGCCGACGAGATGGCGACGATCGCCGACCGCCCGCAGTCCCGCTCCGGCGGCGACCCCGACGTCGACGAGATCCTCCGCTGACCCGCGCCAGCGCCTGACCCGCGCCAGCGCCAGCGCCAGCACCAGCATCTGACCCGCGCGAGCACCGGCGTCCACAGCGGGCGCGGCGCGTGCAGGGGTCAGCCCCGGGGGCCGCCCCTGACCACGGCGCGAGCCCGCAGCTTGGCCAGGCGATCGCGGCTGAGGTCGTCGATCGGCGTGTAGACCACCATGCGGACGCCGGGCAGCGAGCCGACGTCGAGATGGGTGGCCCGCGTCGCGACCTCGCCGACCTCCGGGAATCGGAAGCGCTTGTTGCACGGGCGCGGCGGGGCGACGTTCTGCGTCGCCCAGAGCCGGGCGAACAGGGGACTCGCCGCGCAGAGCCGGTGGACGAAGTCCTGCCACTCCGGGTCGCCCAGGTGCTGGCTGTAGCGGTAGCGGAACACGGCCACGCCCTCGGGGGCCTGCTCGTCGAGGTTCAGGACCGGGTTGATCTCCGGCGGCGCGGTGAACATGAACCACATCGAGTTCCGCTCGGCGGCCGGGGTCCGCACGATATGCGGGAACATCGCCGCGTACCCGTCGTTCCAGGCGAGCACGTCGGAGCGGGCGTTCACGAGCGAGGCCGGCAGCGGGTCGAGGCCGTCCAGGATGACGCGCAGGTCCCGCGTCGCCTCCCGCGGCTCGTCGGGGGTGGCCGCCGTCTGCGGCACGTCGGCCAGCCGGAACAGGTGCTCGCTCTCGGCGACGTCGAGCCGCAGCGTCCGCGCCACCGCGCCGAGCACCTGGGCGCTGGCGTTGATCGGCCGCCCCTGCTCGAGCCACGTGTACCACGTCACGCCGACCCCGGAAAGCTGGGCGACCTCCTCCCGGCGCAGGCCGGGGGTGCGCCGGCGCGGACCGGGCGGCATGCCGACGTCCTCGGGGCTGACACGCTCACGGCGGCTGCGCAGGAACGACGCGAGCTCCGCGCGCCGCCCGCCCGCCCGCGCGCCTGGCCGCACCTCACCGGGCCGCCGTTCGACCGGCCGTGGCTCCACCGCGGGCGGCTGCCTCGGCCGGGGCGGCGCGGGCACGTACTCGATCTCCGTCGGTTGCGCCATGGTCACGCCCTCCAGACTGCCCGACGGCGGCCCGCCATGCCTGGTGCTGTCAGTACCAGTATGGAGAGGCTCTCGTTACTGGTATCCGCGGCGGCGCAGGCTCACAACCATGACAGAGACGACCGAGATGGCCGGGCGTCACGTGCCCCACCCGGCCGCGGGCGGGCCGGTCGAGGCCCGCACTCCCGCCGACATGCACCACGCCACCCCTCGCACCCCTCAGCAACCCGCGGCCCAGCCCCGTTCCCAACCGCCGGAACTTCCTCGTTCCACCGACGAGCCGACCGGGACCCAGCCGGCGGAAGCGGCGGAGACGGCGCCAGCCGAGGTAGTACCTCGCGTGCTGGTGCCCAGCCAGCCGCGGCCCGTCGGCACGGCCGCGCGTCCGCCCACCGGCGCGCGGACCGGCGACGCCGCGACCGCGGCCCCGGCCTCAACCCCGGCCCCGGCTTCAGTCCYGGCCCCGGCCCCGGCCTCAGCGCCGGCAGGACGCGGCGGCGGGCTCGCGCTCGCGGTGCTGCTGTTGGGCCAGTTCATGGCGATCCTGGACGTCAGCATCGTCAACGTCGCCCTGCCGACGCTGCGCACTGACCTGAGCACCTCCGACGCCGGCCTGCAGCTCATCGTCGCCGGCTACGTGCTGTCCTACGCGGTGCTGCTGATCACCGGCGCGCGCCTCGGCGGGATGATCGGGCACCGAGCGACGTTCCTCGCCGGGCTCGCCGTGTTCACCGTCACCTCCGGCGCCTGCGGGCTCGCGCCGGGCTCCGGCACACTGATCGGCTTCCGGTTCGTCCAGGGCGTCGGCGCCGCGCTGATGACGCCGCAGGTCATGAGCATGATCCAGCGGACCTTCACCGGGCCTGCCCGCGCCAGGGCGCTGGGCCTGTTCACGGCTGTGGTCGCCGGCGGGGTCGTCGTCGGCCAGGCGGCCGGCGGGCTGCTGGTCAGCGCCGACCTGTTCGGTTCCGGCTGGCGGCCGGTGTTCCTGCTCAACGTGCCGATCGGCGCGGTGCTGCTCGCGATCGGTCCTCGCGTCCTGCCCAAGGACCGCGGCGGCCACGGCGTGCGCCTCGACGTTCCGGGCCTGCTGGTGGTCAGCCCCGCGGTGCTGCTCTTCGTGCTGCCCCTGATCCTCGGCCACGACGAGGGCTGGCCCGCGTGGTGCATCGCGTCGCTCATCGCCAGCGTGGCGCTGTTCGGTCTGTTCGCCGTGGTGGAACGCCGCGTCGCCGCCCGCGGCGGGCAGCCGCTGATCTCCGGCCCGGTGCTGCGCGCGCCCGGCCTCCTGCCGGCGGTCGGTGTGCTGCTGCTCGCGCCGGCGACCTGGGGCGCGTTCCTGTTCACCACGACGCTGCACCTGCAGGGCGACCTGGGGATGGGCCCGCTCGGCTCGGGGCTCGCCTTCATACCGTGCGTCGCGGCCTTCGCCCTGGTCAGCCTCAACTGGCAGCGTCTGCCGGGTCGCTGGCACAGCCGCCTGGTCACGGCCGGGTTCACGCTGGCCGCCGTCTCCTACGTGTGGATCGGCCCGCTCTCCGGCGGCGGTGTCGGCTACGAGCTGATCACCGCCGTGATCGGCTTGGGACTCGGCGTGATGCCGATCGTCATGACCCTCGCCCTGCAGCATGTCCCGGTCCAGAACGCGCCGGACGCCAGCGGTCTGCTGCTGACCGTCATGCAGCTCGGCCAGGTCACCGGTATCGCCACCATCGGCACACTGTTCCTGACCGCCACCGAGAGCAGTCACTCCACCGGCCACGCCGAGCACGCCACCGGCTGGGCCCTGGCCGTCGCCGCCCTCGCCGCGGCTGCCACCGCCCTCCTCCTCGCCCGCAGGCGAGGCTCCCTCACCGGCTAGCGCGCGGCGGGCAGGACTCGGACAAGCCCCGGGTGGCCAGGTCTTGACGCCTGGCCACCCGGGGCTTGTCCGTCACCGGGCCTTACCGCTCCAGGACTCGCGGCCCCAGGGCGCTGCCGCCCCCGGCTTCGGTTTCCGGGGCTTCCCGTCCGCGCGCCGCGCTCAGCTGGCGCGGTCCGAGTCGCGGGACGGGGAGCGGATGGTGAGGACGGCCTCGACGGCGGTGGGGCCAAGCGCCTGGTAGCCATGTTCCGCGCTGCTCTCCCAGACGGCCGTCTCTCCCGGGCCGACCTCGGTCTCCTGGCCGGGCAGGCCGGCGCGGGCGCGGCCGTGGGTGACGAGGAAGTGCTCGACGACGTCGGGGCCGTGCGCGGTGGAGACGTGCCGGGCGCCCGGGTCGAGATGCAGCAGGTAGACCTCGACCGTGGTGCCGTCGGGATGGCGGGTCGCGTCGAGCAGGCGCGCACCGATGCCCGGCGAGGACACCTCGACGCCGGTCCGCTCGGCGAGCAGTGTCGACAGCGGGACGCCGAGCGCCCCGGCGAGGGCGTAGAGCGTCGACAGGGTCGGGTTGCGGCCACCGTTCTCGATCTCCGACAGCGACCCCTTGCCGACCTGGGCCCGCGCCGCGAGCGCGCCCAGCGACAGGCCCCTGGCCTGGCGGGTCGCGCGCAGCCGAGCGCCGACGGCGGCCGCGGCGTCGGGTTCCATGGCCGGCAGCCTATCGATCGTTCTGTTTTCAGAACGATCGATAGGTACTGTTCTGTATATGGAACAGCGCCGCCTCGACGCGCCCAGCGACCCGGCCGACACCGTCGACGCCGCGAGCCCGGCAAGAACCACCGGCGTGCCGGGCGGACTGCCCCGCCCGGCCAATCCAGCCGACCCAGTCGATCCGGGCGGACCGGGTAGGCCGGGCGGAATGGGCGGACCGGGTGCTCCAGCCAGCCCAGCCAGCCCAGCCAGCCCCGTCGGCCCCGTCGGCCTCGGCGAGCCAGCAGGACCGGTTGACCAGGGCGCTGCGGGAGTACCGGTCGCCCATCTGGTCAGCGCGGGCGTCGTCACGGCGCTGGTCGGGTTCGCGAGCGCGTCCGTCGTCGTGCTGGCCGGGCTGCGGGCGGCCGGGGCGAGCCCGGCGCAGGCCGCCTCGGGCCTGCTCGCCGTCACCGTCACCCAGGCGCTCGGGACGCTGTGGCTCAGCCGCCGGCACCGGATGCCGGTGCTGCTGGCCTGGTCGACACCAGGCGCGGCGCTGCTCGCCTCGACCGGCGCGGTCGACGGCGGCTGGCCGGCCGCCGTGGGGGCCTTCCTCGTCGTCGGGGGCCTGATCCTTCTTACGGCGCTGTGGCCACGTCTCGGCGGGCTCATCGCGTCGATCCCGGCGCCGATCGCGCAGGCGATGCTCGCCGGCGTCCTGCTCACGCTGTGTCTCGCGCCCGTCCATGGGCTGGTCGACCATCCGGCGCTTGTCGCGCCGGCGGTCGTGGTGTGGCTGGTGCTGCTGCGGCTCGCCCCGCGCTGGGCGGTGCCGGTGGCGTTCGCCGCCGCGGTGGTGGCCATCGGGATCTGGCTCGGCCGCCACGGCGGTCTCGACGGTCCGCTGCTGCCGCGCGTCGAGCTGACGGCGCCGACGCTGACCTGGGCGTCGGTGCTCTCGCTCGCCATCCCGCTCTACATCGTCACGATGGCGTCGCAGAACGTCCCCGGCGTCGCGGTGCTGGCCTCCTACGGCTACACCGTCCCGTGGCGGGAGTCGATGACGGTGACCGGCGTCGGCACCGTCGTCGGCGCGTTCGCCGGCGGCCACGCGATCAACCTGGCCGCGATCACCGCGGCGCTCGCCGCGAGCCCCGACGCACACCCCGACCCGAGGCGGCGCTGGCTCGTCGCCCACCTCGCCGGCTGGACCTTCCTCGTCCTCGCCCTGGTCTCGACGGTGCTGGTGACCGTCGTGACCGCCGCCCCGGCCGGCGTCACCACGGCCGTCGCCGGCCTCGCCCTCGTCGGCACGCTCGCCTCGTCGCTGACCTCGGCCCTGGCCGACCCGGACGACCGCCAGGCCGCCGTCGTCACCTTCGTCGTCGCGGCCAGCGGCATCACCCTCGCCAGCGTCGGCGCCGCCTTCTGGGCGCTCGCCGCCGGCCTCCTGGTCCGCGCGACCCTGCGTCGCCGGCCCGCGGCCTCGGCGGCCGTCCCCACGCCGCCGCGAGACTGACCGACCGGGCACCCCGGCCGGCAGCGCCGGGAGGTGTGTCAGTTGAGCCTGTCTATAGGTGTGCTGGTCTGCCACGATCCGCGGTCGGCGAGACGTCGCGGCGAGCAGTCACCCCCGTCTGGCGGCGTGCGGACCCGAGGAATCGTTCCCTCCGGGCCGCGAGTGTCCTTCTGGAGCCGTTTCAGCCGTGTGCGTTTGATCGTCGCGACCGTGTCGTCGCGGCCGCGGTTCAGCCGAGTTCACGACCGTGGCGACGTGGCGGCGGTGATCAGCCGGCCGCGGCCGGTCGGCCGGATGCCAGCAGGCGGGGCGGGGGCGGTTTGTCGGTGGTGTGCGGCAGCATGCGGGTGTGGCCTCGGCAGCGCGTCCCCCCGGTGCGACGGCCTCGGGTGGCGCCGTCCGCGCGGTGGAGGCGCTGCGCGCGGCCGGGGTGGGGCGTGGGGACGCGGTGGCCGTGGTCGCGGTCGCCGGGGTCGGGACGGCATTGGCGTGGGACGGCGGCGGGTGGGCCGAGGCGGCTGAGGCCGGCGGGGTGCTGGCGCGGGTGGAGGGCGCGGTCGGGCCCCGCTGGGTGTGGTGGTCGACGCGGGGGAAGGGATCGCCCCTGACCGTGACCGCCGACGGCGTCGGCGGTGGCGGCGACGCTGGCGATGGTGGCGGGCCGGCGCTGTGCTGGGACCTGGCCGCGGTGCACCGGGTGCTGCGCGGCGGGCATCGGGACGATCCGGGAGCGGTATGGGCGGCCGCCCGTGGCCTCCCGCTGCCACCGCCGCCGCACCGGCCGCGCCGCGACGGGCAACTCGACCTGCTGGCCGCCTTCGACGATCACGCGGACGGCCCGGAGGCCGGCGACGCGGATGATCCGGTCGGGCCGGACGGCCAGCTGCGGCCCGGCTGGGTCGAGGAGACGCTGCGCGGCACCGCTACAGGCGGGTTGGGTGCGCGGCTGGTCAGGGCGGGGCGGTTCGCCCGGCTCGCCCTGGCCGCGATGGCCGCGCAGGAACAGGCATTGCGGGCCCTGCCCGACCCGCGGGCGCGGCCGGCCCGGATTCCGCTCGCGGTGCTGACGGCGCGGGCCGAGTCGGCCGCCGAGCTGCTCGCCCATGAGCTGTGGCGCGACGGGCTGCCCGTCGACCGCGCGACGGCCGAGTCGACGATCCGTGAGATCGTCGGGCCGCGCTCGCGGGACGCGGCCGGCGAGGCGGCGTCGCGGCGGGAGCGCGACGCCCCGGTGCTGCGGCATCTGGGCGCGTCGGTCGACCTGCGCAACCCCGCGTCGATCCGGGCGGGCCTGGCGGCGCTCGGGATCGACGTGCCGGACACCAGAGCGGGCCGGCTGACGCCGCTGCGCGGGACCCATCCGGTGGTCGACGCGCTGCTGGCCTGGCGCAAGGCGGAGCGGATCGCGACGACCTACGGCTTCCGCTGGCTGGACACCCACGTCGGGGCCGACGGCCGGCTGCGCGGGGAGTGGCACGGCAGCGACGGCGCCGCCGGGAGGATGACCGCCGCCGCCGGGCTGCACAACCTGCCCGCCGACCTGCGGGTCCTGGTGGTCGCCGAGCCCGGGTACCGGTTCGTGCGCGCCGACCTCGGCCAGATCGAGCCACGGGTGCTGGCCGTCGTCTCCGGCGACCCGGAGCTCACGAAGGCGACGGCGCAGGACGACCTGTACGCCCCGGTCGCGGCCCGGCTCGGCGTCGACCGGCCGACCGCGAAGGTCGCGGTGCTCGCCGCGATGTACGGCCAGACGACCGGTGCCGCCGGGCAGGCGCTGCGCCAGATGCGCGAGACCTACCCGGTCGCGCTCGCCTATCTCGACGCGGCCGACGCGGCCGGCCGCGCCGCCGCCCTCGGCCGTCCGCTCGACACGGCCCCGCTTCCCGGGGCGGCGGCGGCCGGGCGCCCGACGTCCCAGATCGCCCCGGACCGGAACCGTCCGAGATCTCCGGGGCGGGACTCGCCGGGGCGAGCCTCGGCGGGGCCGCCCGTTCCCCGAGCGGGCGAGGCGGCCGAGGGCGCGCTGCGGACGTTCGGCGGCAGGCGGATCCCGCTGCGCGCCGTCACCGCGGAGGCGGCAGCGACCGCGAACCCGGCCGCGGCCGCGACCGAGGCGGCGGACCTGGACCTTGGCCGGGCGAGCGCGGCCTGGGGCCGGTTCGCGCGCAACGYCGTCGTCCAGGGCGCCGCCGCCGAGCTGTTCAAGGCGTGGGCCGTGACGGTCCGCCAGGCTCTGGTGCCGCTCGGCGGCGAGATCGTGCTCTGCCTGCACGACGAACTGCTCCTGCACGTCCCCGCCGAGCAGGCCGACCGGGCCGTCGTCGTGACCAGGCAGGCGCTCGCCGCGACCGCCGCCTACTGGGCCGCTGGCAGCCCGGTCCGCTTTGTCGTCGACATCGCCGTCGTCGACCGCTGGTCCGACGCCAAGGCCTGACCTAAGCGCACTCGCCATCGCCGCCCATGCTGTTGGGTCGCGCGGACGGATCACTGGTGCGACCACGACACGACCGCGACCATGACGGCGACGAGGCGAGGGCCGATAAACGGACCCGAGGGGGAACGAGCCGGTAGAGGCCGGTAGCGGCCGGTAGCGGAGCGAGGCCAGGGCGGGACAGGAGGTGTTCGGTGGGGATGCGGCGCACACAGGAGCCTCGGGCAAGATGGCTTCATGACTGCCTACTGGATCAGCACGTACAAGGAGATCCTCGACGAGGGCAAGGTCGCGGCGTACGCCGAGCTGGCCGGTCCGGCCCTGCGTGCCGCCGGAGGCACGTTCGTGGCCCGTGGCCTTCCCGAGCTGACCTACGAGGCCGCTGAGAAGACCCGCACCGTGCTCATCACCTTCGATTCGGTCGAGGCGGCCCGGGCCGCGCATGACAGCGCCGCCTACCAGGAGGCCCTCGCCGCCCTCGACGGCGGCGCCGTGCGTGACCTGCGCATCGTGCCCGGCCTGTAGGAGCGGGCGGGGGCCGCGCCGGAGAAGCGCCGCGCTCTCGGCACCGGAACGACGTCCGGCGACGGGCCGTCGCGAACCGTCCACGGCCATGTCGGCCTTCTCCGTAGGCCGGAATGTCACTGCTCACGACCTCGACGAGGCGAGGGCCGTGGCTCTGGCGAGCGCGGCCCGGTAGCCGTCGACCATCTGCCGCACCGAGAAACGCTCACGGACGTGGCGCTGGCACCCCTGGGCCGACAACTGGTCGAGCGCCCGGACGGCGAGGCACATCTCGTCGAAGGAATCGACGACGTAGCCGCTGACGCCTTGCGCGACGACCTCGGGCACCGAGCCGCGGCCGAAGCCGATCACCGGCACGCCGTGCGCCATCGCCTCGATCATCACGAGGCCGAATGGTTCATGCCAGCGGATCGGCATGAGCAGGGCGGAGGCCCTCTCGAGGTAGGCGCCTAACCGGTCGTGCGGGACGTGGCCCCGATAGCGAATGCGGTCACCGAGGTAGGGACGGACCTTCTCGTCGAAGAATCGCCGGTCATCGGCTCGGACCGGGCCGAGCAGGTCCAGCTGGGCCCCGGTGTGGATAGCGACCTGGACAGCGACGTCGGGACCCTTCTCCGGAATGACGCGGCCGAGGTACACAAGCCGGGTCTCGCTGTCAGTCCGGGTCGTCGAGGCCGTCGAGGCTGTCGAGGCCGTCGAGACAAGGTCGCCAGGGCAGTCGATGCCGGGGTAGATCGTGTCGATGACGGGCAGGGCRCCGGCGTCGCGCCGCTGCTGATCCGAAACGGCGATCACAAACAGGTTCGGGTGTTCGTCGGTGTAGGCGGTGAGTTCCGGGGCGGGTGGGTCCCAGAGCACCGCGACGACGGGGGTCCGCCCAACGTCGCCGGCAATCGCCGCCGCTACCTCGAGGTGATGGAAGAGCAGGACGTCGTAGCGACCGGCCGCGGCGCCGCGGGCCATCAGACGGGCGAGGTGGCGATCGGCCGCGACCAGGTCGGCGTAGTCGCCGCCCGCGGCCCGGGCGATCACCCGGTCAAAGCCGGCACGGTCGGTCACCACAGGGTCGAGGCCGCCATCGTGCAGGGGAACACCTGGCACGCGTGAGCCGCGTGGGGCGTAGAACGCGACCGTGTCACCGCGAGCGGTGAGCCCGGTGGCGACGGCGCTGGCGACGTTCATCGGGGCGTACACGACATCGGTAGGTGCCGGCGTGGCGATCCATCCGCGCACCATGGTCGCCACCCGCATCAGGCCGACCCCACCTGACGGAAGAGCGTCTCGTAGGCGTCCGCCATCCGGTCGAGGGAGAACCGGCGGATGGCGTCGGCGCGGCATGCGTCGACGTCGATGGTGTCGAGCCGGTGGACCGCGGCCACCATCTGGTCGACATCGTCGGCGAGGAATCCCGTCCGCCCGTCCACGACGATTTCGGGGATCGCGCCGCGCCGCGGGCCGATCACCGGTATGCCGCAGGCCAGCGCCTCGATGATGATGAGGCCGAACGACTCGTGTCGGCTGGGCATGAGCAGGGCGCGCGGTCGGGTCTGAAGCACCGCGCGCAGTTCCGCCAGGGAAAGCGGGCCCAGGTAGCGCACCCGCTCGCCGAGGTGTGGGGATATCTCGTCGGCGAAGTAGGAGGAGTTGCTGTACCAGGGGCCGACCAGACGCAGCTCATGGCCAGTCCGGCGAGCCACCTCGATCGCGTCGCCGACACCCTTCTCCGGTACGAGGCGGCCCGCGAAGAGGAGATGCTCGCCCGGTGGCGCGGCCGGGTCCGGAGCGAAGTCGTCAGTGTCGACACCACCGGGGATGGTGGCGGCGAACGTGAGACCTGGATCGGCGCGTCGCTGCGCGGTGGAGATGGCGACCAGCCTGTGCTGGGGGCTGGCGAACATGCCGATGGCCTGGTGGAGCAGTGGCGGCAGGGGGCTGTCGTAGACGCTGCTCACGACAGGGACGTCGGGATGGTGGGCGAGGAAGGGCAGCGGCACTTCGGGATGGTGGAAGTACAGAACGTCGTACTCGTCGCGACCGGCCCGCAGGAACATCTCCTGGGCGAGCCGGGAATCCCAGAGCCCGAGGATGTTGTCGCTGGCGAGCCCCGGGTCGGTAAGCGCCTCGGTGAACTCGTCCTTGTCGTTGATTAGCGGGGGCACTCCACAGTCGACCACCTGGGCTCCGGGGACCTCGGAACCAATCGGTCCGTAGAAATCGATGAGGTGTCCCCGTTCAGCCAAGGCGCGGGTCAGCTGGGTGGCGAGCTGCATGGGCGAGTAAATGATGTCAGCTGGGGGTGGTGTGCAGACGCACCCCTTGACCATCATGGCGATCCGCATGCCATCCCTCGACAGACTGGGCATTTTCACACCATAGGCTGCCCAAGCTTRCGGGGTGTCAAAATCGGCCGATCAGTGCTGGCCGGGGATTTAGGTCTCGACGACGTGACTGCTTGGGGCCGAGCCGTCGGGACGCGCTGGCGGCGCCGGTGCCCTGCCCGCATCGCGAGGTCACTCCGTGGCTGATGGAAACCGTGGTCGACCCCTGCGAGGTCGCGGGCCGTGTTCCTGGGCCGGCCAAGGCCCCGTCCCTCGATGAATGCAGCACGGATGGCTCCCACTGCGCTCTTCCGCTAGCATCGCCGTACTCAATTCGGCATGCCCTGTATGGGGTGGGTTGGCCGGTTTCTAGCGGGGAGAGTGCAGACGGCTGTGACCGTTGGATCGGCGCCAGACGACACCACGCCTTCCGACTCGGGGACGAGCCTTCCAGCCGGTCGCCTGGTCCCCGCGCCATCGGTCCCCGCGCCATCGGTCCCCGAGGCCGGACACGCGGGCGGGAGCGACCATCCGCGCGGCTTCGAGCCTTCGGCGGTCGCCATCACCGCGCCGCCGGGCAGCCCTGGTGGCACCCTCGCTGACGGCACCCCCGCGGGCGGTGTCCCCTCCGGCCTGGTCTCCTCGGCATCCGTCGGCGGACCCGTCCTCCATCCGGAAGCCGCGTTCTGGCCCCCGCCCAGCGGCGCCCCCTACGGCTCCCAGCCCGCGGCCACGCCTTGGGCCGTTCCGGCCGTCCCGGTCGACGCTGCCTCCGGGGCTGTCCCTACCGGCGCCACCGCCTGGGGCGTCCCGGGGGTCAAACCGGTGCCACCGCCCGGCCCACGGCCGGCGGCGCGCCTTGGGGTGGCCCACCTCCGCACGGGGGGGTACGGGCCCGTCGGCGGCGGTGTCCCGCCGGGCCGCCGCCGGACCTGGCTGATCCCGGCTGTCCTCGCCACCGTCGTCGTTCTCGCGGCCGCGGCGACGACCGTGTTCATCGTCAGCGACTCGGACGACTCGTCGGCGGGCACGCCCGCCGCGGCCGGAACCGTCCCCGCCGCGCGGTCCGCCCTCCCGACACCCACCCGCACTCCGCGGCCCGTCCCCGGGGCCGCCTACGCCGGCAAGGCACTCACGATCACGGACTTCGCTCCCGATGCCGTCGCGGTGAGCAGGGACGGCACGCTGTACGTGTCCAGCAATACCGCCTTCGACGGCGCCATGATCTGCCAGATCGGCCAGGACGGTGATGTCGTGAATACGTACATCAGCCCGTACGGCTACGACGACGACAACCCGATCATCGGGCAGGTCGACTTCGACGATACCGGTAACGTCTACTACTCGGATATGAATAATTATCGTATAAATAAAATCGCCCCTGAAGGTCGTACCACCACAGTGGCCGGAACCGGTGTCGAGGGATTCTCCGGTGACGGCGGCCCCGCCACCGAGGCGCGGATCGGCGCGGTCGACGACCTCGCGGTGCTTCCCGACGGCACGATCTACTTCGCGGACTTCAAAAACGAGCGAATCCGGAAGGTGACACCAGACGGCGTCATCTCCACGGTCATCCATGTGCCTGCCGGCGGCCTGAGCACCGTCGAGATCGGCCCTGACGGCTCCCTCTACTTCACCGATCTGGTCAGATCCACGGTCAACCGCCTCGACGCGGACGGTGGTTTCACCGTCGTCGCCGGTGGGCGGCGGGACGAAACCGCCGACGGCCGGATGGGTGAGGGCGGCCCGGCGCTGAAGGCGGGCCTGTTCCAGCCCATCCTCGAGGTGGGGCCGGACGGGACGCTGTACGTCGTCAGCCCCGCCAAGGGAAACGTCCGCAAGATCGGGCCTGACGGGATCATCACCACCGTCGCGGGGACCGACCAGACGGGCTTCGGGGGTGACGGGGGGCCGGCGGTGGCGGCGACCCTCTGGGCGCCCCACTCGGTGGTCATCGACTCGCGCGGCGCACTCTACGTGGCCGAAATAGCGAACCACCGGATTCGGCGAATCGGGCCTGACGGCATCATCACCACCATCGCCAAGGCCCCCTGAGCCGCGGCGCCTGACCGACGGCCCGAGACCGGAGCCGGGGGAGCGCGGCGACGCCTCCATGCGCTCGCACCCAGTCCGCCGATGGAACTCGCCATGGTCGGGGCGAGCCGATCCCGCCATTCCTGGGATGAGGACGCTGCGGTGCCTGGTCAGCTCGTCAACTCGCGGATCGCGCACGCCGCGATCAACGCGCTCGCTCGGCGCCTACTCGCTCAGTACCCAATGGCTGCCTAATAGTTGGACAGGAAGTGCTGAACCTCCGGGGCGGCGAACTCGGCGCCGTATCCGGCGTTGAGGACGAGGCAGGCGACGGCGATGTCCTTGGCTGGGTCGAAGGCCACGAACCAGCTGTTGGGCTGCTCCTGGTTGTCGACGTCCGAGGTCCCTGTCTTGGCGTAGACGGTCGGGCCGAACCCGAGCCCGGCGGCCGTGCCCTCGGTGACCACGGCGCGCATCATGGTTTTCAGCTGCGAGTCGACGTTGGCGGGCAGGGGCGTCGCGGCGACCTGCGTGGCCCCGGGCAGCAGGACGGGCTGTTTGAAGGTCCCGTTCGCGACGGTGGCCGCGACTGAGGCCATCGCGAGCGGAGACGCGGTGACGTGGCCCTGGCCGAACATGTTCTGGGCCAGCTCGGAGCCGCTGGCGGTTGCCGGCTGGTTGTAGTAGGTGGCTGGTGTGCCGAGGCCGATGTCCCAGGGCTGGTTGAGGCCGAAGTACTCCTTGGCGACCGAGGCGAGGCGGCCGCCGCTCTCGTGCTCCCACCACTGGCTGAAGGCGTTGTTGCAGGACTGGGCGAAGTTGTAGGACATCGGCGTCGACGCCGGCTCGGACTCGTCCTTGTCGTTGTGGTAGCTGATGCCCTGCACCGTGTAGACGGCTGGGCAGGCGACCGGGGTGCTCGCGGTGAGGACCCCCTGGCTGATCAGCGCCGCGGCCGAGATGATCTTTCCGGTCGAGCCTGGTGCCACCGCGGCGGTGAGCGCGAAGTCGTTGAAGCCGGAGTTGTTGGCGATGGCCAGGATCTGGCCGGTGGACGGCTGGACGGCGACGAGCGAGCTTTGCGGGTGCTCCGCCACGGCGCTGCGCGCGGCCTGCTCCGCCTTGGCGCTGATGGTGGTGGTGAGGGTGCCGTCGACGGGCGCGGAGATCGCCGCCTGGCTGCCCTTGACCGGCGTACCGTCGGCGGACTGGATCTCGACGGCCAGTCCCGGTTGCCCCAGGTCCTTGGGTGGGCTGGTCTTCAGTACTCCCGCGATCGTGTTCAGGCCCGGGTCCTGATACGAGGTGATGCTGGTGCCGCTGGCGTCGAGGACGGACGTCGCCTTCGGCGCCACCGGAACGGCGGCGAGGTGGGTCGCCGCGGTGAGGTTCGGCGCGAGGTCGTCAGGTGCCCACGCGATGGACCACGCTGGCGAGTCCGGCTTCTGGTAGGCGACCAGCGACGAGTGGTAGCCCCAGGTACCGCTGATCGCCCCGGTGCTGGCCGGGGCCGCGACCAGGGCGTTCACCGCGATGGTGACCTTGACCCGCGGCGTCGACGCGGTCTCGGCCGGTGCGCTGCCTGTAGGCGGCGCGCTGCCGGTCAGTGCGGTGGCGCCGATGGGGGAGCCGCTCAGCGTCCGGAGATGGAGGCCCTCGCGGTACGCGGCGAGCGCCGCCCCGGCGGCCCGCGGACTGTCGGTGTAGCTGGCCGCCAACCCGAAGTTGCCTGCCCCCCACGCGGTCAGGAACGCGGTGGTGATCTGCTCGCCGTTCTGTTCAGGGGTGGACCCCGTCGGCACGAACCCGACGACAGGATGGCTCTTCTTGCCCGGCGCGACCACGCTCACGATGGTGGCGGTGACGCCGACCACGACGACCACGGCCACCGTCGTCACGAGCGTGATGAACTTCCACGACCTCCGGCCCCTGTGGCGCCTGGCCGGGCGAGGCGCGTCCTGCCGGCCGCGCTCCGTGTCTGAGGTGGGCGGGTCCTGCCATCCACGTCCCGGGTCTGAGCGGGGTGGGTTCCGCCACTCGTAGGCCGTGTCGTACTCCGCGTCCGGGTCGGCTGAGTTCTCCGACTCGTACCCCGTGTCTGCCCATGAACGATTTTCGGCCGGATCCGGCGTCCACGGGTCCATGTCGCGCACGCTACGGGCGGCGATTCATGCCGTCAAAGGAAGCCCCGAGCGTTATGTGATGGCCAACACGGAGCGGGCCGCTCAACGCTCGGCGCGGCCTCCGCCGCCCGGACGCCGCGGGCCGCCTGGCCAGCCAGCGAATCTCGGCCCTGGAAGAAGCACTTCGGCGAGCTGTACCAGCTGCTTCTCCAGCCCAGGGCCGCGCTGGTGGACGGCGTGGCGTGACGGTCTGGGAACGGCGGGCGCCACTGCTGTCTGGCGTACTGGCCGGGTCAGCTCGACGCCGCGCGTCGTACCGGCGGCCCGCCGAACCTGCCGGCCTCCTGCTGTCGTAATGCCGACAGCCCGGTCTCCATGGTCGTTGGCCCGTTCGTCGACGACATGCTCGGCACACTTCCAAAACCCGCCCCGAAGTCGCGGCCGACGTTGGACCATCCCGCACCCGCCGCGCCCTCGGCGCGCATTCGCCCGACGGCCAAAGCGGCGACCGTGCTCCTCCAGCGATGAGTCGCGACACGACATCTCTGAACGTCGATTCGCGGTAAACCCAGTAAACTCTGCCGGGATCCCCGCCCGCAGTCAGGCGGATGGGGGGTTTTCGAGGGGATTCGCGGTGATCCGCCCGGCGACGTCCTTGTCGACCGATGCGGCGGCGGCGCTGGCCGGCTTGCGTCTGGCTTGATCCTCGAAGCACGCCAGGAACTCCGCGCCGAATCCCAGCCGTGGATAGCGGGCGAGTATCTCCGCCCTCGCGTCGGGTGGGAACTGCTCCGGCCGCCGTCCCACTACCTCCCAGCTGGTGGCGACCTGCAGTATGTGGGACTCGGGGTCGTCCGCGGGGGCCACGTCGTCGCTCATGTGCAGCGAGATGATCTCCGAAACCCGGGCGGCCCGGTCCGCTGGCCATCCTGCCGCCACGCCGAAGACCCAGGCCAGTCGCCCTCCCGCCTCCTCGAACGGCAGCCTGTGGCTGTCGAACGCCTCCGTCAGCCCGATGTCGTGGAGCAGCGCCGCGACGTAGTACAGCTCGTCGTCGAAGGCGATGCTGTGCGCTGTGCCGTACTTCGATCCCCACAGATAGGAGCGAATGGAGTGGTTGAGCAGCGCTGGCGAGTAGAAACGAGTGGCCACGGACAGCGCGGCCTCGGCGGCGAGAGTCATCGGAAACACTGGTCCAGCTTTTCATGTGGTCCGTAGGTTGCCCTCTCTCGTTCCCGCGTACCGAACAAGCCATTCGGTACCTGCCCGGCGTATCGGCCCTAGCGTGCCTGGACGTGAGCCGGGCGGCGTGCCGTGAGCTCCTCGACGGCGTCGGCGAAGCGGTCGGGGCCGCCGTTCGCGCGCATCCGTTCGGCCGCGGCCCGCGCTGTCGGCGCGGCCGCGATCGCCGCGTGGACGGCCGCGCGCAGCCGGTCCGGGGTGAGCCGCTTGGCGGGCAGCACCACGCCGGCGCCAGCCTCCGCGACTCGCCGAGCGACCTCCGGCTGGTCGCGGCCGAACGGCACCGCGACGACGGGCACGCCGGCGGCGATCGCCTTCTGCGTGATCCCCATGCCGCCGTGGCAGACGACCGCGGCCGCGTGCGCGAGCACCGGCCCGTGTGGCACGAACCGCTCGACCCGCACGTTGCCGCCGGACGCCAGCCGCGCCGTGTCGTACGCCCCGCCGAGCGTGACCAGCACTCCGACCAGTTCGCCGCGCAGCGCCTCGACGGCGACCTCGGCGAGCCGCTCGTCGCCCTGGTAGTCGGTCGACGTCGTCACCAGCACCCAGGGGGCGCCCGGCGCGGTCAGCCACTCCGGCGTCTCGGCCGGCGGGTCCCACTGCTGGGCGCCGACGAAGCGCACGGACGCCGGCAGCTCGGGCCGGGGGTACTCGAGCGGGTCGCCGGTGAGCACCAGCAGCCGGTCGGCCCTGAGCACGTGGTCGAACGGGCTGGCCAGCGAGGGGAGGCCGGCGTCGTGGCGCATCCGGTTGAGCGGTGGAAGCATCGCCTTCCCGAACTGGCGTACCACCACCGGCCACAGCGCTCGGTCGCGCAGCCGGCCGAGCGGGCCGCGGGCCGGGGGAAGTCCAAGCCCGTAGGGCGGGATGCCGGGTCCGGGCAGCGGGAGCAAGGACGGCAGCGTGGTGGCCCAGCGAGGGCCGCCCGCCCGTGCCGCGGCCTCGGCGGCGACGGCGGCGCCGTAGGCGTTGATATCGACGAGGACGACGTCCGGGGCGAAAGCCTCCAGGGCGGCGGTGAGGTCCGCCCGCTCGGCGGGGCCGCGGGCCATCAGCCCGCCCAGCGCCCGCCGCAGGCCGTTCGGCCCCGCCTCCTCGGCGGGTGTCGCGACCGGGATCGCGTCGATCCGCGGGTCCACGGCGACGGCGTCGAGGCCGGCGTCCTGGGCGACGCCGACCAGCTCGGCGCCGACCCGTACCTGGACGTCGTGACCGCGGCGGCCCAGCTCCAGCAGGCCGGGGATGAGCGGGAAGAGGTGGCCGGGGGCGGTCGTGGCATGGATGAGGACGCGCGCCATCGTGGGCTCCGTTCGAGGTGGGGGTGGGTCGTGCGGCGAGGCCGCCACACGGGTCGCATGGAGTGATCGCCGGCCGAGGCCGATGGCAGGTGACGTGAGGGTGCGCCCGGGCGAAGACGCTGGGTGGGTCGGCGCCTGTCAGCGGGATCTTTCAGCAGTGGTCGTTCAGCGAGGGCGGCTCAGCGGCGGCGGTCCGTCGACGTGACGGGCATGGCTGCCGTGGCTGCCGCGGTGAGGCAGGCGGTGATGAGGTCGGCGACGGCCGCCTGGGCCGCCGCGGCGGCCAGACCGCCGTCCCGGCGCAGGACGTGCCAGAGCTCGGCCCCGGTGACCGCGACCAGCCGGCCCAGCAGGTCGTCGCGGGCGGCTGGTCCGGCGGCGTCGAGGACGGCGCGGAGCTGGTTGTGGAACGCCTGCGCGACCCAGGCCCGGTGGGCCTGCCGGCCGTCGGTGACGGTCGCGGCGACGGCGGGGGAGATGTCCTCCTGGCTCAGGGACCTGCGGATGACATCGCCCCACCGCTCGTACTGGTGGGCCGCGCGGGCGGCGACCTCGGCCGGGTCCGCGGTGTCCGGGGCGCCGCGGGCCGCGCCGATCATCGGCCCGACCCACGCGTTCACGGCGGCGATCAGACCGTCCTTGGTGCCGACCCGACGGATCACCGTCTGCACGCCGACGCCGGCCCGCTCGGCGACCTCGGCGAGCGTGATCTGGTCGATGGGCCGGTCCTTGAACAGCTCCAGCCCGACGGCCAGGATCCGCTGGGTGGTGGCCTCCGCGGTCGCCGCCCGCTCCCGCTGCCGGTATGGCCGGGTCGCGGCCCCCTCTTTCATGGGAATGACGATACCGCGAAATGTGGGGTCGGGAAGCCCGAGCGCGTGTCGCCCGCGCGTCATCGGCCCGACCACCGGGTCGCCGGTGCCCCCCGCTGTCTCGAACCTCGCCGGCGCCTCCACCCGCGGCGGCGATGTCGATCTTGCGCGAACCGCGCGCCCAAGCTGCCGAGGCCCGCTCGGGCCCGCTCGGGCCCGCTCGGGCCCGCTCGGGACCAGCCAATCGGGACCAGCCAACCTGTGGCAACGACCACAGCTGCCGTTGTACGGTCGTATAGCAACGTTGTATGGATGTATGACGGCGCAGTGGGGCGGCAACCTCGAGCTGTGCGGTGGCCTCGGCTGCCTTCCAGGGTGCCCGCGTCGTCAGGTGACCAGGCGCCCACCACCGGCCGCGCCGGTGCCGCGCCTGGAGGGCCAGCGGAGACGTGTCGAGCGGACGGGGCAGGCCGAAGATCGGCATCGACGTCGCGGAAGGGCCGTGGACGTGGGTGGGAGCGCGGCCGGCGGCCGCGGGTCGAGCTCGGTCCGTCCTGTTCGAGCCCGAGCGGCTCCTTCATTGTCGATCATGACTTCCGACGCTGAGGATGTTGTCACGTGAGAATTGGTCTGACCGGAAGGCCGTCGACGACGGAGAAGCTCGTCGCGCAGGCGAAAGGGGCCGAGAAGGACGGGTTCAGCTCCATCTGGTTGGACAGCACGGTGCTCGGGGACCCGCTGGCGGCCATGGCGGTCGCGGGCCGGGAGACGGCCACGATCGAGCTGGGCACGGCGGTTCTCCAGACGTACCCGTGCCACCCGGTCCTCCAGGCGAACCGTGCCGCCGGCGCCGCGGAGGCGATGGGACGGCCCGGTCTCACCCTGGGCATCGGGCCGTCGCACGCGTCCCGCGTCACCGGTCTGTACGGCCTGCCCTACGACCACCCGGGCCGCAACACCGAGGAGTACCTCCGTATCCTGACCGGCCTGCTGCGTGGCGAGACCGTGACGTTCGAGGGAGCGGACTGGACGGCCAGGGACGCGACGGTACCGACGACGCGGCCGGTGCCGGTGCTGCTCGCCGCGCTCGGCCCGCGGTTGCTGCGCGTGGCCGGCGAGCTTGCCGACGGCGTCGTGCTGTTCATGGCCTCGGCCCGGGCGATCGAGACCCACGTCGTGCCCCGGCTTCAGACGGCCGCGGCCGCGGCTGGGCGGCCGGCGCCGAGGGTCGTCGCCGGGCTGCCGGTCGCCGTGCACGACGACCTCACCGAGGCCCGGGCGGCGGTGGCGGCGACCTCGGCCGTCTACGAGGGCCAGCCGAACTACCGCCGCATCATGGAGATCGGCGGCGCCGAGGGCCCGGCGGACGTCGCGGTCCTCGGCGACGAGGCCAGCGTGACCCGCCAGCTCCAGGGCCTGCTCGACGCCGGGGCGACGGACATCCAGGTGTTCGCCGTGCCGGTCGGCGCGGACCGCGCGGCGTCCCGGCGGCGCACGATGAACCTGTTGGCCTCCCTCACCGGCTGACAGCCGCGCAGGACGTCAGCCGACCTGCTTCGTCGCCGACGTGGACGGAGTCGAGGGCGAGGACGAGGCAGGAGATGTGTGCTGGGGCTCAACCTGGTCCAGGTAGTGCTCGAGGAATTCGGCCGCTTCCGCGTGAGATGTCGACATGCCCACGGCGTCTTCGATGTGAATCATCCGAGGAGTGCTCGTCACGAGAAAGACGAGCGTCTCGGCGGAGACGGGGCCCAAGGGGCGTGAATAGTCGTTCGAGGAGCGGGCCAGAGCCTCCAGGGTCAGCTCGCGTACCTTCTCGCCGACCGCCGCGATCTCGGCTCTGATCGCTTTGCGGTGATTCGCGAGCGCTGTGAGCTCCGCTATGAGGACCGCGGCGTACCTGTTGTTGGAGAACTCCCAGAGTGCCCGCAGGGGCTGGTCGGTCCGGAGTGCGCTTACGAGCGCACCGACGGTCTCCTCGGTCCGGCGCCGGACCAGGGCGATGAACAGGTCGTCCAGGGCCGGGAAATAGTACTGGACGAGCCCTGGCGTCACTCCGGCCTTGGCGGCGAGGCCGCGGTAGGTGACGGCGGCGTAACCCTCGTCGAGCATGAGCCGTTCGGCGCTCTTCAACAGGAGGGCGCGCGTCCTCGAGGTCTCCGCGCCGACCCGGCGAGGTGTCGTCATCTGGCGCCTTTCAGGAGCGACTTTCAAAGATCGCCCACGTCCGGTGTGAGTTCCAGCCCTGGGTGATTCCCGATTCGCCATGCTACGCGGCGGTCGCGTATGGCCCCGGTCTGCTGGCGGCCGGCGGAGGCCTCGGCCAGCCCGGGCCGGCGGTGCGTTGTCACCAGCGGACGGCGGGCTCCGTGTCGAGGTTCAGCGGACGGGCATAGGAGAGGTCGCCGGTGTCCCACGTGCCTTTCAGGAATCCCTTGAAGGCACCTGAGTTCTGGAACGACGCGTCAGCGGTGAAGGCCCACTCGATCGTGCAGCGCCGCAGGACGATTTTCCACGCGCCGTCGCGGCGTTCGAGGCGGTCGAGGTAACGGCCGCCCATGAAGGCGAGAGTCCTGCCGTCCCTGCCTACCATGGTGCCGATGACGTAGCTCTCGGCGTGCGCCTCGTCGCCGTCGATCTCGCAGGTGTGGGTCGTGATGTTGTGCAGGTGGTCGGCGAACACCATGGAGTGCCGCGCGTTGGCCCATTCTCCGTAGGCGGCGCCGGTGTTCACGTCGGGGCCGTGCTCGTCGATCCCGTCGGCGGCGTAGACGCTCGCCATCAGGTCCGCGTCGTGCGTCGCGCGCTCCTCATCCGCGCCGGGCTTCAGAGCTCGCTGAGCTTCGGTTCCGTGCAGGTGTGGCCTGGAGGCGTGAGGCCGGGTTCGGCCCCGGAGGGGAGGCGGGAGCGGACGGCGCCGTCGGCGTCCGTTCGCCGCGGCAGGATCTTGCGTGACCAGCCATTTTGGTGGCATCATGCTGCCACCAAGTTGGCGGCGGAAGTCGAAGGGATCGGAGGTGGCGTGTGGTTTGACCGACCCGTCGGCGCCCTCGCGCGGTGGACGGCCCTTCGAGCTGTCGACCGGCTCGTGATCCGCTCGGCCTTCGCGGTGGTGGTGATCTAGGTCTGGGGCGATGAGACTCCGTCAGAATGAACCCTGTGACATCCGATGACGGCGACAGTCCGAAGCGCCAGCAGCGACGCTACGACAGTCCGGTCCGACGAGAGCAGGCGGCACAGACCCGGGAGCGGATCGTCGCGGCCGGATCCGCTCTGGTGCACGGTTTTCCCACCTGGGACTGGGGCGCACTGACGTTTCGGGCCGTGGCTGAGCGCGCGGGAGTCGGTCAGCGCACTGTGTTTCGGCATTTTCCTACCGAGCGCGATTTGCATGACGCTGTCATGCGCCGCCTCGAGGAGGAAGCTGGCGTCAGCTATGACGGACTCAAGCTGGATGGCATCGCCGATCTAACAGCGCACCTGTTCAGGGCCTTGTCGTCGTTCGCGGTGTCCAAGTGGTCGGGGACGGAGCCGCGGCAACCCACCCTGATAGCGCAGAATGACGTCAGGCATGAGGCGCTCTCCGACGCGATTGCTCGCTATACAAATGACTGGCCTGAGGAGCGCCGTAGGATGGCGACAGCGATCTTCGATGTGCTGTGGGGGGTACCCGCCTACGAATGCCTCGTAGCGCAGTGGAKCCTCGACAACGACCAGGCGACGCATGCCATCACCTGGGCTAYCAACGTGCTCGCCGAAGCCATTCGCTCCGGACATGGTCCCGCCGAACTCGCCGTCGACCCGACGGCGTGACGGACATCTGGAGCCACATGGAGCGACGAAGGTGAACCCGGCCCCGGTCGGCGAAACGCGGCTCTGAAGGTCTGCCTACCCCGGCCCGGTGGGGCGGCGTTGTCGTGAAGATCGCGCCGCACTCGTCATGGGGATCTGATGCGCCGCGAGCCCTCGACGCGGCCCCGGTGCCTGAAGGCGCGCGAGACCGGCGGACTCCGCACCGTTCGCCACGGCTGTTCGGCAGCTCAATGCGCTGGCCAGGAGAAATCGAACCAGGCGCCTGGCGAAGATTCCTACCCGCGATTGGCAGGTAGGCGGGCGGCCGATTGTTCTCTGGAGAAATTCTTAAAGTCGACCATCCAATCCGTCCTCTGGCAACGCTATAAGATGGGACAGATATGCCGCAGATCAAAGCTCGTAGCACCCGGCCATCGGCTAGATGGTCTGGACGTCGCCCGCGGCTCGCACTGTTAACTGTGCCCCTCGCGACCGTGGTCTTCCTCGCGTCCGCCTGCGGCGATGACAAAGCGCCCGCCGAGCCTGCCGCGTCAGGCTCGGCCTCGGCCGGCGCCGGCGTTCTCGGCGCGATGAACCCCGCCGAGGGCGATCCGATCAAGATCGGCATGGTCTCGGACGGCAAGTACCCGGCCGCCGACGCCTCCATCGAGGGCCGCGTGGCCGATGCGACAGTAAAGTGGATCAACGAGCGCCAGGGGGGCCTGGGCGGCAGGCCCATCCAGCTCGTGAAGTGCGAGGACCTGGGCGACCCGGCCAAGGCCGCGGACTGCGGCAATCGGATGGTCGAGGAGAACGTCGCCGCGGTCGTCATGGGAGGCCCGGCGTATCCCGATCCCATCTGGCAGCCGCTGCACGACAGCCACATACCGATGTTCTTCTACGGGGTGAGCAGCGCCAAGGTCCTCGCCGACCCGGCCTCGCACACCTTTTCGGACCCGGTCTTCAGTGTGGTGGGCATGCCCGCGGACCTCGCCAAGGAGAAGGGCGCCAAGAAGGTCTCGGCGATCGTGATTGACATTCCGGCGGCCGTGGATATCTACCGGACCCAGGCGCCCGCGGTCTACAGGGCAGCCGGTGTCGACTTCGAGTTGGTCACGGTCCCGCCGGACCAGGCCGACATGACGCCGCAGGCGCAGCGCATCGCGACCGACGGCACTGGGGTCGTCTTCGTGGTCGGCGGTGAGGCGTTCTGCACCGCTGCGTTCAACGCCCTGAGTACCGTCGGATACAAGGGMATCACCGCGAGTATTACCCAGTGCCTCGGTGACTCGACCCGCAAGGCAGTGTCAGGCAGCTTCCTGAAGGGCATGACCATCGGCGCCGCGGCTCCCATCGGCACCGATGACCCGTCGTTCACACTCTTCAAGACCGTCTCGGCGACCTACGGTCACGACATCGACACGGGCAACGGCACCGCTATCGGCATGTTCACCTCGATGGCGGGCTTCCGCGAAGCGCTCGAGGGGATCTCGGCGAACGACCTTACTCCGGCGGGCATCGAAACAGCCATCAGGAAGATGCCGGAGAAGGACCTCCCGGGTGCCGGTGGCGTGCGCTTCCGCTGCAACGGCAAAGCCAACCCGGCGCTGCCCGCGGTCTGCGTGCGTGGTGGTCTGACCACTATCCTCGATGAGAAGGGTCAGCCGACCAGTTACAAGCCGCTCGGCCAGTCGCCGATCGAGGACTGACCGCTCCTTTCGCGACCGGTACCTGTCAGCGTCCCGCGGTGGCCGCACCGTGCCTTTCGACACCGTGCCTTTCGACACAGGTGGCGGTCACCACGGGACGCTGATCCTGCTCCGAGAGACGTCGGGGCTTGTCCTGGCCGGGTGTCCCACGGCGGGTTCGTCGCGAGAATGCCTGAGGAGCAGCGAATTTCTCCGGCCGGTTGGTACCGCGGCCGACAAGATAGGCCCGCTAGCTTGATCGTCGTCTTAGCCCTGACGAGTCGACCAATGACGAGTCAGCCGGTTCGACGACGACCTGCCTCCGATCAACTCCCATACGCGGGTCGGCGCGGCGCGATCTGTCGTAGCGTCGCGGCCAGGGCAGGGCGGTGGGAGTGAGGATGGGACGGAGGCGGCTTGGTGGGCGCCGACGATGACGATGTGACCGTGGCTGCCGCGCGCGGGGGCGACGAGTCGGCGTTCGCGGCGCTCGTCGAACGCCACCGGCGGGAGCTGCTGGTGCACTGCTACCGGATGCTGGGCTCGTTCGACGAGGCGGAGGATCTGGTACAGGAGACGTTCCTGCGTGCGTGGAAGAACCTCGAGGGCTTCGAGGGCCGCTCCACGTTGCGGGCCTGGCTGTACAAGATCGCGACGAACGCGTGCCTCGACGCCCTGGACGGCCGGGCACGCCGGGTGCTGCCGTACCACCTGGCGCCGCCGGCCGATCCGAGCGTCGGCGAGGCGGCCCGGACGGATGTCGCGTGGCTGCAGCCGTTCGCGGACCGGCTGTGGGAGCCGCTCGCGCCGGGCGAGACCCAGCCGGATGCGGTGGTGATCGCCAGGGAGACGATCGAGCTGGCGTTCCTGGCCGCGATCCAGCACCTGCCACCCCGGCAGCGGGCCGTGCTGATCCTGCGCGACGTGTTGGGCTGGCCGGCGAAGGAGACCGCGTCGCAGCTGTCGGGCAGCGTGGCGTCGGTCAACAGCGCGTTGCAGCGAGCCCGAGCCACGTTGCGGGAGCACCTGCCCGAGCACCGGCTGGACTGGGCGCCAGCCACGCAGCCRACGGAGCAGGAGCGGGCCGTGCTGCGCCGCTACATGGACGCGGTGGAGCGCGCCGACCTGGCCGCTGTCGCCGATCTGCTGGCCGCGGACGTGCGGGCCATGATGCCGCCCTACCCGATGTGGTTCCAGGGGCGGGAGGCGGTCATGGCCGGGCTCACGACGAGTTGGGACCCGGGCTCACCGCACTACGTGGGCCGGTTCCGGATGGTCGCGACCCAGGCCAATCGGCAACCGGCGGTGGCGGCCTACGTCCGGCTCCCCGCCGATCCCGCCTACCGTGCCTTCGCCGTCGCCGTACTGAGGATCGAGGCCGGCGGGATCACCGAGCTCACCGCCTTCCACGACCCGGGCCTCTTCCGGGCGTTCGCCCTGCCGACGCTGCTCCCGCCGGACGGGGCGGCGAGCATGCCGGGGGGTCCGCCGCCGCCTCGCGGGTGAGCCAGAGGCAGCCCACCGATGAGTTTTCCGTCCACCGCCGTCTCAACAGGGGTCTCGCCGAGTTGATCCAGACGGAGGTAGATCATGGCTAAGTTGCTCTACTCGGCCACCATGTCGCTGGACGGCTTCAT
The DNA here is from genome assembly GCF_001983105.1 of Pseudofrankia asymbiotica. Lineage (GTDB taxonomy): Bacteria > Actinomycetota > Actinomycetes > Frankiales > Frankiaceae > Pseudofrankia > Pseudofrankia asymbiotica. The sequence goes on along the minus strand of NZ_MOMC01000058.1, from coordinate 10,920 downwards.
CGCCGGGCCTGGCGGCGACATGTCCTGGCTGACCCGATACCTCGGGCCCAACCCGACCGTGGACGAGCTGATCGGTCAGATCGGTGCGCTGCTCGTCGGCCGCCGCACCTTCGGAGGCGACGATCCGAACCGGGGCACGGAGAAGGAAGGCGCCTTCAGCGGGCAGTGGCACGGACCGCAGTTCGTGCTGACCCACCACGCGCCGGAGGTCCCGGTGCCGGACACCACCTTCGTCGGTGACCTGGAGAGCGGTATCGCCGCCGCGCGGGCGGCCGCGGGGGACAAGTACATCAACGTCCTCGGTGCCAGTGTGGGCGCGCAGTGCCTGGACGCGGGCGTGGTCGACGAGATCCTGGTGCTCATCGCGCCGGTCCTGCTCGGCGACGGGGTCCGTCTGTTCGAGCGCCCGGGCGGGACTGACGTCAAGCTCGAGCGCATCAGCCTGACCCACGCGCCCCAGGCGACGAACCTCTGGTTCCGCGTCGTCGGGTAGGCCGCCGCGGACCGGCGGACCGTGCGGCTCGCGCGCTGGTCGGCCGCGTGGCGGCAGTCGGACCCGCGTTCTGGCACGGTACAGGGCGAGATTTACCGGAATATTCTGGACGGAGCCTGGCCTCGGATTATCGCCGGTGTGATCGTCCGCCGGTCTCCGAAATAGAAAAATGCCCCCGAGCTGGCGGAACCAGGCCTGCTGAGGACCTGAATCGACCGGACCATGGAGGACGTTCATGGTGCGGCGTACTGGTGTCTACCCGTCGGGAACGGGCGCCGCTCGCCGCACCAGCTTTACGATGCATCTTGGCGGTGCGATTCGGTGAGGGCAGCGTCATCGTGCGGACACGTGTTGACTCACAGATGCTCGCACCGGCCTGCAGCACAGGTTACCGCATGGGCATGYGAGATAGGTGGTGCTAACGCACACGGTGTCGGGCGCGAAGGCGTGCCGTCCGTTTCCCCGGGAGAGTGCAGGAGCCGCTATGTCGACAGGTAGCCGCGAAGAACGGCTTGCGCGCCGGGTCGCCGATTTGTACGCCACCGACCGGCAGTTCGCCGATGCYCGGCCCAGCGAGGCAATCACAGAGGCGATCGGGCGACCCCGGCTACGACTTCGCCAGATCGTGCAAACCGTCATGGAGGGTTACGCGGATCGGCCCGCTCTCGGGCAGCGCGCCGTTCATTTCGTTACCGATCCGGAGACCGGCCGCACGTCACTGGAACTGTTGTCCCGGTTGGGCACCGTCACCTATCGTGAGCTGTGGGACCGCGCATCGGCGGTCGCCGGCGCGCTGGCAGGCGATCCGGTGCGACCCGGTGATCGTGTCTGTATCCTCGGCTTCACCAGCGTCGACTACACGACCGTCGAGCTGGCGCTGATCCAGCTCGGCGCGGTGGCGGTTCCGCTGCAGACCAGGGCGCCGGTCTCCCAACTGCGTTCCGCTGTCGCCGAGACCGGGCCGACCGTGATCGCCGCCAGCGTCGAGGATCTCGCCGACGCCGTTCAACTGGTGCTGACCGGACATGCTCCGGCACGGCTGGTCGTGTTCGACTACCACCCTGAGGTGGATGACCAGCGCGAGGCGGTCGACATCACGCGGTCGCGGTTGGCGCAGGCGGGCAGCCCGGTGATCGTGGAAACGCTGGCCGACCTCGTTGAGCGCGGAAAGGCGCTACCGGCCGGACCGGTCACGGTTGCCGATGAGGACGATCCGTTGACGTTGCTGATCTACACCTCCGGCAGCACCGGCGCTCCCAAGGGGGCCATGTACCCCGAGCGCCTGGTCGCCAATATGTGGCGCGGGCCGTCCAGGGCGGCGTGGGGCCAAAACGGGGACGAGCCCGCGATCACGCTGAGCTTCATGCCGATGAGCCACGTGATGGGCCGCCAGATCCTGTACGGGACGCTCGGCAACGGCGGCACCGCCTATTTCGCCGCCAGAAGCGATCTGTCGACCCTGCTGGAAGATCTCGTGCTGGTGCGGCCCACCCAGTTGATCTTTGTGCCACGAATCTGGGAGATGTTGTCCCAGGAGTTCCAGAACGAGCTCGACCGGCAGTCGTCCAACGGCGCGGATCGGGCGGTGCTCGAAGCCCAGGTGATGCTCGAGCAGCGAGAGCACCTGCTCGGCGGGCGGTTCGTCTCGGCGCTGACGGGCTCGGCACCGATCTCAGCCGAGCTGAAGGCGTTCGTCGAGTCCTACCTGGACCTGCATCTGCTGGAAGGCTACGGCTCGACCGAGGTCGGTTTCGTCTTCATCGACGGCCAGGTGCAACGTCCACCGGTGATGGACTACAAGCTCGTGGACGTCCCCGACCTCGGCTATTTTCACACTGACCACCCGCACCCGCGGGGGGAGCTGCTCGTCAAGTCGGACGACGCGTTTCCCGGCTACTACCACCGGCCGGACGTCACCGCCGAGGTGTTCGACCCGGACGGCTACTACCGCACCGGGGACATCGTCACCGAGGTCGGTCCCGATCAGCTCGTGTATCTCGACCGGCGAAACAACGTGCTGAAGCTCTCGCAGGGCGAGTTCGTGACCGTGTCGAAGGTGGAGGCGGTGCTCGGCGGCAGCCCGCTGGTCGGGCAGATCTACGTCTATGGCAACAGCGCACGCTCCTACCTGCTGGCGGTCGTCGTGCCCACCGAGGAGGCGTTGTCGCGCAGCGGGGGCGATGTCGCGTCGCTGAAGTCGCCGATCAGTGACTCGTTGCAGGATGTCGCCAGAACCGCTGGCCTGCAGTCCTATGAGATCCCGCGCGACTTCATCCTCGAGACGGAGGCGTTCACGCTTGAGAACGGCCTGCTCACCGGCATTCGCAAGCTGGCGCGGCCGAGGCTCAAGGAGCACTACGGTGATCGACTGGAACAGCTTTACACCGAGCTGGCCGCCGGGCAGGCCAGGGAGCTGCGCGCACTGCGCCAGCGCGGTGCCGACGGCCCGGTGCTCGAGACCGTGTGCCGGGCCGCGGGCGCGCTGCTGGGCGCGGAGGCTGGCGAGCTGGGTCCCGGGACGAGCTTCATCGACCTGGGCGGAGACTCCCTCTCGGCATTGACGTTCGCCAACCTGCTGCGGGAGATCTTCACGCTCGACGTGCCGGTGGGGGTGATCGTGAGTCCGRCCACCGATCTGCAGGCCCTCGCCGACTACATCGAGGCAGAACGCACGTCCGGCACGCGGCGGCCCACGTTTGCCACGGTGCACGGCCGCGACGCCGTCGAGGTGCACGCCAGTGACCTGTCGCTGGACAAGTTCATCGACGTCAGGACGCTGACCACCGCCCCGACGCTGCCACGTCCGAGTGCCCAGGTGCGGACGGTCCTGTTGACCGGGGCGACAGGCTTCCTAGGCCGTTTCCTGGCTCTGGAGTGGCTGGAACGGCTGGCGTTTGTCGGCGGCACCCTGATCTGCCTGGTGCGGGCCAAGGACGACGCCGCAGCGCGTGAACGCCTGGACAAGACCTTCGACAGCGGCGATCCGGAGTTGCTGCGGCATTACCGGGAGCTGGCCGCCGATCATCTGGAGGTCATCGCCGGTGACAAGGGCGAGGCGGACCTCGGCCTGAGTCCGCGAACGTGGCAGCGGTTGACCGACACCGTCGACCTGATCGTCGACGCCGCCGCGCTGGTCAACCATGTCCTGCCCTACAGCCAGTTGTTCGCCCCCAACGCGCTGGGCACCGCCGAACTGATCCGCGTCGCGGTCACCACGAGACTGAAGCAGTACGTCTACGTGTCGACCGTCGGCGTGGGCGACCAGATCCAGCCCTCGGCCTTCACCGAGGCAGCCGACATCCGGGTGATCAGCGCGACGCGGACGATCGACGACAGCTACGCGAACGGATACGGGAACAGCAAATGGGCGGGCGAGGTCCTGTTGCGGGAGGCTCACGATCTCTGTGGCCTGCCGGTCACCGTCTTCCGGTGCGACATGATCCTCGCGGACGCCAAGTACGTCGGTCAGCTCAACGTGCCCGACATGTTCACCCGGCTGATGCTGAGCCTGGTCGCCACGGGCATCGCGCCCGGCTCGTTCTACCGGACCGACATTGAAGGAAACCGGCAGAGAGCCCACTTCGACGGGCTGCCCGTCGATTTCATCGCCGAAGCGATCGCCACCCTCGGCCAACGGCCGGAAGGCGGGTTCGAGACCTACCACGTCCTGAACCCCCACGACGACGGCATCGGACTCGACGAATACGTCGACTGGCTCATCGACGCCGGGTACGCGATTGAACGGATCCCCGACTACGGCGCCTGGCTGCGGCGGTTCGACACGACCATGCGTGCCCTGCCCGAACAGCAGCGCCAGCACTCGCTACTGCCCCTGCTGCACAACTACCAGCAACCCGGGAAGCCGATCCGCGGATCCATCGCGCCGGCCCAGTGCTTCCGCGCCGCGGTGCAGGCGGCGAACATCGGCCCGGACAAGGACATCCCGCACGTCTCGGCGCCGATCATCGTCAAGTACATCACGGACCTGCACCTGCTCGGACTGCTGTGAGAGCGCCGGACCGCGTCCACCAGGTTCACCAGATCCGCCGAAGCTGCGCGCCCTCACGTCGGATCCGCAGCTGCCGCGCCCGCTCGGCCGGCGTGACCAGCACGGTGTCGGCCGGGAGGTGCCCGAGCACCTCGGCGACGGGCACCCTGGTCACGGTGGCGTCGGGATACTCGTCGGCCCGGTAGAAGCGGGCCTGGAGGATTCCCCAGGGGAAGTCGGCCTTGTCGAGCCAGTTGTGCACGCCGGGATCCCGCTTCGAGACGACCCCGCGGAACCAGCCGTCGGAGTCGACCCGCGCCTGCACGTCGTTGAGGCTGGACTGGCGGTTCACCCAGTCGACGGTGGAGAACCGGTCGTCGGCGACGAGGATCTGCCAGTAGTGGCATTCGGCCGGCACCGGGAACTCGACGATGAGAGCCTCGTCGTCGGCGATCTGGTGGATGCCGTCGTAGTAGGCCTGCTTCGCCAGGCCGCCGGCGTCCTCGATCCACTGGGAGCGCAGCAGGACGTTGATGCCGTGGTGCTCCCGGTAGTACCGGACGAGCTTCATGTCGAACTGGATCATTCCGTCGATCCAGGTGGCCATGTCCGAGAAGCGGCTGGCGATCTCGGCCGGGGTCATGTCCGCGCCGGGGTCGTCGAGGCGGTTGATGGCGACCCGGGCGTCCTGCTCGCCGATCCAGTCGCAGGAGCACTTGCGCATGAGCAGCTTGTGGGCGCGCGGGTCGAGGTGCCACCAGTCGCCGGTGTGGCCGTCCGGGCGCTCGGCGCTCAGCGTCACCCGGAAGGAGCCGTCGTCGCCGGTCGTGAGCTCGTCGAGGTCGTTGGTGAGCCGCAGCGGCGGCCCCTCCCGGCGCTCGAAGTTCTTCATGCCGGTCATCGGCCGTTCCTGCTGCGTGATCTCCACGAACCGGGTCGTGCCGCGGAAGCCGGAGATCTCGTAGACGCCCCGCGGGTCGATCTCCGTCGTCAGGTAGACGTAGTCGGGGTTCGGGCCGCCCTGGTTGCAGGCGTAGTTCCACTGCGGCATGAACACCGGCCGGCGCTCGTCGGTGTAGACCCGGCAGAGATATCCGCAGGCGAGGATGGACAGGGCGAGCTTGTTCATGTCCTGCGTCTCGGCCTCGGTCGCGCCGTCGGGCCGCCAGGCGGCGATGAGGTTCTCGCCCACGCCCTCGAGTGCCCGCATCTGGTCGGTCCAGGTGGGAAGCGCGGTCATCGCCTCAGCCCTCCAGAGCCACGTCGAAGTGCCGGATGTAGAAGTCGTAGTCGGACCGGATCTGGGCGGCGCTCAGGCCGAACTGTTCGGCGGTGTACCGGTGCGTGCCCGCGGCGCCCATCCGGTTGGCCTGCTGCCAGCCGAGGATCGCCTGCTCGACGTCGGGTGTCAGGTCCAGGCCGAGCCAGGCGTAGATCCGCCGGATCGTCCCCTTCGGGTCGGCCACGAGGTCGCGGTGGTGGACGTCGAGGAACCGGTCCTCGCCGACCAGCGACCGGGCCCTGATCGCGTGCTCCATGCCCTCGCGCAGGTGCTCGCTGATCTCGCGGCCGAGCGCGCGCAGGTCCCGCTCGCCGTCGGCCGGCGGCAGGATCGACGAGACCAGGCTGGTGTAGGACGGCACCACCTTGGCCGGGTCGCGGTGCGTCATGACGAACCGCATGTCCGGGTAGGCCGCCGCCAGCGCGTCGAGGTGGAACTTGTGGTGCGGCGCCTTGAACAGCCACAGGTCGGGCGGGCGGCGCGACCCGAGCAGCTTCACCACGCGGCGGTGGTAGCGGTACGTCTCGGTGAGGTCGGCCTGGCGCCACCAGTCCCAGTAGCCGCGCACCGGCAGCGTCATCTGCTGGCCGTGGAAGGCCATTCCGAGGAGCTCGGTGTCCTCCATCGTGGCGTCGACCTCGACGGTGTGCTTCGCCCGGTGCTCCGCCGACCGGCGCTCCTGCATGGCGACGAACTCGGCTCGTCTGGGGTCGTTCGCCTCGTCGCCTCCGGTCGGYGGCGGGACGGGCCGTGTCTGCTCCCAGCCCCGCAGGCAGCGGAACCGGGGGTCGAGGGACATCATGTCGGCGAGGGCGGTCGTTCCCGTGCGCGGCAGGCCGTTGATATCGACCGGCCCGCGCACCGGAACGTCGTCGACCTCGGGATGATCGCCGTACCAGGCCTCGACCTCGAGGCGGTTGACGAGCCGCCGGCGGAAGTCCGCCAGCACGGCCGCGTCGGCGTCCGGGCTCAGGTCACCGTCGCGCCCGAGGCTGTCGAGCAGGACGGTGAGCCCCTCGCGGAAGTCGCCGGGGCCGAAGTCGGACAGGCCGGCCTGCTCGGCCGCGGCCGCCAGCAGCTCCTCGGCACAGGGGTAGCGTCCCATCGGCTCAGCCCGCCTTCACGCGGTCGGGGTACATGTGCGCGGCCATACGGCGGAAGCCGTCGCGCCAGTCGACCTGGCAGGGGCCGGTGAGAGCGGTCCGTGCGGTGTGGTCTCCGAACATCCCGCGCTCCTCGTCCCAGGGATCGGCCTTCCAAGGATCTCTGATCTTTGATCCATGATGCATTAGGCTAGCCGGGTGCACCCCCCAGCGCATCCCCACCTCGAAGCCGCGATGCTCGACGGTCTCGACGCCCTCGTCGGGGCGCTCGAGCCGCGGGAGCTCGCCGAGGACCGGTTCCGGGTACCGCCCGACGCCGTCCGCACCCCCGGGCGTGTCCTCGGCGGCCAGCTGCTCGCCCAGGCGCTCGTCGCGGCCGGCCGCTCGGTGAGCGGGAAGGCCCCGCACTCGCTGCACGCGGCGTTCGTCCGAGCGGGCACCCCCGGCCGCCCGCTCGAGCTGGCCGTCGAGCGCGTGCGGGACGGGCGCTCGATGTCCACCCGTCAGGTCTCGGTGCTGGAGGACGGCAAGCCGCTGCTCGTCGCGATCGTGTCGTTCCACGGCGGGGCCGCCGAGCCCGGGCCCGGCGTCGCGCCCCCCGCCGCGGCGGTGGCGCCGCCCGAGGACCTGCCGTCCCTGCAGCAGTGGGCCGACCAGCTGCCCGCCGACCTGCGGAAGTACGGCCGGCACTGGATCGAGCAGCCGCCGCCGATCGAGCTGCGCCTGGGCGAGCCGCCGGCCTTCCTCGGCGGGCCCCGGACCGGCCTGACCAGGTCGCACTGGATGCGGCTGCCAGGCCCGGTCGGCGACGATCCGTTGCTGCACACGGCGCTGCTCGCCTACGCCAGCGACTTCCTCCTCATGGACATGGCCTTCCGGGCGCATCCCGCCGACGCCGGCCCGGGCCGGTCCAACGGCCTGAGCCTCGACCACGGCATCTGGTTCCACCGGCCGGCGCGCTTCGACCGCTGGCATCTGCACACCCAGGACGTGCTCGCCGTCGTGGGCAACCGGGGCCTCGTCCGCGGGACGATCCACGACGCCGACGGCCAGCTCGTCGCCACCGCCATGCAGGAGGTCCTCGTGCTCCCGGTGAGCGCACCATGAGCCCCATCGACCACGCGCTCTTCCAGCAGCCGGCTCCCGAGGGGGAGTACCGCTTCTTCCAGCTGGGATTCCTCGTCGACGACGTGCTCGCCGCCGCGGACAGATGGGTCCGGGTCTTCGGCGTCGGCCCGTTCAACGTCATGCCCCCCATCGACCAGCGCGCGACGTACCGCGGCACCGAGGCCACGATCACCATTCAGGTCGCGGTCGCGCAGGCCGGCCCGGTGCAGATCGAGCTGATCCAGCAGCTCTGCGACCGCCCCAGCGTGTACCGGGAGTGGAGCCGCGACGGTACCCACGCGTTCCACCAGCTCGCCACGGTGACCCCCGACTACGACGGGAAGAAGGCCCACTACGAGGCGCTGGGCTACGAGATCGCCGCCGAGAGCCTGTCCGGCAGGTTCCGCGTCGCCTTCATCGACACGACCGCGGACTTCGGGTTCTACACCGAGGTGGTCGAAGGCACCCCCGGATTCCTGGCCAATCTGGGCAAGATCGCCCGGGCGTCCGCGGCCTGGGACGGCAGCGACCCCGTTCGCCTGCTCGGCCCCGACGGAAGGGCTCGATGAGCTTGTGCCCCCGGCCGCCCGGCCGCCCGGCCGCCCGTCAGCTCCCGGCGGGCCTGATGCCGGATCCCGGTATCAGGCTCTGTCGCGGGGTCAGGCTCTGTCGCTGAGCACGCCTCGTCGTTCGAGCTCCGCCACCACGCTGCGGCCGGCGTCGCGGAAGTCGTCGACCCGGAAACGGGCCGCCTTCTCGCCGTCGCCGGCGGCGATGGCGCGCACGACGCGGGCGTGCGCGTCGACGGTCTCGTCGTGACTGCGGTTGCCGCTGATGCGGAACACGAGCGGCAGGAATCCGGTGAAGGCCCGCAGCTCGGCACGGAGACGACGCGAACCGCCGGCCCGGTGCTCGGTGATGAGGATCGTGCGGACGACCTCGACCACGCGGTCCCGGTCGCCCGGCGGGGCCGCGCGAAGCTCGTCGACCAGGCCTTCGAGCCGCGCGATCACGTCGCGGTCCTGTTCCTCGGCCAGCCGGCGGACGGCGACACCGCTGAGCATGCCGATGATCTCGAAGTCGTCGATGATCGACTTGGTGTCGAACGGCTCGACGAAGACCCCCCGGTGATACGTCGAGGAGACGATGCCGTCCCGCTCCAGCATCACGATGGCCTCACGGACCGGGAGACGGCTCACGTCCAGTTCCCGACACAGTTCGCCGAGATCGATCCGATCACCCGACTTGAAGCGCCCCTCGAAGATCTGCTCCAGGACGTAGTCGACGACGGCCGCGCTCGTCTTGTTTCGAGGGATGGGACGGGGAGYCACGGCGGGGAATCCTTGTCGGGACCGACGGTCGTGCCGAGCCCGGAGCCTCGCGCACTGGAGTTTGCCTGCTCGGCCGAACGTACCACGGATCTTGAAGTAGGCAGGTGACGGCGACGGCCACCCGCGGCGGTAGGCGGCGCAGGCTCGGCGTTGACACGACCTGCGCGATCGTCGGCGGCGTCGTCGCCGCGCATGTCGGAGCCCAGGGCCTGCCCGGCCACTGGCGCGCCACCTGCGAGCCCCTTCCCGACTGGGCCGAGACGGTCTGCGTCCCAGCCGGCAGGACAGGCGACCGGTAGCCCTTCCGCGATGTCCAGATTGGTCGACGGAGACGATCATGGCTGACCCCAGACCAACGTCATCCGTGTGCGCGATACGTGGTTTCTTGAACGCGAGCCCGTCCGCGGCCTTCGCCGGGTGTTTTCACGGGGCGGAGACATCGCGCGAGTCGTACCCCTGCATATGCGGCGGACGTCMAGGCCCGGCCGGCACGAACTCCCCGATGTTCCAGCTGATGATCCGGTGCGGTCGCAGTCGGAGCGTCTCTCGGCTGAAGCCGGGGATGAGAGGCGGGTCCTGGGTCACGATCTCGATGCGGCCGCGGATCTCGATGCCTCGCCCGGTCTGCCCGATCGGGTTGGGAACGTCGGACTGGTCGTCGACCACGAACGAGACTCTCGGGCTGGCCGTGACGTTCCGAAACTTCTGGCTCCTGCCGAGATCAGGGCCGCCGATCTCGATGACGTCGCTGTCGGGGTCCACCCGGAAGGCGACGGGGTGGACCTGTGGGGCGCCGTCAGGGCCGATGGTCGCCAGCCGTCCGAGCGGACGCCCGGAGAGGTACCTCAGCTCGGAGCCCGTGAAGATCATGCTCTCAGCCTAAAAGCTGAACGTAGGTTGAGGTCAAGGACTTCGAACCGGCGACTGCCACGGAACTGAGGCGGTCTCGTCGGGACGAGGAGTCGGTGCCGCGGGCGGGCGTGCGGATTCTCGATGGGGAACTACTCCGCGGCTCGATGACCGCGTGGGTGTGCACGGTTCATTCCGGTTCGGTGACGTCCGTTGTCCTGCGGGATTGGGCGGGGTAGGCAGGCGCCGGCCCGCCGTTCGGCGAGGTCGACCTCGGTGGTGGGACAGTCAGTCCGTCCCGGAAGGGTTGCTGCCCGATCGCGGTACCGACCGGTCCCGAGAAGTTTCCGCTCTGGACGCATGAGACGCGCAGCGGTTCCGGATGCTGGTCATCCCTGAAGGAGCGGGGCCGGTCAAGACGATGCTGGGATCTGTTTTGGCTGGTTGTGGGCGTGCGGGGGTTGGCCGCCGTGGGGTCGGCGGCGTGTGGGAGGGGCAGGCAGCTGTGCCTGCCGTTGTGTGCTGCCCGCGGGTTCGCAGAGGCTCCGGGGTCAGGGCCCGTGGGCCCCGGAGGGGACCCGGTCGCCGTAGGCGATGCGTGAGCAGCCTTGACGCTGGAGGGGCGGGCCCGCACGCTGCGTCGCGGACCCCACGGCGGCCGGCCGGGTGACCGAGATTTGGCGTGGGGTTTGGGTGCGGCCGTCAGGCCGCTCGACTGCTGTATGTGTCTGAACTGGGAAACGGTTTCCTTTCAGACGGGTAGGGGT
>NZ_MOMC01000057.1 GCF_001983105.1 Pseudofrankia asymbiotica | reverse complement strand
ACCTCCACGGCTTCCCATGACAACCCGGACAAACCACCAACATCGAACATCAATGGACAGGTCCAGTCAGAACGCGAGCGTGCCGGAGCCTTGACCAGCCAGGAGGACACAAGCCTGTGTTACTGCCTTTGCTACTGCGGCGTCGAGGTGACCCAGTCTCGTTCGAACATCGCGACTGGTGGCCATCGGCTCGCCTACATAGGCGCGGAAGGAGGTGTTGTCGGGCCGCCGTCGCGCGAAGAACCCGAGCTGTCGGACCTGACTCGCCCCCTTGTGAGGAGACGCGACGGCCAGGCCGAGCCGCTCCCGCCCAACGTCGAGGCCGGCCTGGCGGTCGACCACCATCCGCAGGTAGTCCACCAGCAACTCGACGAAGGCAGGGCTACCCGCGGCGATCGTCGGCGCCCGGCGCACACCGATATAGATCGTGCGCGGCCCCGTTGGACAGTCCCCGAGCACAACAAGGTCATCGACCGGGCACGTCGCACTCTGTTGGAACCGGACCTCACGAGGCCTCACCTCGTTGCCAAGCCCGGACACCGGAACGCCCTGCAACAGTGCCGCCAACAGCACCGCGCCGTACGCGTGCTCCAAGACCGTGCCACCGCCACCAGTGGCGTACGGGCTCGCGAACCCGCCCCTGTTCAACTCCACCCGCACACCCGCACCCTTCAGACTCCACCGCGCTTACGCGGAACTCGAAGCCGCACAATCATCTCGCACCACTGCGACAAGATCGCCAACCTCGAGGCTGCTGGCCCCGCGCGGTTCGGCTTCGCCGTGCGCCTGTGCGCCGAGGAACCGATCTGGTTCGACGAGGCGCCACGCGGGCTCGGCGTCCCGGACGGCCTCGCCAGCCTGCTCATTTCCAGGACCGATCTGACACTCGGCCACCGGGCATCTGGGCCGACGGCTCCGCTGGGTCCGTGGGAAGGGGTATGGCGGGGTGATGGCACGTGCTCAGCTGTGTATGGGCCATCCCGCCTCGGTGCTCGTCCCGGAACGTGGTGTCTCGGCTGGCCGGCTTGGAGCTGGTAGGGGAAGCGAGGGTCCGAGGACTGGAAGCCACCACGCATGCGTTGAGGCCTTTCCTCCTCCCGCTCGGCGTCGAGCAGCGGACCGAGGTAGCTGGTGGCCCAGCGCATCTGAGATCAGATTACTGGCCTCCCAGGCACCCAGTTCCCGATCGGATGGATATTCGAGTCCGCACGTATCGGCCAGCCGACCGCGTTACGCTCGYGAGCTGTAACGTTTCTGCGGCAGCTATTGCGGGGATGCCATGACACCGTCATCCRACGATGAACTGCTGGACCTGGGGAGATGTGCACAGCTGCTCGGCGTTTCGCGATGGTGGTTGTGGCTGCGAGCGCGTACCGGGCTTTTCGTCGCACCGCACAGTAAGAAGGGTGACACCTCATACTGGACCAAGGAAAACGTATATTCGTGGGCGGCGGAGCCGGCCGTCGGTTTGTCCTCGCGTGTTCCCATTCGGTTTTGGCCTTCCGCTCAGAAGCCTGCAACCTACCTGGGCGCGCGACACCTAACCGCGGACGACGCGATCGCACAGGGATGGGAAACGAGCACCGGCGCATTGTTCGTCGTGTGGCCGCTGTCCGGCCAGACCTATCAGCTCAAGGATATCGGCGCGCAGCTTCCCGAAGCGACGAGAATTGCCGTGATGGAATGGGACTTCGGCATCACCGGACCTGGCGTTACGGATATCGGCGGTGACGGCGAGATCGGCTGGCGAAACTTGGTCAAAGCTGTGGGACGGCCGCTCCCCTACTGGCCGATGACGCTCCGGATCCCACAGCTGATGCTGAACTGGACTCCCGACCAGGAACCTGTGATCAGCCCGGCGCGGACCGACCTCGACATCACCCCGCTTCTCCAACTGGCAGCCAGCTACGAGGAGGGCCATCCCGCCGCACGGACCTTGCTGAACCTCGCCCGCATCTGCGCCGACCGCTCGGCGGCCGGCGCACTGACCGACCTTGAAACCCTGGCAACCATGACGAACGCGGACACCGTCGTCGTCGCCGCGCGCCCTATGCTCGTCCCCTCGGCTGACCGCGAGGATCTCGACGTCCACCAGCGGCGAGCGGGATGGCTCGATGTGCTCAGCCGGGAGGACACCCTCGCGAGGCACTGCGTACGGGAACTGAAGAGCTGGGACGGGGGAAGAGATCTGCCGTTCGGACAGATCGAGCGAGCCGATCCGTCCCGGCCGCACGCCGCCGAATGGGCGAACCGGCTCCAGCGTTGCGCCCGCACCGCCGCGTTCGAGATCTTTCATACGCAGGACGGTGACGCCTTCATCGACCCGGAGACCGACGCCCCCGCGCTACGTCGCCGCACCGACGACGGCGAACAAATCTTGCTCGCGAGCCCGCAGCGACTCCCTGCGACGAGCCCGCTCGCGGAACTCGTCCTCGATCAGCCCATCTGGGTCCGGACCACCGACCGAACGCTCTACCCAGCCCCCCAGGACCCGCGCTTCGGGATCACCTGGGGCTACGGCGGTAGCGGCCCAAACTGCCTCGCCAACATGATCGACCGGCTCCTCGACGACATCACAGCCCCGGGCGCCGACCCGTTCAAATCTCCACCGAAGCCCCTCATGGACCTGACTGCACTCAAGCTCCCGCGCGGAACCGTACTGACCCGCGCCCAGCTCGAAGCAGCCCGCGCCGGTAGGTGGCTACCCGAAACCCCCGAAGGCGGAACCGACCAGGACGCGACCTGACCTCGCGATCACTCAGCGTGTTCACCGAACTCGATTCACCTTCGGATCCCGATAGACGGGCCAGCAAGCGCTGCCGCTGATGAGCGCCCCGCGACGCAGGCGATCGCTTGGACAAACACTTGGCTACGCTCGCCGCCCGAGACGATCACGACCAGTCCCATCAGTGGTTCGGAATCCGAACCGTCCCAAGGGACCGATTCGTCGTCCGACGCGCCGGGACGTCGACCGACGCTCCATTTTGATCTTTACACAGGCGCGGGTCGCCTCCGGGCGCTCCGAGCCCAGCGCGACGAGGTCTCGGAGTGCCCGGAGGACATGGTCAGCGTCGGCTCATGAGGATTTGGAAAAACACTCCGCTCAGCCCGCTACCAGCAGCGATCGCGGAGCCAGCCTGAGGCTCGACGAACGCAAGGGCCGTGCCCACCAAGAGGCCACAGCCGCCGACAACCGGACCAAGCCACCACGGAGGCGGGCACCCATCCGAGTCAGGGCTCGGATCTCCGGGTTGGCTCTCATCAAGATGCCGGCAGGGACGATAAGACGATCACCGACCTGGACAGCAGCGCCCTCAGCGAGGAGCGCAGCAGAACCGTGCAGGAGCGACCAGCAGCTCGACATCCGGCCGGGCTCGTGATCGAGGGCCGTTTTGAACTCMCCATCGTGGAGGCGCCCGATGACCGCGCCCGGTGATGATCGAGGTGACCGACGTCGTCTCGTTCGCCTCGCCACCCGGGAGGGTGACGATCTCGGGCGCCAGCCTCCGCACCTTGGATCATCGTTCCTGGCTGGTGATATTGCATGGTCGTGCGGGATTCAGAGGGCCGCCATGTGGCTACCGGTCGACCGACAACGCAATTGGGTGGCCCAAATAGAGGTCGGAACCGAGGCCGCGAGCACAGCCATGGCTGCCATGGCACGCCGCCGGCGTCGGCGGGCGCGCCCGCGCACTTGCTCGGCGAAGTCGGGCCGCACAGACGCGAGAGGCATCTCGCTGAGAAGAGCGCCGAGAGCCCTCAGTTGGAGGATGCCGCTTCAGTGATCGTCCGCACTTGCGGGCGAAGCGACTCGTGCTCCCTCCAGGCCCGGTCCTCGGCCGACTCGCTTCAGTGATCGTCCGTCCTCCCGAGCGGAGCGACATCGCCGCGCTGGATGACTCCGGTTCGCCGATCAAGCTTCAGTGATCGTCCGTCGTCGCGGGCGGAACGACTGCCCTGGGCTTCCGCCCGTGCGGCGGACGACGTTTCGCTTCAGTGATCGTCCGCCCGTGCGGGCAGAGCGACCGGGTTGAACTTGTCGGGCGCATGGCTGGACGAGATCGCGCTTCAGTGATCGYCCGTCCTTGAGGGCGGCGCGACGTGTCGACGCAGCCGGCGAGCAGACCGATCCGCTTGCGTCAGTGATCGTCCCCTGCGAAGACGGTACGACTGGACCAGGGAGACATCGCGGCGCGCATGATCGGGCCGCCTCAGTGATCGTCCGCCCCTGGAGGTGCTGCGACCCGCCGTACAACACGACGCTGCACGTCTACCTCGAGCTTCAGTGATCGTTCGCCCTTGGGGACGGAGCGACCTACCCTATTGACGCTTGCCCGGGCAGATGGAGTTCTGATTCGGTGATCGTCCGTCCTTGGGGACGGAGCGACGCGAACGGCGCGGAGGCGGCCCGGACGAGCCAGTTCCGGCTTCAATGATCGTCCGTCCTTGCGGGCGCGACGGCAGAGCCGCAGCAAACCAAGATCATAAAACCGGACAGGCTCCAGTGATCGTCCACCCTCGGACGGTTCGACGCGATCGCCAACCCGGCCGCCCCGACCGCCGCAGAGATGCTTCAGTGGTTGCCCTCCTCGGGAGGGCGCGATCTGAGTCATCGCGGTGAGCCGTAGGTCCCCTGACCGGCCCTTTAATGATCGTCCATCCTCCGGGACGGTGCGACAGCTCTCATCGATTCTTGCAGGCGGGGCGACCGGAGATCCCCCGGGAGCAGGTGAGCTACTACCTGTCGCTTCAGTGATGGCCGCCCTTGCGGGCGGAGCAACCCGGGGTAAAGCCGTCGAGCGCCAGCCGCACGACCCGGCTTCAGTAATCGTCCGCCTTTGCGGGCGGAGCGACGGGTGGGCCGGCGATGACCACCCTCACCCTGCGTCCGCTTCAATGATCGTCCGCCCTCGCGGGCGTAGCGCCCCCGAATCGGCGACCGCCCACGACGTGTCCGGCGAGCTTCAATGATCGTCCGCCCTTGCGAGCAGAGCGACCCGGACCTTGGACGCCGCCGYGGCTCAGGTGATGGTGCTTCAGTGATCGTCCGTCGTTGCAGACGGAGCGTCCCCGACTCYGCCCGCCCCATGGCATTCTTTTCGACGAGGTGCTAACCCAGCCGCTTCAGTGATCGTCCGTCCCGGTAGACGGGGCGACAGCTCTCTGTGGACGGGGCAGCTGAGCTGCCGAAATGGGAGCCGTTGGGAGCGGCCCCGGCGTGATTGTTCGCGATGCTCTGTTGAGGTCTCAAAGTGCGAGTGAAACGGGGTTGATCTGGGTGCGAGCAGTCCGGTGTGGATACGAGTGATCAGAGCGCTCGCGCCGTCTCCACCGCGAGCCGTGCGTTGGTCATCCTGCCGGTCCGCCGAGCTTCGGCGATCTCCCACTTTGATGAACGGCGCGACCTCCGAGCGTGGTGCGAAGGGCAGGGGGTCCAGCCCACATCAATGATCATCCGTCCCAGAGGGCGGTGCGACATCGTCGTCTTCGGCGGCCGGCCGTCGCGCACGTTCTGGCTTCAGTGATCGTCCGCCCCGGAGGGGGTACGCCGCTTCCAGGCGACCTCGCAGGCCGTCCTGAACATGTCACTTCAGTGATCGCCTGTCTCGAAGGACGATGCGCCATCGCTACCTCCGTCGGAGAGACGGATCGCCAGCCAGCTTCAGTGATCGTCTGTCCTCGCGGGCGGAGCGACGCCGCGACCGTGGCGACCCGGTCATGGATCGCGACGCTTCCCGGAGGACGGTGCGCCAGGGCATTTTCGTTGCCCAACCGGGGCTGTATTACGAGCTTCAGTGATTGCCCGTTCCGGAGGACGGTACGCCCACCGGCGTACGGCGGTCCCGTCGGCCCACGACGTCGGACTTCAGTGATCGTCCGCCCCGGAGGACGGCGCGCTACTGAACAGCCTGATTTGACGCCTGCAGCCAGTCGTTGCTTCAGTGATCATCCGTCTCGGAGGACGGTGGGCTGCCACTCCACGCCGAGCCGCCCATGCTATGGGTGCCGCTTCGGTGATCGTCCGTCCTGGAGGACGGTGCGCCCAACCAATCCCCTCGGGAAATGGGGACGTCTGGATCATACTTCAGTGATCGTCCGTCCTTGATCATACTTCAGTGATCGTCCGTCCTTGCGGACGGAGCGACACGGCGACGATCGTCCGGGGCGTCGGCACCGGAGGCAAGCTTCAGTGGTCATCCGTCCTTGCAGGCGAAGCGACATCGCATCCTTGATCGTCCAAGCGCGTTCGCGCTTCCCGCTTCAGTGATCGTCCGCCCTTGCGGGCGGAGCGACTTGGTGACCGGGGTGACGTGGTCGGCGACCTTCTTGCTTCAGTGATCGTCCGCCCTTGCGGGCGGAGCGACGATTCCCCCGACGGGTACACCGTGCTTGGGAACCGCAGGCTTTAAATGATCGTCCGCCCTTGCGGGCGGAGCGATGCCCGAGACGATGATCCGGATCCCGGGAATACCCTTGCTTCAATGATCGTCCGCCCTTGCGGGCGAAGCGACCGCTCGTCGATGCGATCCCGACCCGGCTGCAGTTCAGGCTTCGGTGATCGTCCGCCCTTGCGGGCGGAGCGACCTTGGACGCGCGGTCCCTCGTACGACACAAGCGCAGTAGCTTCAGTGATCGTCCGCCCTTGCAGGCGGAGCGACAGCTCTTGGAAGACGGGGGCGTTGAGCTGCCGATATGTAGACGGTTGCGAGCGGTCCGCCGGAGAGATCATCTATGGCGCACTATGGAGGTGTCAAAGTACAGGTGCAGGGGGTCTGACCTGCGTCGAGCGGTCCCGCGTGTTGGTTAGTGATCAGAGCACTCGCAACGCGCTCGGTGGACTCTTTGGGATCAAGGTGTCGGACTGGTGGCGAGGTCGGTGGGGGTACGAGCTGGGGGGAGGTCGGCGGGGGCTCCGAAGGAGCCGTAGCCGCCTTGGTCGGTGCGCCGTATGGGGGCGGCGAGGACGCGCTGGATGCCGAGGAGTTCGCGTTGGGGCTGGGTCAGCTTGGTCAGGTTGGGGTGGGCGAGCGGGGACATGATGACGCGGCTGGTCGCGGGGGCGTTCCAGAGAGGCCAGCGGAAGGCGCCTTCTTTCCAGCCAGGGTCGCAGGCGGTGGTGACGAGGGCGGCAGACCGAGCGTCTTGATGGACTGGTTGCCAATCTCGATCAAACGTTCGATGGAAGGAAGGTCGTCGCCGTCGATGTACTCGAGGACAACCTGAAGGTCCTGCGACACGGGCCTATTGTGCACGAGGCTGCTTTTGAGAGAGCCGATCCGTCGGAAAATAGGCGTCAGCGAGCCTCGTTCAGACCAGCCAGGCTCCGACCGGCCGGACCCGACCGTGTAATTGACGAGTTTGCCCTGCTCATCCGCTTTAGTGATGGTTGAGGAGGGCGTCGAGGTCGTCGGCGATGTTCTGGTCGTCGAGTGGTATGGCGTGGGAGTAGTGGCGCAGGGTGGTGGCGGCGTCGCGGTGGCCAAGGCGGGCCTGGGTCTTGAGGATCTTGCCGGTGCCGACAAGGTAGGTGGCGACGCCGTGTCGGAGGCGGTGTAGGGCGGGTCGTTCGACGCCGGCGGCGCGACCGAGGCGGCGGAATCGGTGCGAGAGCACGTCCGCGGTGATGGACGTGCTCCGCTCAGGTGACGCGGTAAAGATCCAATCGGCGGTCGAGGGGCCGACGTGTGCCGTCCAGGTCTCAAAGTGAGCTGTGATCATGTCGGCGGTGGTCTGGCCGAGAGTGAGGCGGCGGGTGCGTTTCGACTTCGTCGGGCCCAGAACTCCGCCGGACAGGCCCCGCTCGATGGTGAGCACCCGGCCGTCCAGATCGCTGCGGCGCAGGCAAGCCAGTTCGCCCCGGCGGGCACCGGAGTCGGCCGCGACCCGGACCAGCAGCAGGTTCTGCTCGGCCGTGAACAGCGCCCGCACCAGCCCGGAGCGGTCCGGGCGTGCACGGACGGCCCGCTCGGCGGCGGCGACCTGGGCCTCCGCGGTCCGTAGAAGCTGGCGGACCTCGTCGAGGGTGTGGTGAAGTCGCGGTACCGGCCTCGGCGGGCCACGCATCCCGGCGAGCGGATTGATAGGCAGCAGTTCTTCGTCGGCTGCCCAGGACACCGCCGAGCGCAGCACCAGCCACCGGCCGGACACCGTCGGCACCGACAGGCGCTCCTGCTGCCAGCGGCGGATCGTCGCCCGCATATAGCCAGGCGTCAGCCCAAATACCCGCCGCCGTGCCAGCCGATCAACTAGCAGCGTGCCGACCACATGCCGATGTGAGGCCAGAGTTGCGGGTCRCCAGTGGTGCGCACCAGCGAGGAAACGCTCCAGCAACTCGCCGACGGTCGTACGGCCCCCGACGGCTGTGACGTCCACGCGGGTGATCCCGACGTCGGCGACCAGCTCCCGCCGTCGCGCCTCGGCRTGTTCGCGGTCGCCGCGGACGGTGAAGGAACGTTGCACGCTGCGGTCTCGGGCTGGGTCGAAGCCGACCACGATCCGGATCTCCCAGACGCCTGGGGAGCGCTCGCGCAGCGAGCCGGTGCCTCGGGGTGCGCGCTGCCTGTCATCCCTATACGGCGCTGCCATCCCTATAGCTATAGGGATGGTTATAGGGATGCGCAACCTGGGCGCACACCGCCGAAGCAGTAAACGCCCAGGTCAGACGGGGTGCGCTCGGAGGGACTCGAACCCCCAACCTTCTGATCCGTAGTCAGATGCTCTATCCGTTGAGCTACGAGCGCGTCCTACGTCCTGCGGTGCCTGCCGCGCCTGGCGGCTGACTGGTAGGAGCTTACAGCACGGACGGGGTGACGATCGAACCGGTATGGCGGGTCGAGGCTCGGCCCGGAGGACGTCGGCCAGGACTGGCCGCCGGTGGCCGGCGGTCGACGACGAGGCCGCAGAGACGAGGCCGGAGATCAGGCCATCGGTCACGTTCGTGGCCACGGTGGCGCAACCCACCCACCCTGCGCGGCGACTCAGGTAGTGATGGCAGTCACACATCTTGCCTCGTCGGAGGTCGCCGTCCGCCGGACTGGACTTGAGAGGGACGGTCCACAGTTGATCGTGGGTTTCGGCCGCGGGCCGACCAGGGATCGGCACAGCGACCGGCGAATGATGCCGATCCAGCACCTCGCGTTCACCGCCGAGACAGGGACAGGAAGCCGACCGCATGGGCATTTCTTGCTTCCGATTTTCGTCCAGCGACAGCATCCGTCCTACGATCATCTATTCGCGGCTGGATGATCCTCGTCGGGATTTCGACGTGGAGACCGCACAAGACGCGAGGGTCCTCGTGGTCACGCGCGGGTCGCCCGGCGAAGCCGTAATATCAGTCACGGTCTGGCGTTTATGCCGACCTCGTGAGCGGGAAGGGAGAAGCGCACATGCCAGATTTGGGCGCTCCGGAATTGATCATTATCGCGGTTGTGGTGCTGGTCCTGTTTGGCTCGAAGAAGCTGCCCGAGGCGGCGCGTTCGCTCGGCCGTTCCATGCGCATCTTCAAGTCCGAGGTCAAGGCCATGGGCGACGAGAGTGGCGCGCACGCCGCTCCGGCTGAGATCGCTCCGGCTGCCGCCATCGCGGCGCCTGCCGCGTCGATGCCCGCCGACAACACCGCCCCGACGGCCAGCGCCACCGCCGCCCACCCCGCCGAGTCCACCGAGGCCGTCGTGGTGACCGAGGTTGCCGTGGCGACCGACAAGGCGGCCAGCGCCAGCTGACACCCGCCTCCCCGACATCCCCCGAGCGGCGGTCGCGGTGAGGCGAGCGCCGACGCCGGACGCGAGAGCCCTTCATGATCTGGTGGGATCCTCGGAGCTGGAGCTCCTAAAATCGCACCGGATCATGAAACGCGGCACGGCAATACCCGGCAAGCCGGAGCCCCCTCCCCCAGCCAGACTCGGCGTGCCGATCAACCTCCAGCGAACGTGATCAGTGGCGGACCGACCGCGGCGAGACGGGCCCCGCGCCTCAGGCCGCACCATCGGTCCGGGCGGCCACCACACCCTGTTCCCAGGGCATCCGCCTTCCCAGGGCATCCGCCTTTCCAGGGCACTCGTCTTCCCGAGGCACCCGCGTTGACGCAGTACCACTGCGGCGGAGAGAACTCCATTGCAGGACAAAGCCTCAGCTGGGCGGTGCCATCCGGCGACAGTCAGGCGACGGCCAGGCGATGGCCAGAAGCGCCAGCCAAGGCGACCACGGTCACGCGCTCGCCGACTGGGGTCTCCTTGACACGCCAGACTGAAACGACGTTCTATTGTGGGCACGTCCCTCCGACCAGACCAGGGAGTGCCCGTGGCCGCCCGGTACACGATCATCTCGGCCGACACCCACGCCGGCGCGAACCATGAGACCTACCGCGAGTACCTCGACCCGGCGTTCAAGGAGGACTTCGACGCCTGGCGCGGCAAGTACAAGAACCCGTGGAAGGACCTCCGCGACACCGACCTGCGGGTCCGTAACTGGGATGACGAGCGGCGCGATCGCGACCAGCTCTCCCAGGGCGTCGTCGGCGAGGTCATCTTCCCGAACACGGTGCCGCCGTTCTACCCGGGCTTCGTACTGTTCGCCGGCCCGCCGACCGCCGAGGAATACCGCCACCGCCGCGCCGGCATCCACGCGCACAACCGGTGGCTCGCGGATTTCTGCGCCCGCAAGCCGGCGCAGCGCGCCGGCGTCGGACAGTTCTTCCTGAACGACATCGACGACGCCATCGAGGACATCACCTGGATCAAGGAGCACGGCCTGCGCGGCGGCGTGCTGCTGCCGAACGTCGCGCCCGACGTGAAGTGGGTGAAGCCGCTCTACGACCCGGAGTACGACCGGCTGTGGGCGACGATCCAGGACCTCGAGATCCCGCTCAACCTGCACGGCGGCACCGGCTCGCCCAACTACGGCCGTTACCCGGCCACGCCCGCGCTCATGATCAGCGAGGTGGGCTTCTACGGCATGCGGCCGTTCGTCCACCTGCTGCTCGCCGGCATGTTCGAGAAGTTCCCGCGGCTGAAGTTCGTCATCACCGAGTCGTCGGCCGCCGCCATCCCGCCGCTGCTCAAGCAGCTCGACGGGGTGCTCGAGAGCATCCGCGGCGGCGCGATCGGTGAGCTCAAGTACCGCAAGGAGGACGCGATCCCGCGCTCGGCGACCGAGTACTGGCGGCAGAACTGCTGGTCGGGCGCGAGCTTCCCCCGTCCCGCCGACATCGCCGCCCGCGACGTGGTCGGGCATGACCGGTTCATGTGGGGCAGTGACTACCCGCATGACGAGGGCACGTCGCCGTTCACCCTGGAAGCCATCCGTCAGGTGCTGCACCACCTGCCCGAGACCGAGCTGCGTGACATCCTGGCCGGCAACGCCGCGAGGCTCTACGACTTCGACCTCGACGCCCTCGCCCCGCTGGCCGCCCAGTACGGCCCGACGGTCGAGGAGGTAGCCGCGCCCCTCGACGCCCTCCCCGAGAACGCGAACAAGGCCCTCCGTGACGCCCAGGCCCAACTGATCGCCGCCTAACCCACGGCCGCCCCGAGCCGACGATCGCCCACCCCGCGGCAAGGACGATCACCGTTTGTGCCCTGCCGTGGTTGCCAGCGCGCCCCGGGATCGTGACCACCGGAGGGCCCAGACAGCGATCAAGCCCGTGTTGGGGTTGGCGTCGGTTCGGGCGGCTCTGTTGGTTCGACCGGGGGCGGGAAGCGCGGGAGACTTGGGGCGTGCGATCTCCCAAACTGACCTCTCCCGAGCTTCCCCGGTATGGCGAGGGTTCGCTGGCGGAGCTGGTGCCGGCGCTCCTGGGCGCGGTCGGGGCCGGAGGTTTCGCCGAGGCGCCCCGGCTCGGGCTGGGTGAGGCGCGTTCCGCCTGCCTGCTCCTCGTGGACGGGCTGGGGGACGAGCTCGTGGTCGGGAACGCCGACGTCGCGCCGACGCTGGCCGCTCACCGCGCCGCGGCCCTGACGACCTGCTATCCCTCGACGACCGCGACCAGCATCACCTCGATCGGCACCGGCCTCACGCCGGGCGAGCACGGGGTGGTCGGCTATCTCTGGGAGCCCTATCCGGGTGCCGAGGGGCTGCTGAACGCGCTGCGCTGGCAGTTCCAGGGCCGGGACAGTTCGGCGCTGGGCATTGTCACGCCTGAGCGGACCCAGCCCGAGCCGACCGCGTTCGAGCGGGCCACCGCGGCTGGGACCGCCGTCACGGTCGTTTCCTCGTCGCTCTACCGCGACTCGGGGCTGAGCCGGATGGCGCTGCGCGGCAGCCGGTTCTCCGGCGCGTCGACGTGGGGCACCCTGGTCGCGCGCGTCATCGAGGCGCTGCGCGAGCCGGGGTTTGTCTATGCGTACGTCAGCGACCTGGACACCACCGGGCACGCCCTGGGCCCGTCGTCGCCGGGCTGGCGGGCGCAGCTGGCGCTGGTCGACAGGCTGGTCGCGACGCTCGCCGAGCAGCTTCCCGCCGGCTCGACGCTCGTCGTCACGGGCGACCACGGAATGGTCGCCGTCGGCGAGGACGATCACGTGAGCCTGGACGGGCGGGCCGACCTGACGGCCGGGGTGCGCGCGATCGGTGGCGAACCGCGCGCCCGCTACGTCTACGCCCGGCCCGGCGCCGCCGGCGACGTCCTCGCCGCGTGGCGCGAGGCACTCGGCGA
This sequence comes from Pseudofrankia asymbiotica, assembly GCF_001983105.1. Taxonomy (GTDB): domain Bacteria; phylum Actinomycetota; class Actinomycetes; order Frankiales; family Frankiaceae; genus Pseudofrankia; species Pseudofrankia asymbiotica. The sequence continues at coordinate 78,026 of NZ_MOMC01000057.1, read as the reverse complement.
GCGCGCGTGGGTGATCTCGGCGGAGCAGGCGGTGGCGGACGGCTGGTTCGGGCCGAAGATCACCGAACAGGCCATCCCCCGCCTGGGCGACGTCATCGCGGCGGCACGCGGCACCAACGTCCTCGTCCGCCCCGAAGCCGAACCCCGCCTGACCACCATGCGCGGCCACCACGGCTCCCTCACCCCCGCCGAGCAGCTCATCCCCTTGATCCGCTTCTCTCGCTGATCCACCTAAGCTTGATCGTCGCCTGTGCCCTGCGGTGGCTGTGATCCGCCGTCGGCGTTCACGAGGCGCCGAGAGCAGAAACCGCGATCAAGGCCCGGCGGATCGGCGTGGACGGACGTGGATCGGAGTGCGTCACATCCGAGGTGAGCCGACGGGCCGAGGCCGCTAGCGTTCTCGCCATGACCTTGGGAGAGAGCGGGCCGGCGGATGGCCGCGTGGCGCGGTGGCGGTCGCCGCTGTTCACCCCGGCGAACCGGCCCGACCTGATCGCCAAGCAGGCCCGGTTCGGTGCCGACATCGTGATCGTCGACCTCGAGGACGGGACGCCGCTGGGCGCCAAGCCCGAGGGCCGCGACGGCGCCATCACCGCCGTGCCGAAGCTGCGGGCCGAGTTCGGCGGCGCGGTCATGCTGCGGGTGAACGGTGTCACCGACGCGGATAACTTCGACGCCGACCTGGACTGCTACGCGGCGCTCGACCTGCAGGGCATCGTCGTGCCGAAGATCGAGACGATCGAGGACGTCGACCGGCTCGACGAGGCGCTGCGCACGCGCGGGGTGGCCGACCGAGCGGTGATGTACGGGCTGGAGTCGGTCGCGGGCGTGCACCGGGCGGCCGAGGTGCTCGCCCATGCCGCCAGGAACGCCCGCGTCGACGCGGCGTACTTCGGTGCCGAGGACTTCATCGCCGACCTCGGCGGGCGGCGCACCCGGTCGAACGCCGAGGTGCTGTACGCCCGTTCGCAGGTGGCGATCGCCTGCCGGCTCGCCGGGGTCGTGGCGCTCGACCAGGTGACCACCGCGATCAACGACCGGGAACGGTTCCTGGAGGAGGCCTCGTTCGCCCGGGACCTTGGCTACGGCGGAAAGCTGTGCATCCACCCGGGACAGGTCGCACTGGCGCATGAGGCGTTCACCCCGTCGCCCGAGGAGTACGACCGGGCGCGCCGGCTGCTCGATGCCTACGAGGAAGCGCAGCGCGAGGGGCGCGGCACGATCAACTTCGAGGGCGGCATGGTCGACGTCCCCCTCGTCCTGCAGGCCCGGCGCGTTCTCGCCATCGGCCGCTGAGGCTGACCGGGCTGACCGCCGGGATTCCTGCCGGATCGACGGAATGTGCGTGGTCGATCCGGCAGGTCCTGGACGACGTTTCGGCCCGGCCGCCGGGCACCGCCTGACCGGTCAGTAGGAGCGGGGCAGGCCGAGGACGTGCTCGGAGATGTAGTTCATGACCATCTCCTGTGACACCGGTGCGATCTTCATCAGCCGCGACTCGGCCCAGAAACGGCCCACCGGGTACTCCGTGGCGAACGAGAAGCCGCCGTGGGTCTGCATCGCCCGGTCCGCGGCGAAGAACGCCGCGTCGGACGCCAGGAACTTCGCGGAGTTCGCGTGCTCCCCGCACGGAAGGCCCTGGTCGTAGCGCCAGGAGGCCTGCCGGATGACGAGCTCGGCGGCGGCGAGGCGCATGTGCGCCTCGGCCAGCGGGAAGGCGATGCCCTGGTTCTTGCCGATCGGGCGGCCGAAGACGACCCGCTCGTTGGCGTACTGCGTCGCGACGCGCAGCGCCGCCTTGCCGATGCCGAGCGCCTCGGCGGCGATGAGAATGCGCTCCGGGTTCAGGCCGTCCAACAGGTACTTGAAGCCCTTGCCCTCTTCGCCGACCAGGTCGGACCCATCGACGCGCAGGCCGTCGTAGCGCACCTCGCAGGACCCGACGGCGTTGCGGGCGATCTTGTCGATCTGGTGGATGTCGACCTCGGGCCGGCGCAGGTCGGCGAGCAGCAGCGTCATGCCGTCCGTGCGCTTGCGGACCTCCTCCAGCGGAGTGGTCCGGACCAGCAGCAGCACCTTCTCGGCGACGTGGCCCTTGGTCGTCCACACCTTCTGGCCGTGCACGATGTAGTCGTCGCCGTCGCGGACGGCCCGGGTGGTGATCGACGTCGTGTCGGTGCCCGCGTCCGGCTCGGTGACGCCGAAGGCGACCTGCAGCTCACCGGTGGCGACGCGCGGCAGGTACTTCTCCTTCTGCGCCTGGGAGCCGTACTTGACGACCGGGTTCATGCCGAAGACGGAGATGTGCAGCGCGCTGGCGGCGTTCATCGCGCCACCGGAGGCCGCGACCTCCTCCATCACGATGGAGGCCTCGGTGATGCCGCCACCGCCGCCGCCGAACTCCTCCGGGATGGCGGTGCCGATCCAGCCGGCCGCGGCCATCTCGTTGTGGAACTTCCAGGGGAACTCGTGGTTCTTCTCGTGCTGGCGCCAGTACTCGGCGTCGAACCCCTTGCAGATGTCGCGCACGGCCTCGCGGATGGCGGTGTGCTCGGGCGGTTCCTCGAACTCCATGGAGACTCCTCGCGTCTCTAATGCGGCCCGCGTGGCCTAGGTCAGGGCGAACGGCAAGGGGCTGGGGCACACGGTCGAGGGCTACTCGGCCTCGTCGGCCGGCCGGCAGTGCATCATCGCGGACCGGAAAGCGCGGCAGACCAGCTCGTCGTGCTGGTTGTAGCCGTCGTGTCGGAACTCCACGATGCCGACGCCGGGGCGCGAGCTGGAAAGCCGCGCCTTGGTCACCTCGGTGATGACGTGCAGGGTGTCGCCCGCGAACATCGGCTTGGGGAACTCGATCGAGCCGAAACCCAGGTTCGCGACCGTCGTCCCGAGCGTCAGCTCCGGCACGGCGAGCCCGACGACCGTCGCGACCGTCATCATCGAGTTCAGCAACGGCCGCCCGAACTCGGTCTTCGACGCGAAGTCGTGGTCGAGGTGCAGCGGCTGCGGGTTCATCGACAGCGTGGTGAACAGCACGTTGTCGGTCTCGGTGAGCGTCCGGGTGATCGCGTGACGGACGACCGTCCCGACCGGAAGTTCCTCGAACCAGGAACCCATTCTCCGGCTCAGTGCACTCGCCTCCTCAGGTGCGGTGCCGGGGCGTTCCGGCACCTGGGACCACACATGGTCGTACGCGTCGGCCAGGGCCGCGCCCGTCCCAGGCCGGTCCGCTCACGCCGTCGGCGGGCCATACCGCCCACTACAGCATGCCGAGCGACCGTCGCGCCCCGGAGAAGTCGCGCGTACCGCCACTCGTCAGCGGTCCGCCTCTCCACAGTCGAGAATTATCGTCTCGCAAGCCGGTAAGCGCCATCTCGTGAGCCAGTAGTCACGTCCCGAGAGACCGGTCGGTCTCGCGCTCTTCAGACCGGTCGTTCTCGCGCTCTTCCGACCCGTCGGTCTCGCGCTCTCCTACGCGGCGGCCGTGAGGCCGTCCTCGGCCGCGGCCAGGGCCGCGATCTCGGCCGCCGAGGCGTTGCCGCCCGTGACGACGACCGCGACGCGCTGGCCGGCGAAGTCACCCGGACGGGCGAGGATCGCGGCGAGCGACGCGGCTCCCGCGCCCTCGGCCAGCGTGTGGGCGTCGCTGGCGAGCAGGCGCTGGGCGGCGGTGATCTGACGGTCGTCGACGAGATGGAAGTCGGCGAGGCCGGCGCGCAGGACCCGCTGCGGCACCTCATAGCCCCGACCGGTGGCGAGGCCGCAGGCGCTGGTGCGGATCGGGCGGCGCACGCACCCGCCCGACCGCCACGAGTCGTGCGCGGCCGGCGCGCCCGACGACTGGACGCCGATCACCCGACATCGTGGCGCGAGCCGGGCGGTGACCAGGCTGGCGCCGGCGGCGCCGGTCCCGCTGCCGATCGGGACGATCACCGCGTCGAGGTCGGGCCGCGCTTCGACGACCTCGAGATAGGCCGTGCCGACGCCGGCGATGAGCTCGGGGGTGTCACCGGGGCTGACGAGCAGCTGGCCGCTCTCGGCGGCGATCTCCTCGGCACGGGTCTGGGCGGCGGCCATGTCCGGGCCGTGCAGCTCGACGGTGGCCCCGAGAGCGCTCAGTGCCCGGACCTTCGAGGCGGCGGTGCTCGCCGGCATGACGACGGTGCACGGGGCGTCGAAGGCGCCGCTGGCGTAGGCCATCGACTGGGCGTGGTTGCCGGTCGAGTAGGTGATCGTCCCGCGAGCGCGCCGCTCGCGCGGCATGCTGGCGAGCAGCGTCAGGCCCCCACGCACCTTGAACGCCCCGGTTGGCTGGACGTTCTCGTGCTTGATGTAGATGGTCACGCCGAGGGCGGCGTTGAGCGCCGGATAGGTCCACATCGGGGTGGCGGGCAGGTGACCGGCCAGCAGGTCCCGGGCGGCGGCGATGTCGGCGAAGGTCGGAAGGGCCCGGGAGGCAGGACGGTCACTCATGTGACCATGATCGGCCGCGGTCTTCTATCGGTCCAATGCCAGATTTCGTCCGAAACTATCAATGATATTGATACGTTGGCCTCGTGTTGGACGTGACCAGGCTGCGCGTGCTGGTCGCGGTCGCTCGCCACGGCTCGGTCACCGCCGCGGCCCGGGCCCTCCGGTACGCCCAGCCGTCGGTCAGCCATCACCTGGCCCGGCTGGAGGCGGAGACCGGCAGTCAGCTCGTCCAGCGCGTCGGCCGTGGGATTCGGCTGACCGAGGCCGGTCTGGTGCTGGCGGAACGGGCGGAGGAGATCCTCGGCCGGCTGGACGCGGCCGAGGCGGAGCTCGCCGCCTACACCGGCCTGCGGGCCGGTCGCGTCCGTCTGGTCGCGTTCCCGTCGGCGCTCGGCACGTTCGTGCCCGCGGCCGCGGCGGCGTTCGCCGCCGACCATCCCGGCGTCGAGCTGCGCCTCACCGAGGCCGAGCCGCCGGACGCCATTCGCCTGCTGCGAGCCGGCGAGGCAGACGTCGCCCTGCTCTTCGCCTACCGAGACCTACCCACGCGGGGCGAACACCCGAAGGCCTCGCCTGGCGACCGGACACCGGTCACGCCGGCACCGACGCCGACGCCGGCACCGGCACCGACGCCGTCGGCATCGGCATCAGCGACGGCGGCATCAGCGACGGCGACGCTTCCATGGCCAACGCGGCCAACGCGGGACGAACGGCTGTCGCCTGATCCGACGTGGATCGAACCTGAGGACGACGGTCTACGCCGGATGGCGCTGCTCACCGAGTCGATCTATCTCGTGACCCCGGCGGGCCTGGCGGGAGACCGGTTGACCGACCATCGCGCCAGGCGCTGGATCGCGGGCTGCGAGCGGTGCCGCACGGCGCTGCTGAGCTCCTGCGCCGCCGCCGGGTTCAACCCCGACATCGCCTTCACGACCGACGACTACCTGGCCGTCCAGGCGCTCGTCGCCGCCGGCCTCGGCGTGACCACCCTGCCCGGCCTGGCCCTGCAGGCCCACCGCCACCCCGACGTCCGGGCGACTCCCCTGCCCGGCCTGACCCGCGCGGTCAGCGCCGCCGTCCACGGCGAGCCGCCCGACCCGCCGGTCACCGCCGCGCTCCTCGCCCACCTCAAGGCCGCCGCCGCCACCTGGACGTCCTCGGCCACAGCCAAGGACTAGGGCCGCCACAGCGACCAACAGCCACGATCAACAGCCAGCCGGCGCTGGTACCGGCTCCGTGGCGCCGGTACCAGCGCCGGCTGGCCGGGCCTGACGGGCCTGACGGGCCTGACGGGCCTGACGGGCCTGCGAGTGTCACTCCAGCGAACGTCCGCCTGTCGCCGGCATCCTCGAAATCAAGATCAGTCAGACGTTGCGCGCCACCGGTGGCGCGCAACGTCTGACTGATTCTCAAGAGGTCGTTCCGGAATGGGCGAATGTCGCCAGGGTGGCTAGCTCGCCGGCTTCGTCAGGTCATAGACGGTCTGACTTCCGACAGTGACGGACGTGAACGTCTCCTGGACCCAGCTGGCGATCTGGGAGTTGGCGCCGCTGCCCCCGCCGGGACCGCCCCCGAAGCCGGCACCGCCTCCGCCACCACCGAGGTAGTAGTGGATCTTGCCGTCGGCGACGTACTGCTTGAACTGGTCCAGCGTGAGGACCTCGTCGCTGCCGGTGAAGCCGCCGATCGCCATCACCGGAAGGCCTCCAGTGGCGAGCTCCAGCGACGCGGCACTCTGCGCCGAACTGACCGCGGCCACCCACCGATACCCGTCGGACCCGCTGGCGAGCAGCTGGGTGACCGCGCCGTCGGTCTGCTCCTCCATACCGCCACCGCCGAAGCCAGCGCCACCGCCGAAGCCGCGGTCCCGGCCGGTCAGGTCACCTTCCTCGCCGCTCGTGGCGCTCCCCTGGCCGTTCGAGGCACCTTCCTGACCGTTCGACGTACCTTCCTGGCCGTTCGCGGTGCCCTGCCCCGGCGCGCCACCGCCGCTCAACCGGAAGGCACCGCCGGGACCACCGGCCGAGCTGGGCCCGGCGAGCGGAATGGAACCCGTGTGCGGCACCGAGGCTGTTTCGAGGGCATAGGCGGTCGGCGCGGCCAGCGTCCCGAAGATCACGGCGGCCAGGGCGAGCACGGCCGCGGACCGGCGGACGGGTGACGTCCGCAGGACCGGCCAGAGGAGCAGCGCGACGGCGCCGACCAGGCCGACGACCAGGACGGGGATCCGCAGCCAGCTCTGCCAGTCGGTGCGGCCGAGCAGGACGTAGCTCCAGACCGAGGTCACGCCCACGCTCAGCGCCAGCAGCAGCCGGCTGACGATCTCGTTTCTCGTTCGCCACAGTTCACGGGCGCCCAGGGCGATCGTTCCGGCGAGGCCAGGGGCGATCGCGACCGTGTAGTACTCGTGAATGGTGCCTTCCATGTAGCTGAAGACGACGCCGGTCACGACCAGCCAGCCGCCCCAGATAAGCAGTGCGGCGCGTGCCCGGTCGGTGCGGGCGGCTCGCCGGGTCACCCACAGGCCGCCGACCAGCAGGATCAGCGCGGCGGGAATGAGCCAGGAGATCTGGGCGCCGAAGTTCTGGTTGAAAAGGCGACCGAGGCCGGCCGTCCCGCCGAAGCCGCCCCCTCCGCCGCCGGGCCCGCCACCGCCGCCGAACCCACTACCCGGGCCCGCGCCCGGTATCCCGCCGAGCGCGCCGCTCACCGCGTCGGACGCGGCCGAACCGGAGCCGGTCGCGCCGTTCATGCCAGGCACCGCCCCGCCCGCCGCACCCGCGGCACCGAGGCCGCCCGCGTACTGCTGGCCGGCCGATCCGAGCGCGGACAGCGCCTCCGAGGCCGTCCCGCCCGGACCGCCGCGCCCGCCACCACCACCGCCGCCGTTGCCGTCCCCGCCGAAGATCCGGCCGAGCCCGTTGTAGCCGAAGGCGAGGCCGAGCACGCTGTTGTTCCCGGAGCCACCGATGAACGGCCGAGAGCTCGCCGGCCACAGCACGGTCGCGAGCACCCACCATCCGGCGCCGACGATCACGCCGGCCCCACCCGTGAGAACGTGCCCGATCCGAGCACGCAGCCGGGTCGGCGCGGCGATCAGGTAGACCAGCGCGAACACCGGCAGCACCAGAAAAGCCTGGAGCATCTTCGTCAGGAATCCGAACCCGATCGCGAGACCCGCCAGGCCGAGCCACCGCCAGGAGGCGACCTCCAGCGCCCGCGTCACGCAGTAGGCGCTGGCGACGAGCAGCAGGACGAGGAGCGCGTCCGGGTTGTTGAACCGGAACATCAGCACCGCTACCGGCGTGAGCGCGAGCAGCGCCCCGGCGGCGAGTCCGACGGCCGGCCCGGCGACCCGGCGCACCGAGGCGTAGAGCAGACCGACGCTCGCGACGCCGCACAGCGCGTCCGGCACGAGCATGCTCCAGCTCGAGAACCCGAACACCCGTCCGGAAAGCGCCATCATCCACAGCGAGGCGGGCGGCTTGTCGACGGTGATGTAGTTCGACGAGTCGATCGAGCCGAAGAACAGTGCCTTCCAGCTCAGCGTGCCGGCCTGCACGGCGGCCGCGTAGAAACTGTTGCCGTAGCCGGACGCACCGAGGTCCCACAGGTAGAGCACCGCGGTCGCGGCGAGCAGGACGAGCAGGGCGGGCCGCGCCCACCGCGGGTCCTCCGGCCGGCCGCGCACAAGCCGAGCGAACCGCCCCGGCCGGCCGGCGGCCCCACCGGAGCGGGCACGCCGCGACCCGCCGCGACGCGGCGGCACGCCTGGCGGCGTCTCGCCGGGAGGCGGATCCGCGACGGCCGGCTCGGCGACGGCCGGACCGGCGGCCGGCGAGCCGGCGGCGGGCGAGCCGGCGGCGGGCGAGCCGGCGGCGGGCGAGCCGGCGAGCCTGTGCTGCCCAGGCCACGTGTCCACGACGGCGACCCGGCTCGGGTCCACGGGATACGGGTGGTCGGCCACCGGATTCTGGCCGGCGGCGTATCGAGGAGCGCCCCAGGCACCCTGGTCGGAGGTCATGACTCCTGCTCTGGCTGGCGAGGACGGATGGGCTGGAAGAGGCTGCCGGGCGCTGGCTCACTCGGCCGCGCCGGTTGAAGGCTGGGCGCGTTCGCGTGACCGTCGCGCCGCGGGTGGAACACCCACGCGCGGAAGGCGACGAAGCGCAGCAGCGTGGCCGTGAGGTTGGCTCCGATCAGCACGGCGAGCTCGAACGCCCGGCCCGCGTCGGGAGCGAACGCCTTCAGGGCGCCGAGGGCGCCGCTCGTCAGTGCCAGGCCGAGGCCGAAGACGACCAGTCCCTCGACCTGGCTGCGGGCGCCGACGCCGCGCCGGCCGAATGTCAGCCGGCGGTTGGCGGCCGTGTTGGCGACCGCGGTGAGCAGCAGCGAGACGAGATTGGCCCCCTGCGCGCCGAGCGGGGCGCGCAGCAGGACGAACAGGACCAGATAGGCGGCGGTGCTCGCGACCCCGATGGTCCCGAACCGCGCGAGCTGCTGGATCAGCTGCCGCTGGCCGGACGCCTCGGGTACCTCGGGCCCCTCGGGCGAATCCGTCGTCAGGGGCGCGCGACCGAGCTGGGCACGCAGTTCCCGGACGGGCAGCCGCCCGGTCCCCAGCGCCCTGCCCAGGCGCGCGATTCCGCGCAGGTCGGCGAGCGCGGTGGCGACGATGTCGACGCGGCTGTCCGGGTCGTCGACCCAGTCCACCGGAACCTCGTGGATCCGCAGCCCGGACCGTTCCGCCAGCACGAGCAGCTCGGTGTCGAAGAACCAGCCCGTGTCCTGCACCAGCGGCAGCAGGGCATGGGCGACGTCACCGCGGATCGCCTTGAAGCCGCACTGCGCGTCGGAGAACCGGGCCGACAACGCCCGTCGCAGCAGCAGGTTGTAGCAGCGGGAGATCACCTCGCGCTTCGGGCCGCGCACCACGCGGGCGCCCGGCGCGAGCCTGGTCCCGATCGCCAGGTCCGAATGCCCGGAGATCAGCGGCGCGACCAGCGGCAGCAGCGCGCCCAGGTCCGTCGACAGGTCGACGTCCATGTAGGCGAGCACCGGCGCCTGGGACAGGCCCCAGGCCGCGCGCAACGCGAGGCCGCGGCCCTTCGCGTCGAGGTGAAGAACCGTTACCTCCGGCATCCCCGCCTCGAGCTCGTTCGCCACGGCCAGCGTTCGGTCGGTGCTGGCGTTGTCGGCGATCGTGATCCGAAAGGGATAGGGAAATGTTTCCGCGAGGTGACGGTGCAACCGGGTGACGCACGGCTGTAGATCGGACTCCTCGTTGTATACCGGGATTACCACGTCCAGCAGGGGACGCGCCCCCGGATGAGGAGATCGAGCCGGACTGTGCTCGACCATCGCGGTGGTGCCGCCTTGCGGATGCACTGTCGTGGCCATGGACCCAGGTTCGGTGCCGGTCCTGTGCGCTCCATTGCGGCAGCCTGTGCGCCGGCTGTGAATGCTCCACCGCACGGGCGTTCTCCTTTTCCTGAACCCCCGGAAGACGCATGGAAAACGTGACGAAACAACGCGGATAGAGGGCCGTCGCCCGACGTCGCGAACATATGGCCAGCGGCGTCAAAAATATGACAGGAACCACCGATCCGCGCACAGAACGAACCGCTCGCGGCCGGCGGTCCGGGGCCGGTCGACCCGCCGTGGGGTCGAATGCCCGAGCGTGGCTCACGGCCGTCGGTGTCGTCAGCCGGGCGTGGAGATCGGCGGGCGTGAGCCACGCTCGGCGCCACCGGTCCCGACGGCGACAGCCCGGCCTGGGCCGCCCGTGGCGCCCACGGAGCCCACGGCATCCACGGCATCCACGGAGCCCGCGGCGCCGACCGCCGTGCACAGTGCGCCGGCGATGCCCGCGACCGCCGGCGGCAACGGCGCCTGGGTGATCGGAAGTACGACGGTGAAGACCGTGCGGCCGGGAACGCTGGCGACGGTGATGCGTCCATGGTGGGCCTCGACGACGGCGGCGACGATCGCCAGTCCCAGCCCGGTGCTGCCGGCGATCCGGGATCGCGACGAGTCGCCCCGCGCGAACCGCTCGAAGATGTTGGGCAGCAGTTCCGCCGGGATGCCAGGCCCGTCGTCCGTCACCGAGAGCCGGATCTCGCCGGCCTCCAGGATGTCGGCGGCCGACCGCGGCGCGACCGGCTTCGATACGGCCTGCTTCGGCACCGCCTGCTTCGGCACCGCCTGCTTCGGCACCGCCTGCTTCGGCACCGCCTGCTTCGACGGGGCCTGCTTCGACGGGGCCTGCTTTGCCACAGCGGGCTTCGTCGCGGCGGCCCTTGGCACGGCGGCCTTTGTCGCGGCGGACCGGGCCGCCGGCGCGGAGGGCACAGGAGCCGCGGCGGCCGCGGGGCGGACTTCAAGGGCGATGGTGACGGATGTGCCCGGCGGGGTGTGCGTACGGGCGTTGGCCAGCAGATTCGCGAGTACCTGGTGCAGGCGGGCCTGGTCGCCGCGGACCGTCACCGGCTCGGGCGGCAGGTCCAGGCGGAACTGATGGCCGGGCGCGGCGATGTGCGCGTCGCTGACCACGTCGACGACGAGCATGGACAGGTCGACGCAGCCATGCTCCAGCGGGCGCCCCGAGTCGAGCCGGGCGAGCAGGAGCAGGTCCTCCACCAGCGCGGTCATCCGTTTCGTCTCGGACTCCACCCGGCTCATCGCGTACGTGATCTCTGGCGGCACCGAGGTTCCCGCCGATTCGCCGGAGCCCGGGATCCGGTCGCCGATCCGTCGTGTGAGCTCCGCGTAGCCGCTGATCGCGGCGAGCGGCGTACGCAGTTCGTGGCTCGCGTCGGCGACGAACTGGCGGACCCGCGTCTCGCTCGCGTGCCGGGCGGCCAGCGCCGCGCCGACGTGGCCCAGCATGTGGTTCAGCGCCGCGCCGACCTGGCCGACCTCGGTCCGCGGATCGGTGTCGACCTCCGGGACGCGGACGCGCAGCGTCACCTCGCCCCGGTCCAGCGGAAGCTCCGCGACCTGGGCCGCGGTCGCGGCGACCCGGCGCAACGGCCGCAGCGTCCGCCGGACGGTCACCGCGCCGATCACCCCGAGGAGCAGCACCCCGCCGCCGGCGACGCCACCGGCGATGATGAGCAGCTGGTTCACGGTGGCGTCGACCTCGCCGAGCGGCAGAGCGCTCACGACCACGACGCTGCCGTCAGGGACCGGTCGGGCCATCACGCGATAGTCGCCCAGGTCGCCGAGCGTGATTGTCTGTACCGCCCGGTTGACGGGCACGGCGGCGAGCTTGTCCGCGACATCGGCGGGGAGTTTCGCGATGTCGTCGTCCTTCGTCCGGACGCCCGAGGCATCGACCTTGCCGTTGACGACGCGCGCGGCCACGGTGCCTGGCGGCTGGGCGAGCAGGAACGCCTGCGGCGTGCCCTGCCAGGCCGGAGGGCGTGTCCCGCGCTCGAATGGCGCGCCGCTGTCAGGGTCTGTCCCGCCGGAGGCGAGGTCGCCCGCGCCCAGCCCGTCGCCCCCGGCCGGCGGCTGGTTCGCGTACCCCGGCGCGTCGCCGTAAAGCAGCCGTGCGAAGAGGTCCGGCGGCGGTTTCCGCCACCTGTCGTCCACCGACATGAGACGGCCGTCGACCTGCTTGACGAGGTAGGAACGCAGTTCGAGGACGGTCACCCCGACGATCGTCGCGGAGACCGCCGTCAGCAGCAGGAGCAGCAGCGCGAGCAGGCGTGCCCGCAGAGACCAGCGCCAGGGCGCGAGCATCCGCCGCGGCGCGCGCGGCGGCCGCGGCGAGCGTGATGATCGCCGCGGACGGGACGGCCATCGCGGGTGGGGCGACCATCGCGAACGGGACGACCGCCGTTCGGCCACGGCGACGTTCACTCCGATGTCGCCGCGGGTGTCCGGCTCGTCGGCGCGGCCGACGCGGCCGGCGTCCCCGGCGTGACCGGCGCGACAGGCCGGAGCACGTAGCCCGCGCCGCGCATCGTGTGGATCATCGGCTGGCGGCCGGCGTCTATCTTCTTGCGCAGGTAGGAGACGTAGAGCTCGACGACGTTCGCCTGGCCGCCGAAGTCGTAGTTCCACACCCGGTCGAGGATCTGCGCCTTGCTCAGCACGCGGCGCGGGTTGCGCATGAAGTAGCGGAGCAGCTCGAACTCGGTCGCGGTGAGGTGGATCTCCGTGCCCTCCCGGTAGACCTCTCGGCTGTCCTCGTCGAGGCTGAGGTCGCCGACGACGAGGACGTTGCGCGGGGCCGCGACCTTGCCGTGCACCCGGCGCATCAGCCCGCGCAGCCGGGCGGCGAGCTCCTCGATGCTGAAGGGCTTGGTCACGTAGTCGTCGCCGCCGGCGGTGAGCCCGAGAACCCGGTCCTCGACGGCGTCCTTGGCGGTCAGGAACAGCACCRGGATATCGGGGCGGACCGATCGCATCGAGCGCAGCACCGCGAGCCCGTCCATGTCGGGCAGCATGATGTCGAGCACGACCGCGTCGGGCTGGAACTCGTCGACCATCCGCAGCGCGGTCTTCCCCGTGCCGGCGCCGGCGACGTCCCAGCCCTCGTAGCGCAGCGCCATCGTCAGCAGCTCGGTCAGCACGGCCTCGTCGTCGACGACCAGCACGCGCAGCGCCCTGCCGTCGGCGGCGCGCGGCTCGAACGACGCCCCGCGCGCCCCTCGCGGCCCGGCGGGCTCCATCGACACCACCGCGGCGGAGGCGTACGCCGCCGATCCGGCCGGGAGCGTACCGGCTGGATCGGCGGTGGGCGCGACGCCCGGCCCCGCCTCGGGAGGGACACCGCTGCCAGCGCCCAGGACGGTGGTCGGAACCGGTTCGCGCCATGCCATACCCGGAAGGTTGGACCCGCTGTCTGTGGACTTCCTGAGCCGTCCCTGTGAAAGACCTGTGGACCGCGCCAACCCGCCGAGCGTGGACGTCAAGTGGACGTCAAGGCACGTCAGGAAGCCGCCGAGGGGTTGTTCTCCAGCGGCCTCTGAAGATCCGCCGACGGCCACCCTGAAGATCCGCTGTGGCTACCGTCCTCAGTCGCGGACGGTGGCGGTGCCGATGGCGGGAGTGGTGGGCTGCTTGGAGCCGCCGGCCGGCTCGACGGTCACCTTCACCGACCTCACGTTGCGCTGAAGCTGGAGGAGGCGGGTCGCCCTGCCGGCGTTACCGTCGACGACGGCCGCGGACTTGACCCCGTCAGGCGTCGACATCCACAGCTGGTACACCCGGTTGTTGGGAAGCGGCGGCAGGTCGCGGACGTCGACGTACGCCCGGTCGCCGAAGGGGATCACCGCGAGGGTCCCGCCGCCGGTCATCGGCTGCGCCGAGCTGGCCGCCGCGGCGGCGACGACCGCGTCAAGGTCCGAGACCCGCGCCCGCTGGGCGGCGAGCTGGTTGCGCTGGTCGACGGACACGGCCCCGACGACGCCGAGGCCTACCAGCGCCACGACCGCCGCGGCGGCGGCCGCGACCGCGATCACCTTCAGCTGGCGACGCTCGCGCCGCTGCCGCAGGTCGTCGCCGGGCACGACGGGCACGACGGGCGGCAGCTGACGGATCTGGTCGATCTCGTGAAGCACTGACGTCCGCAGGGAGGACGGCGGCGTCTCCGGTACCGCCTCCCCGAGCATCGTCGCGACGGCGCGCAGCTCCACGACCTCCCGGGCACAGGTCGGGCAGTGGTCGAGATGCGCCTCGACCTCGGCCCGGTCGCGCGTGTCCAGCGCATCCAGCACGTAGGCGCCAGTCAGGAGGTGTGCCTCCGGCGACGGCGATGTCATGCGCCCACCCCCAGGCAGTCGCGCAGGCGGATGAGACCGTCGCGCATACGGGTCTTCACGGTTGGTACCGGAGTCGAGAGCAGGTGCGCGACTTCCCGGTAGGTGTGGCCGTTGTAGTAGGCCAGCATGATCGATTCGCGCTGGAGGTCGGTGAGACCGCCGAGACAGCGGCGAAGCCGCTCGTACTCGAGCCGCAGCTCGACCTGCTCGGTGACCTCGTCGTAGCCGGCGTCACCCTCCGGCGTCGCCCACACCGCGCCGACCCGCCGTTCCCGGTCGGTCGCCGCCTGGGCGGAACGCACCCGGTCGACGGCCCGGCGGTGCGCGAGCGCGCATGCCCAGCCGGCGGCGCTGCCCCTGGCCGGGTCGAAGCGGCCCGCGAGCCGCCAGATCTCGACGAAGACCTCCTGGGTCACCTCCTCGGCCTGAGCCGGGTCGCGCACGACCCGCTTGACCAGGCCGAAGACCTTGGGGGACAGCTGGTCGTAGAAGGCGGCGAACGCGGCGTTGTCGCCCCGGCCGGCGCGCTGGAGCAACTGCTCCGGAGCTGCCAGCCCATCGCTGGTGGTACTGGCGCCGTAGTCGGGCGCTGCGACGGCATAGAGCGCTCGGCCGTCGTCATCGTCCGCGGGTCGAGGCATGGGCCGGAACCTCCGGGTCACAAGTGTGGCGTCACTGCCGGCCGCGCCCTCTTGTGGCGCGGTTACTGGTAGTTCGACGCGGCGGCTCTTCTGGATTGCCCAACCCCTGGATCGTCTCCGACTGTTTACATGAACGAAGGATCACATGACGGGTTGGCCGGCAGTTGGGACATCCGGCTGCCCGGTCCCGATGCCAGGTCCCGATGTCCGGTCCTGATGTCCGGTCCTGATGTCCGGCCAGCCGACCCTGGCGCGGACGTCACGGTCCGCGTCGCGCGTGCGTCCGGTAGGCGGCGTGGGCGCTGGATCTTGGGGAGCGAGCCCGAATCCGAGGCCGAGGCCGAGACCGGTCGCCGGCGTGCCGTGGCCAGGGCGCGGGGCAGGTGACTCGTAAGGTCGACCGAGTCGACAGGAAGCCTGATCGCATTTCGCGGGGGGGAACCGCGATCTAAACGGGGCGATGCCATTTTTGCCAACCGTGTCACGACATGCTTTTATCCAGCCGGCGCCAGCCGGGTGTGATCCTCGGAAACGGCGCTTGCTTTGCGGGTCATCAGGCCCGCTGCTACAGTTCTGGCGGCACGGTCGACCAGCTTTCTGCCGCCAAAACCCTTCTTCCTGAGAGGATTGTGCGATGGCCGGTCCGCGCGAGGAAATGCAGAGAAACCATTATTCAGGAAACGGCCATGAAGGCTCCGGGAGCAGCGGGCCGCAGAGCTGCGAGATCAAGCTTCTGCCCGATCGCCTGCACGAGGAGGCCGCCTCCTTCGCGACCAGGGTGAACCCCGTCAACGCACCGCTGATGGTGCCGATGGCGGGCGGCCTGAGCATCGAGCCGCAGGCGATTACCCTGATGACCTCGAAGTACTGGGGGCCGACGCAGCGCCGGCTCACGGTGAGCT
Source organism: Pseudofrankia asymbiotica (assembly GCF_001983105.1). Classification (GTDB taxonomy): domain Bacteria; phylum Actinomycetota; class Actinomycetes; order Frankiales; family Frankiaceae; genus Pseudofrankia; species Pseudofrankia asymbiotica. Next base: position 62,237 of record NZ_MOMC01000057.1, on the reverse strand, counting down.
TCACGGAGTCTCCCCCGGAGGACCTCCGAGCCCGGATCATCAGTCACCTGAACGCCTGGTCCAAGACCACGTCGGTTTCCTTTGTCGAGACCGACAAGGCCGGCGACGTGCGGATCTCGCTGGGGCCGGGTGGCTACTACTCCTTCCTGGGGACCGACATCAAGCTGGTTCCGCCGAACAGGCAGACGATGAACCTCGAGGGGTTCCACATGGGCATGCCGGAGTCGGAGTTCCGGCGGGTGGTGCGGCATGAGGCGGGGCACACGCTCGGGTTCGCGCACGAGCACATGCGCAAGGAGCTCGTCAACCGTATCGATCGCGAGAAGGCGTACATGTACTTCCGCGAGACGCAGGGCTGGGACCGGGAGACGGTCGACCAGCAGGTGCTGACGCCGCTCGACGCCGCCGCCATCATGGGGACGCCCGCGGACCAGGACTCCGTCATGTGCTACCAGCTGCCCGGAAAGATCACCCTGGACGGTCTCCCGATCCGCGGCGGCGTGGACATCAACAAGTCGGACTTCGCCTTCGCCGGGAAGGTGTACCCGAAGACGCAGGCCGTTCTTGAGCATGAATGGCCGCCGTCGGAGGACGTCCTGCTCCCCACCTGATCCCGGGCGTCCGAGCCCAGCCAGACCGGGCCGGCCGCGCGCACGCGCGAGAAGGAGATGCCGGAGTGTGAGCCGGTTGATCGAAGCACAGCTCGCCTCGTTGGACCCGACACTGCCGGTCGCCCTTCGGGTTGGCGACGTGCTCAGGTTCGCCGCGTCCGGCGGCCAGGTCAGGGAGGRCTCTTCCGTCGAGCTCCTCGGAATCTTCACGGAGGGGCTCGTGGGAACGGACGGTACCGTTCTCACCCCCCTGGGCGCGCCGAACACCGTGATGTTCCGCGCCCGTGTGCCGGGACGGAGCACGGTCGACGTCGTCGCCGGTGACCCGTGGAGGTCCACGCGGTCCAACAGCGTGACGGTCGTCGTCGCGCAGTAACAGCCATCGTCCGAGGCACTCGGGAGCGCGTCTCGGTGCGGAGCGCGTCTCGGTACGGAGCGCGTCTCGGTACGGAGCGCGTCTCGGTACGGAGCGCGTCTCGGTACGGAGCGCGTCTCCGTCCCGATGGTGCGTGCGTGGCTCTGGGCGGGGCTCTGCCCCGCCCAGAGCCACTTCGCGCGTTGGTGAGGTATCGAGGCTCTCGTCAGCTCAGGGCAGGGCGAGCTCGGGGATCGCCGGTCTTGGCTCCAGGTGACGCAGAGCCGGCGGAAGCGCGTTGGTGTGCAGGACGCCGAGGGAACGGGTGGCCCGGGTCAGGGCGACGTAGAGGTCGTTCAGGCCGCGAGGAGACTCGGCGATGATCCGGTCCGGGTCGACGACCAGGACCGTGTCGAACTCGAGGCCCTTGGACTGGCGGACCGTGAGCACCGCGACCGGGGATTCCAGGTCCGGGTCCTCGCCGACGGTGGTGGCCACCGGGAGAACCGCCTCAAGGTCGCGGCTCAGGTCGTCGAGAAGGTCCGCCGGGACGAGGACCGCCATACGGCCCCCGTCGGGACCGTCGCCCAGCGCGGCCCGCAGGTCGGCGACCTCCCGAGCCGCCACGGCGGCCAGTTCGACGGCGAGCGCGTCCGGCTCGACGGCGAGGCTCCACGGCGAGGCTCCGGTCTCCCGCACGGAGCGCGGCAGCTCCAGCTCCGGATCGATCGCGCCGAGCACGCCGGCGGCGACCGACATGATCTCGACCGGCGTGCGGTAGTTGACCGTAAGTCGTTCCAGCCGCCAGCGGTCGCCCAGATGCGGCCCGAGGACGCGACGCCACGAGGAGGCGCCGGCGAGGTCACCGGTCTGGGCGACGTCGCCGACCAGCGTCATGGAACGGCTCGGGCAGCGGCGCATCACCATGCGCCAGGCCATGTCGGAGAGCTCCTGAGCCTCGTCCACGATGACGTGCCCGTAGGCCCAGGTCCGGTCGGCGGCGGCACGCTGCGCCGTCGACCGGTCGTCGTCGTCCTCGTGCCGTTCCGCGAGCCGCTCGGCGTCGAGCAGGTCGGAGACCATGAGGATGTCCGGGTCGTCGTCCATGTCCCGGGTGAGGATGTCGACGACGCCCTGGGCGTAGGCGATCCGCTGGCGGCGGCGGCGTTCGGCGGCGGCCAGCGCCTCGGTCTCGTCCTCGCCCAGCAGCTCAGCGGCCTCGTCGAGCAGCGGGGCGTCCGCCGCGGTCCACATCCCGTCGGCCGCCCGGCCGCCATGTGGGTCGGCACGGTGGAGGAGCAGCCGCTCGCCGTCGGTGAAACCGGCCGCCCCCGCGGCCGAGGCGAGCAGGTCCTCGTCGGCGAACAGGTCCGACAGCAGCCACTGGGGCGTGAGGACGGGCCACAGATCGTCGAGCGCGACCAGCACTCCGTCGTCCTGGCGCAGCTCGCGGCGGATGTCGTCGATGATCTCGTCACCGAGCAGGTTGGTGCCGGCGCCCGGCGCGTCGTTCTCGCCGAGCGGGTCCTCGGCGTACGGGTCGGCGCCCAGCCTGTCCGCGTACTGCTGAGCCAGCGCCTCGATGACCTCGCGGACGAACACCGGGCGGGCCTGGTTGTGCGGGCGCCGGGTGGCGCGCGCCCGGTCACGAGCCGCCTCGCAGGTGGCCGGGTCAAGCAGCAGGACGTCGTCCTCGAACGGGATTTCCAGTGCTTCGTCGGGCACCTGTTGCCGGTCGCGCACCGCGGCTTCGATCAGCGCGACCATCCGGGCACTGCCTTTGATGTGCGCGGCCTCACGCGGCTCGGTCCGTTCGGCGCGAACGCCTGGGAACAGGTCTCCGACAGTGGACAGCACCACACTGGTCTCGCCGAGAGCGGGCAGTACATGCGATATGTATCGCAGGAAGGTCGTGTTCGGGCCGATTACCAGTACGCCACGTTTCGTCAGTTGTTCACGATAGGTATAGAGCAGGTAGGCGGCGCGATGCAGCGCGACGGCCGTCTTGCCGGTACCAGGTCCGCCCTGGACGACGAGCACCCCGGAATGCTCGCCCCTGATGATCCTGTCCTGCTCGGCCTGGATGGTCTCGACGATGTCGCCCATCCGGCCCGTCCGGCCGGCGGACAGCGCGGCGAGCAGCCGCGCCTCCCCCGTCAGCGTCTCGTGGCCGGAATGGCCGTCCGCGGCGCTCGCGTCCAAGTCGAGCACCTCGTCGTCGACCTGGAACACCTGCCGGCGCGACGTGCGGATGTGGCGACGGCGGCGGACGCCCTCCGGGGAGGCGGCGGTGGCGAGATAGAAGGGACGGGCCGCCGGTGCCCGCCAGTCGATCAACAGCGGAGCGTAGTCGTCGGACTCCTCGAAAATGCCCAGACGGCCGACATAGCGGGTCTCGCCGTCGTGGAAGTCGAGCCGGCCGAAGCACAGCCCGTCCTCGGCCGCGTCGAACCGGGCGAGCTGACGGGTGTACATCGCGGCCGTCGCCTGCCGCTCGGTGTGCGCCTGCGGCCTGCCACCCGGCCGCTCCCGCAGGGCCTCGGCGAGCCGGGAGGAGGCCTGGTCGCGGAAGTCGTCAAGACGCTCGTAGAGCATCGAGACATACTCCTGCTCGCGCCCCACTTCCTCGTTTGACAATTCAACTCCCCGGCCAGTAAAATGCGCCCCGCCGCATTCCTTACATTCCCACGTCGACGCATCTCCGCGTCGACTTTCAAATTCTAGCCCTCGGAAGACGCGAACCGGTTAACGATCCAACGAGTCCGGTTCGTCGGCACCGGTAGGCCCACCGCGGACGTGATCTCGCGGACCGCCGGCCGAAATCAATCAGGCGCCGCTTCCGAGGCCGCTTCGGCCATGACCGGCGGACGGTCAGCCGCCGGCCGCTCAGCTACGGATGTGCTCAGCTACGCATGGGAGCGCGGTGACGGCGGCGTCTCCCGCGTGACGGAGACGCGCGGCGATGGACCATCGGTCTGTCCCGGCTGACCGCGGAACCCGGCCGAACTGTCCACCTCGCCCGCGGCGTCGACGGTAAGCCACTCCCAACCGTCGCCGACGAGGTCGTTGAGGAGCTCCGGTGCGCTCCGGCCCGCGGCCAGGCCGGCGGTGGCGTAGGCGTCGGCCATGGCCAGGTCTGGCCCGACGACCGTGACGGAGGCGAGGTCGGTCGCGGGTGCCCCGGTCCGCGGGTTGAGCACGTGGCTGCCCTGTTCGGCGGTGCCGGAGGTGGCGACGGCCAGGTCCGTGCCCTCGACGACGGCGACGACCCGGTCCCGCTGGAACGGGTCCGTGATCCCGACCCGCCAGGACCGCCCCGGAGCCGGCGTGCCGCGCAGGCGCAGGTCGCCGGCCGCGTTCACGCAGTGGTCGGTGACGCCGGCCGTGGTCAGTGCCGCGGAGGCGACATCCGCGGCCCAGCCCTTGACCAGGCCGGTCGGGTCCAGGGTGCCGTCGCCGCGCCAGGCCGGGTCGAACCAGCCGCCGCTGCGGCCCTGGCAGGCGTCGGCCAGCCGGTAGACCTCCCGGACGTGCCCAGGGCAGTCCTCCAGGCCGATCTCGCCGCGGCGCAGCCGGGAGACCCAGGACCCGGTCTTGAAGGTGCTGAAGTCCTCGTCCGCTCGGTGCAGCCGCGCGACCGCGGCCGCGACCGCCGCGTCCAGATCCGGCCCGGCCCAGGCCGCCCGGCCCGGCCGTGGGTCCTGGGAACCGGGCCGGGGCGGCCGCCGGATCGCGAGGCGATCCGGCGGAAGCATGATCGACGGCGGCCGGACGGCGATGCTGACGACCGTCCCCATCACCTGCTCCGCGTACACGCGGACCGGCCGCTCGTCCGTCATCGGCCCTCTTCGGTCATCGGCTCTCGTTTGTCATCGACTCGCGACCGCCATCGGCTACAGCCCCGCCTTGTCGATCGCGGACTGGACGGACCACGCATACCCGCTGCTGGTATACGACGCCCCGGAGACCTGGTCAATCTTGGCGCTCTGGATATCCAGGACCTGCTGCCRCAGGATCGGCACGACATCGTTGTTGATCTGGATGTCACGCCACAACCGGTTGGGGAGCATCAGGGCAACCACGTCTGTGATCTTGCTGTCGGTCACGACGAGCTGGACCTGCACCGGTCCGTATTTCGTGTCGATCACGTCGCCGATGACGGTCCTCGGGCCAGACACGCTCGGCGACACCGAGCCGGCAGTGGCGCTGGCGCTGGCGCTGGCGGTGGCGGTGGATTCCGCGCCGCCGGAGCCGGTTCGGTCAGTACCGGTCGACGGAGCCGGGGTGGCCGACACCGTGCCATCGTCACCGGACCCCTCGTCCTCGCCGGGTGGCGCCCCGGAGGCGGATCCGGCGACGGGCCGGCCGGTCTCGGACACTCCGGGCATCCCGGACGGCGTGACGAGCGCGGCGGGCTGGTCGCCGTGCGCGGCCAGGGCTTTGCCGCCCACGGCGAGAACGACGGTTCCCAGTAGTCCGGCGAAGCCAAGCCGCGCCCGATAGGCCTTGCCGGCGTTGAGGTTCATGCCAGGTCGCGGCGTCCGCTCCCGCCCGCTGAGGGGCCGGCCGACGGCACCGCTACCTCCCTTCGGGTCACGTCTTCTCTCGGCTCCCGCCCGCTCGATCCGCCGGCGCCGACGCCAGCGCCGCTGCCGCCGTCCTCCCGCTCGCCAACCCTCGTATCGCGCAGCGAGAAGTGCTCGGTATGGATCTGGTCGTCGGCGAGGCCGAGAGTGCGCAGTGAGCGGACAAGTCCATGGGTCAGCCCGGTGGGGCCACAGATGAAGACATCGCGCTCGATCACGTCAGGCACCGCGGCGGAAAGCAGGTCGGCCGTCACCGGGTCGTATCCCAGCGCACGCCGCGACCCGACCATGCGATGGACCGTCAGCCGATACCTGCTCGCGATGACCTGTAGCTCCCTCCACAGCGCGAGATCGTGTTCTTCGCGCACCCGGTGGATGACGATGACGTCGTCGCCGCGGTTGGCGAGCTCCTCCGCGAGCGCCCGGATCGGCCCGATCCCACTGCCGCCGGCGACGAGCAGCGACTTGCCGCGGGTGRCCCGCTCGGCGGTGAACAGCCCGAACGGGCCCTCGGCGACGATGAGCGTGCCGGGGCGGAGGCTGGCCATCGCGCGGGAGTGATYGCCCGAGGCCTTGACGGTGATACGCAGCCGGTCCGGCCGGGGCGGCGCGGACAACGAGTAGGGATGCGCGCTGAGCCAGTGCCCCGGGGCCAGGAACCGCCACCGCAGGAACTGCCCGGACCGCGCCCCGAGCCGGTCCACGTTCCGGCCGCGGATCCACACCGAGACGATCCCCGGCGCCTCCTGGACGACCCGCTCCACGCGCAGCCGGTGCCGAACATTCGCGACAAGGGGCAGGACCAGCCGCCCGATGACCAGGCAGGCGAAAACAAACACGTACATCGCCCGCCAGAGCCGCTGGTTGGCCGGGTGGCCGACGAACTCGGCGCCCGTCGACACCTGGTGCCCGTAGACCAGAAGCACCGCCGCGTACGTCGTCAGGTGCAGGAGATACCAGATCTCATAGGAGATCCGTGGGCGAAGCCTACGAGCGCTCACCACCCCGACGGTGACGAACAGCAGCACGCCGATCGTCGCCTTCCACATCTCCGGATAGTTCGCGATCACGGTGAACAGCTCGGACACCGGCTGCCGATGATCGGCAAGCCCATAGCCCCAGACCGTCAGCAGCACATGCGTGACCATCAGCAGCACGATGTTGGTGCCCAGCCCTCGGTGCCAGGCCGCCAGCCGTCCCAGCCCGACGGCCCGCTCCAGCACCGGGATCCTCGCCATGAGCAGCAGCTCGACCAGCATCAGGTAGGCCGCGAGCAGCCCGGCGACCCGGCCGAACGCGGTCATGACCGCCGTGCCGCCCCGCAGGCTGGTCGCCGGGGTGGCGAACCACCACAGCCCCACGACCAGGACGCCCCAGGCCACCAGCCCCGCCCGCACCGCGAGCCGCCCCCGCCACCCCGCGGACCGCGCCGCCCTCAGACCCGGCAGCCGGCCGGCCGCCCCTCCGGTGGTCGGCCGCGCAGGGTTCGCCCGGGCGGCGGTCGCCCGGGCAGTGGTCGGCCGGGCGGTGGTCGGCCGGGCGGTGGTCGGCCGGGCGGTGGTCGGCCGGGCGGTGGTCGGCCGGGCGGTGGTCGGCCGGGCGGCCTCCGCGGCCGTCCGATGACGGCCACCGCCAACGTCCCCCCCGGCATCCCCGGCGCGATCGGCGTCGCTGGTGCGGCTGGCGTCGCCGGCATCGCCGGCGTTGGTGCCGGCGGTGTCATCGACGCGGCCCGCGCTGGGTCGGGGCCCCGTGTTCGGCGTTGTCTCCAGCGCCGGCGCCGGCGCCGGCGCGGGCTCGAAGCGGTAACCGGGCACGGTCACCGGCACCTCGGCCTCCTCGACGGCACCGGGTCCGATCGTCGGCGCCCCCTCTTCCACCGACCCGAGCTCGACGCGGTAGCCGGGCACGGTCACCGGCATGTCGGTCACGGCGAGGGGATCCGGCCTGGTCGCCGAGGTGTCCTCTCCCGCCGACGCCGACTCAAGGCGGTAGCCGGGCATGGTCACCGGCACCTCGATCGACGCGGGGGGATCGGACCCGATCGCCGACGTCCCGTCTCCCGGGACCCGAGAGGAGTCCATGAGGTTAGAGCGTGTCCTCTCGACGGGAGAATTCCCTGGAAAAGTCATGCGAATGACTCGTGCGTCAGGCTCGGTGCCTGGCCAGACGGCACGCCGCGGCCGTTCAGCATCCCGTCCATCCCCGTTCGTTACCGAGCGGAGACGGCCGCTACTCCCCAGGTCACCGTACGGAGCACCAGAACGACGGTATGACGATACTGACGGTATGACCATGCCCATGTCTCCACGGCGCTGATCGGCTACACCGCGACACCGCGGCACCGCGGCCCGTTCAGCGGCGGGTGGTGGTGGAAGTGGCGTAGACCCCGGGGGGAACCCCGACGATCTCCCGGAAGTCGCGGTTGAAGTGGGCCTGGTCGAACCAGCCGAGGCTGGCGGCGAGCTCCGCGAGGTTGATGCCGGCCGGGTCACCGGCCGTCGCCGCGGCGTCGAGCGCGGCCTGGGCGTCGTGCAGGCGGAACCGGCGCAGCACCCACTTCGGGCCGACGCCGACGTAGCGGCGGAAAAGGCGCTGCAGTGTGCGGAGTTCGATGTCGTGCCGCTCGGCGACGGCCTGGACGGCGGTGAGCGCGCGGTCGGCCAGCATGTCGGCGGCGATCGCCAATACCTGCTCATATCGCGGGTCGGCCGGCGGCCTCCTGGCCAGGAGGAACTCGTCCATCAGGGCGACTCGTTCCTCGTCCTCCGTCGCGGCGAGGATCGCCGCCTGCAGGTCGTGGGCGTCCTTGGCCAGCGCCGCCGGCCGCCCGGCGGGGCCGCCGGCGTCCTCACCCGGGCGCTCCCGCGCCTCATCCTCATCGGCATCGTCGTGGTTGACCGCGTCGTGGTTGACCGCGTCGTGGTTGACCGCGTCGTCGGCATCGGCCGCGTCGGCCGGCACGGCCCAGGTCGTGAGTACGTCCGCCAGCGGAACGGCGCGGTCGGTGTAGGCGGCGACGTTGGCACCCGTGAACGCGGCGAAGCCACCCGGGCGGAACTTCACCCCGAAGACCCGGCCCTCGCCGCGCAGAAGGATGTCGAATCGCCTGGTCACCACGCCGTGTACGAGTGTCCCTGGCATCGCGTGCCCGTGCCGGGGGCCGGCGCCGGACTCCACCGACAGATGCACCGCCGGATGGCTCAGCACCGACGAGAGATACGACGTACCGGACGGCAGATCCCAGCGAACCGTCCAGTACCGCTCAACCCAGCGGCCGAGGTCCGCATGCGCCGCCGGACGGCCCAGCGTGAAGTGCCGCAGCCCCTCGTCGGGGCGCAGCACGCCGGCGAGCGACGCCGTCGGCGGCCGTGGAAGCTCGGGCGGGAGCGACCGCGGCGGCGCGGCGCCCGGCCGTGACGACGGCGTCCCGGGCGGCCGCGCTCCCGGACCTGCCGATGCCGCTGGCGGTGTCGCGTTCGTCCAAGGCCGCACCCCGCCAGCGTAGGCACGATCTCGGCCATGACCACAGACACCAGTCAGCTTGACGGCACCACCGCCACCGCCCCCACCACCACCGGGCCGGCGCCGGCCGTGAGCCCGGTGCCCGCCGGGTACTCGACACTGACGCCGTTCTTCGTCGTCGACGGCGCCGAGCGGGCGATCGCGTTCTACGAGGCGGTGCTCGGCGCCCGGGTCGTCGGCCGCAACGACACCCCCGACGGCAGGGTCGCTCACTGCGAGCTCGAGGTCGCCAACGGCCGGATGCAGCTCTCCGACCCCGCTCCCGACCACCACCTGGTCGCCGCGTCCGGCGGCGACGACGTCAGCCGCTCGACCGTCGCCTACCTGCCGGACGTCGACGCGGCCTACGCCCAGGCCGTCCAGCTCGGCGCGAAGGGATACGGCGAGCCGTCGACCTTCGTCACCGGCGACCGCTTCGCCGCGTTCCTCGACCCGTGGGGCCACCGCTGGGCCGTCATGACCCGGGTCGAGGACGTCGACCCCGCCGAGGCCCAGCGCCGCGTCGACGCCTGGCTCGCCGAATCCGCTGACACCGACGGGACCGGCGAGGAGAACTGAGAACGCCTGCCGGAACCTGCTCCAGGACGCCTGGCCCGGAAACGCTGACGGCGCTTCCGGGCCGGCGCTTCGGCCGGCGTTTCAGGGCCGGCGCCTCAGGCCGGCGCTTCGGGACTGGTGACTCGGCGTCGGCGACTCAGGGCTGCCTGCGGGCGAGGGCGCGCGTGTTGCGGTTGCGCCTGATACGGATCGCCTGCGTCATCCGGGTCTGTTCGCCCGCCCGGCCGTCGAGATGCTCGGGTTCGAGCAGACGCCTGATCGCCTCGTTGTCCCGGTTCAGCTCGGCGGCGATTCCGCTGAGCGCGTCGAGCATGCGCTTGCGCTGCTCCGGCGTGAGCGTCGGCTTGGCCCCGAGCCAGACGGTCCGGGTGAGTCGGGTCGCGCCTGGACCGAAGGCCCGCAGCAGCGTCTCGGCCCGGAGGGTCTGGTGACCGGCGCTGCGCACGATCACGCGGCGYGGCGGCTCGAACGCGATGACCTCCGCCTCCTGGGCGGGGCCCTCCGCGCCGGGAACACTCGGGCGGCGCTCGGTGACGATGATCCGTCCGACGCCGGCCGACGTGCCCGGCTTCCGGTAGGCCCGTATGACGGTGGGGTCGTAGCGGGGCGTGTTCTCGGGGTTGTCGAGAAACTCCCACACCTGCGCCCGCGGCCTGTCGACGACGACGGTCGACTCGGCGACCTGGATCCATTCCACCAGGTGCCGCGCCTCGACCAGGTTCAGAATGTGCTTGGCGTCGGTGACCGCGCCCGAGGCGAGGACGCGCGGCCACAGGTTGGTCGCCGCCTGGAAGATGTTGATGCCGCAGAACAGGATCGAGATGGCGCCGACGTACCTGACCAGGTCCTGCTCGGCGAGCATTCCGCTCGCCGGCAGCGGGCCGTTCCCGAACTTGGCCGCGCACGACTGCGCGGTGAGGCCGCAGCGGGCGAAGCCCAGCCCGTCGGGCAGCGCCAGCGCGACGGCCACGAAGTTCATCGCGATGCCGCCGCCGTAGGCGACGATCCCGCGCCTCCCCGATATCCACCCGTGGCGGGGGGAAACGATCGCGGTGGCCTTGCCGAACTTGCGGCCGAACTGCAGGAACCTGCCGGACCTCGTGAAGTCCGCGCCGGTCCCGCCGACGACGAAGCCGCGGACCCGGTAACCGACGGAGAGCGCCGCCAGGGCGTGCCCGAGCTCGTGGATCACATTGCTGACCAGCACCACCAAGGGCACGGTGGCCACGATCGCGACCAGAGACAGCCACTGCTGCGCCACTCGTCTCCCATCCGCACCGTCCCGCCCTCCCCGGACATCGTTTATCAGACGGCGTCGAAGACCGGCGGAGGGCCCCGTGGCACGACACTCCCGGGTAGCGGCTCGGGAACACTTCGTTGGCCGGCGATGCCGGCGGTGCCGGGTGTGCCGAGTGTGCCGATTACCCCGCCATCGCCTCGTCGCGGGCGCCGGGAATGGCGGCGAGGGCGGCGGCGTGCGCCGCGAAGACGTCGGTGAAGGTGGGGACGGGCATCCCGGCGCGGCGCTGCTCCGCCCGCCGCAGGCCGGCGGCGAAGAACCCGTTGTCGAACCAGGTCGGGAAGTCGCGCACCATCGCCGCCGGGCCGTGCACCTCGGCCTCGCCGGCGTCCAGCAGCGAACGGAACGAGACGCGGCCGAGAAGCCACCGGTGCATCTCGCGGGTGGAGGCGGTGATCGAGAGATCCGCGTCCTGCCCCGGGGCGTCCCTGCAGACGGTGATCACGGGGCGTTCCATCTCCAGCCAGCCCTCCGCGGCGCCGGGACCGGTGAGGACGACATGGGCGAACGTCCGTCGCCGAGGCAGCCGGTCGATGACCGCGTGCTGATGCATGCGCCAGATCAGCGACAGACCGTCGCAGTCGTCGTCCTCTGGGTCATTGAAGATCCATTCGGCGGCCCACTGGCCCATCGCCCAGACGATGGGCGTGATCGACCAACCCGCCGCCGTCAGGTCATAGCTGCCGGGACGGCCCCGCTCGGCCGCCTGCCGGATGACGAGACCCTGACGCTCCAACTGYCGGAGCCGTTGCGCGAGCAGTGTCCGGCTCATCCTGGGCACACCGCGGTGAATCTCGTTGAAGCCGCTCGCTCCGATCATGAGCTCGCGAATGATCAGCGGCGTCCAGCGGTCGCCGAGGACCTCGACACACAGCGAGATCGGACAGTAGTCCGAATGGATTGCCATTCGATCATGAGACCATGGCTACATGGCCGCCGGGTAGTCCAGATCCTGTACCGAACCTGACAACCAGCGGACACCCACCAGTACAGGAACGCGACTGGTCGCCGATCCGCCCCTCGACAGAACCTCCTTCCAGGCACAACGAGCAGGCGTCGGCCGACCCATCGAGGGCGGAGACGCCCGCGACAGCCCCCGGAGCGACGACCGACCGGGCAACCTCGAAGGAGAAGAGCAATGGCGCTCGGTCCCACCCCTACCGCCCCTTCCGTCCCCACCGCCACGCCGGGTCCCGACCTGGCCGCGGTCAAGGCGAAGCAGCAGAAGACGTGGTCCAGCGGTGATTTCGCCGTCGTGGGCGCGCGCATCGTGCTGCAGAGCGAACTGCTCGCGGAGGCGGCCGATCTGCGCGCCGGCTGGCGGGTCCTGGACGTGGCCTGCGGGTCCGGCAACGCGGCGATCGCCGCCGCCCGGTCGGGTACCCAGGCCGTCGGCGTCGACTACGTTCCCGCCCTGCTGGACACCGCCCGGCAGCGCGCGGCCGCGGAGGGGCTCGACGTCGAGTTCCGCGTCGGCGACGCGGAGGACCTGCCCGTCCCCGACGGCTCGTTCGACGCGGTGCTGTCGGTCTTCGGCTCGATGTTCGCGCCGGACCACCGCCGGGCCGCCGCCGAACTGGTCCGCGCCGCCCGGCCGGGTGGCGTGATCGGTCTGGTGTCCTGGACGCCGTCCGGGTTCATCGGCGAGATGTTCCGGGCGATCACGAAGCACGTCCCCGGGCCGAAGGGCGTCCAGTCCCCGATGTCATGGGGCACCGATACGCACCTGGCCGAGCTGTTCGGCGACGCGGCGGCCGAGATCCGGTCCGTGGAACGGACCTGCGTGTTCCGGTTCGCCTCGCCCGAGGAGTTCGTCGGCTTCTTCCGCCGCTGGTACGGGCCGACCCTCAAGGCGTTCGAGGCGCTGGACGACGACGGCCGCGATGACCTCGGTGCCGACCTGGCCGACCTGGCGCGCCGCTGGGACCGTCACCAGGACGGCGGCAGCGTGGCGCTCCCGTCCACCTACCTCGAGACGATCATCACCCTGCGCTAGGCGCTAGACGCTGGGCGTCAGGGTTGGCCACGTTACGTCAATATGACGTTGCCACCATGAGCCGACGGCCACGGTGGCCATCGAGAAAATGGAGGCATGGAACTCGTACAGCGGGCCGACGCGCCGCCGGCCGGGGAAACCCAGATCGTGATCAGGCCGGCGGTGGGTCGGGCTGACGCCGCCATCATCCGAGAGATCTACGCACCCTGGATCCAGGAGACGGCGATCTCGTTCGAGGAGGTCGTTCCCAGCGTGGACGAGATGCTGGGACGGATGAACGCGCGTCCGCGGATGCCGTGGCTGATCGCCGAGGTCGACGGCGAGCCCGCCGGATACGCCTACGCCAGTAGGCACGCGGCGCGCGCGGCGTACCGCTGGTCGGCCGACGTCTCCGTGTACCTGAAGGCGGGGCAACGCGGCCGCGGGCTGGGCCGCCAGCTGTACGCCCAGCTCATCCCCCAGGTCCGCGCGCTCGGCTACATGACGCTGTTCGCCGGGGTCACCCATCCGAACCCGGCCAGCGTCGGCCTGCACAGCGCGCTCGGCTTCGAGCTCGCCGGCGTCCACCCGAGCACCGGCTACAAGTTCGGCCGCTGGCACGACGTCGGCTGGTACGCCCTCGTACCGGCCGGCGACCTGCCCCCCACCCCGGCGGAGCCCCTCGAATGGGACCCGGCCGGCCCGGCGAGCACCGGCGAAACGGAAGATCAACGCGGACCAGCCGGCATAGGGTGAGGTCGTGCCGGAGTCCGTCAATTTTGACCGGATCGCTGACCGTTACGACGACACCCGCGGCGGTCAGGGGCGAGGCCACGCGGTCGCCACGCAGATCGACCCGTATCTGCCGGACGGCAGACTGCTGGAGATCGGCGTCGGGACTGGGCTGATCGCCGCCGCTTTCACCTCCCTCGGCCGGGAGATCATCGGCATCGACCTGTCGGCGCGGATGCTCGCCTACGCGGCGCGGCGGGTTCCGGGACGGATCGTGCGCGCGGACGCGAGCGCCATCCCGCTCCCGGACGCCAGCGTCGACGCCTGCGCCGCCATCCATGTGCTGCACCTGGTCGCCGACACGCCCGCCGTGCTGGGTGACGTGGCCCGGGTGCTGCGGCCCGGCGGGCGCCTCGCGGTGGTGGGCGGGGGCAGCCCCGACGCGGTCTCCGACACCGGCCACATCATGGAAACGATGAGCGCCAGGTTGGACACCTACCGGTTGCGGGCCGCCCGGGCCCAGCCCGAGGCGGTCATCGAGACGGCCGAACGGCATGGGCTGCGCCTGGTCGAGAGATTCTCGATCGTGCGGGAAGAGGGCACCGCGACGCCCGAACAGGCCGCCGCGGAGATCGAGGCCCGGCTCTGGTCCCGGCTGTGGGACCTGCCGGACGACATCTGGGCCTCCGTGGTCGAACCGACGATCGAGCAGCTACGCCGGCTGCCCGACCAGGACCGGCCACGTCCCGCCGTGTTTCACTCGCCGGTGCTCATCTTCGAGGCCACTGGTGCGGTTCCCGCACGTCACACCAGGTGACGGAGCACATCAGGTGACGAAGCACATCAGCTGATGGAGCCCTTGAACGTCGCATTTCCGCGGTTCGGCAGGCGAGTGCTCCCGCCCACCCGCCAACCTCTGGGTGATCGCCGTTCGCGCCCTGGCGTGGTTGCCGGCGAGGGCGGATCGTGACCACCAGAAGGCCCAAAGGTGATCTGTTCGAGTAGTTCTGGTCCGGGCCGGGTGGCCTTGGCTGGGACCGGACCTCAGCCAGAATCCGGACCCGGACCAGAACCGGCGGCCATCCCGTCAGCCCGCCGGCGTGGCGTTCGGGTCCTTGTTCGGGCCGACCAGCTTGAAGACCGCGCCGGTGACGTCGACGGCGGTGGCCAGGCGGCCGTACGGGGTGTCCGTCGGCTCGTTGACGGTCTTCCCACCGAGCTCGATGCCCGTCGCGAGGGTCGCGTCGACGTCCTCGGTCGCGAAGTACACCGACCAGTGCGCCGGCACGCCGGCCGGCAGGAAGGCGGAGGCGTCCATGATTCCGGCGAGCGGCTCGCCGGCGGCGTTCACCAGGATCGTGTAGCGGAACTCGTCGGTGTCGCCCACCGTCTTGGTGTTCCAGCCGAAGACGTCGCGGTAGAAGTCGACGGCCGCCTGGTGGTCGCGGGTGAACAGCTCGAAGTGGGCGGGCGCGCCCGGCTCGGCGGTCACGGCGAAGCCCGTGTGCTGCCCGGGCTGCCAGATGCCGATCATCGCGCCGGTCGGGTCGCCGACGACCGCCATCACGCCGAGGTCCCCGACGGCCATCGCCGGGGCGATCACCTGACCGCCCTTCTCGGCCACGGCGGCGACGGTCTTCTCGGCGTCGGCGGTGCGCAGGTAGACCGACCAGACGTCGGGCACCCCCTGGTCCGGCTGGGACTGCATGCCGCCAGCGATCGGCTGGGCCGCTCGCAGGAAGTTGAAGTAGCCGCCGAACTCCTCGCTCGGCTCCTGCGCCGTCCAGCCGAACAGCTCGCCATAGAACGTCCGGGCGGCCGCCGGGTCGGTCGTCATCAGATCGACCCAGACGGGGGCGCCAACAACGGTGGTGTCGAGCGGAGGCATCGGGGCTCCCTCTTGCTGATGAAATCAACGGACGTTCAGGTAGACCCACCGGCCCTCCCGAACTCATCGCTGCGATGAAAATCCTTCCACCGCAGCCTGACCCGGCACGCTGATCTCGCTCCGACCGCCGCCTACCGCACACGGACCGCACACACGCGGACCGCGTGCGCCCGCCGGCGTGCGCCCGCCGGCGTCGCCCGCCGGCCTGTGCCCTCAGCGCAGCGTCGGGGCCAGACCGCCAGGTACGGGTGGGAGGTCGCCGCCCCCATCCGGCTCGGGCGCGCCGGCGGCGAGCCGAACGGGGACGACCCCGGCCCAGTGGGCGAGCGCCAGGTCGGCCTCGTCGTCGATCGGGCCGCCGGTGCGGGCCTTAAGCGCGACATCCGTGCTCGCGGCGACGAGGTCGACGGCGAGTACCGCGGTCGCGGCGAGTTCCTTCTGCGACGGCGGCCGGCACTGCGCGGAACGGTCGGTCCCGACCCGGTCCACCAGCGCGCCGAGTATCCGGGCCTTCTCCTCGGTGTCGGTGACCAGCAGGGCGTCGCCGTGGATGACGACCGATCGGTAGTTCAGCGAGTGGTGGAACGCGGACCGGGCGAGGACGAGGCCGTCGAGCAGTGAGACGGTGACGCACACCGGCAGTGGTTCCGGGCGCGCCGCCGCGAGGATCCGCGCGGCCGTCGAGCCGTGGACGTAGAGGGTGTCCTCGACGCGGGCGTGCAGGGTCGGCAACACGTGCGGACGGCCGTCGACGACGACGCCGACGTGGCAGACGAGCGCCTCGTCGAGCACGGAGTAGGCGGCGGCAGGGCCGGCGACGATGCGGTCACGGAGACGACTGGGGCGCAACATGGCGCCATGGTGGGCTGTGTCGCCGGGCGGCGTCCACGGAATTTCGACATGACGTCACAACCAGCCCAGCCCAACGAAAGCGCTGGTCAACCGCTCGTGATACCGCTTTCCGCGGYCTCCTTGCCCTCCAGGTCGGAGTCGTGCTGCAGCGCGCGCAGCGCCGCCGCGGTCGAGGGGTCGGCAGGGAAGAACGACTCCAGCGCGAGCTCGGCGACGGTGACGTCGACCGGGGTGCCGAAGACCGAGGTCGTGCTGAGGAAGGTCAGCGTCGTTCCCTCGTGCCGGAACCGCAGTGGGACGATGACATCACCGGGCCCGGGCAGTTCCACGAGGGGTTCCGCCTGGTCGCACGGGTACGTCGTGAGCTCGTCGAGCAGCGCGAGAAGCTCCGGGTCGGCGCTCGCGCGCACCTGGCGCCGCAGCCGGCCGAGGATGTGCGCCCGCCACTCCCCCAGGTTCACGATGTGCGGCGCCAGGCCGTCCGGGTGCAGGCTCAGGCGCAGCACGTTCACCGGCGGCTCCAGTAGCCGCGGGTGGGCCTTGCTGGTGAAGACGCCCAGGCTGGCGTTCGACTCGACCAGGTCCCAGCACCGGTCGACGAGCAGCGCGGGGTAGGGCTCGTGACCGCGCAGCAGCTGCCGGGCGGCGGCGAGCACCGGGGCGAGGGGCGCGGCGCCGAGCGGCGTCTCGCGGTAGGCGGGCGCGTGGCCGGCGGCAAGCAGCAGCTCGTTGCGCCGCCGCAGCGGGACGTCGAGGTGCTCCGCCAGCCGCAGCACCATCTCGGCGCTCGGCCGTGATCGCCCGGTCTCGATGAAGCTGAGGTGCCGGGTGGAGATGTCGGCCCCGAGCGCCAGCTCCAGCTGGCTGAGCCGGCGCATCTCCCGCCACCGCCGCATCAGCACCCCGACCGGTTCGTCAGCGGAGTCGCCCGTGGTGGCATCGACACCCGCTCGAATGCTCCTCGACATGGTCCGCGTCGCCATCGCCGTCACCGCCGTCACCGTCCCCTCGAAGGGGTCCTGTCCTGCCAGCCGTTGGCCATCCCGGGCATCTGTTCACCCTTCCATGCCATGACGTCGGCGGGTGGGTGGCAGGAGCATGAGCAGGGCGGCGCTCGCGACCGAGGTGGCGGCGACGTAGCCGATCGACAGGACCAGAGCGTGCGGGTAGGCCTCCGGGCCGCCGGCTCCAGCCCGGCCGGCTCCGGYCGGACCGCCCGAGTGGCCGAGCGCGCCGAAGAAGACGACCCCGACGATCGCGACGCCGAACGCGTTGCCCACCTGCTGCGCCGTCGCGAGCAGCCCGGACGCGGTACCGGCATGCCGCGGCGCGACACCGGCCAGGATGACCCCGATCAGCGGTGCCATCACCAGGCCCATCCCCGCACCAATGATCAACAACGGTGACGTGAGCCACCAGACCGAACCTGTGGTTCCGACGTGGTGGGCGACAAGCGCCAACAGTCCGAGACCGGCCGCCATCGTCAGCGCGCCGGCCGCGAGCGCGGCCCGGCCGAACCCACGGACCAGCGGACCACCGGCGAACGACGTCACCAGGTAGCCGACCGCGAGCTGGGTGAACACCAGGCCGGCGTGCAGCGCCTCCAGTCCCAGCCCGCGCTGCAGGTAGAGCGCGAGGACGAGGAAGAAGGACGCGACACCGGTGAAGAACACCAGGTCCGCGAGGAGACCGATCGTGAAGGCACGCTCCCGGAAGAGAGCCAGGTCGACGAGCGGCATCCGGCCGCGCCGCGTCATCCACCGCTGGTGGCGGCCGAAGACGGCCAGTAGTACGCCGGCGCCGGCGACGCACAGCCAGGTCCACAGCGGCCAGCCGGCCTCCCGCCCCTGCACCAACGGCAGCACGGCCGCGACCAGCGCCGCCGTCGCCAGCGCGGCCCCGACAAGATCCAGCCCCTCGCCACGACCTCCATCGCCACTGCCACTGTGATCGCTGTCGGTCCTCCGCTCGGCGGTGCGGGCCAGCCCGTCGAGGCGGGACTCGCGGATCGCCCTGGGAGCGAGCACGACCACGGCCACGCCGATCGGAACGTTGATCAGAAAGCAGGTCCGCCAACCGAGGCCCGCGACGTCCGCCTGCGTCAGCGCGCCGCCGATGAGCTGGCCGCACGCCGCCGCCATCCCCATGGTCGTCCCGTAGGCGGCGACCGCCCGCGCCCGGTGCGCCCCCACCCGGCCGACGCTGATGATCGAGAGGATCTGCGGGCTCATCAGCGCCGCGGCCAGGCCCTGGGCGACCCGGCCGGCGACCAGCGTCTCGCTGCTGTCCGCGAGCCCGCAGATCGCCGATGCGATCGTGAAGAACACCATCCCGAGGGTGAACAGCCGACGGCGGCCGTAGCGGTCGCCGAGCCGTCCACCGATGACCTGGCCGCAGCCCAGCGCCAGGCCGAAGCCCGCGACCACCCACTGGACCGCCGCCGGGCCCGCGCCCAGGTCGGCCTGCATGGACGGGATCGCGACGTTCACGATGAAGAAGTCCAGAATGATCACAAAGATCCCGGCGAGCAGCACGGGCAACTCGAGCCGCGCCGCGATCCCCGGGTCGCGGCCGGTGCGCGGTTCCCACGGCCCGGCCGCCTGATCCGGTCCCACGGCTGGCACATCCGACGGYCGCACCCCCGGCCGCCGCCCGCGCGGATTCCCCGGCCGAGCCTCCATGGGTGGCGAGGGCCGCGACGGGACCCTGCCTTCCCGGGCCTCTTTCCCGGCCTCTTCCCTGGTCGATGTCAACGGTGCCTCCGAACCTCGAACGGTCAGTGGCACCCACCGTCATCGCCGGGCCGATTCCGGTCGATTACCTCCGGCGTAAGCAGGCGGCCGCGGAGGACCGCGACGCGGCCAGCCGCCGCCGGCGACTGGCCACTGCCGCCGGTGCCCTCGCGGGGCCTGGCACGCGTGGGGCCTGGCACGCGCGGGGCCCGGTATACGCGGGGACCGGTCGGCCGGAGCCGGGGACCGAGGTCGCGGCGCCGGCCTGGCGCGCTGGGAATGCTGGCGGGCCGCTCGTGCTTGAGTGGGGCGAGGCAAACCGACGGAGGAAGGCCGGCCGATGGCGACAGTGGAATTGACCAAGGAGAACTTCGACGAGGTGGTCGGCGGCGAGTCCGATCTCGTTCTGGTCGATTTCTGGGCGTCCTGGTGCGGGCCGTGCCGGATGTTCGGCCCGGTATACGAGCGGGTCTCCGAGAAGTACCCGGACGCGGTGTTCGGCAAGGTCGACACCGAGGCGCAGCAGGAGCTGGCCGCCCATTTCGGCATCTCGTCGATCCCCACGCTGATGATCGTGCGTGACCAGGTCGTGCTCTACTCCCAGCCCGGCGCCCTGCCGGAGGCGACGCTCGAGGACCTCATCAAGCAGGCGAAGGACGTCGACATGGAGAAGGTCCGTGCCGAGGTCGCCGCCGAGCAGGCTGGCGACGCCGTCACCGGCTGAGACGACGAGGCACCGGCCGATCACGCCGCGGATGGCCCGAGGACCGGCCAGATTCCGGGTCTCGGGCCCCGGGCGCTCGGGTGCTCGGGTGCTCGGGTGCTCGGGCGGGCACGTGCCGTCGGCTACTCCGGCCCAAACCCCGCGCCGGCGGCATGACCGTCGGATAACGTCCGGGGACGTGGCGAAAACTCCGAGAATTCGGCCTATCGCACTGGCCGCGGTGCGGCGCGGGGACGATCTGCTGGTGTACGAGGGGAAGGACCGCGCCACCGGCGACCGGATCTTTCGCCCGCTGGGAGGCGGGATCGAGTTCGGGGAGACGGCCGCCGAGGCCGTGCACCGCGAGCTGCGCGAGGAGCTGGGCGCCGAGCTCACGAACGTCGGGCTGCTCGGCGTGCTGGAGAACATCTTCGTGTGGGAAGGCCGGCCGCACCACGAGATCGCCTTCATCTTCGGCGCGGATCTCGTTGACCGCTCGTTCTATGAACGCGACGAGCTGGGCACGGTCCTGGACGCCGACGACGACGAGGTGAGCTGGCAGCCTCTTTCTCAGTTCTCCCAGCCGTCGCCGCCTGTGCCGCTGCTGCCGCCGGGCCTGCTCGGCCTGCTCGGCCGCCGAGAATCGCGGCCGGTACCCGGCGCCGGTGTCCAGGATTCGCTGCCCGACGTCCTGGCGTCCTGGCGTATTGACGTCCAAGGCCTGAGGCCTGAGGCCTGAGGCTCTGGAGAGGAGCGCCGTCCCGTCAGGGGCGCATCACCCGCCAGACGGTGAAGTCGACCGGGATGGAAGTGGCGTGGTCGGGGCGCGAGGTCTCGCTTTCGTCCCAGAACGGCAACGAGGTGACGACGCGCCGCGCGACGACGAGATCGACGCCCGGGATGCGCGGCTCGGTGGCGTCGGAGCCGATGACGAACACGGGCGAGTCCGGGAAGCCGTGCAGGAAGTCCGCGACATAGCCGGGCCAGTCCGCCTCGTCCTCGGGCAGCAGCGCTGACAGCTGGCCCCGGCCAAGCCACAGCGCCGCCGGGAAGAGGTCGCTCTCCGTGAGGCAGCAGGGCTCGCGCGGCCAGAGGTAGACGCCCTCGCGGCCATCGGCCAGCGCGGCGAGCTCGGTGGTCACCGCGAAGCTGCCGCCCATCTCGTCGTGGTGGCGCAGCGGAAGCGACTGCGGCAGGGCGAACGCGAGCAGACCACCGAGCGCCGCGGCCGCTGGCAGGCCGACCATCAGCCGCGCTGGCAGCCGGCGGACGACGAGCGCCGCCAGCGCCACCCCGAGCGCGATCCCGGCCAGGGCGAACAGCCCCGGGAGCGCCACCGGCACGTAGCGGCGCGCCCACCACATCAGCCGCACCGAATTGCGGGTATGCCAGGCGTAGACGGCCAGCAGCGGCAGGGCCGACAGGACGACGGCCCACAGCATGGCGTTCCAGCGACGCAGCGCGACCACGGCCAGGCCCGCGAACGCCAGCAGGAACGCCGGCCAGGACACGAACCAGGCCAGCCGCTCGAGAGACCGCTCGTCATAGGTCCGCTGGCGGCCGAGGCCCTCGAAGTCCTTGTAGTCCGCGCCGAACAGCCGTCCGCGCAGCACACCGAGCGCGAACAGCCCCGCCACGACCAGCAGCACGCCCAGGCCCACGACCAGCTGGATCCGGCGACTCCGCTCCGCCTGGCTGACGGTGCGGCGCTCGCGGCCGGCCTGGCCAGCACGGGCGGCACGGGCGGCACGGGCGGCACGGGCGGCACGGGCGGCACGGGCGGCACGGGCGGCGAACAGCCGTCCGACGGCGGGGCGCGCCAGCAGGCCGGCGGCGAACAGCGCCGCGACGATGCCGGCGATCACAGGCAGATCCGGAATGCCGTTGATGAGGGTGTAGTCACGGTTCGCGTCCGGCGAGTAGGCCTGCCAGAGCGCGTGCGGCAGCACGGCGCCCAGCCCGGCGGCGAAGGCCACCGCGCGCCGATCGAACCGGCGGACCGCGACGAGCACCGCCCCGGCCGCCGCCGCGAGCAGCAGCGTCAGCATCCCGTCGGCGCGGTCCAGGAAGCCGATACCGGCGACAACACCGGCCATAGCCGCCGGAGGCCAGGAACCGCTGGCCAGAGCCAGCACAACCCCTAACAGCGCCCCGGCGAAGAGCATCTGGGCGCTGATCTCCGACGACGGGTACTTGGCCTGCCAGACCTGCAGCATGTTCGTCGAGAGCAGCGCGCCGGTGGCGACGGCGGCGAACAGCCCGGCCGCGTTGGCGAATCGGCCGGACGTCCGGTCGACCAGCCGGAACCAGGCCCAGGTTCGTTCCACTTCCCCGCGCGGGCTGGTCACCTGCTCCGCGGCGGCGGCTCCCGTGGTCGCGGCGGCGTCCTCGGCGCCCGCGCGGTCGGCGCCCGCGCGGTCGGCACCCCCGGCGCGGTCGGCGCGGTCGGCACCCCCAGCGCGGTCGGCGCGGTCGGCACCCCCGGCGGCGCTCCCGGCGCCGGCGGTGCCCGGTGGCGCCGGGCCGCCCAACGCACCGGTGACCGCACGTCGCACGACCAGCGCCAGCGTGCATACCGCGAGCAGGCCGCACAGTGGCCCGACCTGAACGAGGGCACGTTCGCCGCCGATATCCGCGGCCGTCGCCAGCAGCGCCGGCCACAGCGCGTAGAACTGCGGCACGATGACGTCGCCGTGGGATACCCATACTCCCGGGAATCGCGCTCCGGGAGAGGCCATTTCCACTTTTGACACCCGGGCGGGGTCGGACGCCGGATCGCGCAGGGAATATCCCCCCGTCCGGGCGATTTCCAGGCCGTGCGCCACATAGCCGCCGGGGTCCTTGTCCGCGGCGCCGTAGGCGAAACCAGGAAAGAAGAAAAAGCCCGCGAGCGCGGCGATCCCGGCGATCACCACGAGCCCCGCGGGATCGACACGGATTCGCACCCGCCGCCGCCGATCGGTACCAGGAACCCCATCGGCGGCGATGGTCTCTCCGCGTTTCTCACCCTCCTCAGGCCCCTCGGCGGCCGACCTCCGGGGAGGGCTGCGGCGCGCGGCGCTCAGCATCCGCCGGCCGAGGACCGCGCCGGCCACCGCCACCGGCACGCAGGCCGTGGTGACCGCGACCGCCGTTAGGCTGTGCGCGCCAAGGTCGGCGAGCGCCAGCGAGACCCAGGCGACCAGTGACACGACCAGCACCAGGCCGCCCACGATCACCTCGGACAGCCATACCGTCGCCGGCCGGGCCTCACCCCGATCATCCGATGGCACAGAGACGCCCCCGTCCGCCTCCGGCACAACCAGAGAGGCCATATCGGCACATTAACGCGCTTATATGCCGATGGACCCATGTCTTTCGTTAAGAGAGCCCTCTCCTCCGCTGACGGCGGTTCGATGCGACGCTCGAAAGTGCCGGGATATCGCGCGGCGCCGACGACCGACGGATATGATCACCGACTGTCATACCGGCGCCACTCTTCAATACCCACGGACGCAACCCGCCAGCCATCGATGACTACGGAAAGTAGTCGATCGGCAGATACTGGCGCCGCCCACGGCGAAGCCGGAAACCCCCGTACCCCCAGCTGATCGCTAATGCCGCGACAGGTCGGTAAGTCAGTAGGTCAGCGGGCCGACGGTGACGCCGGCCTCGCGGGCGGCGCGCCCGACGCGGGCGTGCAGTTCGGCGCTCGCCGTCGTCACGAGCTYGGACGGCGGCTGCGACGCGTCGTAGACGGACCGCCCCCCGACGTAGACCCGCTTGAGGTTGCGCAGGCCRCAGGCGAACACATAGGTCGCGTAGACGTCCCAGATCGGGCCGGTATCCGGCTGGCGCGGGTCGACGACGAGGAAGTCCGCCTGCTTGCCGACCTCCAGGCTGCCGATCCGGTCGGCGACGCCGAGGACCTCGGCCGAGCCGAGGGTGTGCATCCGCAGCATCTCGCGCGGCATGAGCACCTTGGCGTCGGAATGCAGGGCGCGCAGGGTGTAGATGCCGATCCGCATGTTCTGGAACGGGTCGGAGATGTCGGTGCAGGACTGGTCGTCGAGACCGACACCGATCCGGATTCCGGCGGCGCGCAGCCGCGGGATGTCGGCGATTCCGGAGCCGAGCCGGCCGTTCGACGTCGGTTGCCAGACCATCCCGGCGCCCTTCGCCGCCGCCTTGTCGACCATTTCGTCCGTCGGGTGGACGAAATGGCCGAACAGGAAACGCGGCCCCAGCGCCCCGGCCTCGTCATACCAGGCGAACTTGGCCCGCTGCTGCTCGATCGCCTCCGCCGTCTCGACGAAGTGAGCCTGGTTGATGACGGTGTGGCGGCGCATCAGCTCGGCCTCCAACGCGGCGCTGCGCGGCGAGCTGGCCCACTGCACCGCGCCGAACACCGCCGTGCCGAGGTTGAGCGGGGCGGGGACCCTGGCCTCGGCGTAGCCGGCGATCTGGGCGAAGGTGTCGAGCACCTGCGCCTCGTCGAACGCCTCATCGTCGAGGCGGACCGCCGACATCACCCGGATCCCGGCGTCGGCGCCCGCGTCGACCTGGCGGGTGACGAAGTCGACCGGCTGGATCCGGCCGGGCAGCGCCTTGTTCGCGTGCTGGTCGTACTCCCAGAGCACCCGGCTCTGGGTGAAGTTGAACGCGGACGTGATGCCGTTCTCGGCGAAGTCCAGGCAGCCGTGCAGCGTGAACCAGTACAGGTCCTCGACGCCGGCGCCGGCCAGCACGGCCATGTTCTCCGCCAGCCAGCCGTAGAGCGTCTCGCCGACGCCGAGACCGCGCAGCCCCGACATGAACAGGTGACTGTGCGCCGAGATGAAACCGGGTGCGACGATCGCGCCGCCCGCGTCGAGCACGGTCCCGCCCGCGGCGGAGCCGGCCGCCGCGCCCATGCCGCCGCTCGGGCTGGCGTCGCCGCTCAAGCCGTCCGACGGCGCTTCGGCCGGCGGATCGCCCGCCCCGATGGCGGTGATCGTGCCGCCGGCGTCGACGGTGAACCACCCGAGGAAGGGCTCCTGCCCGTCCACCATGGTCACCAGCAACGCGTTGACGACCGTCAACGCGACCGACCCCGCGATGTCGTCCGCCTTCATGCCGCCTCCTCGGACTCGCGCGACCTGGCAGGATCCGCCGACCACGGACCGCCGATCGTGGAGCACCGGCCGTGGAGCACCAACCCGCGCGCCCCACCCATCCCGCTCCGACGGGACGGGACGCTACCCAGCCGGTGTTACAGCGCCCGGCCAGTTGTTACGGCTGGCCACGGAACACCGCGCCGACGCCGCGGAAGGCGGAAAGTCGCCGACGGCGCCGACGGCGCCGACGGCGCCGACGGCACGGATCCAGGCATCGTCATCGGTCATCCGTCCAGGGAGGACCCGACTCCGGCCGAGCGGTCCGCCGTTTTCCCCGCGCGGTTACCCCTGCTGGCCCTGCTCGACGGTGCGGGCGAGGATGCCGAGGGTGGCGCGCAGGCCGGCCTCGGGAATGATCGGGAAGATCCCCTTGCCGCGATAGGCCTCGTGGATCCTGCTCCAGTCGTAGTACGAGGTGACCAGGGTGCCGGTCTCCTTGGGCTCCAGCCGGTAGCCGTAGATGTGGCCGATCGGCGGCTGAATCAAACCGGAGATCGTCCACTCGATGTGGGCGTCCTGCTCGTACTCGGTGATGATGACGGTGACGTCGTACTTGCCGAGCGGGATGTCGTTCAGCGATTCGCGGTCCATGTGCACGACGAACGTGTCCCCGACCTCGTCCACCGGCGCGCCGGCGCTGGACTGCAGCATCCCGGAGCTGTCGATCGTCACATGGCCCTTCGGGTCACGCAGTACCGCGAAGATCTTCGAGGCCGGCGCCTCGATCTGGCGAGCCACCTCGAAGCGTTCCGGCTCGGTCTCGGCCTCAGCCACGTCGGTCTCCCTCACGTCCGGCACCCTTCCCCATCTCCGCGCCCGCCCTGAGGGCCCGGCCCCGCGAGAACGCGCGGCACCGCGAAATGGTCCTAACACCCGCGATCCAATGCCGTCCACCGATGCCGTCCGCCGGCGCCGGATCCACGTCGACGGCCCTTCGCCCGGATCGACCGGTCAGCGCAGCTCCTTGCGCCAGACGACCTTCAGGCCGGACCAGTCGGTGTCGAGGGCGGCGACCTTGATGTCCACCAGGCCCCGCGGGAGGGCGACCTCGCGGATGAGGTTCTCCGTGACGTCGCTGTGGTGACCGGCCGCGCGGCGGGGCCAGGCGATCCACAGCGCACCCGCCGGATGGATCGTCCGGGCGAACCCCGAGACAGCGGAGGTCAGGTCCGGGGGCGTCCGGCAGAAGGCGACGACGACGTCGGCCCGCCCAGCGTCCGGCGGTGGGTCGGGCGGGCCGCCCGTCACCGAGGGCGGCTCGGTCAGGTTCGAGACCGTCACTCCCGCTGGGAGGGCCGGAATCACCCAGCCGTCCGGCGCGGCGCACAGGACGACCAGATGGCCGGCCTTCACGCCCACCTTGCGGACCAGCGGCGTGCCCGAATAGCCAGCCTGGGAAGCACTCATGGAACCAGTCTGATCCGACCGGCGCCTGCTTCAGGCCGGCCACCGGCATCTCGCCCACGGATTTGGCCAGTTGTGGCGTCTCTGGCGAGGAGGACTGGTCCAGCAGGGCGCTGGGACCCCGATCGAGGTGGGGTTGTCCCGACCGTGGCGGGCGGTCTGGGCCCATGGTGCGGATCTGGGTCGGCAGGGCAGGCTGGTAGGCGTGGAAGTCGATCGTGCGCAAGACGAGACCCCGACGCCTGGCCGGCTGGAGCCGGACGTCTCAGAGCACAGCGCCTCAGAGCACAGTGACGTCATACCCGCCGGCTCCGAGCCTGACAGCCAGGCAACCTTCGCGGCGGCCGGCGTCGGACCCGAACCCGCCGATGACGACCTTGATGACGCGGACGCCGCCCCCGTCGATGACGACCGCTACGACACGGACGCCGACGACGACGCCGACAGCCCGTCGCGGTTCGACGCGGTGAGCTCGGCCGCGGTGGACATGTCGAAGACGTCGGCGCGCGGCTCCGCACCCACCGACGCGCGGCCCACCAACACGAGGCCCACCGACACGAGGCTCACCGCCGCGCCGCCCGCATCCGCCGCTTCCGCATCCGCCGCCTACCCGGCCGGCGGGGCCGCGCCCGCCGCCAAGGCGCCCGCTCCGGCGCGCGAGGGCATCCCGCTCATGGGGCTCGGGGCGCGCGCGTGGAAGCAGGTCGCGTTCCAGCTGCTGAACCTGCCGCTCGGGATCGCCGGGTTCGTCTGCATGGTGACGTTGCTCAGCGTCGGCAGCGGGCTGGCGATCACGATCATCGGATTGCCGCTCCTCGCCATCGCGCTGGCGGTCTGCCGGGCGTGGGGGCGGGTCGACCGGGCACGGGCGCGGGCGCTGCTTGGCCTCCAGATCGCGTCGCCGTCGAAGATGCCTGTTCGTGAGAGCGGCTTCTTCGGCTGGCTCTTTACTCGGCTGGCCGACCCCGTCGGCTGGCGCAGTGCCCTTTACCTGCTGATCCGACTGCCCTGGGGAATCATCTCCTTCTCCGTGACGCTCACCCTGCTGTTCGCCTTCTGGCCGGTGGTCCCGTACGTCGTCTACGGCTTCGCCGCGGTCGACCGGGCGATGATCTCGGCCCTGCTGTCGCCGTCCAGCGCGACAGAGCGGCGGATCCGGGAGCTGGAGGCGCGCAGGGAGACGATGGTCGGCGCGGCCGCTGACGACCGCCGCCGGATCGAGCGAGACCTGCATGACGGCGCCCAGGCCCGGYTCGTCGCCCTCGCCATGGATCTGGGCCTCACCAAGGAGCGGATGGCCCAGGATCCCGAGGYGGCGGCCCAGATGATCGAGCAGGCGCATGGCGAGGTCAAGGTCGCTCTGCGCGAGCTGCGCGACCTCGCCCGCGGCATCCACCCCGCGATCCTCACCGAGCGCGGTCTCGGCGCGGCGCTCACGAACGTGGCCGGGCGGTGCACCGTGCCGGTGACGGTGAGCGTCGACCTGCCGAGCCACCGCCCGTCGGCGGCCGTCGAGGGTCTCGTCTACTTCACCGCGTCCGAGCTGTTGACCAATATCAGCAAGCACAGCGGTGCCCGGGCGGCATCTATCCGGCTGACCCGCGCCGGCGACCGGCTCGAGCTCACCATCACCGACGACGGCCGCGGCGGAGCCACGGTCACTCCCGGAGGTGGGCTGGCGGGCCTCGCCGAGCGCGTCCGCGCGATGGACGGCAGGTTCACCCTGACCAGCCCACCCGGCGGCCCCACCGTCGCGACCGCTCGCCTTCCCTGGCAGGACGCGGGCTCCGACCCGGGCTCGTCCGGGAAGGAGGCCAAGCGGGCGGCCCAGGAGGCCAGGCACGAAGCCAGGCATGAGCGCCAGGACGCGCGGCGCGCGGCCCAGGAGGTGCGCCACGCGCAACGAGACGCTGATCGGGAGGCCGATCGGGAGGCCGCTCAGCGCGGAGACGCCTGATGGTCACCGTCAGGCGTCCGGGACGCGAGCGGCGAGTATTCACGCTCCGTTGACGCGCTCGGCGGGAAAGATGTCGTGGGGCGCTGCTACCCGGGGGACAAGCCGGGTAGCAGCGAGTCCGATGTACTCATTCGGTTAGCGGTGGTAAGGCCGGACGGGTGCGAGGCCCGTCTCAGTTCACCGCGTACCCGCTGAGGCCGCCGCCGGCGATCGTCTTGATGCCGCTCAGGCCGGTGACCCGGGCCGGGGTCGAGCGGTTGGTGGTGGTGCCGTTCCCAAGCGCGCCACCGGCGCCGGATCCCCAGGCCCACACAGTGCCGTTACCGCGCAGCGCATACCCGGTGTAGGCGCCGGCCGCGATGGCGGTGACCCCGGTCAGGCCGGAGACCTGCACCGGGGTCGGGCTGTTCGTCGTGGTGCCGTCACCAAGCTGGCCTTCGTAGTTGTACCCCCACGCCCAGACCGTGCCGTCCGCGCGCAGCGCATACCCGCTGTTGCTGCCGGCCGCGATGGCGATGATCTGGGTCAGGCCGGCGACCGGCACCGGGGTCAGTCTGTTAGTCGTGGTGCCGTCACCAAGCGCGCCGAAGCTGTTGGATCCCCAGGCCCAGACCGTGCCATCACTGCGCAGCGCATATCCCCGGTAGACACCGCCGGCGACGGCGGTCACATCGGTCAGGCCGGAGACCTGCACCGGGGTCGGGCTGTCCGTCGTGGTGCCGTCACCAAGCGCGCCGGCGTTGTTGAACCCCCAGGCCCAGGCGGTCCCGTCGCTGCGCACCGCGTACCCGGTGTGCAGACCGCCGGCGACGGCGGTCACATCGGTCAGGCCGGAGACCTGGACCGGGGTCGAACGGTCGATGGTGGTGCCGTCGCCGACGGCGCCGTGGTTGTTCAGCCCCCACGCCCAGGCGGTCCCGTCGCTGCGCACCGCGTACCCGTTGTGGGCGCCGGCCCCGACGGCGACCACATCGACCAGGTCGCTGACCTGCACCGGGGTCAGGCGGTCGGTGGTGGTGCCGTCACCGAGCTCGTTGTGTGAGTTGTCACCCCAGGCCTGGACGGCGCCGTAGGCCATCGCGTACCCGGTGCTCTCGCCGGCCGCGACGGCGGTGATTTCGTCTATGACCGCGGTCTGGACTGGCGTCAGGCGGCCCGTGGTCGTGCCGTCGCCGAGCTGGCCCTGGYCGTTGGCGCCCCAGGGCAGTACAAGGCCGGGCCCCGAGTCTTCGACCTGGACAGAAGACCCCAGGAGTGCCGGCGCCGGTCTTTCCCCTGCCAGGACCGCCGGCCCGGGCGCGGCGGCTGTCGCGGCCGTGGGCAGGACGATCACCCCTGCGACGGCCAGCACCGTCGAGCACATCCCTGTTCGCCATTGTCGCTGAGACATGTCTGCTCTTTCTGCCTGAAGGACGGGCCACAACCCCCCGCGGCCACTCTGCGCACTATTTCTGGTACACAGAGTATTGCCAGCGAGCGGATATGTTGACCAAGCGTGCCCGTGTTGCACTAGCGTRTCGTCGCCCAGCCGAGGCGAGACGGCCAGAACCCGGCTACAGCCCCCATCGCGAACGGTCGATGACGCGGCGTGATCACGGTGAGCCCGGCGGCTCGTCCGGCCAGATGCCGGGGCGGCGGGTTCGCCTGGCAGGTCCAGGTGATCGCCAGGTGCGACGGGCGGAGCACACAGGAGCGGGTAAGACGTCACGTCGGACTCGGCGGGGCCGGTGGCCCGGCCGACGACACCGCCGCCCGGCCGCTCGCCGGCGAGAGCGGGCGCCAGGCATCAGGTGGGACCGAGACGTAACGCATCACCTGGGATCGGACAACGCGTGTCGGGGAGATCGTCGCCAATTATCTGTACGACCCAAATCCGCCGGTGACCTACAGGCGCCTCCCGATAACGCTTAGCGCCTGACAGATCTCCACCCCCGCCCCGTCGAGCAACCTCGATCCTCTTCCACATCGCCTGACAATGAATATTTTTTGGTCACGGTCCCGCCGAACACCGGCCGTGCCCCGGGACACACGGTCAGGCCGGGTCGTAAAAGCGGTGTAGAAACCCAGGTGGAGGCCGTCAACAGGGCGTCAACAGGGATCGCATCCCTCCGAGGCCGCCCCATGATGTGACAGCGGTCCCGAGACCGGGACGATTCATTCCGGCCGGGGCAGATCTCGCCCGGCCACACCGTTCCAGTGGGTTTGCCCCCTACGGAAGGCAGATCCAGAAAGTGGGCTTCAAGCCATGTCCGACCTGGTCTTCGTCGCGGTGGTGATCGCGTCTTTCATCGTGCTCGCGATCATTGCCCGCGGGGTGGAGAGACTATGAGCGCCGAGAATCTCGCCGGCCTCATCCTCGTCGTGGCCGTCGCCGGCTACCTGGTGGCCGCGCTGCTCTTCCCGGAGAGATTCTAAATGAGCGCCGGCTGGGCCGGGGTCCTCTTCGTCGCCACGCTCGTGGTGGCACTCCGCCTCGTCTACCGCCCGTTCGGGGACTACCTCGCCCACGTGTACACGAGCCCGCGTGACACCCGGGCGGAACGCGTCGTCTACCGCCTCGTCGGCGTCAGCCCCCGCTCCGAGCAGCGGTGGCCGGTGTACCTGCGCTCCGTGCTGGCGTTCTCGGCCGTCGGCGTCCTGTTCCTCTACGGGTTCCTGCGGCTGCAGAACCACCTGCCGCTGAGCCTCGGCCTGCCGGCGATGGAGCAGGGCCAGGCGTTCAACACCGCGGTCAGCTTCGTCACGAACACGAACTGGCAGTCGTACTCGGGCGAGTCGGCCGTCGGGCACCTCGTCCAGATGGCGGGGCTCGCGGTACAGAACTTCGTGTCGGCCGCGGTCGGCATGGCGGTCGCGGTGGCGCTGGTGCGTGGGTTCGCCCGGTCCCGCCCAGGGCCGAAGGGGGTGCGGGAATCTTCTTCCTTCGCACCTCCGGAGGTCTCGGACAGCGGCGTTGCCACTCTGGGGAACTTCTGGGTGGACCTGACCCGCGGCACGCTGCGGGTGCTGCTGCCGATCAGCTTCGTCTTCGCGATCGTGCTGGTCGCCGGCGGCGCGATCCAGAACCTGCACGGCGCCCGGACCTTCTCCACCGTCGTCGGCGGCCAGCAGACGATCACCGGCGGGCCGGTCGCGAGCCAGGAGGTCATCAAGGAGCTCGGCACGAACGGCGGCGGGTTCTACAACGCGAACTCGGCGCACCCCTTCGAGAACCCGGCCTCGTGGACGAACTGGATCGAGATCTTCCTGATCCTGGTGATCCCGTTCAGCATGCCCCGGATGTTCGGGAAGTTGGTYGGCAACGTCCGCCAGGGCCTGGCGATCGTCGCGGTCATGGCGGTGCTGGCCATCGGCAGCCTCGCGGTCAACGCGGGATTCCAGATGGCCCATCACGGCACCGTCCCCCAGGCCGTCGGCGCGTCCACCGAGGGTCTGGAGAGCAGATTCGGAGTGCCGCAGTCGGCGACGTTCGCCTCGGCGACGACCCTGACGTCGACGGGCGCGGTCAACTCCTTCCACGACTCGTACACCAGCATTTCCGGCGCGACGCTCATCCTGAACATGGCGCTGGGGGAGGTCGCGCCCGGCGGTGTCGGCTCCGGCCTCTACGGAATGCTCATGCTCGCCGTGGTCGCGGTGTTCATCGCGGGGCTGATGATCGGCCGAACACCGGAGTATCTCCAGAAAAAGATCGGCACGCGAGAAATCAAGTTCGCCGCCCTCTACCTGCTGGCGACGCCCGCGGTCGTGCTGATCGGCACCGCGGTGGCGATGGCGCTTCCCGGCGAGCGCGCGTCGATGCTCAACTCCGGGGCGCACGGCCTCTCCGAGGTGCTGTATGCCTTCACGTCCGCCGGCAACAACAACGGCTCGGCGTTCGCCGGCATCTCGGTGAACACCACCTGGTACAACACGGCGCTCGGCCTCGCGATGTTGTTCGGCCGGTTCCTGCCGATCGTGCTGGTACTCGGGCTGGCCGGCTCCCTGGCCGCGCAGCGCCCGGTGCCGGTCTCGGCGGGGACGCTGCCCACGCACCGTCCGCAGTTCGTCGGGATGCTCGCCGCTGTCGCGCTGATCCTCGTCGCGCTCACCTACTTCCCGGCGCTCGCGCTCGGCCCGCTCGCCGAAGGAATCCACCAGTGAGCAGTGACGGTGCCGGATCACACCCCGACGGAACCACGTCGCCTCCTCAGACAACCGCGATGGAAAAGGCCATGAAGACAGGTGACACGCCCGCCAGCGGCGGTGGTGGCGTGCGCGGCGCGACCAGCCCGCGCGACGCGGCCCGCGCGCACGGGACGCACGGCACCAACAGCACCCGCAGCACCCGCGGGGCTGACGGCACGCACAGGGCTGACGGCTCGCATGGAGCGGACGGCACGCATGGAGCGGACGGCTCGCGCAGGCCGCCGCGGCGGGCCGGTGGGCTGTTCGACCCGGCGCAGCTGGTCCGCTCGCTGCCGGAGGCGGCCGGCAAGCTGGACCCGCGGACACTGTGGCGCAACCCGGTGATGTTCGTCGTCGAGATCGGCGCCGTGTTCTCGACGGTACTGGCGATCGCCGACTCGACGGTGTTCGCCTGGCTTACCGTCGCCTGGCTCTGGCTGACCGTGCTGTTCGCGAACCTCGCCGAGGCCGTCGCCGAGGGCCGCGGCCGGGCGCAGGCCGACACTCTGCGCCGCACCCGGACCGACACCGTGGCCCGCCGGCTGGCTGGCTGGCGCGTGGGCGCCCCGGTCGACCCGACCCGAGCCGAGCGGGTGCCCGCGCCCGAGCTGCTGCTCGGCGATCACGTCGTCGTCGAGGCCGGCGAGGTCATCCCCGGCGACGGGGACGTCGTCGCCGGCGTCGCGAGCGTGGACGAGTCCGCGATCACCGGCGAGTCGGCGCCCGTCATCCGCGAGTCCGGCGGCGACCGGTCGTCGGTCACCGGCGGTACGAAGGTCCTCTCCGACCAGATCGTCGTGCGGATCACCCAGAAGCCGGGCCAGAGCTTCATCGACCGGATGATCCGGCTCGTCGAGGGCGCCAGCCGGCAGAAGACGCCGAACGAGATCGCGCTGAACATCCTGCTGGCGAGCCTGACCATCGTGTTCCTGCTCGCGGTGGCCACGCTGCAGCCGCTGGCGATCTTCTCCCGCGCCCAGCATCCGGGCGTCGGCGACACCAATGCCCTCGATGCCCACGGCGTCACCGGGATCGTCCTGGTCGCGCTGGTGGTCTGCCTGATCCCGACGACGATCGGCGCGCTGCTCTCGGCGATCGGCATCGCCGGCATGGACCGGCTGGTGCAGCGCAACGTGCTGGCGATGTCCGGCCGGGCCGTCGAGGCCGCGGGCGACGTCAACACGCTCCTGCTGGACAAGACCGGCACGATCACCCTTGGAAACCGGCAGGCGTCGGAGTTCCTCCCGTTCGGAGGGATCACGCCCGACCTGCTGGCGGACGCGGCGCAGTTGTCGTCACTGGCCGACGAGACGCCCGAAGGCCGCTCCATCGTCGTTCTGGCCAAGGAGCGGCACGGGCTGCGGGAACGTAGCCCCGGCGAGCTCGGACACGCCCGGTTCGTCCCCTTCACCGCGCAGACCCGGATGTCCGGCGTCGACCTGACCGACAGCGCCGGTGACGGGACCGGCGCCGGTGACGGCCCCGTGACCGGTAGCGGGTCCAGGACCGGCGCAGGGTCCGGTACCAGAGCCGGAGCGGACGGGGTGTACGTGCGCCGAGCGATCCGCAAGGGCGCCGCCGCGGCCGTGCTGCACTGGGTGCACGAGGAGGGCGGCACGGTCCCGGGTGGTGTCCGGGAGGCCGTCGACGAGATCGCGGCGACCGGGGGCACGCCGCTGGTCGTCGCCGAGCGGGTCGCGCCGGCGCCCGGCGTCGCCGGCGAGCCCAAAACCCGCGTCCTCGGCATCATCCAGCTGAAGGACATCGTCAAGCAGGGCATGCGCGAGCGGTTCGACGAGCTTCGGGCCATGGGCATCCGGACCGTGATGATCACGGGTGACAACCCGCTCACCGCGAGGGCCATCGCGGACGAGGCCGGCGTCGACGACTTCCTGGCCGAGGCCACGCCCGAGGACAAGATGGCCCTGATCAAGCGGGAGCAGGCGGGCGGCAAGCTGGTCGCGATGACCGGCGACGGCACGAACGACGCCCCGGCCCTCGCCCAGGCCGACGTCGGCGTCGCCATGAACACCGGCACCTCCGCCGCCAAGGAGGCCGGGAACATGGTCGACCTCGACTCGAACCCGACGAAGCTCATCGAGATCGTCGAGATCGGCAAGCAGCTGCTCATCACCCGCGGCGCCCTGACCACCTTCTCGATCGCCAACGACGTCGCCAAGTACTTCGCGATCATCCCCGCGATGTTCGCCGCGATCTACCCGGGCCTCGACAAGCTGAACGTCATGCGGCTGGCGAGCCCGGAGTCCGCGATCCTGTCCGCCGTCATCTTCAACGCGCTGATCATCATCGTGCTGGTCCCGCTCGCCCTGCGCGGCGTGCGCTACCGGCCAGCCAGCGCGTCCTCGATGCTGCGCCGCAACCTGCTCGTCTACGGAGTCGGCGGCCTCGTCGCCCCCTTCCTCGGCATCAAGATCGTCGACTTGATCATCCAGTTCGTCCCGGGGATTTGACATGGTCATCCGACTTCCGAGCTGGGCCCGCCAGCACCTCGCCGCGCTGYGCGCCCTGCTCGTACTCACCGTCATCTGCGGACTCGCCTACCCGCTCGCGATCCTCGCGGTGGCCCAGATTCCCGGGCTGCACGGCAGGGCCGAAGGCTCGCTCATCAAGGCATCGGACGGCACCGTCGTCGGCTCGCGGCTCATCGGCCAGCTGACCACCGACGCCGACGGCAACCCGCTGCCCGGCTACTTCCAGCCGCGGCCGTCGGCCGCCGGCGACGGCTACGACCCGACGTCGACCAGCGCGTCGAACCTCGGGCCGGAGGACATCGTCGACACCCCGGACGACCCGGCGACCGCGCAGGACGACAGTGGCCAGAGCCTGCTCACCCAGGTCTGCGCGCGCAGCAAGGCGGTCGGCGAGGCGGACGGGGTCGACGGCTCGCGGCCGTACTGCACGCCGTCCGGCGTCGGCGCGGTACTCGCCGTGTTCTACGCCGAGCAGGGCTACCAGGGCGCGGTCACCCGGGTCGTCAGCGTCAACGAGGTCTGCCCGGCCACGCCGTTCCAGGCCACCTACGACGGCGTCGCGGTGAGCTGCCGCGAACCGGACGAGGACATCGCGCCCGGCAGGATCGTGCCGATCCGGGGCAACGCCCCGGCGACGCCCGCCGTCCCCGCCGACGCCGTCACCGCCAGTGG
The DNA here is from genome assembly GCF_001983105.1 of Pseudofrankia asymbiotica. Taxonomy (GTDB): domain Bacteria; phylum Actinomycetota; class Actinomycetes; order Frankiales; family Frankiaceae; genus Pseudofrankia; species Pseudofrankia asymbiotica. The sequence continues at coordinate 26,593 of NZ_MOMC01000057.1, read as the reverse complement.
CAGCGGTCTCGACCCGGGCATCTCGCCGGCCTACGCCCGCCTCCAGGTCGCGCGGGTAGCCCACGACCGCGGCGTCGACCCGGCCGTCGTCACGAGACTGGTCGACGAGCACACCACCGGGCGGGCCCTGGGGTTCATGGGTGAGCCGACGGTCAACGTCGTCGAGCTGAACTCCGCCCTCGACCGCGCCAGCAGGCCCTCCGCCCGCGCGGCCGGCTGACCCGGGCGAATAGATGATCGCCGCGAGGGTATGTGCGCCGACGTGGCAGTCCCCAGTGGTCCCGTTCCCGGCGCGGCGCGCGGCGGCGAGGCGGCCGGCGAGTGAGCGTAGAGACCATGCGTCGGGAGTGGGGGTGTCAACAAACCGTTAACAAGGATCTTCGGAGGCATCCGCCGACCCCACGATGGGACACGACCAGGACCACTGTGCCGGATGGGCCGAGCCAGCTGGCCCGACGGCGACGGTCGCCGGGCGGCGGAGTGCGACGGAGGTACCGGTGACGGCGCGGCCAAGGATTCCTGGAAGCGCGCCGGACAGGACGGGCCCTCCCGCCCGGGCGACCCTGGGCGGGAGGGCCGACCCGCCAGCGCCGGAAGGCGAGGCCGGCGCCGAGGGCGAGGCCGGCGCCGAGGGCGAGGCCGGCGCCGAGGGCGCGGCCGCGCCGCCGACCGGACACGCGCGGCCGGACGAGCAGGCACGGGCCGACGGGCAGGCGCGGCCGGACGAGCCGCCGACCCGGGGAGCCCGCTACCGGCAGGATCTGCGGAAGTGGCTGCTGCAGGGGCTGGCGGACCAGTCGAAGCAACATTCGGGCCCGCACACCCAGCCGACCGAGGAGCACCGGCGGCACCGCTGGTGGCGGGTCATGTGCCTGACCGGCGTCGACTACTTCTCCACGCTCGGCTACCAGCCGGGCATCGCGGTGCTCGCCGCCGGAGCGGTCAGCCCGATCGCGACGCTGGTGCTCGTGCTGCTCACCCTGTTCGGGGCGTTGCCGGTGTACCGGCGGGTGGCACACGAGAGCCCGCACGGCGAGGGCTCGATCGCCATGTTGGAGCGCTTCCTGCCGTGGTGGGCGGGCAAGCTGCTGGTGCTGGCACTGCTCGGCTTCGCCGCCACCGACTTCATCATCACGATGACCCTGTCGGCGGCGGACGCGACCGCCCACATCGTCGAGAACCCGTACACCCCGAGCGTCCTGCACGGAGAATCGATGATCATCACGCTGGTGCTGCTCGCGTTGCTGGGAGCGGTGTTCCTGCGCGGTTTTACCGAGGCCGTGGGCCTGGCGGTCATCCTCGTCGTGATCTACCTGTCGCTGAACGCCGTGGTCGTGGCCGTGTCCCTCGCCAAGGTCGTGGGCGAGCCGCACGTCATCAGCGACTGGCACCAGCTGCTCGTCAACGAGCATCCCAACCCGTTCCTGCTCGTCGGGTTCGCGCTGATCGTGTTCCCCAAGCTGGCGCTGGGCCTGTCCGGCTTCGAGACCGGCGTCGCCGTGATGCCGTTGATCAAGGGCGACCCCGACGACACCGAGGCGCGCCCACGCGGCCGCGTCCGGGACGCCCGCCGGCTGCTCACCACCGCCGCCTTGATCATGAGCGTGTTCCTGCTCAGCACCAGCCTGGTGACGGTCTGGCTGATCCCGGAGAAGAACTTCGACCCCGGTGGGCCGGCCAACGGCCGCGCGCTCGCCTACCTGGCCCACGACCTGCTCGGCGGCGCGTTCGGCACCGTCTACGACGTCAGCACCATCTCGATCCTCTGGTTCGCCRGCGCGTCCGCGATGGCGGGCCTGCTCAACCTCGTCCCGCGCTACCTGCCCCGGTACGGCATGGCCCCGAGCTGGACCCGGGCCGTCCGCCCGCTGGTGCTGATCTTCGTCGGGATCGGTTTTCTCATCACCTGGGTGTTCGACGCGAGCGTTGACAAGCAGGGCGGGGCGTACGCGACCGGTGTGCTGGTGCTCATCACGTCGGCCTCGCTCGCCGTCACGCTGTCGTGCATGCGGCGCGACGCGGACGGCCGCCGCTCCACCCGACGGATGGTCGCCTTCGGCCTGATCACGGCGGTCTTCATCTACACGACGATCGCGAACATCTTCGAACGGCCGGACGGCCTGATCATCGCGTCGATCTTCATCATCACGATCCTGCTCGTCTCGTTCGCCTCCCGCTCGGTGCGCGCGTTCGAGCTGCGGGTGACCGACATCAGGATGGACGACACCGCCCGCCGGTTCGTGGACGAGGCCGCCTGCCCCGGCCACGACGGCGAGCCGGCCGGGAACCTGCGGCTGGTCGCGAACGAGCCCGACTCCGGGGACGAGGCCGAGTACCGCGACAAGGAGGCGCAGGTCCGCCGGGACGCCCACGTGCCCGCCGGCGACCCGCTGCTGTACGTCGAGGTCTCGATCACGGACGCGTCCGAGTTCGAGAGCGCGCTGTCGATCATGGGTGTCGACCGGCACGGCTACCGGGTGCTGCGGCTGACCAGCTCGTCGGTCCCGAACGCCATCGCCGCGCTGCTGCTCCACCTGCGCGACCTCACCGGCGCGCGCCCACACATCTACTTCGAGTGGACGGAAGGGAATCCATTCACGAACTTCCTGCGCTTCCTGGTCTTCGGCGTCGGCGAGGTCGCCCCGATCACCCGCGAGGTGCTGCGCGAGGCTGAGCCGGACCGTTCGCGCCGCCCCGCCGTCCACGTGGGCTGACCCGATGACGACAAGCGCCGCCGACGGGCCGCGGCGGGGAAGGCTACGCATCTACCTGGGCGCGGCGCCCGGGGTCGGCAAGACCTACGCGATGCTCTCCGAGGGGCGCCGGCGGGCCGGGCGCGGCACCGACACCGTGATCGGCCTGGTCGAGACCCACGGCCGCCCGCTCACCGCCGACATGTCCGAGGGCTTCGAGACCGTCCCCCGGCGGGTCCTGCGGCACCGGGGCAGCGAGTTCACCGAGATGGACGTCGACGCGGTGATCGCCCGCCGGCCGGCGCTCGCGCTCGTCGACGAGTACGCGCACACCAACGTTCCCGGCTCCCGCAACGCCAAGCGCTGGCAGGACGTCGAGGAGCTGCTCGCCGCCGGCATCGACGTCGTCACCACGCTCAACATCCAGCACCTGGAGTCGCTGAACGACGTCGTCACGACGATCACCGGGGTGCCGCAGCGGGAGACGGTCCCCGACGCCGTCGCCCGGGCCGCCGACCAGGTCGAGCTGGTCGACATGGCCCCCGAKGCGCTGCGCCGCCGGATGGCGCACGGCAACGTCTACGCCGCCGACAAGGTCGACGCCGCGCTGGCGAACTACTTCCGGGTCGGGAACCTCACCGCGCTGCGCGAGCTCGCCCTGCTCTGGGTCGCCGGCCAGGTCGAGGAACAGCTCGACAGGTACCGCGCCGACCACGGCATCACCGCCACCTGGGAGGCCAGGGAGCGGGTCGTCGTCGCGCTCACCGGCGGGCCCGAGGGCGACACCCTGATCCGGCGCGCGGCCCGCATCGCCGCGCGCTTCCCCGGCGGCGGGGACCTGCTGGCCGTCCACGTCAGCCGCCCGGACGGCCTGGTCAGCGGCGCGGACCCGGCGGCGCTCGCCCGCCAGCGCGACCTGGTCGAAAGCCTCGGCGGCAGCTACCACCAGGTCCTCGGCGACGACGTCGCGACCGCGCTGCTCGACTTCGCCAGGGCCGAGAACGCCACCCAGCTCGTCCTCGGCGCGAGCCGGCGTGGCCGTCTCGCCCAGGTGCTCAGCCGCGGCGTCGGCGTCACGACGACCGCCCGCTCGGGCTCGATCGACGTCCATCTCGTCACCCACGAGCGGTCGAGCGCCGCCAGCGGCCGCGGGCGGCCCACCGGCGAGGAGCCCACGGACGGCGGACGGCCCGCGCCACCCGGCGCGTCCGGCCACGGCCGCCACCACGGCCGCGGTGGCGGTGGCGGTGGCGAACACCGGGTCATGTACCGACGCCAGCTGGCCGGGTTCGCGCTGGCCGCGGTCACGATCGTGCCGCTCACGGCGGTGGGGACGGCGACCCGTTCCGCCCTGAACCTGACGTCCGACATGCTGCTCTACCTGCTCGTCGTGGTGGCGRCGGCGGTCGTCGGCGGGATCTGGCCGGCGCTGGCCGCGGCGGTCGTCTCGTCGCTGCTGCTGAACTACTACTTCACTCCGCCGCTGCACCACTGGACGGTCGCCGAGCACAACAACACGTTCGCGCTGGTGGTGTTCGTCGCGGTCGGGGTCGCGGTCAGCCGGGTCGTCGACCTGGCCCGCCGGCGCTCCGGCCAGGCCGCCCGGGCGAGCGCCGAGGCGGAGACCCTGGCCACGCTCGCCGGCACCGTGCTGCGCGGCGAGCACCCGCTGCCCGCGATCCTCGAACGGGCGCGCGAGAGCTTCGGGATGACGTCCGTCGCGCTGCTCGAGTCCTACTCGCCCGACGAGGACTCGCGGGGCGGGCCGGCGCGGCCGGCGGCGACGGCCGGCCCGGCCGCGGAGCCGGCGCAGGCGAGGACGGGGCGGGAGCGCTGGCGGGTCGTCGCGTCGGTGGGGCACCGGCCGTGCACGCGGCCGTCGGAGGGCGAGGTCGAGGTGCCGGCCGGTCACCGGTTCACCCTGGCGCTGCGCGGCCGTCCGCTCCCGGCCGCCGACCGGCGGCTGCTCGCCGCGTTCGCCGCCCAGGCGGCGACCGCCGCCGAACGCCACCGGCTCGCCGAACAGGCCGCGAGCGCCAGGCCGCTCGCGGAGGCCGACCGGGTCCGCTCCGCGCTGCTCACCGCCGTCGGGCATGACCTGCGGGCGCCGCTGGCCGCCGCGAAGGCGGCCGTCACGGGGCTGCGCGCCCAGGACGTCGACTGGTCGGACGAGGAGCGCGCCGAGCTGGTCGCGACGGCGGACGAGTCGCTCGACCGGCTGACGGCGCTGGTGGAGAACCTGCTGGACATGAGCCGGCTGCAGGCCGGGGTGCTGTCGGTGTTCCCGCGGGCGGTCCACGCCGAGGACGTCGTCGCGCTCGCGCTCGACGGCATCGGCCCGGACGCGACCGGGGTCCGCATCGGCGCCGAGTCCGCGGATCATGGCCGCGGCGAGATCGGCGACGTCGGCGAGATCGGCGACGTGCCCGAGGTGCCGGAGATCCGGGCCGACCCGGTGCTGCTGGAGCGGGTGGTCGCGAACGTCGTCGCGAACGCGATCCGGTTCTCGCCGGCCGGGACCCCGCCGCTGATCACCACKAGCGCGCTCGGCGGGCGGGTGCAGATCCGCGTCGTCGACCGCGGGCCCGGCGTGCCGGAGGCCGACCGGGACGCCATCTTCCAGCCGTTCCAGCGCCTCGGCGACACCGACAACACCACCGGCACCGGCCTCGGCCTCGCGCTCTCCCGGGGCCTGATCGAGGCGATGGACGGCACACTCACCCCGGAGGACACCCCTGGCGGCGGCCTGACGATGGTCATCGACCTCCCCGCCGACCCCGACGGCGGTCTCCGGATCGAGAACGGGTCAGGGCCACACGACGGAGCAGGGCCACACTACGGAGCAGGGCCGGACGACGGAGCAGGGCCGGACGACGAGCCAGGGCCCGGCTCGGCGGCGGGCGGCGGAGACGCCGGGGGCGTCCGATGACGCGGGTGCTGATCGTCGACGACGAACCGCAGATCCTGCGCGCGATGCGGATCAACCTGCGGGCGCGCGGCTACGAGGTCGTCGTCGCCGACACCGGCGCGGGTGCCCTCTCGGCCGCCGCGTCGGCCGTCCCGGACATCGTCATCCTGGACCTCGGCCTGCCGGACATGGACGGCGTCGAGGTCATCCACGGCCTGCGAGGCTGGACCCGGGTGCCGATCGTCATCCTGTCCGGCCGCGCCGAGAGCCGCGACAAGGTCGGCGCCCTCGACGCCGGCGCCGACGACTACATCACCAAGCCGTTCGGCATCGACGAGCTGCTGGCCCGGCTGCGCGCGGTCGCCCGCCGCGGCGGCGAGCAGGGGGCGAGCCCGATCGTCCGCTTCGGCCGCGTCACCGTCGACCTCGCGGCTCACCGCGTCACCCGCGCCTGGCCCGCCGCCGACGGCACGGACGGCCCGCTCGGCGCGGACGGGCGCGTTTCGCCCGGCAGCGGTGCCGGTGGCGACGTGGGCGACGTGGGCGACGGTGCCGCTGGCGAGGAGCGGGTCGACGAGGTCCACCTGACAAAGACCGAATGGGGTCTGCTGAGGGTGCTGGTCAGCCATCCGGGCAAGCTCGTCACCCAGCGCCAGCTGCTGACCGAGGTCTGGGGCGCGCGGTACGAGACCGAGACCCACTACCTGCGCACCTACCTCAACCGGCTGCGCCAGAAGCTCGAGGACGACCCGGCCCGCCCCCGCCACCTGCTCACCGAACCCGGCATGGGCTACCGCTTCCAGCCTTAGGCCCTGCGGGCGCCAAAGGCAGCGTATTCAGGAAACAGCCCGGACGAACGCGCTCCTCGACGGCCGGCGAGGCCGGGTCACCCGCTGTGACCTCAACCACGGCKACCCAACGACCGGAACACGCCGCGACAGTCGATTGCTCGACCAGAGGGAAGCCCGGCCGGACATTACGCGGAGCATCAGATCCGCGCCGCTCGCGGCAGGCCGCGATCGGGACAAGTGACCGTATTAGGCCGCTAAGCGACAATGATTCGCGCGGCAACCGGCTCTTGTTCCCCGAATTTCGCGATAATTACCGTGACGCTGGTCACAACTAGTTTTTGATGAACACGCTGCCACAAGGCTTTGCACGCTGCGTGATGGACCTGCCGGACATCTGCCCAGTTCGCCGGCTTGTGACTACACCAGGTAGCTAGTTACGGTTGCTCCGCTCCCTGCAAGCATCGCTGCAAGCACCGGTCCGGACGCCGAGTTCTGCCCCCGGCCCAGTGCCCCCTCCGAGAGATCGCCAGGGCAGAAATGGGGGAACCACGTTCCTCCGGGCGGCGCCACGCGGCGCCGCCCTTGGGGTTAAGTCGGCCATTCAAAGGCGTTTATTCGACGCGCCCGAAAATAGCCGGCCGGGCTTCCCGGCCCGAACCCGACAGCTAACCTCACAGGCGTGCGGGAAAGATATCGCAATAATGCTCAAGGGTCGTCACCGCAGGAATAATGTTGTCCGCCGCCGCGGCTCCGCCGTTGTCGCCGCCGGTGTCATGAGCGCCACCGCCGGCGCCGCCATCCTCGCCGGCGCCACTTCGGCCAGCGCCGCCTCCACCATCCCGGATTCCCAGATCGCCGCCTACGCGCATTCCGCGGGCCTCGACAACTGCCGCGTCGGCCTCGCCACCTGGGTCGCGATCGCGCTCGCCGAGTCCAGCGGCAACACCTACGCGCACGCCACCGTCGGCGAGGACTCCCGCGGCCTGTGGCAGATCAACATGCGCGCGCACGCCGGCTGGGTCGGCAGCCGTGACCTCTACGACCCGGCGACCAACGCCTGGGCCGCCGCCCAGGTCTGCAAGGGCTCCGGCCCGAGCGCCTGGACCACGTACACCACCGGTGCCTACCGCAGCTACCTGGCGCGCGGCAACGCCGCCGCGAACGCGGTCGGCAGCGCCACGGTCTACGCCGCCCCGGTCGCCCTGGCCAAGGCCCCGGCGGCACCGGCGGCCCCGGCGATCCCGGCGAACGCCTGGTACCTGTCGCAGGCGGCGAACCACGCCACCTACCTGGACGCGACCCACCAGTTGCAGCAGAAGCTCGCGAGCCTCGGCTACACGATCGGTGTCGACGGCTACTTCGGCCCGCAGACCAACGGTGTCGTGCGCGCCTACCAGGCCTCCCATGGCCTGCTGGTCGACGGGATCGTCGGCCCGCAGACCCACAAGGCCCTGTTCGGCTAGTCAGGGCCCATTCGGCCAGCACCGCCTCCGGCCATCGTCGGACGGCCGGACTCCCGCCGGCGGGTGAGCAACGCGGCCTGCCCGCCGGCGCTCAGGCCTTCCGAGGCCGAGGCCCGCTCACACTGAGACCTGCTGACACAGAGGTTCTCCGGCGCTCAAACCCTCCCGCGCCTCTTCCCCCCACCGGGCGCGGGAGCCCCGGAACCGCCCTGGTCTTTCCCTCCTGTCGAGGTCAGGGCGGTTCCGCCTTTCGGCTCCCGGCCGCCCCGGCCCACGATCAGGTCGCCCGGCCGCCGCCGTTCCGCGTCATGGCCACCGTCCCGTCCGGGTCACTTCCCGCGAACGACTCATAGTGCAGGGTCAGCCGCCCCGACCCCTGGAGCGTCAGGGTGATGTCCTCGTCGGTGCAGACCGTGTCACCCGGCTCCGCCGCCTCGTGCACACGGATCGACGAGCCGTCGCCGACCTCGAGCAGCGTCACCGTCTCGGTGCAGGCGCCCAGGTACGTCGTCGCACCGACGACGGCACCGACCTTGCCGTCCTTGAGCTCCAGGGACATCTCGGCGCCGCCGTGCGTGCCGTACCAGGTTCCGCGGAAGGCGCTCGGCACCGTGGCGCCGCCCGAGCCGCCGTCATGGCTGACCAGCCGCAGCACRCCGAGGACGACGCCCGCGACGACGACGAGCCCACCGACGACCAGCACGGGCAGCAGCCACGGCCGTCTGGGGGACGACGACGGCTGGCGACCGGCCGCCTGGTACCAGGGATTCTGGCCAGCTGGCGGGACCTGCCCCTCCGGGGGAGCCCACTGGTATCCGGGCGCCGGCTGGTACTGCGACGGGTAGGGCTGCTGGTTCTGCTGCCCGTACGGAGGCTGATACGGCTGCTGATACGGCTGGTTCTGGCCCGCCTGCGGGTAGCCCTGGTACCAGCCCGTCGGCTGATATTGGCCCGAGTACTCCCCGGAGGGCTCCCCTGCACCCATGCGGCCCAGTCTGCCCCGGCCGCCGCCAGGCGGTTCGACCGGATCACGAAATTGTCCCCGGTATGGCCGAGCATTGGGACCATCGGCCGGCACCAGAAGCCTCGCTCGGCGCCACGGCGACAGCGGTCCGCCCGCGTCGTCGCCTATTCATGATCGCCGCGAACGTGTTGTCGCGGTCGCGATCTGACTCGGTTCACGACCGCGACGACACGGTGGTCGTGATCTACCAGCCCTGTGCTGGCGGGCGAACGTTGGCGGGGCGCGCTAACGCGGGCCACCGGCGATGGGCAGGGTGATGTGCCGGCTGCCGGCATGGGCCGCCCACGTGGCGAGGGCGGTGGCGGTGAGTGCCGCGAGCAGGCCGAGCGTGAGGGACGGCTGGGGCAGGCGATCCAGGCCAAGGCGGCCGGCGAACGGCAGGCCGGTGACCTCGGGGCGGAGCAGGAGTTCCGCGGCGACCGCCGGAATCAGGGCTGGAACGACCAGCGGCGCGAACCCATCCCGCCCGAGGACTCCGCGCGCGACGCCGATCAGCCATCCAGAGGCGAAGTAGCAGGCGAACAGCGCCGCGTAGGCGACGCCCACCCGGACATACCCGCCGTCTGAGAGCCGCCGACCGTCGGACAGCTCATGACGCCAGCCCAGCGCGTCGAAGGCGAGCCGCTCCACGCCATAGCCAAGCGCGACGAACAGGCCACCGGCCACCGCGACGACGACAAGGGTCACGGTAGCCGCCGTGGCGACCCGAGCGCGGGTGACGCCGTTGCCGACCAGCATCGGCGCGAAGGTCGACGTCATCGACAGACCGGCGGCGAACGGTATGAACCGCTGCCAGCCCGAGAACCCGTGCTGCCAAAGGCTGTGGTCGGACGAGCCGGCCGCGGCGACGACGCCTAGCACGATGCCGAAACCGGCCGCGACGACCAGCCAGAGCAGGCCGATCCAGATCATGGTGCCGGCCGTGGTGATGGCGGCGACGTTCACCAGCGACGGCGGCCCCTCTCGGCCCGCGGCCGAAGCCGACGTCGCCGCGATCGCCGCGGGCGCCGCGATCGCCGCGGGCGCCGCGGGCGCCGGGACGGCCAGGGGGCGGTCGGTGCGTTCGGTCTCGGTGCGTTCGGTCTCGGTGCGTTCGGTCTCGACGGGTTCCGTCATGGTGTGCGCTCCCGGTGCTCGCCGGACCGGAGTCGGTCATCGGTAAGACAGGTGACGAGCCTGCGCAGCCCCACGGGGCTCACGCTGATCCCGGCGCGGTCCGCCGCGCCCAGGGCGTCGGGTGGCACCGGGCCGGCGAGCACGACCGACCGGAGCCGGCCCAGCCGCCGGTCGGCCACCACGGCCACGGCCTGACCGCTCACGGCCGCGCCGACCAGGGCATCGCCGACCGCGCCGCCGTCGACCGCGGCGCCGCCTGACAGGACGTGGTCGCCAGAGAGGGAGTGGACGAGGGCGGCGACGGCATCCGCCTCACCGGTCAGCTCCCGGCCGAGCCCGCGTAGCTCGGCGGCCCGCGCCGTGGCCAGCACTCGCCCGCGGCCGAGGAGAACGACGTCGTCGAGCAGGCCGCCGGCGGTGTCGTCCAGGCCGTCGGCGTCCTCGTCGCCGCCCTCGCCCACGGTGGCACCGGCAAGGATGATCGTCCGTGGATGGGCGGCCTGCTCCGCGCGCAGCTCCCGCTGAAAGGTCGCCTGATGCGCGGGTTCCAGGTCCAGGTGCGCCTCGTCGAGCATCGTCAGCGGCGCCCTGGTGGCCAGCGCGATCGTCACCGCGAGCGCCGCTCGCCGGCCCCTGGCCAGCTGGCCGACCTTCGCACCGGCGGCCACCTCGAACCGGTCGAGCAGCGTGTCCGCGAAGGCCTGGTCCCAGCGGGGACGCAGCAGGGCGACGATCTCCAGCACCTCGCGGACCGTCGTCGACTCGTCGACCCCGATCCCGCCCCGCCCGTCGACCAGGCAGATCCCACTCATCAGCCGCGCGTTCTCGAAGGGATCGTCACCGTCGACGCGCACCGTTCCGGCGGACGGGCGCCGGTAGGCGGCCAGGCAGCCGAGCAGCGTCGACTTCCCGGCCCCTTCCCGGCCGAAGAGGCCGCACACGCGGCCCGGCTCCACGGCGAACGAGACGTCCGCCAGCGCCGGCGGCGCCGAGCCGCCAACCCGACAGCGCACCGTGAGCCGCTGAACGTCAACTCGATAACTCATGCCGCCAGGCTGTGCCAGCCACCCGGCCACCGCCTGCGGCCGTTGGGCTATGGCTCGACGACCTCGGTCGATTGCCTGAAGGCCGGCCTCCTGGGCACCGCTACCCGGCGTCGAAATGGGCGTCATGGACGAGCAAAGCGATCTGCACGCGATTGTCGAGGCCGAGACGTACGAACAGCTTCGAGACATAGGACTTGACGGTCGCGACGCTCATATAAAGCTCGGCGGCGATCTGGGCGTTGGACAGCCCGCGTCCGACCGCGAGCGCCACCTCGCGTTCCCGCTCGCTGAGCTGGTCGAGCAGGGCGTGAGCCCGCCTGACCTCCGCCGACGCGGCCGGCGCGGCCTGGTCGGACGGGGTGAAGACCGGCAGCGACGCGTTGGCGGAGTCGATGGCCGCCGAGGACGAGGCGGCGTGTGCCATGAGGCGTCGGAGCACCGCGGGCGACAGGATCGGGTCTCCGGCCGCGACCCGCCGGATGGCACGGATGATCTCGGCCGGCGGGGTGTCCTTGAGCAGGAATCCGCTCGCCCCGGCCCGCAGCGCCCGCAGCACATGCTCGTCCGTGTCGAACGTGGTCAGGACGAGGACCTCGGGCGGGTTCGCCCGGGCGCGCAGCGCCTCCGTCGCGGCCAGGCCGTCGACCCTCGGCATCCGGATGTCCATGAGCACCACGTCCGGGCCGTGCGCCTCGACCGCGGCCGGCACCTCGTCGCCGTCGCCCGCCTCGCCGACGAGCACCACTCCGTCCCCGCCGCCGAACACCATGGCCAGCGCCGTCCGTACCAGCGGGTCGTCGTCGACGACCAGTACCCGCACGGGTGCGGTCGGTCCGCCGGTCGCGCCCGGCGGAGCGGCCTGCCGCGGGTCGGTCATCCGCCGCTCCCACCAGGTTCGCGCGCCGAACGGGTTCCGGTGGTGATTCCGGTGTTCTCGACCGGCGTCCATGACAGCCAGGCGCACAAACGGAACTCACCATCCGCGGTCACTTCGTACCGAAGCGCTCCGCCGGCCAGCGCCGCCCGCTCAGCCAGCCCGACCAGCCCCGTTCCGCCGGTTGGTTCGGACCGCCCGGCCATCTCGGGGTCTCCGGACGGGCCGGTCTGGTTGCGGACCTCGATGCGCAGCCCCTCGGCGACCGAGCCGTCGACCATCAGCGTGACCGGCCACCCCGGCGCGTGCTTGCGGACGTTGGTCAGCGCCTCCTGGACGATCCGGTACGCGCCGCGGGCTGCCACCGGCCATATGGTGTGCGGCTCGACCACGCGGTAGTAGGCCCGGACGGCGGTACCCGCGCGACGGGACTCGCCGACGAGGGACGCCAGGTCCGCGAGACCAGGCGTCCGCGGAACCGACGCGTACTCGTCGACCGGCCCGGTGCCCTCGCCGTCGACCCGCTCGACCTGGACGGCCTGGTCGGCCTTGAAGACCTGGTCGACCTGGTCGGCATGGACGACCTGGTCGTCCGCGTGCGGGGGCACGGACTCAGGCGGTGGCCCAGGCTCAGGTACGAGCTGAGGCACGGACTCAGGCACGGACTCAGGCACGGCGTCGTCCTGCCGGAGGAGGCCGATCACCTCGCGCAGCTCGGCGAGGGCCTGCCGGGCACTGGTACGGACCGCGCCGGCGGCGTGGGCGAGCTGCTCGGGTGGCGCGTTCGGCCGGAACTCGAGCGCGCCCGCGTGCATGGTCAGCAACGACAACCGGTGGCCGAGGACGTCGTGCATCTCCCGCGCGATGCGGAGCCGCTCCAGCCGGCGGGCGTCGGCCACCTGCCGATGGCGCTCGGCATCGGCCAGCGCCGCCCGCTCCCGCCAGGAGATCACAAGCTGCCGGCGGGCGTGGATGAACATCCCCCAGCCCGTCACCCCGACCGTGAGTCCCAGGGTGAGCACCACCGAGCCCGCGTACGACAGCTCCGGATCCGGCCAGACCAGTGGGTAGAGGAAGCCAGGCAACCAGAAGACTCCTGCCACCGCGGCGGCAACGGGCGGGCGCCGGTGCACGGCGACGCTGAACATCAGGATCAGCAGGCCGAAGGAGCCCGACGCGGAGAACACCCCCAGAGGGGTGAGCACGAGGGTGAGCGTCACCGGCCAGCGTCGTCGCCACCACAGCGCCGCGCAGGTCACCAGCCCCGCCGCCAGGTCGGCGACGCGCAGAGCCGGCGACACGTCGGGCGCCTGCTCGACGAGCGGCACCCAGACCGCGAGTCCGCCCCAGACCGCGGCCACGAAAAGGACCACGTCCACGGCCCAGTCCCGTGCCGACCGGGGTGCCGACTGGGGTGCCGACCGGCCGCCGTCGCCGTCGGCCGGGATCTCCTGGGTGAGCAGGGCCGGCAACAGCCAGCGGTACTCCATACGGCGCACACCGACGCGCCCGCCGGTGCCGACCGCGCCCATGTGCGGCAGCGTACGGGGTCGACACGTCGTCCGAAACCGCCCGAAGAGCGCTACCAAAGTCGATGCCCGGCCAGCACGGGCGGCCCGAGGTCGCACCGCGGACCGAACCACGACCGGACCGCGGATCGGCCGCGGATCGGCCGCGGATCGGCCGCGGATCGGCCGCGGATCGGCCGCGGACAGCGCGCGGGCCAGCCGAGTACGGACCGCTCGGGCGTCCGCCGACGGGGCTGTCGGGGCGTCCGCGGACCGGGCGCTCAGAGCTGGTCGACGGCGGTGATGGTCAGGGCGGCGGCGCCCAGCTCGTCGGAGGCGGCGAGGTCGACCTCGGCGCTGATGCCCCAGTCGTGGTCGCCGGCCGGATCGTCGAAGATCTGGCGCAGCAGCCACTTCCCGCGTTCGGTGGCCGTGTCGACGATGAGCATCTTCGGGCCGCGGGCGTCGGCGCCGGTGCCGATCTCGCGGTGCTCCTCGAAATACGGCTCGAGCGCGTCCTCCCAGGCCTCGGCGTTCCAGCCGGACTCGGCGTCCAGCTCGCCGAGGTCGTGGTAACGGCGCAGCGCCGCCAGCTCCACCCGGCGGAACAGCGCGTTGCGGACGAGGACACGGAAGGCGCGGACGTTCTTCGTGACGGCCGGAGGCTTGTCGTTGAGACGGTCGCCGTGCTCGATCGCCGCGGCGGCGGCGAGGTCGCCCTCGGTCGGGTTGCGCAGCCGTTCCCACTCGTCGAGCAGGCTGGAGTCGACCTGGCGGACCAGCTCGCCGAGCCATTCGATGAGGTCGGTGAGCTCCTCGGTGCGCGCCGCGTCCGGAACCGTGTGGCGCACCGCCTTGTAGGCGTCGGCGAGATAGCGCAGCAGCAGGCCCTCGGAGCGGGCCAGGCCGTAGAACTGGATGTACTCGGCGAACGTCATCGCCCGCTCGTACATGTCGCGCACGACCGTCTTCGGCGAGAGCTCGTAGTCGTCGACCCAGGGGTGGCCGCGGCGGTAGATCTCCAACGCGGCCGTGAGCATCTCGTCGAGCGGCTTCGGATAGGTGACCTCCTGCAGAGCCTCCATCCGGTCGTCGTATTCCATGCCCTCGGCCTTCATCGCCGCGACGGCCTCGCCCCGCGCCTTGAACTGCTGCGCGGAGAGCACCTGGCGCGGGTTGTCGAGGGTCGACTCGATGACGGACAGCGCGTCGAGCGGATAGTCGGGCGCCTCCTTGTCGAGCAGCTCGAGGGCGCCGAGCGCGAACGGCGAGAGCGGCTGGTTGAGCGCGAAATCGAACTGCAGGTCGACGGTGAGCCGGATCGTGCGGCCCTCCGCGTCCGGCTCGTCGAGCTTCTCGACGACGCCGGCGGCGAGCAGCGCCCGGTAGATCGCGATCGCCCGGCGGATGTGCTTTCGCTGGGTGGCGGAGTCCTCGTCGTTGTCGGTGAGCAGGTGGCGCATCGCGGTGAACGCGTCACCGGGCCGGGAGATGACGTTCAGCAGCATCGAGTGGGTGACCCGGAAATGCGAGGTCAGCGGCTCCGGCTCGGCGGCGACGAGTCGCTCGTAGGTCGGCTGGCCCCAGCCGGCCTGGCCCTCCGGAGGCTTGCGGCGGACGACCTTGCGGCGCTTCTTCGGGTCGTCGCCGGCCTTCGCCAGTGCCTTCTCGTTCTCGATGACGTGCTCGGGCGCCTGCACGACGACGTAACCGGCGGTGTCGTAGCCGGCCCGGCCGGCGCGGCCGGCGATCTGGTGGAACTCGCGGGCGGTCAGGATCCGGTTCCTCGTCCCGTCGTACTTCGAGAGCGAGGTGAACATGACCGAGCGGATCGGGACGTTGATGCCGACGCCGAGGGTGTCCGTCCCACAGATGACCTTCAACAGGCCGGCCTGGGCGAGGATCTCCACCAGCCGGCGGTACTTCGGCAGCATCCCGGCGTGGTGCACGCCGATCCCGTGGCGCACGAGGCGGGACAGCGTCTTGCCGAATCCGGACGTGAACCGGAAGCCCCCGATCGCCGTCGCGATCTGTTCCTTCTCGGCCTTCGTCGCGACGTTGATGCTGGTCAGCGCCTGGGCGCGTTCCAGCGCCGACGCCTGGGTGAAGTGGACAATATAGACGGGAGCCTGATGGGTGGAGAGGAGCTCCTCGATCGTCTCCTGCAGCGGCGTCACGACGTACGTGAAGTACAGCGGGACGGGCCGGTCCACGGAACGGACGACGGCCGTCGGGCGCTCGGTGCGCCGGGTCAGATCCTCCTCGAACCGCCTGACGTCGCCCAGCGTCGCCGACATGAGGATGAACTGCGCCTGCGGCAGCTCGATCAGCGGAACCTGCCAGGCCCAGCCGCGGTCCGGGTCGGCGTAGAAGTGGAACTCGTCCATCACGACCTGGCCGACGTCCGCGGCCGAACCCTCGCGCAGCGCCAGGTTCGCCAGGATCTCCGCCGTGCAGCAGATGATCGGCGCCTTCTCGTTGACGCCCGCGTCACCGGTGATCATGCCGACGTTCTCGGCGCCGAAGATCTCGATCAACGCGAAGAACTTCTCGGAGACCAGCGCCTTGATGGGCGCGGTGTAGAAGGAGCGCCGCCCGGTCGCGAGCGCCGCGAAGTGCGCCCCCGCCGCCACCATGCTCTTCCCCGAGCCGGTCGGTGTGGAGAGGATGACGTGCGCGCCGGAGACGATCTCGATCAGCGCCTCCTGCTGATGCGGATAGAGGCTCAGGCCCTGTTCACCCGCCCATTCCTCGAAGGTCGCGTAGATCGCGTCCTCGGGGAGCGGGTCGGTGCGCGCGGCGGTCAGGCCGCCCGGCGGCAGGGCATCAACGAGATCGGTCGTCGCAAGCGTCATGGTGCTTCCGATCGTGCCTGACATTCCGGCCCTGTGCTGGACCGACCCTCTGTCGGCCCAACCCCTCTGTCAGCCCGGCCCTCTGCCGGGCCCGGCCCCTCGTCAGCCCGGCCCTCTGTCAGCCCGGCCCTCCGCCTGCGCGCCCGCTCTGCTGGTCCGACCTTCGGATGGCAGGCCCGTCCTCCGGCCGGGCGGCCAGTCGGCCGGGCGCCCCGTCGGCCGGCCGGCCGCGGTCGGCCGGTCGGGCTCAGAATCTAGCTGTGCGTGCCTGTTCGAGACCTCCGCGACCGCGGTCGACATGTGGGTGACGCTTTTCGCGGTGGCAGGAGGACTCGTCGCGTTCGCCGGTCTGGTGGTCGGTACCGCCGAGATCCCGCACTGGGTCGCCTCCCGCCATCGCTTCGGCGCGCAGGCACGGCGGGAAGGCGACGTCGGCAGCCCGGCGTCCAGTCCGGCAAGCGGCGCCAACCGCGAGGCTCTGCTCGTTCTGGGCTACCCGACGGCCCGCGACGGGCGTCCGCACCCGGTGCAGCGATGGCGAACCGAGATCGCGGTCCGCTCGATGAGCCAGCCGACCGCCAGCGATGGGGACGGCCTGCGCGAGCGAGTCAGCGACGCCGGGAGCGACGGCGACAGCGGTGCCAGTGGTGTCAGTGACGGCAGTGCCAGCGGTGCCGGTGACGGCAGTGCCAGCGGTGCCGGTGACGGCGGCAGCCTGCTCGTCTTCAGCGGCGCGGCGACGCGTGGCGCGTCCGAGGCGGAGTCTGAGGTGATGGCGCGCTATGCGCGCGAGGTGCTCGGCGTCCCGGCGGAACGGATCGTCGTGGAGACTCGGGCGCAAACCACGCGGCAAAACCTCGCGTTCGCCATGACCCATCTGGAATCCGCATCCACGATCAAGATCGTCTCCGACCCGCTACACGCGGCCCGAGCACGCCACTACTTCCGCCAACTCCGCCCTGACCTGGCATCCCGTCTCATCCCCRCCGACGACTACCGCCCTCGGGAAAAGCTCCTCCTAAAACTCTCGACAGTCGCCTACGAAGYAACCCGCCCCGTCCTCCGCCACGTCATGCCACCCCTCCGAGCCTGGCACCGGGAGGGCATCCGGCGTCGAACCAAAATGGAGGAATAGCGGCATCGGGTAGGACACCGTCCGCATCGCTGTTTCCTGTTCGGGGCGCGCCTGACGCCTAGATGTCGGTTCGAGCGCTAGCCTGATCGGCTTACGGCGATCGAGGAGCGCAATGCGGACTGTTCTGGCGGCTACGCCACACAAGTCTCCTCCCATTCGAGAGACGGCGGTGGGCAGCGGCGCCGCGCCTGGCGGAACTGTCCACCGGTGTCACCGGTCAAAATACTCAAAGCGGAACATCGGCAAAATGGTCACCGCCGTTCCGGCCGCATTTCTGCTGATTACGCTCTCCGGCTGCCACGGCGACCCGGAGCAGGATTTCATCGTCGCCAAGACCGGCTCAGCCCAGCCGTCGCCCCCAAACACCGGGATCTCGGAGCAAGCCGAGCCGCTGGCCAAGGTGATGGCCGCACCGACGGCGACCCCACCACCGCCGGTCGCGCGGGCCGCCCCCGTCACGCCCGCGACGCCGCCGGCCGAACTGGCGCGATCGCCCCTGGCCGACGACGCCAACCCGACCGACACAGGTGCACCAGCGGACAAGATCGCGGCCATCGCGGCCGGGCCGTTGAGCGCGGCCCCTACCGCGGGTTCGGATCCCACTGCGGGTTCGAGCGTGACGCAGGACCAACCGGCACAGGATCCGGCGGCGCTCGCGTTGACCGCGCCGCCGCCGGCGACAACCACACCGCAACCCGCCGCACCCTCCCAGCCGGCGACCATCACGCCGGCCTCACCTCCGTCACCGGCCCCTCCGTCGTCGGCCCCTCCGTCGTCGGGCCCTCTTTCGCCAGGCCTTCTGTCGCCAGCGCCACCGTCGCAGGCACCTCCCGCGGCGGAACCGACGCCTAGCCCCACGCCGGTCCTGCAGCTGGTACCGGTGACTCCATCGACACCGACAACCACGCCAGCTCCAGCAACGACCAACACATTTCCTGCCCCGGAGACGACGACGGTTCCCGCACCCGAGTCAGCGCCGGAGCAGCCGGGTCCCGCGGAACCGTCTCCCATGCCGACGACCACATCCGCGCCGACACCTGGCTGCGATCCGTCGTATCCGGGGCAGTGCCTCCAGGACGRCATCGGCGACTGCGAGGGCGGCTCGGGCGACGGCCCGAACTACGCGCCCGGACCGGTCCGAGTCCTGGCGCCGGACCCCTTCAGGTTGGACACCGACGGCGACGGCATGGGCTGCGAGAGCTAACGCCGTGGCAGGCACGTTGGCCGCCGTGGCACGAGTGCTGAAGATCAGTCAGACGTGGTGAGCGGTGACGCGTGGCGTCTGACTGATCTTCAGCGTGCTGGTACAGGCGACGGGACGAACGTTCGCTGAAGCGGCACTTTCCGCCGTCTCACGGCGTCCGGCTTGGGCCAGTAGCCGGCAGCCGGCAGCCGGCAGCCGGAACTAATGATCTTTAATCGGTGGTGTCACTGCTGGTCAGGGTGAATTGAGGGTCAGGCCAGTAGCGGCCAGGCAGCCATCGAGGATGTGGGGACGGCGCTGGATGCTGGCCAGGCTGTCGTGGATGACCTGGGCAAGGTGATCGACGCCGGTGATGGCGAGGTTGGCCAGCGCGCCGCGTTTGACCAGGGACCACACCCCCTCGGTGRGGTTGAGCTCGGGGGCGTAGGTCGGCAGCCAGACGACCTCGACCCAGTCAGCGTGGGCCTGCAGGAAGGCGGTCATCGCGTTATGGCGGTGGATGTTGAGCCGGTCCCAGACCAGGACGAGCCGTCCACCGGGAAGCTGGTGGTGCGCGGCGACCAGCAGGTCACGGCAGTCGGTCCAGCCCAGGCCCCTGCGTCCGCCGCCGTGCTTTTACCGCCGACCACCTCTCCTTGTCGATGCGGGGTTGCCCGCCCCCCTATCTGACTCATCCCATGCTGACAGATAGGGCATACCGCCGCCCCCGACCCACGCCCACGACCACCCGTGCCCCGGCGTGGCTCGTCGTACCGGATACGGATGTTCCTCCCACGGGCCCGGCGGCCTGCTGCGGCAGCCATGGATCCTTCCCGGCGGGGCCGCTGGTCTGCGTGCTGTCGGGCTCCTGCCCGGTCGGTGGCGATCGTGCCGGGCCGGTCTTCTTCGTCTGCGTAGCCACCGGAATCGCAGCAGATCGCGTCGAGGCGGATTCCGCGCGGTCCTGGCTGCATTCTCTGGCTGGTCCGGCTGGCCCAGAGAACTGGAGGTCGCGGTGCGCCGCACGCTCCCCGTAGCGTCCCTGGTGATTTCGATGGTGGCTCTGCTCGCCGTCCTGTCGGGGACGGGCGTCGCGGCACCGGCACCGGTGCCCCTGGCCGCGCCGTCTTATCTGAATCCCCACCTGGTGGCCACCGAGCAGGTGTCCGGTAAGGTCCTCGATGTATCGGCGACACGGGTGCTGTACCTGGACTCGACGACCGCGCCGCCTACCCTCCGGATCAGGGAACGGGCCAGCGGCCAGGTCGTGCAGGTGCCGGGCGTCCCGGGCACGACTCCACAATACGGGCTGCTGACTCTCAACGGCGTCGCGTTCTACGCGTCGGCCGGGGACGTGACCTCGGCCCACCTCTATATCTGGACCGGCGGCACGGACGTCATCGACCTCGGTCAGCTCAACGCCAGATTCTACGTCGCAGGACAGTACGTCGCCTGGAGCAACGCCACCGTGCTGCGGCGCTACGATGTCGCCACCGGACAGACTGTGACTGTCTCGGAACAGGCCGGAAACACCGATAACGATGTCACCTCGGYCGGCGACGTCGTGTTCTGGGACTACGACTATCAGATCCAGCGCTATCACGACGGGCAACTGGAGCGCGTCTCGCAGGACAGTACGCTGTGGAACACCTATCCGGTCGCTGACGGGGTCGACGTCGTCTACCGGAAGGGTCCGCCTTGCTGTACGGCTGGAGGGCCCTGGTCCATTGTGCTGAACCACGGAGCGCAGGAGACGCAGCTCTCGGCTCTCGGCGGTCTRCCCGGCGTTACCCCAGAGAGCGGCCGTGAYTACGAAACGGCCGGTGGCTGGGCAGTCTTCCAGAAAAAGGATGCCGCGGRCAAGTTCCAGCTCTGGCGGCGCGCGCCTGACGGCACCACCGACCAGGTGACCACCGACTCGTCCCTCCAGGGGTTTGAATTCGGGATCGCGAACATCTCTCCGACCGGAGAGGTGATGTACTACCGCAACCACGACCTGTACCTGGCTGTACCGGGCAGTCCCAGCGTCCTGATAGCGTCCACGCCGGATCTTTGGACCTGGCGGGACGGGCAGTTCCGCAATTACCAGGACTTCGCGCTCTTCGTCGACGGCACCTGGACGATCGCCATCGGGGACACCGTGTATGAGCTCCGGCAGGGGCAGCCGGTGTCTCTGGCCCTCACCGTGACGGGCAACGGGACCATCAACGTCGACCCGTATGGAACCGCGTGCCGGTCCGCCTGCACCACGACCTACCAAGCCGGCACGCTACTGTCCCTCACGGCGACCGCCGATCTGCCGGGATGGCGCTTCGTCGGCTGGTCCGGTGCGTGCGTGGGCGCTGCGCAGACCTGTTCCCTGCGTCTCGACGCATCGACGACGGTCGGCGTCGTCTTCGAGCAGGCGGACACCACCACTCCGATCGTCAGCGCACCGGTCGTCTCGATGAGACCCGGCGACCGGCTGTCGGCCGGCGATCCGCCGACGATTCCGCTGCGGATCACCTGGAAGGCACACGACCCCGATGGCACGGCCATCGTCGAGGAGCTCCAGGTTTCGGTGAACGGCGGCGGCTACGCGCCCGTGTCGGTGCGGACCAAGGCCCACGGGATGGCGTGGATCCCGGTGGTGCCCGGCGCCCGCTACCGGCTCCGGGTCCGCGCCACGGACACCAGCGGGAACACCAGTGCCTGGGCCGAGGGCGACACCTTCACAGTCCGCGGCATTGACGAGACGGCGTTCACGTTCACGGGCGACTGGAAGCAACAACGGGTCCCGGGGTCCTGGGGCGGCACGGTCCGGTCCACGAAAAGCGCGACGGCAGTCGCCACAGTGACCGCCGTCGGCCACAGATTCGCGCTCGTGGGACCGCTCGGRTGGCAGGAAGGCCGCGCCCGGATCTACGTCGACGGCGCMCTGGCGGCCACGACGAGGCCATCTGCCTTGGTCCGGTTGCAGCGCGGGATCGTGGCCGTTGTTGACCTCTCTCCCGGCGAGCATACGATCAAGATTGTTCGGGATCCGTCGTCCCTCGGACCGACGGTCGTCGACGCGGCCATCATCCTGGAGTGAGCGCGAAGCCTGCGGGCTGCACTGGCCCGATGTCGACCTCGACGGCAAAAGATCCTCATCCAGTGGCAGCTCGTCGTCGTCGGCTGGGATGTACAGCTCACCCAGCCCAAGACCGACGCCGGCATACGCGAACTCGTCCTAATGTTAGGCGAGCGGGCCCCATCGCCCGGATCGGTGATCTCGTGATCAGCCGTGCCCGGCACCCGCCGCGCGATCGGCGCATGCCGGGCACGGCTGATCACGAAAGTTCCCGATGAGCCCTGAACGACGTTGGGTCGGGACCTGGAATTCGGGCAGGTGACGCAGGTGGCGCGGGTCGACGCCGTCCATGCGGTGCCGACCCACGGATAACGTCGGGTATGCGCCTGCGACCGATGATGATCGTGTTGGTGGGAGTTGACGGGTCGGGGAAGTCGACCGCGGCGAAACGGCTCGCTGGGGAGCTCACAGCGTCGGGAACGCCCGCACGGTACTTCGAGAACGGCGGCGGACGGCCGTTGATCGATCCTCTGGCCCGCCGTCTCGGGCGCCGGGACGGGCGGCACCTACTCGGCCGGCATGGATACCTGGCGRTTGAGGCGTCCATCCGCTGGGTCGCGATCGCCCGAGCAATCACGATCTCGACCCTGACTCGCCGCGTCGCCGTCATGGACCGCTACTCCTCCTGCCAGTTCGCCATCATGCGCGCCCGCGGCGACAGCACGTCCGGCGAAGGCCATGAGGCCGGCGAAGGCCATGAGGCCGGCGGCCGCGCGGAACGGCTGGTGCGCGCGCTCTACTCCGCCTTCCCACGTGCGGACGCCACCTTCTATATGGCGATCCAGGCGGACGAGGCCGCCCGTCGCGTCAGGACCCGCGGTCGCGACCTCGAGGACCCTGCCTACCTGGCCGCCTTCGACGCCGCCTACCGCTCCCTCCCCGAGTTCCCCACCTTCATCGAGATCGACGCCTCCCCCGCCATGGACCCGGTCGCCGCCGCCCTCCGAGATCACCTCTCAGCCCTCCGGTGATCGCCAGATCTGTACGGAAATCCGAACCGCGCACCCCGCCCAACTCGGATCCCAGTACACAACCGACGATCACACCCACGCATCGCCCGTTGATCGGCAGCGTCGCGCGAGATCCGGACGCCGGCCTCAGCTGGGCCTCCGATCCGGGTCGCACGAGATGCGGGCGCCGGCCTCAGCCGGGCCTCCGATCCGGTGGGTGCGAACCTGCGGTTCCGGCCGGTCTGCGCGTGACCCCTGATGTGGAGCACGGCAGAGCCGCTGGATATCCACAGGTCTTGCCTTGTCCACAGTTGGCGCCCCGGCCTGGCGTGACGAGGTGGCTAGACGGATCCTGCCGCTCGTGGCGACGGTCAGTCGGCGGATGCGAGCCGAATACCCGGGGCTGGCGGCGGCTCTGTACGTCGCCCGTCGCCAGCAAGGGATGATCAGCGCAGCTCAAGCTCACGACGCCGGGCTGACTCGCGGACAGATCGAGCAGCTGATACGAACCAACGCCTGGACGCGGCCCTTCACCGGCACCTACCTCATATCCGACGTACCCGGCATATCTGGTGTATCTGGCGCGGATCCGCTGCTCGGGCGCCTGCGCCGCGCTGCATCGTCGTCCTGACGCCATCGTGTGTGGCTTGAGCGCCGCACGGCTGTACGGACTCGGCGCGCTCCCTCGGTACACGCCAGCCGAGCCTGTTCATCTGCTGGTCTCGCCCACCAGTTCCCGCTCTCGGTCGGCTGGGCTGGTCCTGCACGCCGGAACGGTTCCTGACGACGAGGTTCGGCCCGTTCGCGGTCTACCGACAACGAACCTCTCCCGGACTCTCGCCGACCTGGTTCTTGCCTGGGAACGGCCGGAAGCGGTCGCGCTGCTGGACGCCGCGCTGCATACCCGCCGGCTGCTCGCTCTGGACGGCATACGGACTGAATTCTTCGGCCGACGCGGCGCGGCCAGCCGCTATCGCTGGCTTCGCGAGGTCGACGGGCGTGCCGAGTCGGCGCTGGAGTCGCGGGTGCGGCTCGTTCTCAGCGATGCCGGGTTACCTCCGGAGGAGCTGCAGTATCCGATCCGGGACGGGTTCGGGACACTCGTCGCGCGCGTCGATATGGCCTGGGTATCGCGGCAGGTCTGTCTGGAGGCCGACGGCGCCGCCTTTCACGGCGCTCCGATTCTCGACCCCAAACCCCTGTACTACGACCGCGAACGGCAGAACCAGCTGCAAGCGCTGCGCTGGCGTACGGTCCGCGTCACGTGGAAGGACGTGCTCACCCGCCCCGCCTACATCGTCAAGGCAGTCGCCAACACCCTCGGCCGAGCATGATCGTCAGATCTGTACCGAGATCCGAACGACGCACCGCTCCCAGCTCGGATTCCTCTACAGAACTGACGATCAGGCCAGGGTGGAGGGAGCTGAGCGCGTCCGTCGCCCTCTCGCCGTCGACCAGATACCAGGTCCCGCGGTCGAGTCTCTTCTGGCTGGCCGCTGGCCGCTGGCCGGCGTCTGGAGGCCTGCCGGTCCACCGAAACCGGCCGGTCCACCCGGGGGTGCGGGATCGCCGGACCCGCGGCACCACTCGGGACCCGCTGGCTCACCTGAGGAACTGCCGCCAGGCTGGGGCGCCCGCCCCTCCCGGATGGGCTGACGTGGCTGGGCGGACGGTCGGCGGTGGTGGGTGGTCACTGTCCGAGTTGAATCCGATTACTTGGGCGCACCTGTGGTGCCGTGCCCGTATCGGGGTATGCGACAGTCTGTCGGAACTTGGCCAGGCGGTGGACACCACAACTCCACGAACGGGATCGTTCGTTCCTGTGGCCATACCCCTCCGGAAGGCCGCGGCCGCACCAACGCGGACGTCTTCCGCGGGTTCGCGCCGGGCGGCGAGGATGACAGCGAGGGGTGGCGCATGGGGGCGACGATCATCCGCCACGGCCTGTGGGGCGGGCCGGGTGAGGAGGCCACCGCCTGTTACCTGCGCGACCACCTGGATGAGCAGTGGACGGTCGTCTGCGGCCGGCAGTTGGTACACAGCTCGGGAACGCGTGACACCGACTTCATCGCCATCGGGCCGCACAGCGTCACCGTGATAGAGGAAAAGTCCTGGCACGGCGACCTCATCGGCAACGATGTCTTTTGGTACGACCGCGTGACCCGCGAGGAGCGCGGTAACCCGATCAACCAGGCTGTGGGYGCCGCCCGCATCCTGGCCGGCAGCCTGACGCAGCACAATCGGGCCTTGCGCAGCGCGCTCAAGCAGACGGTTCCGCTGGGCGAGGCCCCGCTTCACCTGGTCTACGCCCTAGTCGTGCTCTCCTCGCCCGATGTCCGGCTCCACGTCGACGACCCGCGCGTCGAGCGCCATGTCGTCCACCTCGCCGGCTGCGAGCAGGCCCTCTACGAGATCGACGACTTCGTCGCTCGCCACTTCAACTTCGCGCCGTTCCGMAAGCGTGTCGAGGACCTGGTCACCGGGCTGTCCAGACGCCCGGCGACCCCGAAGAAGCTCGGACCCTACGAGATCGTGACCGGGCTGGACCCGACCCCGCGCGGGCGCCGCTACGTCGGCCGGCATTACGACGGCTCGATAAGGGTGCTGCTCGCCCTTGAGCGCCAGGGTCTCACCGAGGACGAGCTCCGGAAGAAYGACAACCCGCTGCTACGCGAGTACAACGCGATGCGGCGGTTGGCACCGCTGCGCAGGGTCTTCGCCGTCGACCCGTACTTCGGCGTCGACTACGAGCGGATGTGGGTCATACCGGTGCACCCACCCGAGCCGACCCTGCTCACGCTGGGGAACCTGATCCGGGCCGGCGTGAAGCCGGCGATCGAGACCTTCGTGGCTGTGGCCGCCGATTCCTACGCCGGGCTCGCCGACATCCACGCCGAGGGCATCACCCACCGCGCGTTGCACCCGAGCCGGGTGTGGATGGATCCGGAAACGAACCGGGTGACGTTCTCCGACTTCCTCATCGCGAAGATCGCCGATTCTGACGTCGGCACGGTGCACGACGCCGACGACGCCGATCACGAGGGCCAGGCCTTCCGCGCCCCCGAATGCCGCCAGACCGCGCACGCGGCCGGCAACCCATCGGACGTCTATTCACTAGCGCTGTGCCTGCTCTCCTGGTGGGAGTTATGCCAGTCCGACCCGCCAGCGGCCCCACGTGCGTCCGACTCGCTGCCAGCCGAGGTCCGCGACGCCCTGAACGCCGCTCTCGCCGGAAACCCCAACGACCGCGCCGAGGCCACGAGGATCGCCGATCTCCTCACCGCCCACCTCGCGTCGAGAACGCAGCCGGTGGCCCAGGTGTCCGAGGTCGCCCCCGAGCCGGCGTCTCTGCTCGAACCCCAGTCGCGGCTCACGACCATGCCCGAGCCAAGACTGGTCGCGGACGCACCGACAGACATGCACGGTCCACAACTCGACAGCGCGGAGAAAGCCGAGAAGGCCGAGAAGGCCGAGGCCGTACGCCGACTCGGCGACAGCGCCGCCACCACCACCCGTCAGGCCATCGACCGAGCCCTCGCCACGTACCAAACCCTCAAGACCACCAAGGCGCCCGCCCTCCTCACAAGACTCCGCCGCACCCCCGCCCACCTCGGCACCGCCAGCGACCCCGTCGACCGCCTACGCACCTACCTCCGAGACAAGCCACGACGCCAGCACTGATCGCGATCGCGAACTCCAAGCCGCAGCGTCGGCTGACGGATCGACAGTGCTGCGGTATATCTGGTAGATACGAGGTCAGATCATCTCCCTGCAACGAGGTGATCAAGAGCCGAGGCCGAGCGTGAGCCCGAGCATCTCGTCGGCGGTGGCCCGAGCGCACCTAGTACTACAGGAACAGTGATCGCCGAGTGGTCTCTCGCCAGGGAGGCGGTGTGGCGGGTGGTGTGAGGCGGCCACCGCGTGGTTCTCCGTGG
>NZ_MOMC01000056.1 GCF_001983105.1 Pseudofrankia asymbiotica | reverse complement strand
CGGCGTTCGATGGCGTAGCGCAGGGCGCGCAGGAGTGTTCTGCCGTCGATCTCGCCTTTGACGAGGTAGTCCTGGGCGCCGGCGGCGAGTGCTTCGACGCCGCGGTGTTCGTCGGTGAGGCCGGTGAGTACGACGATGGCGGCGGCGGGGGCGACGTGGCGCATGGTCTCGAGGGCGGACAGGCCGTGGCTGTCGGGGAGTCCGAGGTCGAGCAGGACGCAGCGGGCGCCGGTGGCCATGGTGCGGGCTTCGGCGATGCTGCTGGCTCGTTGCAGCCTGACGGGAGCTGACATCTCGTCGAGGAGTTCCTCGACGAGGAAGGCGTCACCGTCATCGTCCTCGACGAGCAGGACGGGCCAGTCGGTCTGGCCGGGCTCGGCCGCCATCTGGACCGGCAGCTCTGCCACGCTCTGCATGGCGGCTCGGGGATCCTTTCGGTCTCGGTGTTCCATCCGGATCTGCCCGAATACCGGAACGATCGGAACTTTGTACCAATATTCCTACTGGTCCGGGCTGGTAGGCCAGCATGGCACGCGGTGGACCCAGGGGCGTTCGTGCCCTGGGAGAAGGGTACGTCCCTCCGCCCGTCCGCCAGGCAAGGACGATCACGAATCGGCGTCGGGCCGCTGTGGGCTGTCCCCCGCTCGCACGGCGGCGGCTATGAGGCCGATGACCCAGGTGGCGGCGCGCGTCGCCTCGTCGGGATCAAGATTCCATGTGGTGATCATACGTTCGAACAGTGAGACGCTCCAGTAGGCGTCCAGCGCCGCGGCGGCCATCTCGCGCTCCGTGTCGGTCCAGTCGGACGCCGCCTGTGCCACCGCGGCCCGCAGCGCGCCGCGGCGGCGCTGGTCGAGYGCCGCGAACGTCGGGTCGTCGAGAGGCCGCCGGTCGATCGGGAAGGTCGCCAGGTAGGCGAAGGTCCGCGCGATGGTCTGGTCGAAGTTGTCGAGGCGGAGGCTCTCCAGCTCGACCCCGGCCTCCGTCTCGAGCCGGCGCAGGACGGTGTCGCGAAGGTTCCGCTCCGTGGCGAAATGTCGGTAGACGATGCTCTCGTTCACGCCGGCGCGTTGGGCCACGGCGCGGACCGTGAGGTTTCGCCAGTCCCAGTTCGGCAGGTCGTGGACCATGCCGACGGCGGCGGCGACGATTCGCTCCCGGGTCGCCGCGGCCTGCCTGGACCGTTGCGAGTTCTTGAAGGAGTGCGGCCTCGGCGGATGGCTGCCCGCGTCCCCGGGCCCGCCGTGACCGCCGTGCACGCGATGCGGTTCTTCAGCCGCGACGTGCGTCCCGCGATCAGGTCCCGCCGCGAGCAGCCTCGGGAGGACGTCATCTCGCACCTGCTCGAGGAGGGCTACCCGGACAAGGCGATCCTCATCGAGTGCATGACCTACGCCGTCGCCGGCATGGTCACCACCCGTGAGTTCATCGTGATGGCCGCCTGGCACCTCTTCGACGACGACGCCCTGCGGGCCCGCTTCACCGCCGGCGACGAGGCCGACCAGATCGTGATCCTCGAGGAGATCCTCCGCCTCGAGCCGGTGGCCGCGATGCTGCACCGGCGCGCCACCGAGGACGCTGATCTCGGGCCGGACTCGGTCAGGGCGGGAGAGCTGCTCGCGGTCAACATCCGGGCGGCCAACGTCGACCCGGAGACGGTGGGTGCCTGTCCGCACGCGCTCGACCCCGACCGGGCCAGCCGGCAGAAGGGGGTCGGCTCCTACATGAGCTTCGGCGACGGCAGCCATCGATGCCCTGGTGCCCAGGTGGCGATCGCCGAGACCCGGGTGTTCCTGGACGCACTCCTGCGCCTGCCCGACGTCCGCCTCGAGCGCGCCCCGGACATGACCTGGTGCGACGGGCTCATGAGCTACGAGCTGCGCGGCGCCGTCGTCACCTGCGCGCGGGCCTGACCGGCGGGGACCACGTCGGCCACGTCGGCCGGGCCGGTCGGGCCGGCCGGCGCGGCCGGGCCTGACGGATGGAGGCCCGGCCGCGCCGGGCCGCGGGGCCCGGCGCGGCGGTCGTCTCGGGATTCCGAGGCCTACCGTTGCTCGATCACATGGTCGATGAGGCCGTAGTCCCTGGCCGCGGTCGCGGTGAAGACGCGGTCGTGGTCCGTGTCGGCGCGCAGCGTCGCGGTGCTCTGCCCGGTGTGCCGGGCGAGGATGTGCTCGATGTCGGCCCGGACGCGGACGACCTCGTCGGCCTGGAGGATCAGGTCGGGGATCGTGCCGCGGCCCTGGGCCGCCGGCTGGTGCAGGATGACGCGCGCGTGCGGAAGCGCGGCGCGTTTGCCCTCGGCACCCGCGGCCAGCAGGACGGCGCCGACCGCGACGGCCTGGCCCACGCAGGTCGTCGCCACCATGKGCCGGATGAAGCGCAGGGTGTCGTAGATGCCGAGCATCGCGCTCGGGTCGCCGCCCTCACAGTTGATGTAGAGCTGGATGTCCCGGTCCGGGGCGTCCGCCTCCAGGTAGAGCAGCTGCGCGACCAGGGCGTTCGCGACGCCGGAGTCGATGGCGGTCCCGAGGTAGATGATCCGCTCGGTGAGCAGGTGCGAGTAGACGTCCATGATGCGATCACCGCGCGGACTCTGCGCGATGACGTTCGGGATCGTGTAGGTGCTCATCGGTCGCCCCGGTCCGCGCCCCGGTCCGCGCCCCGGTCGGCGGACAGGCCGATCCCGATGGGTCGGCGGCCGCGCGGCGCGACCTCGTCGAAGGCCCGCACGATCGTGTCGATGAAGCCGTAGTCGAGGGCCTCCTGGGCGGTGTACCAGCGGTCGTGCAGCGAGTCCTCGAAGATCCGGTCGATGTCCTGGCCGGTGTCCTCGGCGATGAGCCGAAGCACCGTGTCCCGGGTGTGGCGCAGGTCGTTCGCCTGCAGCTCGATGTCGACCGCGGTGCCGGCGATCCCGGCCGAGCCCTGGTGCATCAGGACGCGGGCGTGCGGCATGGCGCGCCGTTTTCCCCTGGCGCCCGACGACAGCAGGAACTGGCCGGCGCTGTAGGCGATGCCGAGCGCCAGGGTGGACACGTCGCAGGGGATGAGCCGAATGACGTCGCGGATCGCGAGCATCGACGGCACCGAGCCRCCGGGGGAGTGGATCCACAGCGCGATGTCGGCCTGGGCGTCCTCGGTCGCCAGCGCGATCATCTGCGCGGCCAGCAGGGTGCCGTTGTCATCGTCCAACGGCCCATCGAGCACGAGGACGCGTTGCGCGTAGAGGTCCTGTCGCATCCGGTCGTTGAACAGCGGGGGCTTCGCTTCACCACTCATGTCTCAACTCTGCGAGATCGTCGCGCCAATCAGCCCGCGGTCTGCCCGCGGCAGATTTGCTGACGGCAGACGACCCGTCCCCGCCGGGTGGGCGGAGATCGTGAGGCGCCCCGGTGGAGTCCTACACTCTGCCGGCATGACGATCAGTGACGAGAAATACGTGGCGGTCACCACCTTTCGCAGGAACGGCACCGGCGTGCCCACCACGACCTGGATCGTGCCGTTGGAGGGTGGTCAGGTCGGCTTCTGGACGTCGTCCGCGTCCGGCAAGTACAAGCGGCTGCGCAACAGCCCAAAGGTGACCGTGCAGCCGTCGGACGCCCGCGGCCGCGTCAAGGCCGGTTCGCCCCTCTCCGAGGGGACGGCCCAGATGGCGACGGCCGGCGCCGAATTCGACGAGATCCAGAGCAGGGTCCGGGCGAAGTACGGCGTCATGGTGGGGATCTCGAAGTTCTTCAACAAGCTCGGCCACCTCGGCAAAGGGTCTTTCCCCTATGGCGACGTCGCGGTCGTCATCACCCTCGGCGGCGCGCAGCCCGGGGCGGGGACCGCGCCCGGCGGGGCATAGCCCGCGCGTGGGTGCTCGAATGCCAGCCCGGCGACCTGCTCGAGTGGGTGGAGGAGTGAGGAGCCTGGCTCGATGACCGCTGTGGCGGGGGTCACCATCCGCCCGTTTCACGGTTCGGCGGTTCGTCTCGTCCTCGGGGTAAGCGGCGCTCGACAGGGGCGCCCATCCACCCTGAAGGACTGTCCATGTCTCAGTCACGGTCTCAGTCACACGAGAACCGCACCGTGGGCGGCGAGCCGGGCGGAACCCGCATCCTGGTGCTGGGCGGCGGCTACGCCGGCGTACTGGCCGCCGTGCGGGTGGCCCGACGGACTCGCCGCCGCGGCGGTCGGGTGACCCTGGTGAACCCGTCCGACCGGTTCGTCGAGCGGCTACGGCTGCACCAGCTGTCCACCGGCCAACAGCTCGCCGACCACCGGCTGCCGGATCTGCTCGCCGGCTCGGGCGTCGCGTTCGTCCAGGGCCTGGCCGTCGGGCTGGACCGGACCGCGCGCACCGTGGACGTCGACACCGAGGACGGCCGCCGGCAGCTCGGTTACGACACCCTCGTGTACGCGCTGGGAAGCGTCACCGACACCGGCGCCGTGCCGGGCGCGGCCGACCACGCCTTCACGCTGGCGGGCCCATCGGCGGCCGGGCTGGCGGACCGGCTCACCGAGGTCGACGCGGCGGCCGGCCGGGTCGCCGTGGTCGGTGCCGGCCTCACCGGCGTCGAGGCGGCCACGGAGATCGCCGAGACGTTCCCCGGCCTGCGCGTCACCCTGCTCAGCCGGGACGAGCCCGGCCCGATGATGGGCGACGCCGCCCGGGCGTACCTGAACCGGGGGCTCGACCGACTCGGCGTCGGGGTGCGCTCCGCAGTGGTCGTCACGAAGGTCCTGCCCACGGGAATCCAGGTCGCCGGCGACCTGGAGCCGGTGCCGGCGGACGCCGTGGTGTGGACCGCCGGCGTCCGGGCGCTGCCGCTGGCCGAGCAGGCCGGCCTCGCGGTCGACGGCCAGGGCAGGATCCTCGTCGACGAGACGCTGCGGTCCGAATCGGATCCGGCGATCTACGCCGTCGGCGACGCGGCCGCCGTGCGCCAGCCCTGGGGAACGATCCACGGCACCTGCCAGAGCGGGCTGCCGACCGCCGCGCATGCCGCGGACAGCATCGGGCGCCGGCTGCGGGGCCGCCGGCCGAAGCCGTTCCGGTTCGGCTACATCCACCAGCCGGTGAGCCTGGGCCGCCGGGACGCGGTCATCCAGTTCACGCACGCCGACGACAGCCCTGGCCGCTGGTATCTCAAGGGTCGCGCGGCCGTTCGGTACAAGGAGCTGGTCAGCGGCAGCCCGCCCGCGCTGTTCCGGCTCTCCCGCCGGCTCAACGTGCCGGTGCTGATGCTGGCGCCGGGCGGCGCCCCGCTGCGCAGCCGCCGCGCTCGGTGAGCGCGCTCGGTAAGCGCCCTCGATGAGGGCGGTCGATGAGCGGCGCCGGTGGCGGTCGTCACCCCTGCCGCAGCCCGGTCAGCTTCTCCGGATTGCTGACCAGGTGGATGGTCTTCACCAGCCCATCCACCAGGTGCAGGGTGATGGCCACCACCGGCGCCTGCCCGGACCGGATCACGATGCCGGGGCCGCCGTTGAGCGACACCAGCTCGACGCTCGGCTCGGGCGGCATCCGGCCGGCGAAGGTGGCCAGCGCCCGGGCGACCAGCTCCAGGCCATGGATCGCCCTGCGCGGCGCCGGCGCCAGCCCGCCGCCGTCGCTGACCAGCTCGACGTCCGGCGCCAGCACGGACATGAGTGCCCGCAGGTCACCGCCGGTGGCCGCGTCCAGGAACCGCTCGGTCACGACCGCGCGGGTGGCCTGATCGGTGTTGTAGCGGGTGTGTCGGGCCTCGACGTGTTCGCGGGCGTGCCGCGCGGTCTGCCGGGCCGTCGCCTCGGTTCGGCCGACGATCTGGGCGATCTC
This sequence comes from Pseudofrankia asymbiotica, assembly GCF_001983105.1. Taxonomy (GTDB): domain Bacteria; phylum Actinomycetota; class Actinomycetes; order Frankiales; family Frankiaceae; genus Pseudofrankia; species Pseudofrankia asymbiotica. The sequence goes on along the minus strand of NZ_MOMC01000056.1, from coordinate 86,148 downwards.
GCCGTACGGGTAGCCGAACGCCTCCCGCAGCACGAAGACCGCCCGCTCGATCGGGGACAGCGCCTCCAGGACCAACAGCAGCGCGGTCGACACCGAGTCGGCCAGCGCGACGTCCTCGGCCACGTCCCGGCTGGTGAGCATCGGTTCGGGCAACCACGGACCGACGTAGGACTCGTGGCGCGCCTGGGCGCTGCGCAGCCGGTCGATCGCCAGCCGGGTCGCGATCCGCACCAGGTAGGCCTCCGGGTCCGCGACCCCCGCCACGTCGGTCAGGCTCCACCGCAGCCAGGCGTCCTGCACCACGTCCTCGGCGTCGCCGGTCCGGCCGAGCATCCGATAGGCGACGGCCAGCAGGCGGGCCCGGTGCCGCTCGAACAACCGAACCGCGTCCGGCCCGTCCGGTGAGCCTGGCCCGTCCGGCTCGGAGGCCTCGGCGGAGTCCGCGACCCCGGCGCTGTCGGCCATCCCGCCCCCTCGCCGCTTGTCCTCCGGCTGGCCTTTCGAGTCTGCTTCAGCCGGTCTCGACAGACCAGATCCCGCCGACCGAAGGGTGATCTCCATCGATGACACCGGAGGTGATCGGGCCTCGCCGACGTGAGCGGAGCCGGGCCGCCTGACCGGTGTTGTGCCTTCCGTGGCGGGTACGCGGCGCCCATGAGTGAGTTTGGCTACTTCCTGTCGAGCGAGGAGCTGAGCGCGCCCCGAACCGTCCAGGTGGGGCAGGCCGCCGAGCAGGCGGGCTTCGACCGGGTGTGGGTCTCGGACCACTACCACCCGTGGCAGTCGAGCCAGGGGGAGAGCCCGTTCGTCTGGACGGTGCTCGGCGCGCTCGCCGCCACGACGAACCTGCGCCTGACGACCGCCGTGACCTGCCCGACGTTCCGGCTCCACCCGGCGATCGTGGCCCAGGCGACGGCCACCGTCGCCTCGCTCGCCCCGGGCCGGTTCACCTTCGGCGTCGGGTCGGGCGAGGCGCTCAACGAGCACATCCTGGGCGACGCCTGGCCGCCGGTCAGCGTCCGCCACGAGCGTCTCCAGGAGGCGCTGGAGCTCATCCGCCAGTTGTGGACCGGGGAGACCGTGACCCACGAGGGCAGGCACTTCACGGCCCACAACGCGAAGATCTGGAGCCGGCCGGAGGAGTCGCCACCGATCTACATCAGCGGGTTCGGGCCGAAGGCCACCCGGCTGGCCGCCCAGGTGGGTGACGGCTGGATCACCACCCGGCCGGACATCGAGGGGCTGAAGACCTATCGCCGCGACGGCGGGATGGGCGGAACCCAGGCCGGCCTGAAGATCTGCTGGGCTCCGACGGAGGAGGAGGCCGCCGACACCGCCCACCGGCTGTGGGGCCATGAGGGCGGCGGCGGCCAGCTCTCGCAGGACGTGCCGACGTGGAAGGGGTACGAGGCGCTCGGCGCGCGGACGAGCCCCGAGGAGACCGCGCGGGCGGTCGCCTGCGGGCCGGACCCCAAGCGGGCGGCGGAGGCGATCACCCCGTACGTCGAGGCCGGATTCGACGAGGTCTACATCTCACAGATCGGGCCCGACCAGGAGGGCGGGATCCACTTCCTGGCCGACGAGGTCCTGCCACTGCTGCGGTAGCGATCCAGGAAAGGCGGCCTAGGAAACCCGCATGCTCCGACCCGCGGGGCGCCCACCCTCGTCCTCGAGGACGCCGGCGGTCTCGAGCAGGAGGGCCGCGGTCGTGACCGCGATGCCGCCGAGGGGCTGGGCCCTGACCACGGCGCGGGCGCTGGCGCCGTCGTAGATCATGGTGAGCTGCTCGGCGAGCAGCACCGGATCAGGAGCACCCGCACGGCGCGTCTCGACCGCGAAGAAGTCCGTGAGTGCCTGCTTGTGCCGGCGAGCGACGGCGGCGGCGGGGTGCGCGGGATTCTTGACCTCGACCGCCGTGGCGACGAACGGGCAGCCGCGGAAGTCGGGATCGGCGCTGGCGGCCTCGAGCCACTCGAAGACCTCAAGGATCCGTTCCCGCGGCGGGCGCGCGTCACCGGCGGCCGGAAACATCTGCGTCCGCAGCGTCTGCGCCCATCGGTCCAGGCTCGCGGCGATCACCGCGTCCTTGCTGTCGAAAAGCTGGTACATCGATCGCTTGGAGACGCCGGCCGCCTGACACAGCGCCTCGACGCCCATTCCCACGCCCTGCCGGTAGAACAGCTCCGCCGCCGCGTCCAGCAGCCGTTCCCGGGTCGCTGGCGCCGCCGACGCGGGCCGAGCCGGAGACGCCGGAGATACCGGAGGTGCCGGCGGCCCCGCTGGCGCCGCGGCGGGCGGATAGGTCCCGGGGGACGTGGTGCTGCTCACCAACCAAGGGTAGAACGTCAAGCTTGCGGTGGGAAACCGATCGGTTTATGTTGTCCGACGTGTCGGAAACCGATCGGTTTCCATCGAGGCGAGGAGCGGGCCATGACCGCGATCAAGGGTGCCGTCGTGCTGGTCACCGGAGGCAGCCGCGGGCTCGGGCGGGCGTTCGTCGACGCCGCGCACGCCCGCGGCGCGAAGAAGATCTACGCCACCGCTCGCAACCCCCGCGATGTCACCCACCCCGGTGCCGTTCCGTTGGCGCTCGAGGTCACCGACCCGGCCGCCGTGGTGTCCGCGGCCGCGCTGGCGGACGACGTGACCATCCTGATCAACAATGCGGGCGGATACGTCGCCGCGCCCTTTCTCGACGGCGATCTCGAGGCCGTACGACGGGAGTTCGAGACCAACTTCTACGGGCCGCTGCGGATGATCCAGGCGTTCGGGCCCGTCATCGAGGCGAACGGCGGCGGGCACATCCTCAACGTCGCCTCGGTCCTGTCCTGGTTCGCGCTCGGCGGCTCGTACGCGGCCTCCAAGGCGGCGCTGTGGTCGCTGACCAACTCGCTGCGCCTCGAGCTGCACCCGCGCGGCGTCGGGGTGACCGGCCTGCACGTCGGATACATCGACACCGACATGGCGGCCGCCGTCGCCGCCCCGAAGGCCGACCCGCGCGAGGTCGCCGACCTGGCCCTCGACGGTGTCGAAGCGGGCGTGTTCGAGGTTCTCGCGGACGACACCACCCGCCAGGTCAAGGCCGCCCTCGCGGGCGACCTCGCCGCTCTCTACCCACAGCTGGCCGCGTAGCGCTGCCCGCCACCCGCAGTCTGTGACTTTCAGTAGCAGGTCGATTCCCAAAAGCGAGATCGCCGGCTATGGATGGCCTCATATCGGCTGTTAACCGGAGATAAGGTGAGGAAAAGTGGTGGTCGACTGACGGCGCACTGAGCCCTGGCGCGGGTGGCCCGTACCTCCACTCGATCTCGCGGAGCGGAGGCGATGACACGGACACCCCAGGTGGCGCCGTACCAGCTCCAGCAGATCCGGGTGGGATGGAACCGGCCGCCTCGATGGCGACGGCGGTGACGGATCCGGGCCTCGGGGCGTCCGTCTTTCTGGACCCGATTCACGACGCGCCAACCGGGCCGCTGCCAGCGTCGATGATGCCGCTCGAGCCCGTCGGACCGGCGGAACCCGTACGGCCACCCGAACCGGCCCGGCCGCCCGAGTCTGTGCAGCCGATGGACGTGGCCGGCCCGGCCGGCCCCGCGAGGTCGAGGCGGCGACGCCGTGCGCCGAGCACGAACCCGCGCCGCAATGTGCTCGTCGGCGCCGCCTGCGCGGTGGCGCTGATCGTCGGAATCTCCGTGCTGGCCTGGGCGCCGTGGGGCTCGGGCTCCGAGGCGCAGGCCGGCCCGGCCGGGGGCGGCCAGCACAGCGGCGGCAAGGACGGTCAGGCGACCGGACCGGACGGGTCGCTGATACCGAAATCGGGCAGGCCGGACGGCCGCGCGCGTTCGGCCGCCGATGGATCTGTCCAGAGTGCGGGCGAACCGGGGGCCGCCGGCCAGGGCGTCGACGCCACGGGCCCCGGCGCCGGGGCGGGCGGGGCGGCGGGTGCCGGCGGTACGGGCGCGGATGTCGGCGCGGGACCCGGCTCAGGCACGGGCTCGGCGCCGGGGTCCGGGTCGGGTTCAGGGGCGGGGTCGGGTGCTGGCTCGGCCGGCGCCACGTCGGGCGCGGGGACTGGCTCCGGTTCGACCGGTTCCGGTTCCGGCACCACCRCCGCCCGCACCACCGCGCCGGCGGCCGCCCCATCCAGCGCCGCGAAGAGGAATCCCTACACCGCCGCCCAGGTGTGCGGCTCCGGCTACTCCCAGATCGACAGCCACACGCTGACCAGCGGCTCCACGACGGCGACGATCGTGCTGATGTACAACGGCGCCACCAACTGCGTGGTGACGCTGAAGTCCGGCGCCGGCGTGGGCACGGCCCAGGCGATGTCGGCCTCGGTGCAGGCACAGAACGGCTCGTCGAAGGTGACCGACTCCGGTTCCTATGAGTACTACGCCGGTCCGACCAGGGTGTCCGCGAAGGCGATCTGCGTGAAGTGGGGCGGCAGCCTCGGCAGCGCCTCCTGGACCAGCGACTGGTCCCACTGCGGCTGACCGCTCAGGACGAAGCGCCGCGGCCCTGGCAGGTGGAGCACCAGAAGAGGTTGCGGGCGGCCAGCTGCCTGGTCATGACCTCGGTCGAGCAGACGAGGCAGGGCTGGCCGGCGCGGCGGTAGACGTAGACCTCGCCGCCGTGGTCGTCGACGCGGGGCGGGCGCCCCATCGCCTCCGGGGTGTGCTCGGGCCGGACCGTGTCGATCCGGCCGACCCGGACGCCGTCGGCCATGAGCGTGACCAGGTCGGCCCAGACGGCGTCCCACTGGTCGCGGGCGAGCTCCCTGCCCGGCAGCGACGGGTCGATGCCGGCTCGGAAGAGCACCTCGGCCCGGTAGATGTTGCCCGGCCCCGCGACGACGGTCTGGTCCATGAGGAGAACGGCCATCGACGTGCGACTGCGGCTGATCCTGCGCCAGGCGGCCTCCGGGTCGGCGTCGGCGCGCAGCGGGTCGGGTCCGAGCCGGTCGCGCAGCGCCTTCACCTCGCCCGGCCCCAGCAGCTCGCACGCGTTCGGGCCGCGCAGGTCGGCGTAGCCGGCGCTGCCGGTGAGCCGCAGCCGGACGGCTCCGGTCGGCGCCGGAGCCGGCGGCGGGCCGAGGGCGTACCTGCCGTAGATGCCGAGGTGCACGTGCAGGACCTGGTCGTCGTCGAACCGCAGCAGCAGGTGCTTCCCGTGCGCCTCGGCCTCGTCGAGGACCCGGCCGTCGACGCGGCCCGCCCCGTCGTCGAACCGCCCCTGCGGGCTCGTCGCGGTGACGGGCCGGCCGCGGAACATGTCCCGGTGGACCGCGGCGAGCCTGTGTGTGGTGTGACCTTCGGGCATGGCCGGCCGAGCATACCGACCGGCCGGCGGACCGGCCCGCGGCGGCGGCCGAGGTCAGTCGGACTTCTCGGACCTCACGGGTTCCGCGTGTTCCTCGGATTCCGCAGGTTCCGCGTGTTCCGAGGATTCCTCGGTCGTGACGGGTGGACCGGGATCGGCCGCTGGATCGGGCGGCTTCGTCGACCATCGCTGGTAGAGGCACACGACGCTCGCGGCCAGCGCCAGCCAGGCGACCCCGAAGGACCAGCCGCCGGCGACGTCGCTGGGCCAGTGGACGCCCAGATAGACGCGGGACAGCCCGACCGCGATGGCGAGCACTGTGGCCAGGGCGCCGGCGGCCACGGCGGCCACCCGGCTCCGGCGGCCGGACAGGATCCGCAGCAGCAGGACGGCCGCCAGGCCGTAGCCGATCGTCGCCATCGCGGTGTGGCCGGAGGGGAAGGCGTAACCGCCGGGCTGGACGAGCCACAGCGCCCGCGGCGGTCTTGGGCGGGCGACCGCGTGGTTGATCGCCACCCGCACCGCCTGACCCGCCCAGAGCAGCCCGACCGCGCCGATGGGCAGCAGCAGCTCTCGGGTTCGCCACCACAGAGCCGCGCCGAGCGCGATCACCACCGCGTAGACGAAGGGCCCCACGCCCAGGTTGGTGACGACACGTGCGACCGGCGTGAGCCAGCCGGCGCGTTGGTCGACGACGTCATGCAGCAGGCGAGGGTCCGCTCCGATCGCGCCGTGGCTCCGCGCCACGCCGTCGAGGAGAGCACCGAAGATCGATCCACTGGCCGCGAGGACCAGCAGGGAGACGGTGAGCGCGCGGCCGGGCCGAGGCACCCAGCCCAGCCGGCGGGCCGCCCAGCCGCGCAGCCGTTCCGACCGGCGCGCGGCGCGGTAGACCAGCGCCAGGACGATCACGGCGAGCAGCCCACCGGAGACCAGACTGAGCCGGTGCTCCGCCGACTGGTAGCTCGCGCCGGCCGCGTAGCCGATCAGCGACGCCATGGTCACCCAGGCGAGGCCGCCGACGACGTTGAACGGCAGGAACGTACGGTAGGGCAGCTGGCTGGTGCCGGCCATGCCCGGCACCAGTGCCCGCAGCGCGGCGGTGAACCGGCCGATCAGCACCGCCCAGCCGCCGCGGCGGCGCAGCAGCGCGCGGGCCCGGTCGACGTGGTCGGGCTTGACCAGGCGGTGCGGCAGCTTCTTCAGCAGCCGGTCGCCGTAGCGCCGGCCGACCTCGTAGCCAATGCTGTCGCCGAGGACCGCGCCCGCCGTGGCCGTGACGATGACCGCCCACAGCGGCAGCCGGTGGGAGTGGGCGAGCACCCCGGCGACGATCACCGCGACCTCGCCGGGGACGACCACGCCGAGGAACAGCGAGGCCTCCGCCGCCGGCAGCGCGAACGCCAGCGCCAGCACCAGCCACGGCGGCAGGTTGATCAGCCCGTCGATGACGTGGCTCACTCGCTGATCACCTCTCCCGCCTCCGCCCGGCCCCCGCGCATACCAACGTGTCTTCTCCCTCCGCCGGGTCGACGCCCGCTGTCCAGAATCGCCGCGTCGAGGCCTGAGACCCGGGCGGGGCTGAGGGGGGTGCTCAGCGGCGGCGCGCGCCGACCGGGATCAGGCGGCGCGTGAACCAGTCGCGAGCGAGCGTGGCGACGGTCTCCAGGGCACCCGGCTCCTCGAACAGATGGGTCGCTCCCGGGACGACCGCGACCTCCGCCTCGTGCCGCAGCAGCCTCGCCGCGCGGTTGTTGAGCTCGAGGACCGCCTCGTCGTCGCCTCCGACGATGAGCAGGGTGGGCGCGGCGACATCGGGCAGCCGCGACGCGGCGAGATCGGGCCGCCCGCCCCGGGACACGACGGCGCCGATCCCGGAACCCGGCTCGGCCGCCGCCCAGAGCGCGGCGGCCGCGCCGGTGCTCGCGCCGAAGTACCCGACGGCGGCACCGGACATGCCGTGCTCGCCGCGAAGCCAGCTCGTCACCTCGACGAGCCGGCGGCCGAGCAGGCCGATGTCGAACATGTTCGCCGGGTCGTCCTCCTCCTCGGGCGTGAGCAGGTCGGGCAGCAGCGTGGCCAGTCCCGCGTCGGTGAGGACGCCGGCGACGTACCGGTTGCGCGGGCTGTGCCGGCCGCTGCCACTGCCGTGCGCGAACACGACGACGGCGGTGGCTCCGTCGGGGACGGCGAGCCGGCCGTCCAGACGCGTCGTGCTGAGGGGGATCTCCACGTCCACACCCTGGCGACGCGCCGGCCGCCGGCCGGCGTCTGACTGGTCGGCAAAGGTCATGCCAGCCACCTCCGTCCAGTTCCCTACATCCAGACATCAGGCCCTTACCCCGCCTGGCCGGCGATAGTGTGCCGGTCCCGGAGCCGCCGAACGGGCGGGAGTGGGCAAAATCCGGTCGACGAGGACGCCCGGGGTCTGTTCAGATCGAGACGTGGAATCAGGGACGATGACGGCTGGTACACGGTTCACGCTGGTGTTCGACGCGGACGACACGCTGTGGGAGAACAACCTCCACTTTGAGCGGGTGATCGCCGACTACCTGGACTGGCTGGCCCATCCCACGTTGGAGCGGACCGCGCTGCGCACGATGCTCAACGACGTCGAGAGGGCGAACGCGGCGGCTCACGGCTATGGGACCAAGGTGTTCCTGCGCAGCCTGCACGACCTGTTCGAACGGCTCTGGGAGCGTCCCGCGGACGTCAGGGAGCAACGCGAGATCGAGGCGCTCGCCGCCGCCCTCCAGGACCACCGCGTCGAGCTGATGCCCGGGGTCGCGGAGACGCTGCGCGAGCTTGGCGATCGACACGAGCTGGCGCTGCTCACCAAGGGCGTTCCGGAGGAGCAGCAGGCCAAGATCGACGCATCGGGTCTCGCGCCGTGTTTCGGGGTGGGCACCTACATCGTGGCCGAGAAGAACGTCGAGGCCTACGAGCTGCTGACGCGCGAGCTGGCTCTGGCCCCCGCGGCGACGTGGATGATCGGGAACTCGCCGAAGTCCGACATCCTGCCCGCCCGCGCCGCCGGGTGGGGGGCCGTCTTCATCCCGAACACGAACACGTGGGCGCTGGAACACGCGGAGCTCGACGCCGCAGATCCAGGCGTGCTCCAGCTCCGGACGTTCGGCGAGCTGCTGCGCCACTTCTGACGGTCACGCGCCGCGAGCTGTGAGTAGTGGGCTGCGGGTGGCGGGCCAGGAGCCGCGAACCGCGCCGGAGAAGGGCTGTCAGGCGGGGGCGGCTGTCAGGCCGGCCGCGGCTGACGGCGGCCGCCGTCAGCGGCGCGCGGCGGCGATGGCTCAGGCGGCCAGCAGTTCGCCGAGCCGGGTGACGGCGGGCCGGGAGTGCAGGTGCAGCCGGTTCATGTCCAGCCCCTCGTCGCCCAGGACCACGAGCAGGTTGGTCTCGCGGACGGCGTAGACCACGATGTGGCCGCCCTCGCAGCGGGTGATGACCTCCCGCAGCTCGCCCATGCCCACCTCCGCCCCGGTGCTCTTTCCCAGGCCGAGGGCGACAGCGGCCATGGCGGCCAGCACCTCCGGCCGGACGTCGCTCGCGTCGTGAGCGATCAGCAGGCCGTCCACCGACGCGACCGCGCTGTTCGTCACGCCGGTGACATGCTCACGCAGCGCCGCGAGCTCCGTCAGAATGGTCTCGGTATTCATTCGACGTACTCATCGCATTCTTGGTAGGGCCGCCCGGCGGGGCACCAGATAATTGCTCGCCAAGGGCCATGCCGACGCCGCGGGCATTTCGGCGCGGCTCGTCATGCCGTTCTCGCGGCGCGGTGGCCACCATATTCGGGCAGACGTGTGAGCCGAAGAGCCTACGACAGGTCGAAACCTTCCGCCGCGGGGCGGGAGGCAGTACCGCGGCCTCTCCGGCCGGCGGGCCCTGCGTATTGGCCGTCAGATGCTCAGCTCACGTTCGATAGTCCGGAGGTTATGACGGGCGAGCGCGAGGTTGGCGCGGGGGCGGTCCAGCGCGAGGTAGAGGAACAACCGGCTCTCCCCGCGGCTGAGGAGCCGGATGAGGTGGTACTGCCGGTCCAGGGTGATCAGGATGTCCTCGATCGCCTCGTGCACACCCAGGGCCTCCAGGGTCCTGGCCTTGGCGCGGACCACGTCGGTGTTGCCCGCCGCGGCGATCTCCAGGTTCAGCGTGCGCCCGCCGCCCGCCGCGCCCAGCRTCATGCCGCTCTCGTAGTCGACCAGCGCCGCTCCGAGCGCCCCGTCGATCGCCATCGCTTCCTTGAGGGCGGTCTCGATGTCCATTTCGCCACCTTCCGTCCCGAAGCGAGCCCCGTGGTTGTGATTAAATAGGGTATGCTCTGGGGCAATTTTCCGGCGCTTGTGTGCTCGTTGGGTCAGTCGATAGCACTTGGATACCGGCGACCCTATCCTTTGATTCGTCGACCTTGTTGTCGACCGACACGTTTGGGTAGGTGGCATGACGGGACTACTTCGTGACGGATAGTCGGCTGTTCCTCACTACATTGTCTCGCCTCGGCGACGAACAGTTCACGGGAACGCTTCGAGTCGAGGGCGCCCGGGTCGGTGGCGTGATCGTGTTCCATTCGGGTCTGGTGATCGCGGCCGAAACCGCCGCCGCGCCCGGGCTGGAGCCACTGCTGCTGCGGTCGGGCCGGATCTCCGGTGAGGACTGGACGGAAACCTTCGCGCAGGCCGCGCCAGAGGGGCGCCTGCGCGCCGCGCTGGTGGAGCGCGGGCTGCTGGGGAGCGCCTCCGTACAGGTGCTGACGCAGACCGCCGCCATGGACGCCGTGTTCGCCCTCGCGCTCGCCGAGATCCACACCTGCTCGCCGGATCCGGACGGCGCCGGCATGCCGCCCCTCGTGCCCCTCGTGCCCGGGATGGACGTCGGTCGGGTGGTGCGTGAGACGCGCCGCCGGGTGGACGTCGCGGCCGAATGGCGAGAGCGCGGCCTGGACCCGTGGGTACGGCCGCATCCGACGGCCTCGGCCCCGCCTATCAACAAGGGCCGGGCGGAGGTCCTCGCCCGCGTCAACGGCCGGCGGACGTGCCGGGACATCGCGTTCCTGCTCGGCCGTGGCCTGTTCGCCGTCATGTCGGATCTCAGGCTCCTGCTCGAGGACGGCCAGATCGCCCTGCGGCCGCTCGGGTCGACCGCCACCGGCACGCCGCCTCAGCCTCAGCTGCCTCAACCTCAGCCTCAGCCGCGTGAGCCGGCTCAGCCGGCCGGCCTGACCGGCGCCTCGTCTCCGATCGCGGTGAGCCGTCCCGGCGCCGAGGAGGGCCTGGAGCCGGTCGCCGAGTCCGCGGACGCCGAGGCCGCCCCCCGGCGCCGTCTCCTGCCCCGGTGGAACACGCGCGGCCCTTCGTGACGGAGAGTGCCGCCCGCGGTCGTCGCCGCGTGGTACCTGCTGGCCACGCGTTCGGCGAGCCAGCCACCTGGAACGGTGGTGCTGGCAGGTCAATGGGCGCGCGAGGGCCGTCCGGCGAGCGACAGGCCGGCCGTGGCGGTACTCCACCCGGGTGATGCTCCGTCCGCCCCGAACCGGCCCGCACCCCGCGGGCCCTCACCTCGGGTGACGGGCGCGAAGCACGGGAGGAACGCCGCCATGTCCACGTCCGACCACCTGCAGACCATCCGCCTTCTGCACAACGCGATGCGGGTCGAGTACGGCCGGCTCGCCGCCGTGGCCCGCGCGCCTCGGGACGCCGCGCACGCCGAGCTTGTCGAGGACCAGATCGCCCTGACGCTGCGGACGCTGYACCACCACCACACCGCCGAGGACAAGCACTTCTGGCCGGTGCTGCGCGCCAGGGTGCCGCACGCCGTCGCGGGGCTCGACCGGTTGGAGGCCCAGCACGCCGAGATCGACCCGTTGGTCACCATCGCCGGCGACACCACCATCCCGCTCCAGCAGCGGGCGGGGGTGCTCGCCGAGCTCCAGTCGCTGATCAACACGCATCTCGACGAGGAGGAGGCGGTGGCGTTCCCGCTCATCCTGGAGCAGATCACGCCGGCCGAGTTCGAGGAGATCGACAAGGACGTCCAGCAGGGCTTCAGCCGCCGCGACATCCCGGTCCTCTACGGCTGGCTCGCGAGCGTGGCCGACGCCCCGACGCGCGCCGCCGTGCTGGCGACGGTCCCGTTCGTTCCGCGCCTGCTGTTCAAGCTGATCTGGGCGCCGTCCTACCAGCGCCGGGCGGGCCGCCTCTACGCCGGGACCGCGACTTCCGGTGGGGCTTCCGGCGCCGTTCCCGAGCGGGCGACCCCCAGCCAGGTGGCGTGACCTGGCCGGCGCCTTCTCCTTTCCGGTCCCCCTTTCCCGATCCGCTTTTCCCCGCGGTCACCTCCGGGCCGGCGGCCGCGATGAGGTCGCTGGCCGGAGGTTCGGCGGAAACGCCGTGGTCCCGCGTGTTCCCGGTGATCGTCCGGGCGGTTTGGGCGGTATCGTTTGCTGCATGACAAACAACGGGGAACGTCACCTTCGCGCGGTCCATGAGGACTGGCGCTCCGTCGCCACCGCGCTGGGGGCGCGGATGTCGACCCAGCGGGTCAGCCAGCAGGAACTGGCGCTCGCGGCCGGAGTCTCGGTCGCGACGCTGCGGGTGCTCCAGCGTGGCAATGGYGAGCGGCGGGTGCAGAACTCGACGTTGTCCGCGGTCTCGCGGGCGCTCGACTGGCCCGATGATCACCTTGTCCGCGTGCTGCTCGGTGATCAGTACCCGGAACCCACCCCGGGCCAGGGGCCGGCCCCTGGGGTCGGGGTGGCGCGGCAGCCGGCCGTCGCCGCCCGGACCGACCTGCCCGAGCAGATCCTGCGTACCCTGCGCCGCATCGAACGGCGGGTCGACGACATCGCCCGCCATCTCGTGAAGGCCTGAGACGGAGGCGGCCGCGGCGACGGCGACGGCGGCCAGGTCGAGGTTCAGGCCCTTGCGAAGACGGGGACGAGCGTGTCGCCACGCTGCTCCATGAGGACACGCACCGGCATACCGATGGTGACCTCCTCCGGCGCGCAGCCGACGATGTTGCTGACAAGGCGGAGGTCGGGCTGCTCGGCGAGCTCGACGATGGCGATCACGTAGGGCACCGGCACGGCCGGGTGGAACGCGTGATGGTTGACGGTGAAGGTGAAGACCGTGGCGTCGCCGCTCACCGGCTCGGCTTTCAGCTCTCCGGCGCACTCCGGGCAGCGTTCGGTCTCGGGATGGATCCATCGCCGGCAGTCCACACACCGGTGGATCAGAAGCTGGCTGTCCGCGTCGACTGCCGGCGTCGTCATGAGGCCTCCGGATTCGGGATCAGCGCCGATCGGTCGCTGGCAACGCCCTTGTTCTTGAGACCGTAGGACACCGGTCGGATTCGTGCCTGTTTCGCGCGCAGCGCGCAGCGCGCCGTACATCGGGTGACTGGGTCGTGGCGGCGGGCATAGCTTCACGCTATGACCGGACTGCCGGAGCGGCGCGCCATCATCTCTGGAGTCGGGATCTCGCGGATCGGCCGGCGTACCGGAATCCCGGGGGCGGACCTCACGGTGGAGGCGTCCCGGCAGGCGATCGCCGACGCCGGGCTGCTGCCCACCGACATCGACGGCGTCGCCACGCTGGGCGAGACCCCGCTGGAGGAGGCGTGCGCGGCCCTGGGGCTGGCGCCGACCTATCGCGGGGGTGGCATCGACACCGGAGGGCTGCTCTCGCCGGTGATGTCGGCCGTGATCGCGGTCGCCACCGGACAGGCTCGCCATGTGCTGGTCTACCGCACCGTCCAGATGATCGGCGGTGCCATGCTCCCCAGCGGCGAGGCGCCCCACCTCGACGGTGCCGGTGGGACCGGCGCCGCGGGCGGACCGGGAGCCGGTGGACCGGAAGCGGACGGCTTCGAAGCCGGGAAATCCGCGGCGTCCGTGCCCGCCCGGACCTACCCGCCGCGAAACGGGCTGGCGGCCGGGCTGGGTGAAATGGTGACGTATCATGCCTACTCGGCGGCGAACTGGTTGGCAATGCACTGCCGTCGGCATATGCACCTATATGGCACGACCAAGGAACAACTTGGCATTTTGGCCATTAACAGCCGGCGTAACGCTGGACTGAACCCTTTGGCCGTTTACCGCGACCCGATCACGCTTCACGACTATGTCTCCGCTCGGAAGGTGTCCGAACCGTTCGGGCTGCTGGACTGTGACGTGCCGATCGACGGGTCGGTGGCGATCGTCGTGTCCGTGGCCGACCACGCCTCGGCGTGCGCGCACCCGGTTCGGATCGAGGCGATGGGCGGGTCCACCGGTCCCGGTGGCTGGTACATGCGGCCTGACTACCCGAACATGGCGTCGGCCGACGCGGCGGCCGAGATGTGGTCGCATACCGATCTACGGCCGGCCGACGTCGACTTCGCCGAGCTGTACGACGGGTTCACCTTCCTGACCCTCGCCTGGCTCGAGGCCTTTGGATTCTGCGGCGAGGGCGAGTCCGGGCCGTTCGTCGGGGACCCCGGAAAGATCGCCCTGGAGGGCGGTCTTCCGCTCAACACGTACGGCGGGCAGCTCTCGGCCGGCCGGATGCACGGCTACTGGCTTCTCCACGAGGCCTGCGTGCAGCTCCGCGGCCAGGCCGGCGACCGCCAGGTCGCCCGCCACCAGGTCGCCGCCGTCGGCGCCGGTGGCGGCCCCATAGCCGGAGCCCTCCTCCTCACCACCTGAGCTACTGGGCCGCCTGAACTACTGGGCCGGCTGGGCCAGCGGGGCGGTGAAGAGGCGGGCGGCGGCGTGGGCCTGGGCGATGGCGATACGCCAGGCCATGCCGACGACCGAACCGACCGACTCCGGCGAGGGCCACAGGAGGCACGCGGGCGGGACGCAGATCCGGTAGGTCAGCGTTCCCGTCTTGTCGTGCGCGATCCACGCACCGCAGGTCGCCATCGGCGGGAGGCCGCCGACGGCGGTGAGCGCCGCGGCGAGCTCGGCGTCGCCCGCCTGCCTCTCGGTGAGGTCCGAGTCCCCGAGCCCACCGGCGGCCCGGCTCGCCTGCGCCAGCCGGGCGAGCCCGGCGGCGGCCGTGACGCCGGGATCGAGGTGGACGTCGAGAACCATCACACCGGAGCCGTAGAACGGATGGTCGATCGGATAAGGCGGGGCGAGCAGGGCGATGGCGCCGCGTGCTCGCCGTCCAAGCCCCAGTTCCCCCGCGAGTGCCAGCCCGATGTCGGTCTCGGCCTCGGAACCGAACCCGAGCCCCGCGTCGGGGCCCGTACCCGACCCGTCCTCCTGGGCCGACCAGCCCGAAGGGCCCGTGTCGTCCCCCGCTCCGGGAAGCTGCCGTGCCGCGGGGCCACCGGGCTCGGTGGACACGTTCGGTTCGGCGAGGACGAGAAAGCCCGCGCCGTCACCATCGTCGGCGATCAGGCCGTCGAACAGCAGCCGGTCGAGTGCGTCGCGGACGTGACTGTCCCGGAACGCGTTCCCCAGGTGGCCGGGCACGGTGAGGGGAGGGGCCCCCGGCTGGCCCTGCTCGACGACGACGCTCAGGTCGGGAAGCCAGGTGCGGCTCCCGGACGCCAGCGCGGTGAGCAGCAGCGACAGCGGCCCGCGCAGGCCGTCGAGCCCGGCGTCGATCCGGGTGAGCATGTGAGGACGGTCCGGGTCGCTGGTCGGCTGCGCGAGCCGCGGCGAGCTCATCAGTTCCTCGTGCGCCGGCGGCGTGTAGGGGCGCACCAGCTCGATGACGACCACCTCCCCACCCGCGTCGTCACCAGGGGTGGGAAAGCCGACCGGCGCGACGAGGCCCTCGGGCGCACAAGCGCCGTTCGACGAAGGAGTGCCGTCGGACGCGGGCGCCTCGGGGAAGGCCAGCGTGCCGGTGGGGGCCTGAACGCTGGTGCGGCCGGCGGCGCGGGCCGTAAGCGTCAGCCCCGACGGGTAGTCGAGCACGGCGCGGAACGCGCCGAACAGCGACGGCAGCCCGGCGGCCAGCTCCTGCGCGCTTCGTGTGTCGGTGAGCGGCGCCACGGGTGAGTCGGCGAGGCTGACGAAGACGATCCACTGCTGGAGACGCAGCAGCTTCCCCAGCGCCGCGGACAGCTCGTCGGGATGCTCACCGAGCAGGGTCTCCGGGAAGAACCAGGTGGTCAGGCACGGGGTGTCGGTCGCGTCCAGGCCCCAGCCGCCGACGACGGTGAGATCGTCGGCCGTCGCCTCGGCGAGCAGCGCCCGGTTGCGGTCGTTGCACCAGGCGGCCCGCTCGTCGACGTCGCCGGGCAGGTAGTCCAGGTAGGTACGTGCCCGCACCCCCGGCCCGAGCTCCGGGTGGTCGGTCACGACCAGCTCGCCGCGGCCGCGCGCCGCCGGGCCCGACGGGTCGAAGGTGCGGGTCCACCACTCGGCGGTGAGCGCCCGGCCGGGCTGGTGGCCGGTGACGCGGTGTGGGGGTGCCATCAGCGCCGTCAGCGCGACCGGAAGCACGAGCGGGCGTACCTGACCATCCGGCAGGGTCTCGCGCGCGCGGTCACGGATGTCGGGCAACACGTCGAACAGCACGTCTCGGCTGGGGCGGGGACCGCTCGTCGGGTGGGCCGACGCGGCGGCGACGGCGCCATGCCCGGGGCCGCCGAGCCGGGTGAGCTCGACGGCCGCCTCCGCGGCGCGTACCAGCTGGTCGATCGCGACCAGCCGTGCCCAGATCCGGTCAGGCGTCCAGGCCATCGGCCCGACATGGATCCTGGCGACGGCCTCGACGGTGCCGGCGGCCGGGTCGAGAACCAGGGCCGAGCGGCCGTCCTCGGCGTTGCGACGGGCGAGCAGCCGCAGCAGGTCGGGGGTCGCCCGCGCGCCGGTCGCCACTTCGGTCGCGATGCGCAGCGACCCGGCGCGCCGGCCGTCGAGCACGGGCCGCGGCGTCATCCGGACGCGCTGCCGCCCGTGGTGCGGCCACCAGTCGAAACCGGCGTCGTCCATCACGGACCATTCGACGTCCGGGCCCACCAGCCCGGAGTAGAGCGTGTCCAGCACCAGCGCCGGCTCGTCGCCGCCGGCGATGCTCGCCGCGAACGCGAGTCCCGCTGGCTGCCGGGAGGCCGGGCCGACCGGGCGACGGTCGAACCGGGTGAGATCCTCGTCCGTGAGCAGCAGACGGCGGGCGAGCAGCGACGCGCCGGCGGTGGCCAGCAGAATCTCGCGCAGCAGCCCCTGGGCGCGCAGCTGGCTGGTGGAGGCGAGCGCGTTCGGCAGGAAGAGCTGCCAGGTCGGCTGGTCGCCGTGCATGACCCAGGCCCCGACGCCGTGCGCGCCGCCCGGGTCGACAACGTCCTGGCGGTTGAGCGCGGCCAGCAGCCCCGCGACGTCGTCGCCTGGCCGCAGGTGAACCGGCGTCCGCATGCTGATGACCAGGCCCTCGCCGGCCAGCGGATGCGGGTCCTGCCGACTGGCGCGCACGACGCTCGTCAGCGAGCCCGCCGTCTCCCGCGCCGTCACGACCTCCACGGGACGGTCGTCCGGGACCTGGAACGGTCCCCAGCCGAACGGCACCTCGCACCGGAAGCCGCGTCCGTCGCCCGAGCCCCAGACCGGGCCGCCGTCGATCTCCTGGTCGTAGCGCAGCTCGTCGAACGCGGTCAGCAGCCCCCGCCACAGCAGGGTGTTGTCGGTCTCGGCGTCGGCGTGCAGGGTGTCGTGATACTGCGTGACCCGGTGCCGGCCGGGGCGGGAGTGCCCATCCTCGTCGCGGTACACGAACGGGACCCCGGCGACCTCGTCGTGGAGCCCGGCGTCGAGCGCGCCGAGGGCCACCGCGATCTGGTCGCCGACCGTGGCGACGGCGAGCTCGGCCAGCACGGCCCCGCCCTCCTCGCCGAGGATCTCGTCGACGTCGGCGTCCTCGTCCTCCTCTTCCTCCTCGTCGCGGGGCTGCTCGCGCCGCCCGACGACGAACGAGCAGGACAGATAGAGGACGTTGCTCTGATCGTCGATCTGATCGACCTCGTCGCCAGGGCCGGGGCCGGGCTCGGCGCCGTCATCCGCGGGTGGGTCGTCGGCGGGCGCTTCGGGCGCTCCCGGAACGGAGGCCTGATCGACCTCGTCCTGGCCCGCGACGGCCACCAGGTGTGGCGGGACCGCGCCGAGCGGTGGCGCCTGCCCGATCGGTTCGTCGCCGTGGAACACGGCCCGCAGCGAGATGCCGCCACCCGGGCCGTCGGCCTCGTCGCCGTCATCGTCCTCGTCGTCGTCCGGCTCGTCCCGGTAGGGGATGGCGGGCCAGGGGCCGACCAGCCAGCGGTTGAGGGTGCTCTCGCCGTTGCGCCGCCGGCACAGCGCGGCCGCCCGCGCGAGGTCGTCGACGGTCGCGACCGGCGTCGTGACCCGCAGCACCGCGACCGACGACGCGCCGCCGGGCACCGGGAGCAGCTCGAGCAGGGTGCCGAGCTCGCTGTGTCGCCAGACCAGGCCGGTTCCGCCCGGGCCCTGGCCGATCCACTCGTCCTCGGCGCCCAGCTGGCGCAGGACGTGCTCGCGAAGCCGCGCGGCGAGCGGAAGCCCGGTGTTGAACGCGACCGCGTCACTCATTGGCGCCCCCGTGGTCACGAGGGGTGGTCGAAGCGTCTCCCTTGGCCGCGCTCGCGGGCCTGGGGGACGCGGGCTCGTCCGCCGGAGAGACCGGCGCGGCCTCCGCGGCCGGCGCGGCGCCCGACGGCGTCGACGGGGCGGCCGGGGACGATCCGCCCGATGGCGCCGCCGGGCCGGCGGGGGACGCGGCTGGCTGGCCGGGTTCCGCCGGGTCGGTCGCCGCCGGCGGTGCGTCGCCCGCCTGGTCCCTGGCCCTGGCGATCGCCGCGGCCTCCGCGGCCTCGGCCTCGGCGGCGAGGGCGACCTCCAGCGCCGCGCCCGCCGCGGTGGTCGCGGCGTCGGCGCCTGGCCGGGCCGCCAACGGGTCGGGCAGCGGCGCCGCGACGCGGGACACGCGCCAGCCGAGCTCCCGCGGCGTGACCAGCTCGTCGCAGGGCACGAGCGACCACGCCGCGGGCGTCCACTCGAAGATCGCGTCCTGTTCGAACTCGGCGCCCAGCGCCCGCGCCCGTGCCCTGGTCAGGCCGGCGACGGCGATGCTGAGCTCGGTGTTCTTCTCGTCGCCGCCGACGGCCGGCCAGGAGGGCAGGCCGGTCGCGGCGACCCTGCCCGCCAGTGCCCGCTGCCGGTTGGCGTTCTCATGCGGGCGCAGTGCCCGGGAACGCGGATTGAACGCCGTGAGGACATGGACCCGCTCTACGTCGGAGAACGGGAAGTCACCCTCAGTGGTGCCGCGGGCCGCCGGGGCGACCACCACGGTCGCGGCGCCGACGCCGATACGGACCCGGGTCGGCCGGTAGCCGGCGAGCCGCCTCTCCACGTCCGCCGCGGCGCTCAGCCGGCCGAAGGCGTCGTCCAGTCGCGCGACCTCCGGCCGGCGCCAGTCCGGGTCGTGGGCCAGCAGGTCCCGCCGGCGGTCGAGGTACGAACGGGAGGCGGCCGCGGCTGTGGCCTCGGGCTGGGCGCCCAGGAGCGCCAACAACTCGGCACGGCCAGGATTCGGACGCATCGACACGTATACCTCCGGGGGCCTCGGTGGACCCCCGGGACCGTGTGGGCTCGGGAGATCCGCGTTATCGCCGCCAGCCGTCGCCGACGACGATCAGGTCGTTCCCTGGGGCACCTTGCGCGAAGGTTGCCGGACGACGAGCCAGGTCTTGACGCCATCCTCTTGACCGCGCCCTAGATTAGGACCTCCGTATACGTATCGCAAGGTTTGTGCTGCCCGTGCTGGATCCACTGAATGCAGTGTGATGGTACCGGCGTGGTCTGACAGATTTTTCCCGCACTCGGTGTCGATCAGCCTGGCTCCGAACATGGGACCGCCGGCCGCGCACGCCGGACGCGCGCGGCCGGTGCGCCGCCGGAACACCCTGGCTCCGAATCTGGCTGAAGCGGCCGCGGTGATGATGTCTCGCTCAGGGCGCGGTGGTCGACGGGGCGTCGGTAGGCGGAACCGTGGCCGGCGGCCCGGTCGTGGAACCGGGGGAGCTGGGCGCGTCCGGTGCCTTCGCGACGGTCAACGTGACGCTCGAGCCGCGCCGCACGGCGCCGCTCTCCGGCGACTGCGCGAGCACGGTGCCGACCGGCTGGTCGCTGGCCTGCCGGACCACGACCACGTCGAGGCCATACGAGGTGAGCGTCTTCTCCGCCTGCGCCCGTTGGGAATTGACCGTGTACGGGACCGTCACCTGCGTGCTGACGACCAGGATTGTCACCTTGCTGTGCTGCGCGACCTGGCTGCCCGCCACCGGGTCGACGGTCTCCACCAGGCCGGCCCCTACGCCCGACGGTCCGGTGTCGTATCTGACCGTGACGACGAGTCCAGCGGTTTCCAGCGCCGCGCGCGCCTCCGCCTCCGGCCGGCCCGCGACATCGGTCACGGTGGTGTGCCCCGGGCCGGTCGACACGGTCAGCTTCACGGTCGCGTTCTTGGCCGCCGACCTACCGGCGGGCGGGTCCGTGGCGGTCACCGTGCCGGCCGCGGCGGAACTCGCCACGTAGTCGAGCGCGATGTCGCTGAAGCCGGCGGCGCGCACGGCCGTCTGCGCCTGGTCGGCGGGCTGCCCGACGACGTCCGGCATCTTCGCCAACGACCGGGTCCCGCTCGGTACGATGACGGTGATCGTCACGGTCGAGCCGGCCGGCACCTCACTGCGGGCGCCCGGGCTCACGGCGGCGACCCGCCCGGGACCGAACTCGGACGGGCCGGTGCTCGTCCGCACCACGACGGTGAGACCGGCGTCCTGCAGGGTCTCCCTAGCCCCGGACTCGGTCAGCCCGACGACGTCCGGCACCTTGATGGACTCCAGACCGGCCGACACGACAAGCGTGATCGTCTCCGTCGCCTCCAGCTGGCTGTCCCCACCCKGCCGGACCTGCAGCACGGTGCCCTTCGTCTTGATGTTCGGCGTCATCTCCCGGCGGACGTGGCTGAACCCCGCCGCGCGCAGCCGCTTCTCCGCGTCGGCCGCGGTGAGCCCCACCAGGTTGCCCGGGACGGTCAGCTCGGAAGCGGCGAGGACACCCGACTGTGCCCTGCCGGCCGGCCGGTCCAGAGCGGCCCCGGCCGCGACGCCGACAGCCACCAGCGCGACCAGCACACTGAACGCGCTGATCAGCGTCGTCCAGGGCAGGCGGCCGGGCAGGGCATGCCGCGCGCGCCGGCGGCGTGCGGCGGCCTCATCGCGGTACTGGCGCTCGGCGGTGGTCGTGGGTGCCTCGGTGTAGCGCTCGCCCGACTCCGCGTCACCGTGACCCGCCAGCGCGAGCGTCTCGGCCGTCCGCTCCCGCGCCCGGCCTCCCCGCAGCACGACGGTTCCCGTCGGCGCGCGGCCGCCGGGCCCGGAGCCGTCGCCGGCCACGCCGGTGCCGCCAGTGCCGAGACCGGCCGGCGTCTCGGCGCCGTCCTCCTGACTCGCCTCGCCGTCGGCGGCGAGGCCGGCCAGGACTGGACCCGATCCGATCGTGGGATTGTCGTCGCCCGTGGCGACCACGGCCCGCGGATCACTGGTGGCGCCGTCAGCCCCGTCGGTGCCGGCGGTGGGTACGACGCCGTTCGCGGCGGCCAGGCCGGCCGCCGCGGCCACGGAGCCCACGGCTCCCGCGGCCGAGAGCTCCGGGACTTCCCTCGCCGCCGGAATCCCGGACTCCGCCCGGTTGGCCCCCGGGGCGGCCAGATACGCGGCCCCGGTGACCGGCACGATCCCCCGGGTCGGGGTGAGCGTCTGCAGCCGGTTGACGATCTCGCCCGCGGTCGGGCGCTCCGCGGGGTCGCGGCGCATGGCGTCGCGCACGACATCGGCGAGCGACTCGTCGACGCCGTCGAGGTCGGGGTCGCTGTTGACGATGCGGAACAGCACCGCCGGCACGGCGCCGCCGCCGAAGGGCCGCCGCCCGGTCGCGGCGAAGATCATCAGGCCGCCCCAGGCGAAGACGTCCGCGGCGGCCGTCACCCGCTCGCCACGGGCCTGCTCCGGAGCCATGAACGCGGGGGTGCCGACCACCAGGTCCCTGGTCACCGTCGCGCTGTCCGGCGCCCACGCCACCCCGAAGTCGATCACGCGCGGGCCGAACTGGGAGAGCAGCACGTTGGACGGCTTGAGGTCGCGGTGCACCAGACCGGCGGCGTGGATGACAGCCGTGGCGCTCGCCACGCTGACCGCGAGCCGTTCGACGTCGGCGGAGCCGAGCGGGCCGTGCGTGGCCACCGTCTCGGCCAGCGACGGGCCGTCGACGAACTCGGTGACCAGGTATGGCGGCCCGTCGGAGGGGTCGACGGCGTCGAGCACCTCGGCGGTGCAGTAACGGGCGACCCGCTGGGCGACCTCGGCCTCCCGCCGGAACCGGGCCCGGTACTCGGGATCGTCGGCGAGCTCGGCACGCACGACCTTGACCGCCACCCGCCGGCCGGCCGGCGAGCGGCCCAGGTAGACGGTGCCCATCCCGCCCTCGCCGAGCCGGGTCAGCAGCTCGTAGCCGCCCAGCTCACGCGGGTCCGACGGGCGCAGCGGACTGCCGGGCAACGGAAGGGTTCGCATGGCCGCGAGCGGCCTGTCGGGCGGCTCGATGCTCGGATCCGAGTCGCCATCGTGGGGGAGGGCGGACTCGTTGCCCGCGGACAGGCCTGGCCTGAGCGCGGGCGAGCCGGCCCCGCCTCCGCGTGAGTCCACGTCGCCCCCGGGGTCAACCTTGGATGTGGTCGGACGGCAACGCGTCCCTCCTTCAGGACGCGCCGCGAGACGGTCTGGTTGTCTTCTGTCGTATACCCGACAGGTCCGACAGCGCTGGCGACCGACTCGCCGGAAAGCGGTCGGCCACCAGGCTGGGCGTTCACCCGTCAGCCGCGGCCGTCAGCCGCGGCCGGCCGCGCCGCGGCCCTCGTCAGTCATAGCTCCGAAGGATGAGAAAACCCTAAGAGCAGACGGCGCGGCGGCCGGGCGAAGCGCTGGCAGGCAGGGTCCCGAGGGGATACCCCTTCATTGTCGCGCGTCGAATTCGGCCGGCGGCGGGGGCGGGTGAGTGTTGGCCATCTGGCGTTTCGGCGGCGGGCCGAGGATCCCGCTGGCGGGGCGGCCCTAGGCGGGGCCGATGAGGTCCCAGCGGTTGCCGGCGATGTCGAGGAAGACGACCACCTTGCCGTAGGGCTCGGTGCGCGGCTCGGCCACGAAGGTGACACCCGCGGCGAGCAGCCGCTGGTAGACGGCCTCGAAGTCGTCGACGTTCAGGAAGAACCCGAMGCGCCCGGCGGCCTGGTCGCCGACCGCCGCCGCCTGGCGCTCACCGTCGGCGCGGGCGAGCAGGACGCCCGTCTCGGCACCGGGTGGCCGGACCACGACCCAGCGCTTCGGGCGCCCCGTGTTCGTCGACTCCGCCGGCGAGTCCTCGACCAGCTCGAAGCCCAGGACGTCCGTGAAGAACGCGATCGCCGGGTCGTAGTCCTTGACAATCAATGCCACCAGCCCAAGCTGCACACCTTGAACCTACCGGCCGAGGACGTGGCGAGGAGCCAGCCGGGTGGCGAGGCGGCGACGCGGGGAGGCCGACCGCCGGGCGGCCCGCTCGACGGTGCTCGCCAGGCGTCGCGCCTCGTCGGCGGCGCGGGCGCCCCAGGGCCCCTCCCAGCCGGCCGTCGAGCTTTCGGCGGCGCCAGGGGCGGCGGTTGATCCGGCCGGTGGCCGCCGTGCCTGGACGCTCTCGCCGTTCGCCCTGCCGGTGCCGGTGCCGGTGCCGGGGCCGGGGCCGGGGCCGGGGCCGAACAGCGCGAGCGTCGCCAGGTTCGCGAGGCCGCGCAGGGCGCTCAGGCTGGCCCCGCGCCCCGCGCTGTGGTCGCCCGCCCCCACTGGGCCGACCGTGCCCGCGCCGAGCTGGACGACCTCGGCCGGGCTCGCCGACTCGGGTATGGGCACGCCCGCCGAGGCCAGCGCGTCGAGGGCGTGCGCCCAGGCGAGGACGACCCGTTCACGCGCCCGGCGGCGGCTGGACAACCGCCGGTGCCGGCGCGCCGCCGGACGCGCGAACGCGACCAGCAGGTAGCCGGCGACGAGCGCGGCGGCGGTGAGGCCGGCCTTCGACAGGAACCCGCCGATGTCCGTGGCCCGGCCCGCCGGTGGGGCGATGGTGACTGCCGGTCGAGGCGCGTCCGCCGGGGCGGTCAGCGGCCCGCGAATTGCCGCGTCCACCGCCGCCGCCTGCGTCGCCGACTCGCCCTGGGCGGAGCCCGCGAGCGCGGCGCCCCGGGCGTCGGTCGCCGCCGGAGTGGGGAAGAAGGGCAGCCAGCCCGCGCCGTCGAAGCGGACCTCGGCCCAGGCGAGCGCCTCCCGCCCGGTCACGGCGACCGTCGCCGGCCCCGCCGGCGCGTCGGGAGCGAAGCCGACGACCACCCGGCTCGGCAGCCCGAGGATGCGGGCGGCCAGCACGAACGTGGTCGCGAACTGCTCGGACGTGCCACGCCGGGTGTCGGCGACGAAGTGCTCGACATGGGCGAGCGAGTGCCCCGGCGGCACCTGGGGGTCGAACCGGAAGTTGGTGGCGAGGTAGTGCTGCAGGAGCGCCGCCTGCTGGAACGGGCCGTTGCCCTGGCCGGCCGCGACCTTTGCCAGCGCGCGCAGGACCGGCGGGATGTCGGCCGGCAGGGCGAGGTACTCGGCGTCCGTGCTGGTGGTCGCCGCCGTGGCGGTGGTGAGCGCCGCGAGCTCGTTCACGGAACGGGCCGGCCGCGGCGCGGACACGATGGTGAACCGCTCACCCGTGCCGAGCGGCGCCGTCCGCAGCAACAGGCCGTCAGCCAGGTCGACGGCGAAGCCGCCGCTGCTGCCGCTGCCGCCGCCGCTGCCGCCGGCGTCCGCCGTCCTCGCCTCCGCCGCGGTGCCCGAGCCGGCCGCCTCCACCGGGCGGTCGAGCGCCGGCAGGAGCTGGCCGGTCAGGCCGGTGACCGTCACCTGCTGGGTGACCCGGGTGCCACCGCGGTCGGCGCCCGTCCCGCTGGAGGTGGGCACCTCCCGGCCCGCCCGGGTGTAGCTGGCGGACGACGTCCAGGCGGCGCCGTCGAAGCCGGAGAGCACGGCGAGCCGCAGCGGGACCGGGCCGGCGCTCTGGCCCGTCAGCCGGACGGTGAACAGGGCCTCATCCGGGTGGGTGCTCCAGCCGGCGAGCGCGGACAGCGGGTTCAGGCCGTCGACCGGGGTGGCCGGTGTGGACCTGTACGCCCGCGGGTCCACCGGCGCGTCCGCGTGGAGCAGGCCCGGCAGCCGCCCTCCCGCCGCGAGTCCCGCGGCCACGACCACCGCCAGCGCCGCCGTCGCCCGCGCCGTCCCCGGCAGTCGCGAGGGCCGGTCGGGGCCGAGCGTGATCCGTGGCGGTGCCTGGTCGGCTCGCGCGGAACCGGGGGACGCGGATGAGCCCGGCCCGACGGCCGCGGCGGCCGGCTCCGCCGCCGGCCTCGTCGGCCCTGTCGGCGCGGTAGGTCCCGTCGTTGTCGCGAGTACCCCGGCGGCTATGGGCGCGCCGGCCGACCCGGCCGACCCGGCCGACCCGGCCGCGTCGTCCGCCGCCGTCGGCCGGCGGGCCAGCGCGAGCAGGCCCACGAGCGCGGTCAGGGCCGCGGCGGGCGCGAGGTTCGACCCGGCCGCGGGGAGCGAGGCGGCTGTCCCGGCGAGCAGCCCGAACAGCGCGGGCAGAGCGGGCAGCAGGCGGGTCCTGGTGCGCATGACCAGCTCGGCGCCCACGGCGGCGGCGAGCCAGGTGACCAGGACCGGAACGACGAGCAGGTCAGGCTCGGCCGGGGAGGGCACCGCGACGTCGAGCAGCCGCGACGGCCCGCTCGTCACGCCGACGCGGACCGCCGCGAGACGGTCGAACGGGGTTCCCGCCGCGATCGTCGCCGCGGCGGTGACGACGAATCCGGCGGTCCACAGCAGCGCCGAGAGCGCGAACGGCGCCGGCCGGCCCCGCCGCCAGGACACCGCCCCGACCAGCACGACCGGCCCGGCCGCGGCCACCGGGATGGCCAGCCGCAGGTCGGCCGGGGAGAACAGCCGCAGGAAGCCCCAGCCGTCGACCGCCGCGAGCACGGCGACGAGCGCCAGCGCGAGGACGCGGCGCGGCCATCGCTCCTCCGGCCGGGCCGCCCCGCGCCGCTCCAGACCGAACGTGACGCGAGAGCGGCGCGGCTCCGCTGCGCCGAAGGCTCGCCGGCCACGCCCACCAGGCGTGGTCAGCCGCCCCCCGCCGCGGCCCCTGGCGGCGCCAGCACCGGCGGCATCGGGGGCATCGGCACCGGTGCCGGCGAGGCCGCCACTGGTGCCGGCGGCGTCACCCCGGTCGGCACCCGTCCGGGGCACGGGCACCGCGACGGGCGCCGCCATCGTCGCCGCCTCCGACAGCCTGTCCATGGGCACCGTGGGCGCGGTCGGCGAGTCGATCCCGCCCCCGCGCCTCGCGGATCCTCCAGATCGGGGCGGGGACTCGCGACGCTCCCGGCGGCGCAGGTTCTCCAACAGGTCCGGACCGTTCTGCCCGTTCACACGCCCCCACCGAAATAGCCCGCGCGCGTGTTCGACCGCACCCCCGCCCCCCGTCCCCGGCCGCCCATCGGCCAGGCCTCGGGCAGCCGGGAGGCGTCCGGGATGTCGAGGACGCGCAGCCGGCCCGCGACACTGGTGCCGACGTCGCTCGGCCGGCCGATGAGATCGAACCGGCCGAGCAGGGCTGCGGCGTCGGGATCCGCCGAGCGGCGCAGCCGAGGCCGCTCGGCCGGGGTGTGCCGGGAGCGGGCCCTGGCGGCCGCCAGGCTGCGCGCGCCGACCCGGACCACCACCACCTGCCCGAACCGATGGACGACCGGGGCGACGGCACGCAGCTGGCCGCCGTCGAAGCCGCCGGTCACGAAGATCAGCGTGCCGACGCCACCCCGGCGCACCGTGTTGAGCACCTCGAGCGTGCCCGCCGGGCCGAGCGTGACCTCGGCGAGCTCGTCGAGCAGCGCCTCGGTCTCCGGCGCCCGGCCCCGGCCGGCGCGGCGCACCCCGTCGGTGGTGAGCAGGACGACGCCGAGCGACTCCCTGGCGCAGCCGAGCACGACCGAGGCCGCGACGTCGACGGCCTCCTCGAAGGTGTCGGCGCCGACCTCGCCGGGTGGGTAGGCGTCCAGGCGGGTGTCGAGCACGACGGTCGAGGCCGGCTCGCTCGGCTCGACGTGCTCGCGGACCATCAGCACCCCCGTGCGGGCGCTCGACGGCCAGTGGACGAACCGCAGGTCCTCGCCGCTGACGTACTCCCGGATCCCGTGGAAGATCACACCGCCGGCGGCGCCGTCGGCGGTCCGGCCGTCCGGGTCCCGCGCGGGCGCGGCCGGTGGCGCGCCGAGCGGGCGGGCACGCGGCCGTACGCGCAGCACGTCGGCGGCGGACAGCCGCACCGTCGAGCTCACCAGCCCGAACGGGTCCGCGCGGCGCACCAGGACCGGCCCGAACGAGATCACCCCGCGCCGTCTCGTGTCGAGCGCGATGTCCAGCGACCGTGTTTTCCCGCCGGGTACCCGACGGACGTCGACGACGATCTTTCCGATCGGGTGGGCGACCGTGCCGCCGCCCACCCGACCCTCCAGGCGGCCGGCGAGGCCGTCGCCCGAGTCCATGCCGGTGCCGGTGCCGGTGCCCGCGTGATGGCCCGCGCTCCCCGCCCGCTCCGCGGCGCCGCGGCGGCCGGATGACGCCGCCGCGGCCCGCGGGCCATAGCTCCAGGGAATGTGCAGCCGTACCGGCGGGGAGGGACGGCGGGACGGGTTGTGGATCTCGATGACGAGCGCCACCGGCTCGCCCCTGGCGACACCGCTCGGGCTCACGCGCAGCGTCGCCCGCAGCCGTGGCCGGCGCGCCACCGACAGCGCGGCGACCAGCAGCGCGCAGACCGCCGCCACGGCCAGCGCCACGAGCTCCGCGTAGTGCAGCACCGCGGCCCCCGCGGCCAGCACGACCGCGGTCGCGAGCAGACCGAGCCCGGGCGGGGTGACGCGGGTCGCGACGTCCGGTTCGCTGGCTGGCACCGGCGTCACGGCGGCGGGGGCCGAGGGGACGGCGTCCGCCGCCGCGGCGATGGCGTCCGCCCCCGCGGGGACGGCCCGGGCGTCACGGGCGGTCGAGGTGCCCGCGTCCTCATCCTCGTCCGCGAGGCGCGTGTCCGCCCCCGCGACCGTGTCCGTGTCCGGGTAGCCGAGGTCCACCAGACCAAGGCCCGCCGATCCCGCGTCCGGCGGGTACGCGCCCATCCGCTACACGCCCACGAGGCGGCGCGGTGACGGGACCGCCCGCACGACCTCGTCGACCACGTCCTCGGCGGTCACCCGCTTCAGCTCGGTCTCCGGGCTGAGCACCAGGCGGTGGGCGAGCACCGGCTTCGCCAGCGCCTTCACGTCGTCGGGGGTGCCGAACTCGCGGCCGGCCGCGGCGGCGCGCACCTGCACCGCGCGCAGCAGCGCGATGCTGCCGCGCGGGCTCGCGCCCAGGCGCAGGACGTCCGGGATGCGCCTGGTGGCGGCGACGAGGTCCACGATGTAGCGGCGCAGGGCGGGCGCGACATGTACCGACAGGGTGCGCTCGGTGTGGGCGACGACGTCCTCGGCGCGCATGACCGGCGCCAGGTCCTCGACGCGCCGGCCCACCTGATGGCCCTCGAGGATCTCCAGCTCCGCGTCGGTGCCGGGGTAGCCGAGGCGTAGCCGCATCAGGAACCGGTCGACCTGCGCCTCGGGCAGCGCGTAGGTGCCGTCCATGTCGACCGGGTTCTGCGTCGCGACGACCATGAAGGGCAGCGGCACCTGGTAGCGGGTGCCGTCGACGGTGACGAACCCCTCCTCCATCACCTCGAGCAGCGCGGACTGGGTCTTCGGCGACGCCCTGTTGATCTCGTCGCCGATCACGAGGTTCGCGAACACCGGGCCCGGCCGGAAGCCGAACTCGCCGAGGCGCTGGTTGTAGACCGTGGTGCCGGTGATGTCGGACGGCAGCAGGTCGGGGGTGAACTGGATCCGGTGGGAGCTGGCGTTCACCGACGCGGCGAGGCTGCGGGCCAGCGTCGTCTTGCCCAGTCCCGGGACGTCCTCGATCAGCAGGTGGCCCTCCGCGAACAGGCTGATCACCGCGAGCTCGATCGCCTCCCGCTTGCCACGGATCACCCGCTCGACGTTCGTGACCACGTCGGCGAACGCGGCGGCGAACGTGTCCAGCTCCTCGCTCACCACCCCTCACCCCCTTGCCTCACATGGCCAGAGGACCCCTTGGGGCCGGCGACGGTCACAGCCACTCCTTCCTGACGGGCACCGAGTTTCTGGATGGGCATGAAGTCGCTGGCGGTGACTGGCATGACGTTCCTGGCGGTCATGGACCTGCCGGGTGCGCGGGTCGGCCGGCGCGCGGGCGACGGCCCTCGTGGCCCGCCTGACCGGCCGGACCCCGCGAGCTGACCCGGTGTTCCGCGGGCTGATGGAGCTTCTGGACCTGTGGGGACCCGGCACGGCGCGAGACAGCGCGGTGAGCCGTGGTGGGGGCGGGCCGCGCCGTCCGAGGGGGACGATGCGGCGCGGCCCGCCCGCGGGCGGCGGGGGGAGCCACCCGGAACCAGTCCGGTGTGCGCGTCCGTGTCCCCACGGCCCGAACCGGTTCGCTCACATACGACGGCGAGCCCTTCGGATTCGTTGCGCCAGCTCGCCCAGAAATTGTGGATCTAGTGGTTTCGGGTGATTTACGGGCGAAGTAGAAGTAACCCCTCGCATCCGGAGAAGATCGGGGCGCAACCCGTCGGGGCATCCACACGTCACACCTGCCGTGACGCGCACAGGCCCTCACGGAACGCCGCCCCGGCCGAATCCGGCCGGGCCGGCCAGTCCGGACGCGCCGGCTGAGCTGGCCGAGCCGGCCGGTCCGGATGCGCCACGGCGTCCCGTGCCGAGGCCGAGGCGCGGCCGCCGGGCCACCTCGGTCGTCGCGGCGCTCGCGCTGGCCGGCGTCGCGGCGACCACCATGCTCGGGCGCGGCTCCCACCCGGTGACGCTCGACCTGAGCGACGGCGGTGGCTGGCTGGTGAGCGAGCGTTTCGGCCTGCTGTTTCACGTCAACGGCCCGTCCGGGGTGGCGGACGCGGCCGTCGCCCTTCCCGGCGCGGCCGGGCACCAACTGGCCGTGCTCACCGACTTCGCCACCCCGGCACCCACTCGTCCCGCCCAGGCGTCCCGTGCCGCCGCGACCGCGCCCGCGGCGGGCCCGGAAGGGGCGGTGAGCTCGGCGGCCCCCGGCGCCGCGGGGCCAGGCCTGCCCGGCCCGGCCGGCGGTTCGGATCGCTCGGATGACGTTGCTGGCTCGGATGACGCGGCCGGGGGCCTGGCGACCGCGCCGTCAGACGAGGCGGTGATCGTCGTCGACGCGGTGGCTGGCACCGTGCTGCGGATCGACCCGGCGCTGCTGGAGGTCGTCGCCACCGTGGCCTACCCACAGGGCACGGTGGTCAGTGCCGCGGGCGGCGACGCCTATGCCGTCGACGCGGCGAGCGGCCTCGTGACCCGGCTCGACTCCCGCACGCTGGCCGAGCTGGGCTCGCCGATCACCTTCCCGCGTGGCCTCGGCGCGGTCGCCCAGACCGGGGACGGGACGCTCTGGGTGCCGGTGCCCGGCGCCGGCACGGTCGTGCCGGTCCGATCGGGAGCGCCGGGAACGCCGGTCCCCGTCGCGCCGCTCGGCGACCGCATCGACGCGGCGGTGGTCGGCGGGTCGCCGGTCATCGTCGACCGCACGGCGGGCACGGTCTCCCGGCTGACGGCGGACGGCGCAGAGGCCGCCCTTCGGCTGCCGGCCGGCGGCGGCGACGCCGGCGGGGCCGCCGCCGACGGTGGCCGCCAGCTGCTGGTCCCGGCGCGGACCGAAGGCCAGGTGCTCGCGCTGGCCGAGCCGTCCACCGGACGGCTGCTGCTGGCCGACCTGGACTCCGGCCGGGTGAGCGCGACGAACCTGCCGACCATCGGCTTTGGCGGGGCGGCCAGCGGGACGGCCGCCGAACCGCGTCGGCTGGGTCCGCCGGTCTGGCACGACGGCCATGTCTACGTGCCGGACTCGGACGCGGGCGTGGTCTGGGCCTACGACCCCACGGCCGGGCGCTTCGCCACGCCGGTGCAGGTCGCGCCGGCGGGCGGTCAGGCCCGGATCACCGCGGACGTCCAGAACGGCCAGCTCTGGATCAACGACGAGGCCGGCCCGAACGTCGTCCTCGTCGACGGCACCACGCCGCGAACCATCGCGAAGTTCGGCGCCGCGTTGCCCGGCGGCGAGCACACCAGCACCCCGAAGCCCCTGCCGCCCGGGCAGACACCGGGCGGCCAGACCTCCCAACCGGCCAGCGGCACGGGGACCGGCGACGTCCGGGGGCAGATCTGGCCGGGCCAGGGCCGCCCCGGCGGCGACGGCCGGGGAGACAACCCCGGCGGCGACGGCCGCGGCGGGAACGGCGACGGCGGCGGGAACGGCAATGGCGGAAACGGCCGGGGCGGTGGCCAGCCCGGCGGCCCCGGTGGCGGCCGGCCGGGCACCACGAGCGGACCGGAACCCGGTCAGCGGCCGCCGCCGTCGCAGCGGCCAACGGACCCGCGCCCGACGCCGAGCCACACCGCCGCGCCGCCCCAGCCGGAGCCCACCGCGACCCAACCGCCGGAGCAGACCACCGGCCCCGGCCAGCCGGGCACCGGCGACACCGCGCAGGCGGACGACCACCGGACCGACCAGGGCGACTCCGGCCAGGGAGGCTCCGGCCAGGGAGGCTCCGGCCAGGGAGGCTCCCGCCCCGCCACCGGCGCGCAGCCGTCCCGGCCGAATGGCCGCGGTGACGGCGGGACCGGGGCCCCGGCGGCCGGCCCGCCGACGGCCCGTCCCTCCACCGCGCCGGCGCCCACGCGGACCACGACCGCGCCGACGCCGGCCGGCTCGCCCGGGCGGACCACCACACCCGCGCGGCCGACCACGGCCCCTGGGCACGCCCCGACCCCGCCGCCGGGTGCCGGTTCCCCGCTGCCGCCGGGTTTCTGGCTGTTGACCGACGCCGGATCGGTGATCGCTCGTGGCACGGCCGGGGCGGTGAGCGCGGATGGCGCCGACCCGGCGGCCGTCGCGATCGTGCCGACCGCCACCGGCCGTGGCTACTGGCTGGTCGGGGCGTCGGGCGCCGGCCACCCGGCGGGGGACGCGGCGGCGCTGGCGGGAAGCGCGGGCGGTGGCGCGGTGGTCGCCGCGGCCGCCGGGCCGACCGGGGGCGGGTACTGGACCGTCACCGCCGCCGGTGCCGTCGCGGCGCACGGCACCCTTGCCGCGTACGGGTCGCTCCTGTCCGCGCCGGCCGCGCCGGTCGTCGGCATCGCCGCCACCCCGACCGGCGGCGGGTACTGGCTGGTGGACGCGGCCGGCGGGGTCTACCCGTTCGGCGACGCCGAGGGCATCGCCGCCGGCGCCGCGCCCGTCACCGCCGCGACCGGGTCCGCGCGCACCGTCGGCATCGCCGCGAGCCCGACCGGCTCGGGTTACTGGACCGTCACGGCGGCCGGCGCGGTGGTGGCCCACGGCGCGGCCGGCCGCTACGGCTCCCCCACCTCACCGTCGGCCGCGGTCGCCGGTCTCGCGGCGACCCCCGGCGGCCGCGGGTACTGGGTGGTGGACGCCGACGGTGGGGTCTATGCCTTCGGCGACGCGGTGGCGCTGTCCGCGTCGGTCCCGGCGGGCACGCGGGTGCTCGCCGTGGCGGCGGTCCCGTGATGAGGCCAGCCCTCCGGGTTTCTGGTGCCCAGTTCGTCGGTAGGAGGACATTTCCCACTCGGGCGCCGCGCTCCCGGCGTACCGTCGTCGCTCCCGGTCGTCGTCGGACGAGCCAGGGAACCAGATCGGAGGCCGTCATGTCGCGGTTCAGGTCGCCGTTTTGGTCTTGGCGGGGGCATGGCGCACGCACCGTCGTGCCCGCGCTGGTACTGCTGGTCGGCGCACTCTCCGCCTGCTCGGGCGACGGTGGCTCGCCGTCGCCGGAACCGGCCACGACGTCCGCCGCGGCCACGTCCACTCCAGCGGGTGAAGGCACGACCGTGGCTCCCAGCGCGGGCGCCGGCGCCTCGCCAACCGGGGCCGCGCCGACGTGGCCGAGCGGCCCGACCTCGCTCACCCGCTCGACGAGCCCCTCGCCGCGGCTGGTCGAGGCGCGCGCGGCGCACAACGTCGCGGGCGGGCTGAGCTTCGACCGGATCGTCCTGGAGTTCACCGGCGGCCTGCCCGGCTACACGGCCCGCTACGTCGACGACGTGGTCAGGCCGGGCGAGGGCTCACCGCTCGCGCTGACCGGTCAGGCGCGGTTCGAGATCGTGCTGCACCCGGCCGACGCCCACGACGACTCGGGCCAGTCGACGCTGCGCTCGCCCGTCAGCGGCGGCGGCCTGCCGGCGGTGCGCCAGATCGTCCTGGCCGGTGACTTCGAGGGCTACGTCCATCTGGGCGTCGGCCTCGACGACGTCGTCGGCTACCGGGTCAGCGAGCTGACCGGCCCCGACCGCCTGATCTTCGACTTCGCCGCGTAGCGGGCCTCAGGTCAGCCGACCGGTGGGAACGGGGCGAGGCCGGCGTTCTCGTCGGCCAGCAGGGCATGGACGGTGTCGGCGTACAGGCCGGACTTGATCCTGCCGAGCACCGGCGAGGCCTTGGTCGCGCGCGGGCGCGCGAGGCCGAGGGCCGCCACGAGCACGGCGCGCTGCGCGGCGGCCAGGTCCGCGGCGTCCGCGAGACTCTCCCCGGCGACGGCGTCGACGATCCCGGCCTCGAACGCGTCGACGCCGCCGTAGCGGCGGCCGGTGACCATCGCCTCGGCGGCCGTCCTGGCGGGCAGGCGCGCGGCGAGCAGCCGCGTCATCCCCGCGGTGAACGGCATGCGCAGATCGACCTCGGGGAGGCACCAGTAGCCGCGGTCGGCGCGCATCACCTGCTGGTCGTGCGCGAGCGCGAGCATGGCGCCCGCCCCGAAGGCGTGTCCCTGCACCGCGGCGACGGTGACGAACGGCAGCGTCAGCACCCGGGCGAGCAGGGCCTGCACGACGTGCAGGTAGGCGTCCAGTTCGCTCGGGTAGGCCAGAATTCTGTCCAGGTCGAGCCCGTTCGACCAGATCTTCCCCCGCGCGGTGGTGACCAGGGCCTTCTGCCCCTCGGCCTCCTCGACCTCGGACAGCAGCGCGTTCACCGCCATCAGCCAGTCGGTCGTGAACCRGTTCTCGCCGTCGCCGAGATCCAGCACGTACACGTCCCCGTCGTGCGCCAGGTGCGGCATCGCTCGGCTCCCTCGGTCATCGGTCTGGCCATCGTCGTACCTGAGGTCACCACCCCGCCAGGCCATTCCCCTGGCGGCGGGTTCCGCCCCGGCCGTCCGGGTACTTGCGCGACGGGACGAGTACGGCGAGGCGAACGGGGAGGGACGATGACGACACGATCCGGCGGGCGAGCCGCCAAGAGAACGGACACCCGTTCGGGGCGGGCGACCGACCCGGCGCGGGGCAGGACCGCTGAGGCTGGCGCGGGCGCCAGCGATGAGGAGATGGCCCGGCAGGTCGCCCGCCAGACCGCGTCCGACCGGGCGGTCGAACCCTTTTTCGAGCGGGAGCGGGGCGGAGCCGCCACCGACGTCGAGGCGGCGAAGGCGCGCGCTGACCAGGTGAAATAACGGACCCGTCGAAGTAGGCGGAAACCGCCGCTGGTCAAACGGGCACAACCAGCGTTGATACGTCGCGCGCCCCTGCGGACCGAGCAATCGTCGTCGAAGGTGGGGTGGGGGGCGCGGTTTGCGCTGCGCCCGCCGGGAACTCACCGACAGACACCGAGCCGAACGCGCGCCCCCGACCGTGGTCGAGGCTGCTCGCCCTCGTCGCGGACGACGAGGCTTTCCAGCGGAGGTGATGCAGATGCCTACCAGGACGACGACCCGTTCCAGTCCTACCAGGACGACGACCCGTTCCAGCCCTGCCAAGACGGCGGTCCGTTCCAGTCCCGCCAAGACGACGACCCGTTCCAGTAAGGCGGAGCAGGCCGACCAGAAGTGTGCCGGAGTGCCGTCGACGATCGAGCGGTCGGACAACAAGGCCGTCCGCACGTGGAAGAAGGCGCACGACTCGGCGGTGGGTAGCTACGGCGAGGGCCAGCGCGCGCACCGCGCCGCGTTCGCCGCGCTGAAGAACACCCACGAGCGGATCGGCGACCGCTGGCGGCCGAAGCCGTCCCCGGGCCCGTCGGACGCGCGGGCGGAGCAGAGCGCGCCGGCGAACGCGCGCCGGCCGCGGCCGACCGCCGAGGGCGTGAACGCGAACGCGCCGCTGACCCGGCTGCGCGAGATGGCCCGCGAGCTGGAGATCCCCGGCCGCACCCGGATGACGAAGGACGAGCTGGTATCCGAGATCAAGAAGGCCAACCGGCGCGTCACCGCCGCCGCCCGCAGGAAGTCCGGCGCCTCGCGATGACGTCGAGGCGGCGCACTGGGTAGCCAGGGCAGCTGAAGGCCGTCGGCGGCGCGACGATTCGCCCATGCCGCGGGCAGGCGTCCCCAACGGTCCGCGTCGGCGGATCGTTGGGGACGCCCTTCGGCCCGCGATGTGATGCTGGCGACGCGGCGGGACGTGACCGGCGCCGCGCGGCGGGGCGCGGCCCGTTGACCGGGTGGGAAGTCCCGGGCGCGGCCGCGCCGGGCGACGTTGCGGGGTGGTTTCGTGGCCGTGGTCGCGGTCGCGCCGTCTGCGTGCCACCGATAGTCTCGGTGCAGACCTGTTCACCTGGTGGAAAGCCGTCCGGTGGTCGGGTCGGCGCCGGTTCGCGGTCCGTGGACCGGGCCACAACCGCATATTGTGCCGCTCACACCCGTGCGGGAGAGTCCCGGGCAAGCCAGCCCGTGGCGCCGAAGGAGCAAGATCTCCCCACAAACTCTCAGGCCCCCAACCGCCGGGTCAGGCAACTCTGGAAAGCGGACGCCGCTGGGCGTCCCGCCGACGGTGAAAACCGGGCACGACGCCGCCCGGTGAAGCTCTCAGGCCCATGACAGAGGGGGAGGCCCAGGCGAGCGACCCCCGCGTGCTGTCCCGTGGGCGAACACTCGCCGTGCCTGCCGGGGGATCATCTCCCGGACCCCGAAGCGGGGCCGGTGTCAGGCCGGTGCCGCCTGACCTTCGGAGCGACACGTGCCCGCCACCACCCCGACCACGGCCACTCCGGCGCTCCCGACCGCCACCCGCCCGACCGCGGCGCTTCCGGCCCCCGCCTATCGGGCGTTCGTCGCCCGGCACATCGGGCCGGACACCGACGCCCAGGCGATCATGCTCGCCGCGCTCGGCTACCCGTCCCTCGACGCGCTGACCGAGGCGGCCGTGCCGGCGGGCATCCGTTCGACCGAGCTGGAGCTGCCGGCGCCGATCCCGGAGAGCGCCGCGCTCGACGAGCTGCGCGCGCTGGCTCGCCGCAACCGGCGGGTGACCTCGATGATCGGCCTCGGTTTCCACCCGACCGTGCTGCCTGGCGTGATCCAGCGCAACGTGCTCGAGAACCCGGCCTGGTACACCGCCTACACGCCGTACCAGCCGGAGATCTCGCAGGGCCGCCTCGAGGCGCTGCTGAACTTCCAGACCATGGTCACCGACCTCACCGGCCTCGCGACCGCGGGCGCGTCGCTGCTCGACGAGTCGACGGCGGCGGCCGAGGCGATGCAGCTCGCCCACCGCGTCGACAAGAAGAAGCGCTCGACCTTCCTCATCGACGCCGACACGCTGCCGCAGACGATCGCCGTCGTGCGGACCCGGGCCGAGGCGCTGGGCCTGGCGGTCCACGTCGCCGACCTGCGCGAGGGCGTCGTCGCCCGCCCGGTGCCGGCCCCGGGCGAGGGGGCCGCCGAGCCGCTGCCCGCCGAGCCGGGCGAGCAGCCCGCCGAGGCGTCGGGCGAGCTCCCGGCCGACGTGCTGGCCGACACGTTCGGCGTGCTGCTGTCCTACCCCGGCGCGAACGGCGAGGTCCGTGACCTGCGCGGCGTCATCGCCCAGGCGCGCGACCACGGCGTGACGGTGACCGTCGCCGCGGACCTGCTCGCGCTCACGCTGCTCGCCTCGCCCGGTGAGCTCGGCGCCGACATCGCCGTCGGCACCACCCAGCGGTTCGGGCTGCCGGTGATGTTCGGGGGCCCGCACGCCGGCTACATGGCGGTACGCGGGGGCCTGGAGCGGATGCTTCCCGGCCGGCTCGTCGGCGTCTCGGTCGACGCCGCTGGCAAGCCGGCCTACCGGCTCACGCTGCAGACCCGCGAGCAGCACATCCGCCGGGAGAAGGCCACCAGCAACATCTGCACCGCCCAGGTGCTGCCGGCTGTGATCGCCTCGATGTACGCCGTCTACCACGGGCCCGGCGGGCTCGCCGGGATCGCGACGACGGTCCATGCCCACGCCGCCCGCCTCGCCGCGGTGCTGCGCGCCGGCGGGGTCGAGGTCGTCCACAGCCACTTCTTCGACACGGTGCTCGCCCGGGTGCCGGGGCGGGCGGCCGGGGTGGTCGCGGCGGCGTTGGAGCACGGGGTGAACCTGCGCCTCGTCGACGACGACCATGTCGGGATCTCCTGCAACGAGGCGACTCTGGACGCCGACCTGCACGCGGCCTGGGCCGCCTTCGGCGTTCCGGCCCCTGTCGACGCGCCGCCGGCCGTCCCGGCGGCCGAGGTGGCGGCCGTCGCGCTGCCGGCGGCGCTCGTCCGTACGTCCGGCTACCTGGAGCACCCGGTCTTCCACGCCCACCGCTCGGAGACGGCGATGCTGCGGTACCTGCGCCGCCTCGCCGACGTCGACTTCGCGCTCGACCGCGGGATGATCCCGCTCGGCTCCTGCACGATGAAGCTGAACGCCACCGCCGAGATGGCCGCCGTCACCTGGCCGGAGTTCGCCGAGATCCACCCGTTCGCGCCGCTGGGCCAGGCCGCCGGCTACCTGGAGATGATCACCGACCTGGAGCGCTGGCTCGTCGAGATCACCGGCTACGCCGGGGTGTCGCTGCAGCCGAACGCCGGCAGCCAGGGCGAGCTCGCCGGGCTGCTGGCCATCCGGGCGTACCACCGCGACCGTGCCCAGGCGGGGGAGGCGGTCCGCGACGTCTGCCTGATCCCGTCGTCGGCGCACGGCACGAACGCCGCGAGCGCGGCGATGGCCGGGATGAAGGTCGTCGTCGTCGCCTGCGACGACGACGGCAACGTCGACCTCGGTGACCTCGCCGCGAAGGCGGCCCAGCACGCCACCCGGCTGGCCGCGCTGATGGTCACCTACCCGTCGACGCACGGCGTCTACGAGGAGGGCATCGGCGAGGCGTGCGCGATCGTGCACGACGCCGGCGGCCTGGTCTACGTCGACGGCGCGAACCTGAACGCGCTCGTCGGCCTCGCCCGCCCCGGCCGGTTCGGCGCTGACGTCAGCCACCTCAACCTGCACAAGACGTTCTGCATCCCGCACGGCGGCGGTGGCCCCGGCGTCGGCCCGGTCGCGGTGGGCGAGAAGCTGCTGCCGTACCTGCCGAACCACCCGCTGTGCCCCGAGGCGGGCCCGGCCACCGGTGTCGGCCCGATCTCCGAGGCGCCATGGGGCTCGGCCGGAATCCTCATGATCCCGTGGGTGTACCTGCGGCTGATGGGAGCCGAGGGCGTGCGCGCGGCGACGTCGGTCGCGGTGCTGAACGCGAACTACATCGCCAGCAGGCTGCGCCACCACTACCCGGTGCTCTACACCGGCCGGGGCGGGCTGGTCGCGCACGAGTGCATCCTCGACCTGCGCCAGCTCACCAAGGAGACGGGCGTGACCGTCGACGACGTCGCCAAGCGGCTCGTCGACTACGGCTTCCACGCGCCGACGATGTCGTTCCCGGTCGCCGGCACGCTGATGGTCGAGCCGACCGAGAGCGAGGACCTCGCCGAGATCGACCGGTTCTGCGACGCGATGATCGCGATCCGGGCCGAGGCGGACAAGGTGGGCGACGGCACCTGGCCGGCGGACGACAACCCGCTGCGCAACGCCCCGCACACCGCCGAGATGGTCACCGGCGACGACTGGGACCACCCGTACCCCCGGTCGGTGGCCGCCTACCCGGTGGTGTCGCTGCGGACGGCGAAGTACTGGTCCCCGGTCCGGCGGATCGACGGCGCGTACGGCGACCGCAACCTGGTCTGCACCTGCCCGCCCCCGGAGGCCTTCGCCGACGACCTGACGGACGGGGACACCGCCACCACCGTTCCGGACGCCCGCTCGGCCGTCTCCCTCACCCCGGTCGGCGCCGCCGGCTAGCGCCGCCCGCTCTGGGCCAGTCCGGGCGGGAACCGCGCATCTGGGTAGTGGGGTTGGGATACTGCTCGCCGCGGCGCGTACGGCGCCGGGTGCGCGGGTGACGCCGGCCGGGCCGGGCGCTCGGTGGAGCTTGGAGGAGTCCGATGGTCACGACGGTCGAGGGGATCGAGGGCGCCAGGGCGCTGGCCGGGCAGGACTGGGGCAGCAGCGGCTGGGTCGAGGTCACCCAGGAGCAGGTCAACACGTTCGCCGACGCCACCGGGGACCACCAGTGGATCCACGTCGACGTCGAGAGGGCGAAGGCCGGGCCGTTCGGCGGGCCGATCGCGCACGGCTTCCTCACGCTGTCGCTGATCCCGACGCTGTTCCACGACAYGGCCCACGTGACCGGCATCTCCATGGCGGTGAACTACGGCCTGAACAAAGTGCGGTTCCCCGCGCCGGTGCCGGTCGGCTCCAAGCTGCGCGCGCACGTAAGGAACCTGACGGTCGAGGACGTGCCGGGCGGTGTCCAGGTCGTCAACCAGATCACCATCGAGCTCGAGGGCCAGACCAAGCCGGTCTGCGTAGCGGAGTTCATCTCCCGCTACTTCGCCTGAACCGCCTTCGCCTGGACCACCAGCGGGCCCGCGACCGGGACAAGGTCGCGGGCCCGCCTGATGCCGTCCGCCGGCCGGGCGTCGTGGTCAGCTGACGGTCGCGGCCTCCTCGTCGGACGCCTCGGCGCGCGGCGCGGGCAGGGCGACGGCCGGTGCCGCGGCCTCCTCGCCGTGCAGGTCGATGTGGGGGAGGACGCGGTCGAGCCAGCCGGGCAGCCACCAGTTGGCGCGGCCGAGCAGGGCCATGGTCGCCGGCACCAGCACCAGCCGGATGACGGTCATGTCGACCAGGACGGCGACCGCCATGCCGACGCCGATCATCTTGACCGTCACGTCCGGGTCCAGCGCGAAGCCGGCGAACACGGCGATCATGATGAGGCCCGCGCTGGTGATGACCCGGCCGGTCCTCGCGAGCCCCCGCACCACGCTGCCGCGCGCGTCGCCGGTGGCCAGCCAGTCCTCCCGGATCCGGGAGAGCAGGAAGACCTCGTAGTCCATGCTGAGCCCGAAGAGCACCGCGAACATCAACAGCGGCAGCCAGCTCGACATCGGCACCGCGTGCGGCAGGCCCAGCGCCTCGACCCCCCAGCCCCACTGGAAGAGGGCGACGATGACGCCGTAGGCGGCGGCGATCGACAGCATGTTCATCACCGCGGCCTTCAGCGCGACCACCGGTGAGCGGAACACCAGCAGCAGGAGCAGCAGCGAGACGCCGACGACGAAGCTGACGACCTCCCACAGCTGGTCGGAAAGCAGCCCGGAGATGTCGGTGAACGAGGCGGTCCAGCCGGTGATCTCGGCGCCGTCGGGCAGCACGTCGGCCCGCAGGTGGCGGACGAGCGCGGAGGCCCTCGGGTCGCTCGGGCCGACCGTCGGCTCGACGACGAGAAGCGCGGTCGACCCGTCCGCCGAGACGATCGGCTCCGCGACGTCGGCGACGTCCGGCGCCCGGCGGATCTTCTCGGTCAGCGGGTCGAGCTCCGTCCTCGGCACCGCGCGCAGATCCGTGGCGATCAGCAGCGGGCCGTTGGTGCCAGGGCCGTACTCGGCCGCGATCAGGTCGTAGGCGCGCCGCTGCGTGAGCGACGTCGACTGGCTGCCGGCGTCCTGCGGCCAGGTGCGCATGTCGAACACCGGGGCCGCCAGGGCGAGCAGCAGCCCGAGCGCGCCCAGCGCCCACGGCAGCGGCCTGCGACCGACCCGGGCGGCCCAGCGCGCGGTGAGCGGCTGCCTGGCGGGCCGACCCGCCGCCGCGGCGGCACCAGCCGCACCGATTCCGACGGCCGCACCGATTCCGACGGCCGCACCGGTTCCGACGGCCGCACCGGCGTCGGCGGCCTCGGAGGGCGCGCGGGTCCCGGCGGCCAGGGCCCGGCGCGCCTTCCGGCCGAGCAGCCGGTGACCGGCCAGGCCGCACAGCGCCGGCACCAGCGTGAGCGAGGTGGCGACGACGGCGACGACGACCAGGGCCGTGGTGAAACCGGTCGTGGAGTAGGTCTGGAGCCTGACGAGGCGCAGGCCCATCAGCGCCAGCACCACGGTGGCGCCGGCGAACAACACCGAGGTCCCGGACGTCGCCGTGGCCCTGGCCGCCGCCTCCCGCACGGGCAGGCCGGCGCGCAGGCCCTCGATGTGCCGGGTCACGAGCAGCAGGGCGTAGTCGATGCCCACGCCGAGCCCCACCATCGTGCCAAGGGTCGGGGCGATGGTGCTGACATCGGTGGCCGCCGCGATCAGCGTGACCCCGGAGGAGCCGATCCCGAGGCCGATCAGCGCGACGGCCAGCGGCACGCCCGCGGCGACGAGCGACCCGAAGGCGAACAGCAGGATGACCAGGGCGGCGGCGATGCCGATCGCCTCGGCCGCGCCGTTGACCTTCTGGATGTTCTCGGACACCTGCCCGCCGATCTCGGCGGTCACGCCCGCGGCCCGGGTCGGGCCGGCCACGGCGCCGATCAGCGTGTCGAGCGCCTTCTCGCCGCCGACCTGGGTGACCGGCCGGTCGTAGTAGATGGTGATCAGCGCCGTGTCGCCGTCGTCCGACAGCCGGGGCGGGGTGACCAGGTCGACGTGCTCGACGCCCGCGAGGTTCTTGGAGACGGCGGCGATGACGGCGTCGTCGAGCCGGCTGTCGCGGTCGTGCAGCACGATGCGCGCGTCGGCACCCGCGACTTCGGGGAATCCGCCGCGCAGGAGGTCGGTCGCCACCTGTGAGGGAAGGCCCGGGGTGTCGTAGTTGTCCTGCGGTGTGCCGCCGAACGCGCTCGCCAGACCAAACGTCAGGACCAGCGCGGCGACCCAGGCGCCGATCACCCGCCAGGGATGGGCGGCGCAGGCCCCGCCCACTCGGTGCAAGAACCCGGACATCGTCTTCCTCGTTCCCTTCGGGGCCGCGGTCCCCGACATGACGAGCCGGGCCTGGGAACTGTGACATCCGTTGTCCTCCGCGGGCAGTCGCGCGCACGACCGGCGAACCGGCGGACATCAGACGAACCGGAGAGCATCTGGCAGGCCGGCGGCGGTATGTGACCAAAGGCTCGTGTTTGACGCTATTAGATCGATCTATCGCGTGGATATGTGCTCTTTACGTGGTTTCTGGGCCTTTGGTAGGGCGGTTGCGCCCCGCAACCGAGAGGAACAAATTCTGGACAAGTAAGGCACATGTTCCATGGCGTGATCTATACGAAGAGCGACGGCTCGATACTGTTGCGTTGGAAGTCACGGTAGGTCGGCTCCCAGCGGCAAACAGGTCCTACCGGTATGTATGCGAAGCGCGTGCTGGTGCCGTCGCGGGTGCCGGTACGGCCAAGATCGCGGGCGCGATCCGTCTCCCTCGCCGTGGACGTCCTCGCGGTGGCGCCCGCGGCCCGTGTCCCGACGTGAGGCGCCGCCCCGACGCGCGGCGCGTCTCCGCGTCCTCTGGCGAAAGGCTGCGCATGGCATCGGCTAACGATCTTTGCCGGGCCGGCTCGCTGTCGACGTCGCCGGCCCGCCTGTCCGCGCGGGAATCCGGCGTGCCCGGCGACTCGCCGCCGAGCCCGGTGGGCCGACCGGGCTCGGCGGGGCCGGCCCGGCTGGCGTCCGCGGGCCGGGTCGCGGTGCGCCTCGCCCGCTCGCCTGCCCCGGCCGCGGAGCGGGCGACCGCTCGCTCGTACCCGCGGGAGGGCCGGCTCTGGCGGGGCTACGTGGCTGTCGGCGCGGCCGCGGTCGCGGGTTGTTACATCGCCGGGTACTGGACGGGCTCCGAGTCCCACGGCTGGCTGGTCGCGCGGCTCGCCGTCTACAGCGCCACCAGCGCGTCGGCCGCCGGCGCGGTGTTCTTCGGGCTCCTGCGGTTTCGCCCCGAGCCCCGGTCGCCCTGGCTGCTCATCGGGATCTCGCAGCTGGTCTACGCCGGCGCGGGCGTCGCCTTCTGCGTCGATCATTACCTGTACGCCTCGACGCCGTTCCTGGCCGTCAGGGATGTGCTCTACCTGGCCCACTACCCGGTGCTGGTCGCGGGCCTGCTGCCGCTCGTCCGCCTGCGCGCGCCGGGCGGGGACCTCCCGGGCCTGCTCGACGGGCTGCTGGCCGCCACCGGCGCGGCGACGCTGTACTACCTGAACCTGATCAGGCCGAGACTCGACGGCGAACAGTC
This sequence comes from Pseudofrankia asymbiotica, assembly GCF_001983105.1. GTDB lineage: Bacteria > Actinomycetota > Actinomycetes > Frankiales > Frankiaceae > Pseudofrankia > Pseudofrankia asymbiotica. Next base: position 43,195 of record NZ_MOMC01000056.1, on the reverse strand, counting down.
CACGGCGATCGCCGCCATGTGGGTCGCCTACCCGATCGCCGACCTCGTCCTGTTCGCGATCGGTGTCCGGCTGGTGCTGGGCACGGGCAGGCGCCCGCCGGCGTTCAGCCTGCTGGCCGCGAGCCTGTTCCTGAACCTCGCGGCGGATGTCGGTTACGCGCTGCGGCAGCTCGGCGACGGCTATACGGTGGGCGGCGGGCTGGACGGGGTCTGGCTCGCCGGAAGTCTGGCTCTCGGCGCCGCCGCCCTGCACCCCACGATGGCCGGTATCGCCGAGCCGGCGCACCATGCCCCGGGGCTCGGCCGCCTCCGGCTCTGGGTGCTCTATCTCGCCGGCCTGGTCGGGCCCCTCACCCTGGTCCTGCGGCGCGGGCGGGCTGACGCGTACACCGAGCTGGTCAGCGCGCTGGCCATGGCCGTGGCGACCGGGCTGATCATGATCCGGATGCGGTACGCCGAGGTCCAACAGCGCCGGCTGGCCAACACCGACGTGCTGACCGGCCTGTGTACCCGGCGTTTCCTGGAGACCCGGCTGGCGCTGGCGACGGCTAGGGCCGCATCACCTGGCTGGGCGCTCGCGCTGTTCCTGGTCGACATCGATCACTTCAAGTCGATCAACGATCGATACGGCCACCCCGCCGGGGACCGCGCGCTGGCCGAGGTGGCGCTCCGGCTGCGGGCCGTGGCCCAGTCCCGGGACGTCGTGGCTCGCTACGGCGGCGAGGAGTTCGCGCTGCTAGCCACCGGAGTCGGCCAGGACGACCTGCGCGCCCTCGGCGAGCTGCTGCGTGCGACGGTCGCGGCGACACCGGTGATCGTCGCGGACGGAGTCCAGCTGACGGTGACCGTGTCGGTCRGCGCGGCCGCGGTCGCCACGGCGCCGGCGAGCCCGGCGGAGCTGGTCGACCGCGCGGACCGGGCCCTCTACGCCGCGAAGGCCGCCGGCCGCGACCGGGTCGCCGTCGCCGACTGCGCCGAGTGCGAACGCATTCGCGCCCACACCCGGTTGCGAGCGTTTGGCTCGTATTGATGCCATAGGGCAATTTTTGGCTCTATGTGCCGGGCACGGTGGTTCAAAGACCTATGGCGCGTGGCCGCGCCCGAATCCATGGCGCCACCGTCGGGCATGGGAGACAGTTTGGGTGACGCCAAGTGTCGGGAAGACGTCAGGTGGCAAGTAAGTGTCGAGCCGGCGTCACGCGCGTCGAACCGACTGACTGCGGGTAGTCCCTACCGGACGCTGAAAACTCGGGTACGCCCTGTTCATTGTCATGGGGCCCGAGAGGCGTCAGGGTGACGATGTCGCCACCGACCATCACCGCCACCCGGGGTTCCGGTGTGAGGGAGCTAACGCCCCGCCCCGCGCCCGGGTGGGAGGAATGGTCTGAAGCGGATACTTTGGCCAGGAGGACCTTTCCGATATCGCCCGCCCCGTGCGGGCCGCCGCCGGTCTGCCCTCGCCGCGGCGAGGATGGACCTGACGGACCAGTTGTCAGGCAGATTGGCGGGTTGCTGTTCGGTGCCGGTGCCGCCGCCGCGCGGCCCCGGGAGAGCGACCGTACGGATAGAGAGGAAGTTTCCGGCCGACGGGCGGAGCCGGGCCGGGCGCGGATGCCCGGGCGAGCTCCCTCRCTGTCGCGACGCGCGAGCCGGGGCGGGGTGGTGCGGGTTCGGCGCGACTCGCACGCGGTGGCCGTACCCCGAACCGACGACGTCCCAGGCGACGGGCGTGACAAAACCCATGGCCGGGTGGAGGGGATGTCCACACCAGACAAGGTCACCCGAGAGGGGCGTCCGTGCAAACGCTCGATCCCACCACCCTCGACCTCGACGCGATCGAGGAAGACAGGCTCACGCGGGGAATCACGCTGAGCCTGCTGATTCCGGCCAGAGGGCCGGAGTCCGCGAAAACTCTGGGAAACATGATCGCGCAGCTCCGGGATCGATGGATGCGGGACCGGCATGTCCTCGACGAGATAGGTGTGATCGTCGATCCGACCTCGGACGGCGACGAGCACGGCCTGGTGGAGATCGCCGAGGAGGCTGGCGCCAGTTGGGCCGTGCGCGGCGAGAACGTGCTCGCGGCGCACGCGGGGTCGGAGGCCCCGGCGCTGGGCGGCAAGGCCGGAGCCATGCGCAGCCTGGCATACCTGGCCTTCGGCAGTCGCCTGATCTTCCATGACTCCGATCTGGAGAACTACGACACGACCACGGTCGGCCGGCTGGCGGCGGCGGTCACCGCCGACGAGGGCCTGATGTTCGTCAACGGCAGCTCACCCCGGCTCACCGGCAGCGGCCAGCCGGGTGGGCGTACCACGGAGATGTTGCGGTCGCTCTACTCGAAGCAGCTCTCGGGCTACGTCCCGGCGATCACCCGGACGTACCAGCCCCTGATCGGCGAGTTCGTCCTCGACGCGGATGTCTTTGCCGCGCTGGCGTTCTCCCGGGGCTACGGCGTCGAGACGTCGGTGAAGGTCCTGGCCATGGACCTGCTGGCCCCTGAGGAATGCGCCCAGGTGGAACTGCCGATCAAATACCAGGTCGGCCAGCACTATCACGACCTGGTCAAGCAGTTCCATGAGATCAGTTTCACTGTCGACGTGCTGGAGGCGTATTTCCAACGCCGCCAGGTCGATCCGCGGGTGACGGTCTGCGAGATCGCGGACGACTACGACCTGCTGTTCCCGGGCCGGAAGTACCCGCTGCACCGGCCACCGGGCTACGACCAGGTCGACTTCGTCCCGCGCCTCGGTTTCTACCCGCCGCTGGCGAGTTCGCCCGCCTACCAGGCGCGGATGCCCGAGATCATGGCCGCACGGCACGCGGCGCTGGACGCGCTCGGCCACAAGATGCGTACTTCCGCCTGACGGCCCGGCCCGCCGGGCCCCTGACGGCCCCTTCCGCCCTCGCCCCTCCCGCGATCGGGTTACCGAGCGGGATGGGTGCTGGGCACGCCGGCGGGTGCCGGGCTCCCGGCGAGCCAGTCCGCTGGCGAGGGGGCGGCGGTGGTCGCGATGTCGATCGGGTGCTGATAGCCGATGCGGACGATGACGTCCAGCATCTGCTGGTCGAACAGGTCGTCGAAGCGGCCGAGCGTCGGCGGCAGGTGACCGAACAGCTCCAGCGACAAGAACCCGTGCAGCTGCGTCCAGACGATCAGGCAGCCCGCCAGGCCCGCCGGCGAGATCGGGGCGTCCTCCTCGACTCCCCAGTCGATCAGCCGTGACCGCAGATCCGGCTCGAGCTGCCCGTCGAGGTGAGAAGGGTCGACGGCGCCGCTGGCCATCTGTTCGATCATGCATCGGAACAGCACCGCGGTGCCGCGGTGCATCTCGTCGCCGCAGCGCCCGGACTTGTCCAGCTCCAGCGTGCTCGGCCCGAACAGCAGCGCGTACTCCGGCTCGTTGTCGTGCGCCCAGCGGCGGTACGCCCTGGCAAGCAGCAGCCAGCGCCTGGCCTGGTCCGGTTCGCCGACGCCCGCCTCGAAGGACGCCTCGAGCGTGTCCGCGAGCGAGCCGAACGCGTCCGCGCGCAGTTCGGTGATCAGCACGTCGTGACTGTCGAAGTACCGGTACAGCGCGGACGGGGTCATTCCCATCGCCCTGGCCACCCCGCGCAGTGAGATCGCCGCGACCCCGCCCCGCGCGACCTGATCGCGGGCGGCCTGCTTGATCTCCGCGATCGTCGCCGCGCGCAGCCGCTCGCGACGTGGTRCCAGTGGGGTCATCCGAGCCATCTTTCCAGCCGAGATCCGATGCCGCGACCGGTCGTGCCTGGCCGGCGAGTCACATGCCGGTCAGTGCCAGCGGCCCTCGGGGTCCGGGGGGCGGAGCGCGGCAGTCGCTCTTGACAGCATTCTCTTTAGAGAACAGTGTTCTCTCTTGAGACTGTAGCTCTCAGGAGGCAACGGTGTTCACACGTCTCGCCGGGACAATAACCGGCCGGCCCCGCCTGGTCCTGATCGTCACATTGATCTTCGTCGTCGGGGCGGGCGTGCTCGGCGTCGGTGCCTTCGGCAAGCTGCTGACGGGCGGCTTCGACGACCCGAGGTCCGACTCGTCCCGCGCCGCCGACATCGTCGACACCCAGTTCGGCGGCGCGCCCAACCTGGTCCTGCTGGTCACCGCGCGATCCGGCACCGTCGACGACCCGGCCGTCGCCGCGGCCGGCCGGTCGCTGACCGCGGAGCTCGGCCAGGAGCCGGGCGTGCGCGGCGCCACCTCCTACTGGACGGGCGCCGGTCCGTCGCTGCGCTCGGATGACTCCCGCGAGGCGCTGGTCGTCGCGACGGTGGACGACGACCACGCGGATGACCTCGTCACGAAGTACGAGGACGCGGCCGACGCGTCCGGTCCGGTCACGGTGCGACCGGGCGGGCAGGCGGGCGTGAACAGGGACATCGGCGACAGCGTGAGCACAGACCTCGCCACCGCCGAGTCGTTCGCCATCCCGATCACGCTCGTCCTGCTGGTCATCGCGTTCGCCGGTGTGGTCGCCGCGCTGCTCCCGCTGGGCGTCGGCCTGATCGGGATCCTCGGTGGGTTCGCCGCGCTGTCCGTGATCGCCGAGGCGACCGACGTCTCGATCTTCGCGGTCAACCTGGCGACGTCGCTGGGGCTCGGCCTCGGCATCGACTACGCGCTGCTCACCGTGAGCCGCTTCCGAGAGGAGCTCGCCACCGGCAAGGACAAACGCGCCGCCACGGTCGCGACCGTGCGCACCGCCGGGCGCACCATCCTGTTCAGCGGCGCCACCGTCATCGTCGCGCTCGCCGTGATGCTCGTCTTCCCACCGTTCTTCCTGAAGTCGATGGCGTACGCCGGCATCGCCGTCACCCTGGTCACGATGCTCACCGCCGTGGTGGTGCTGCCGGCCGTCCTGTTGCTGCTCGGCGAGCGGGTCAACGCGCTGCGCGTGGGTGGCCTGGCCGGCCTGATCCGGCGTCGCCGCGTCGCCCGGGAGAGCGCGGCGCCCGCGGCGGCCGGCGCCACGCCGCGGGAGGCCACCGAGTCGCCGTTCTGGCGCGCCGTCGCGACCCAGGTGATGCGCCGGCCGCTGCTCACCGGCCTGCCGGTGGTCGCGCTGCTCCTGCTGCTCGCCGCTCCGCTCCTGCACGTCAGCTTCGGCACGCCGGACGACCGGGTGCTGAGCGGCGGCACTCCGAGCCGAGTCGTCGGCGACGTCCTCCGGGACGACTTCGGCTCCAACGTCAGCGGCGCGCTCGACGTCGTCGTCAACGGCCCCACCACGACCGGCGCTCTCGCCGGCTACGCCACCGAGCTGTCCAGGCTGCCGGGCGTCGGCCGGGTCGACAGCGCCGCGGGCGAGTTCCGCGGCGGCGCGCGGACCGAGCCACCCGGCCCCGCCTCCGCCCGCTTCACCGCGGACGCCGGGACCTACCTCAGGGTCATCCCGTCGATCGATCCGATGTCCACCGCCGGCCAGGATCTTGTCCGTGAGGCCCGCGCGCTGCCGGTGCCGGCGGGCACCGAGGTCCTCGTCGGTGGCCAGTCGGCCTACCTCACCGACGGCAAGCACGCGATCAGCGCGAAGCTCCCGCTCGCCATCGGTCTGATCGCGCTCGCGACGTTCGTGCTCCTGTTCCTGTTCACCGGAAGCCTGGTTCTCCCGCTCAAGGCCATCGTGCTCAACGGGCTGGTGCTCGGCGCCGTCCTGGGCGTCTCGGTCTGGATCTTCCAGGATGGGCACCTCGCCGGCCTGTTCGGCTTCACACCGGGCCCGTTGGACACGTCGATGCCGGTGCTGCTGTTCTGCATCGCGTTTGGCCTGTCGATGGACTACGAGGTCTTCCTGCTCTCCCGTATCAAGGAGCAGCACGATGCCGGCGTCCCCAACACGGAGGCCGTCGCCACCGGCCTCGCCCGCACCGGCCGGATCGTCACGACCGCCGCGGTGCTGCTCGCCGTCACCTTCGCCGCGTTCGCGACCGGGTCGGTGCGGTTCATGCAGATGTTCGGCCTGGGGACGGCGCTGGCGATCCTGATCGACGCGAGCCTGGTCCGCGGCGTCCTCGTCCCGGCCTTCATGCGGGTCGCCGGCAACGCCAACTGGTGGGCTCCGGCGCCGCTGCGCTGGCTCCATGCCCGCGTCGGCCTCAGCGAGGCCAGTCCGCCCGTCGCTCCGGCAGCCTCGGCCGCGATCGCCATCCCGCACCCGGGCGGCGAACCAGACGGCCGGACTTCGTCAACGACGTCCGCCACCGTTTCCTGACCCGGCCACCGTTTCCTGACCCGGCCATCGCCCCCTGACCCGGCCACCGCGCGAGTGAGGTCGAGGCGCGACGACCGGCCGGGTCAGGCGGCCGGGGCCGGGCGTGGGGCGGCGGCGTGGTCGTCAGGCGCGTGACCGTCCGGCGTACAGCCATCCGGGGTGTGGCCGTCCGGGGTGTGGGCGGGGGTGACGGCGAGGTCGAACCAGAGGTACTTGCCGGAGTCGACGGTGACAGCTCCCCAGCTGCCGGCGAGCGCGTCGAGGACGAGCAGGCCACGGCCGCCCTCGGAGTCGTCGTCGACGGCGCGACGTTCGGGAAGCGCGGTGGAGGTGTCGGAGACCGAGGCGTGGACCAGCCCTGGGCGCAGCTCCACCAGCAGCCATACCGGCGGCTGGCCGTACTTCACCGCATTGGTCACCAGCTCGCTGACGAGAAGCTCCGCGACCGAGGTGGCGTCCTCGTCCAGGCCGGCGCCGCGCAGTGACTCACGCAGCACGTGGCGGGCGTGCGGCACGGCCGAAGGCAGGTAGGGCAGCTCGGCGAGGATGTGAGTGGCGGGTGGGGTGGCCGACGACGCCCGGCGCACCACGTTCACCGGCACCGTCTCCCCCTTCGGTTCCGCGAGCGGCATCGAAGGGGACCCCTGCATCGCGCTCATCGACCACCAAATCGGAACGAGGACATCCAACACCTACTACCCAGCCGGAGCGGTCCGGAAGCCTCGTTTAGACACCGATTTTTCCGGTCGCCTCGCCGTCCGGAGCCCGCGCGGCCGATCCGCCCGTGCGTCCGGTGGCCCGGGAACGCGGGAGTACCGGTCTGGTGCCGGCGAGCCCTGGTCACGCTCCGGGTCGRCTCACCCCGAAATGACGTTCGGTCATTGCCGGGGAGCTGCCGCCAGCCTCCTACCCCACTACCCGTTGTCGCAACCACCTGTTGTTTTTGACCACGGAGAGTCGCCATTCGTTCCCGAGACTGAACGGCAAACCGGGGCAGACGGGATACATGTGGCGCCGAATGGGCCTGGATACGCCGTCCATCTCCCGAAACCGCGCTGACCCGTGGCGAGATAGCGGTATCACTCTGAGTGATGTCACTCCAGGTCGCGCGCGGAGCCACCATCCGGAGGACCGGCCGGCGAACGACGGACATGACTGCTGGCGCCATCACGGCTGGCTGRGCACACGGAGGACGACGATGGCGATGTCGTCGCGCAGGTTGCCGCCGGCGAACCGGTCGGCCGCGGCACGTACCCGGTCGGCGACGCCCTGCGCGGACATTCCCGCACAGCCGCCGACCGCCTCCAGGAGCCGCTGCTCGCCGAGCAGCTCCCGGCCCGCCCGGGCCTCCACCACCCCATCCGTGTAGAGCACCAGGGCGTCACCGGGGTGCAGCTCCACCTCCGTGGACGGGAACGCGACCTCGTCGTCGTCGAGCACGCCCAGCAGCGTCCCGGGCACGCCCACATAGGCCGCGCCGCCGTCCCCGGCCAGCAGCACCGGCTGCGGGTGGCCGGCCAGGTGCAGCGTGAGCTGGAGACCCTTCTCCGACGGCTCGGCGAGGCTCGCCGTCGCCATGGTGCAGAACCTCGGCTGGCCGTGCGGATAGGCCGTCGCGGTGTCGCGCAGCGTCCTGTTCAGGTCGATGAGGATCTTTCCCACCGGGGTGGCCTGGCCGGTGAGCAGTCGCAGGACGGCCCGTGCGACGCCGGTGACGGTGGCCGCCTCGGCGCCCTTGCCGCAGACGTCGCCGATCGCGACCGTCCAGCCGTCAGGCCCGGGCATCAGGTCGAAGAAGTCGCCACCGACGTCCAGCCCGGCGGATCGGGCGGCGCCGTAGGCCGCGCCGAGGTCGAGCCCGGGGATCTCGGGCAGCACGGGCGGGCGCAGCCCCGCCTGCAGGCCGTCGGCGAGCTCCACCTGCCGGCTGTAGAGCTTGGCGTTGTCCACCGCGAACGCGGCCCGGCGGGCGAGGTCGGCCAGCAGGTCCGCCTCGTCGGCCGCGAACGTGCCACCGGGGTCCCGCCCGATGGCGACCACGCCGAGCACCCGGCGCCGGGCGCGCAGCACGGCCACGAGGACCGGGCCGTCCGGGGTGGTCACCTGGCGCACCGGTGTCGTGCCGGCACCGCGCACGGCCGCCAGCAGGGGGCCGGCGGGGTCGGTGGCCGCCGCGGCGAGCTCGGGCTCCGCGGCCTCCTCCGCGTGCGCGACCGCCGCGAGGATCGGGTTTCCGTCGTCGCGGCGCAGGTAGACGGCGCACCACCGGCCGATTCGCGGCACCGGCAGGTGCGCCAGCATGGACAGCGTGTGCTCCAGCTCGAGGCTGCCGGCGAGCAGGTCGGAGGCCTCGGCGAGGAACGACAGCATCCCGATCCGGCGTTCCTCGGCCTGGCGCATGTCGCCGCCGCCCAGGGCGAGCGCCATCCAGCGCGCGACGAGCCGGACCCGCTCGGCGTCGACGGCCGCGGGCTGGCCGTCGTGGCCCGGATGGGCGGGGTCGGGCCAGAGCAGCACCTCGCCGAGGCTGTCCTGGGTCGGGTCGAGCGGGAACGACAGCGCGTCGGTCGGCTCGCCGGTGTTGCCGAGGGCGGCGACGATCTCCGGCTCCGGGTCGTCCGGCGACGGCCGGTGGACCAGCCCGCCGGTCACGGGCTGGGCGTCGACGAGCTGGGCGAGCAGCTCGGCGACCTCGCCCTCGGCCGTGAGGGCACGCGCGGTCGACCGGGAGATGATCCGAGGGGACCGCGGGTAGGGCTCCAGCGCCGCTCCGGGGGCGGCCGACGGCACCGCCTCGTGCGCGGCGGCCGCCAGCCAGGCGCCGTTGTCGCTGCCGTGCCGGGGGAGAAAGCCGTCGGCGGGCGGCGGGTCGACGGGTATCGCGGTCGGCTGCGTCGGTCCGGCCAGCGGGCCGTCGAGGGGCCGTTCCTGCGCCGGTGGCACGGTGCCGGGAATGGACGACGACCGTGCCGCGGGCGTGGATGTGAGGGAAATCACATCATCTGCCGGCTCGGAAGGGGTGGCGACCGGCTCGCCGGGCGATGATTCCGCCTGGGTGGTGGCGATGAGACGGAACCAGACGGTCTTGCCCCCGGCGCCGTGCTCCGTGCCCCAGCTGCTGGCCAGCGCGTCGACGAGGGCGAGACCTCGGCCGTCCTCGCGCAGGCCGCCCAGGCCGGACTCGCCGAAGCCGCCTTCCTGGCCGCCGGGCTGCCCGTCGCCGGCGCCACGCCGGGAGGAGCCGATGAGTACCGGATGCAGATCGTGCACCCGGACCGTCAGCTCCCCAGGCGAGATGGCCGTGACGTCGACCGTCGCCGGCGTGCCCGCATGGACCACCACGTTGGTGACAAGTTCCGTGACCAGCAACAACGCCGAGTCGAGGGTGTCCTCGTCGATCGTTCCGCGCAGAGTGGACAGCAGGAATCTGCGGGCGGAGCGCGGTGACTCCGCAGCGGGTGGCAGTGTGATGGTGTGGTGAGGTAGCCRTCCATCCAGCCCTACGGCGCTCATGTCGGTCAGTCTCTCCTGTGATGTCCGCGGTGAGGCGGATACTGGCGCCGGGTGTGACCTGCCGAGGGACGAATAGCAACGACCGGTGTGCTGCCGTAGACCCCGAGGAGACAGATGAGCCTCGATCGTGACCACGAAGCGCCGGACGCGCGCCAAGATGATGGTGCCCTGCCCGGTTCGTCGGCTAGCACGAAGGCCCGATCGGCATCGGCGGACCACGGGGGGGCCACGGAGGGTGCTGGAGCGTCGAGCCAGAACGGCGGCGGTCATGGGACGGCGACCGCCGTCCTGGAGGGTGCTCCGCCCGACGGGCTAGGAGGGGGCCACGACCTCGCCTCGGCCGCCGTGGACGACCTGCTGGCGGATCTGCTCGCCGGCCTGTCCGGACTCTGTGACGGCGACTTCAGCGTCCGTCTCGGCGTCCGGGACGGGCTGTCCGGCGAGGTCGCCCGCCGGTTCGACGAGCTGGCCGCCACCCAGGAGAGGCATGCCCGCGAGCTGGAGCGGGTGAGCAATGTCATCCGCCGCGAGGGCCGGCTGACGCAGCGCATGGATGACCTCGGCGGCCGGGACGGCTGGCGCAGCCTCACCCGGTCGGTGAACTCGCTGATCGACGACCTCGCCCGCCCGACGCACGAGGTCGGCCGGGTCATCGCGGCGGTGGCCGAGGGCGACCTCTCCCAGCACATGCCGCTGGAGATCGCGGGCCAGCCGGTACGGGGTGAGTTCCTGCACATCGGCACGACCGTGAACACTATGGTCGACCAGCTGTCCTCGTTCGCCGATGAGGTGACCCGGGTCGCCCGCGAGGTGGGCACCGAGGGCAAGCTGGCCGGCCAGGCGCAGGTCAAGGGCGTCTCCGGCGTGTGGCGGGACCTGACCGAGTCGGTGAACTCGATGGCGGGCAACCTGACCGCCCAGGTCCGCGGCATCGCCCACGTCACCACCGCGGTGGCGAACGGCGACCTGTCTCAGAAGATCACCGTTGACGCGCAGGGCGAGATCGCCGAGCTCAAGCACACCGTCAACACGATGGTCGACCAGCTCTCCGCCTTCGCCGACGAGGTCACCCGGGTCGCCAAGGAGGTCGGCACCGAGGGCAAGCTCGGCGGCCAGGCGACGGTCAAGGGTGTCTCCGGTGTCTGGCGCGACCTGACCGACTCGGTCAACGTCATGGCGGCCAACCTGACCACCCAGGTCCGCGGCATCGCCGAGATGGCGGCGGCGGTCCAGCGCGGCGACCTGACCCGCCAGATCCAGGTCGACGCCCGCGGCGAGGTGGCCGCGCTCGCGCACACGCTCAACACGATGGTCGACCAGCTGTCGTCGTTCGCCGATGAGGTGACCAGGGTCGCCTGGGAGGTGGGCACCGAGGGCAACCTGGCCGGCCAGGCGCACGTGCGCGGGGTCTCCGGGGTGTGGCGGGACCTGACCGAGTCGGTGAACTCGATGGCGGGCAACCTGACCGCCCAGGTCCGCAACATCGCGTTGGTGGCGAAGGCCGTCGCCAACGGCGACCTCTCGCAGAAGATCACCGTCACCGCTCAGGGTGAGATCGCGGACCTCAAGGAAACCCTGAACACGATGGTCGACCAGCTCTCGGCGTTCGCCGACGAGGTCACCCGGGTCGCCAAGGAGGTCGGCACCGAGGGCAACCTGGGCGAGCAGGCGCACGTGCGCGGGGTCTCCGGGGTGTGGCGGGACCTGACCGACTCGGTCAACGTCATGGCGGCCAACCTGACCACCCAGGTCCGCGGCATCGCCCTGGTCACGACGGCGGTCGCCAAGGGCGACCTGTCCCAGAAGATCACCGTCAACGCGCAGGGCGAGATCGCCGAGCTCAAGGACACCGTCAACATCATGGTTGACCAGCTGTCCTCGTTCGCGGCCGAGGTCACCCGGGTGGCCCGCGAGGTCGGCGTCGAGGGCGAGCTCGGCGGGCAGGCGACGGTCGCGGGCGTCGCCGGCGTGTGGCGCGACCTGACCGACAGCGTCAACCAGCTCGCCTCGACGCTCACGATCCAGCTGCGCGCGATCGGTGACGTGTCGACGGCGGTGACCCTCGGCGACCTGACCAGGACCATCTCGGTCGAGGCCGAGGGTGAGGTGGYGGAGCTCAAGGACAACATCAACCAGATGATCACCCGGCTGCGCGAGACGACCGAGGTGAACGCGCAGCAGGACTGGCTGAAGTCGAACCTGGCCAGGATCGGCAGCAAGATGCAGGGCCAGCGCGACCTGTACGCCGTCTGTCAGATGATCATATCCGAGATGACGCCGGCGGTGAACGCCCAGCAGGGCACCGTCTACCTGCTCGACTTCATCGAGGGCGACAAGCTGCGCTACGTCGCCGGCTACGGCTCGGTGCCGCGGCGCCGCTCGGACGGCACGTTCCTGTTCGGCGAGGGCCTGATCGGCCAGGCCGCCGTGGAGAAGAACCGGATCAGGGTGGAGAAGGTGCCGGCCGGCTACCTGACCATCCGCAGCGGCCTGGGCAGCGCGCCGCCGTGCGACCTGGTAGTGGTGCCGGTGCTGTTCGAGAACCAGGTGCTCGGCGTGATCGAGCTGGCCAGCTTCACGCCGTTCTCGGAGCTGCACCTGAACCTGGTCGAGCAGCTCGTCGACACGATCGGCGTCGTGCTCAACACGATCATGGCGAACGCCAGGACCGAGGAGCTGCTGGCGCAGTCCCAGCGGCTCACGCAGGAGCTGCGTTCCCAGTCCGTCGAGCTGCAGCGCACGAACGCCGAGCTGGAGGAGAAGGCGCAGCTCCTCGAGGTGAAGAACCGCGAGATCGAGCTCGCCAGGATCGGCCTGGAGGAGAAGGCCGAGCAGCTCGCGCTGTCGTCGCAGTACAAGACCGAGTTCCTCGCCAACATGAGCCACGAGCTGCGCACCCCGCTGAACAGCCTGCTCATCCTGGCGAAGCTGCTGGCCGACAACCAGGACGACAACCTCACGTTCCAGCAGATCGAGTTCGCCAAGACGATTCACTCCTCCGGCTCCGAGCTGCTCATGCTGATCAACGACATCCTCGACCTGTCGAAGGTCGAGGCCGGGAAGATGGACGTCGAGGCGGCGACCGTGCGCACGGACGCGCTGTGCGACGGCATCGGGCAGGCGGTCAGGCCGCTGGCCGAGCAGAAGGGGCTCACCTTCGCGGTGACGGTCGCCCCGGACGTGCCGGCCGAGTTCGTCACCGACGAGCAGCGCATCCAGCAGGTGCTGCGCAACCTGCTGTCGAACGCGGTGAAGTTCACCGACGCCGGCGTGGTCCGCCTCGACGTCACGGTCGCGTCCTCCGACGGGCCGTTCATCGTGCCGAGCCTGCGCTCGGCGCCGACCGTCCTGTCGTTCGCCGTGTCCGACACCGGCATCGGGATCGCCGGCGACAAGCTCCGCATGATCTTCGAGGCGTTCCAGCAGGCGGACGGGACGACGTCGCGGCGTTACGGCGGCACGGGGCTCGGCCTGTCGATCAGCAAGGAGATCGCGCGGCTGCTCGGCGGCTCGATCGCGGTGTCCAGCGCGTTCGGGCAGGGCAGCACCTTCACGCTCTACGTCCCGTCGGTGATGCCCACGGATCACGTGCCCTACGGGCTCACGCCCGGCGAGCCGGACGACGTCCTGATCATCATCGGGGACGAGGGCGCGCAGGGCGGGGGCCAGCCCGGCCTCGACGGCCACGGCGCGTTCACCCCGTCCGGCCAGCAGGGTCCCGGCTATCCGGCCGTCGGCCCCGTCGGCCCCGTCAGCCCCGTCAGCCCCGTCGGCGCCTGGGCCCCCGACGCCTCCGCGACGCGTCTCGCGCCCTCCCAGCCGGCGCTTCCCACCGGCGAGCCGGACGCGACCGCCCTACCGGCCATGCGGTGGCTCCCGGCCGGCGAGCCGGCGGCCGGCGAGCCGGCGGCCGGCGTGGGCGGCGGCGCGGGCGCGGGCGTCGCCACCCGGCGCGGGGAGCTGGGCACACCGGAGCCGGGCGGGACGCCGTTCCTCACCGAGACCTCGCGGCCGCGCCGCGAGGTCGACCCGGACGAGTCCGACCCGCTGCAGGGCACCACGGTGCTGGTCGTCGACGATGACGTTCGTAACGTCTTCGCGCTGACGAGCGCGCTGGAGATGTTCGGCATGCGGGTGCGGTACGCGGACAACGGGCGTGACGCAATCAAGCTGCTGCAGCAGGAGAGCAACGAGGCCGTCAGGCTGGTGCTGATGGACGTGATGCTGCCCGGCATGGACGGCAACGAGGCGACCGCCRTGATCCGGGCGATGCCGGCGTTCGTCGACCTGCCTATCCTGGTGCTGACCGCGAAGGCGATGCCAGGTGACCGTGAGAAGAGCATCTCGGCCGGCGCGAGCGACTACATCACGAAGCCGGTCGACCTCGACCACCTCCTCTCCGTCATGCGCTCTCATCTCTAGCGGGCGCTGGGTGGCCCTCCCTACGCGGTTCCGGCCGAGGTAGGCGGGGTGGCTCACAGGCGATTGTTCGGGGGGCGGTGGTGACCGCTTGGGGGCTATCAGCGATGGTTGGTATGCCGAAACACGTATCGAGGACGAGCCTGGTGCCCCATGACCCGCGGGACCGGCGCGACCGAGGCGCATGACGACAGGAGGAGGAAGGCGGGTGACCGAGCGGACCGGCGGTCCTGTCGACCCAGGAGACGGGCCGAGCGCGGAACGGCCACGGAGCAAGATCCTGTTGGTCGACGACCGGCCCGACAACCTCATGGCGCTGGAGGCGATCCTCGCCTCTCTGGACCAGGAGCTCGTCACCGCATCCTCTGGCGAGGAGGCGCTCAAGCGGCTGCTCGTCGATGACTTCGCGGTGATCCTGCTGGACGTGCAGATGCCCGGCATGGACGGGTTCGAGACCGCCCACCGGATCAAGCAGCGCGGGCGGACCAGGGACACACCGATCATCTTCCTGACCGCCATTGACCGTGAGCCGCATCACGCTTTCCGGGGATACGCCGTCGGCGCCGTCGACTACATCGCCAAGCCTTTCGACCCGTGGCTGTTGCGGGCCAAGGTCAGCGTCTTTGTCGAGCTGTTCGAGAAGAACGAGCGGCTCAGCGAGCTGGCCCATCAGCGGGTTCGCGACTTCGATCTGATGACCGAGGTCGCGGAGCGGTTGACCGCGCTCGATGTGCTGCTGGAAGGCGCGCGCGACGCCTCGCCCGAAGAGATCATCGCGGCGGCGGGCGCGGAGGTGCGCGGGCTGGTGGCACGACTGCGGCCGTTCGCCCGGTCAACGCCCGCCGGCTGATGTCGCCTGGGCGATCGGCGGTCGTTGGCGGCCGGCCTTTTGTTGTCGATGGTCGGGGCGGCGGCGTGCCGCGGTCGGAGAACGTGGACGAAACGCGCCTGTGTCCACATCCGCGCGGTCCGGGCATTCTGGCTCGTCATCGGGCCGTCGTGGGACGCGGATAGCATCCGACCTGGACAGACGTACCGAACGGCAAACTCGATGACACCTCCGCGTCAGGCTTTGATGGATGGCCGGGTCGTCGGGGTCGCCGGCGGGCCAGCGGTATCCGCTGGGGTGACCAGGCGGCTGGATGTCGTTCGGAGAGACCGCGTCGTCCGGTGGCTGGTCGGCTTTTCCTGGAGGTCGGTGCGTGGCCGTGGCCGGTGAGCGCCCGACATCCGCGCGCGAGGGCCGCGGCGGCCGCGCGGGACATCCAGCGCGGATCGGCCCGTACCTCGTCGAGCGGGTCCTGGTGACCAGCAGCACCGGGGTGGTGCACCTCTGCCGCGCGGGCGACGGCGGCCGCGTGGCCGTGAAGATCATCGCATCCGACCTGGCCTTCGACCGGGCCTTCCTGGGACAGCTGCGCGCCGAGGCGCTGCGCGCGCGGGACACGGCGCCGGCCTGCCTGGCCGAGGTCCTGGACGTCGACGTGGACGGGCCGACGCCGTACGTCGTGACGGAGTTCCTCGACGCTCCGACTCTCGGCGCGATGGTCGACTCCGGTGGTCCGTTGTCCGCGGCCGCGGTCGGGCGGCTGGGCGCGGCGATGGCCACCGGGCTCGCGGAGCTGCATCACGAGGACCTGGTGCTTGGCGACCTCAAGCCGGCGCGGGTCGCGCTCGCCGACGGCGGCCCCAGGTTCATCGACTTCGGCGTCGCCCGGGCCGCCGGCCGCCTCGGCGAGGGCACCCGCCGAGGCCCGGCGGTGGCGACCTTCGGCGCGCCCGCGTTCATGGCACCGGAGCTGGCGCTGGGCCATCCACTCACCGCCGCCGCCGACGTGTTCGCCTGCGCCGCGATGATCATCTACGCGGCCACCGGCCGGCCGCCGTTCGGTGTGGGCTCGCCGCGCGCGCTGTTGCAGCGGGTCGTCTACGCCCAGCCCGACCTCACGGGCGTGCCGGCGCCGCTCGCGGCGCTGCTGGCTGACGGGATGCGCAAGGATCCGGCCCGCCGGATCAACGCGCGCGACCTGGCCGACCACCTGCTCGAGCTGGCCAACCTGCCCACACCGACCGCCGCGCCCGCCCCCGCGCCCCCGGCCCCTCCGGCCCGTTCCAAGGCCGGCCAGCGCGCGGTGGCCGCCGGCCTGGAGGACCTCTTCGAGGACCTCGCGCGCCGCCCCGGACACGACGACCCCAGGCCGATGGACGAGCCGACGGCGGTGGACGTGCCGACGGCGGTCGACGTGCCGACGGCGGTAGACGTGCCGGCCGCGGTCGACGTGCCGACGGCGGTCGACGTGCCGACGGCGGTAGACGAGCCGACCGCGGTCGACGAGCCAGCCGCGCCGGACGAGCCGACGCCGGCAGATGCCACATCCGCGACGGCAGAGCCGCCGACGGCAGAGCCCGCGACGGCAGAGCCGCCGACGGCAGAGCCAGCGACGGCAGAGCCAGCCTCGCCCGAGGCGTCAGCCGAGCCCGTCGCGACGGCTGAGAGCGACGTCACGGCGATCGTGGCGACGGCCAAGGTCCTGGGCCCGGTCGACGTTCCGGAGGCCTCTGAAACGGTTCCGGACGCCCCGGCGGCGCCGGACGGCGAGGCGCCCGACGGAGACGGCCCACCAGCCCCCGACGAGGAGGCCGGCCCATCCACGCCAGCCGCGTCGCTCCCAAAGGCCGACACGGCGCCGGCAGAGGACACAGCGCCGGCAGGGGACACAGCTGACGCTTCCGGCGAGTCCGCCGTCGTCCCGTTGCCCTCCGTCCCGTTGCCCTCCGCCGTCCACGGCGTCGACGACGAGTCGGTCTCGCCGCCAGCGCCGGACACCGAGCCAGTGCGGCGGGTGGCCGGCCGCCGCTGGTTCCGGGCGTCCGCCCGCCGACTGCGGGAGCTGGTGACGCCGGCGAGCGCGCTGGCGGGCGTCGTCGTGGTCGCCGTGGTGGTCGTCGGCGTGATCGGGGTCCTTGGCCGGGTGCACGCGGCCCGGGACGCGGCCACGTCGCGGCGGCTCGCGGCCGAGGCGAGCCAGCTACTGCCCGCGCGCCCGGATTTCGCCGGCCAGCTCGCCGTGGCGGCATACCGGATCTCCGAGACCCCGCAGGCCGCGAAGGTGCTGGTCGACGCCGCGGTGCGCGAGACCGGGCAGTCCGGCGGCGCCGTGCATGACGTCGCGCTCAGCGCCGACGGCGCCACCCTCCTGCAGGCGAGCGACACCGGTGTGGGCGTCTGGGACCTGCGCGACCCGAGCACGGTTCACCGCGGTGCCACGCTCCTCGCGAAGACGGGCGCGGTCATGGCGGTCACCGCCGCGCCGGCGGGAGGCGACAACCGACGGGTGATGGCCACCGGCGGGGCCGACCGGCAGGTCAGGCTGTGGGACCTCACCAACCCGGCCCGGCCCGTCCAGCTGGCCGTGCTGCGCGGCGCCGCGGCGGCGGTCAACGACATCGCCTTCTCCGCCGACGGCCGCACGCTGGCCACCGCCGAGGCGGATGGCGCCGCGCGCCTCTGGGACGTGGCCGACCATGCCCACCCCCGCCAGCTCGCCGCCGTCAGGGTCGCGGGCCCGGCGCTGTCGGTCGCGCTCGCGCCGGATGGCCGGACCCTCGCGGTCGGGGCCGTCGGCTTTCTGCGGATCTGGGATCTCCCGGAGCCGGCCAGTCCTCGCCCGTATGCCGAGTTCTACGTCTGGGCCAAGGCGAGCCAGGTCCGGTTCAGCCCGGATGACTCCCTGCTCGCCGTGGCCACCACCCCGCTCGACCGGCGCTCCGCCGGCGCCGCCGCGTCCACGGCGTCGGAGGGCGGCGGCGTCCAGCTCTACCAGCTCTCGGGCGGCCGGCGGCCACGGCCGGTGGCCTCGTTCGGCGCCCGCCCCGCTGGCGTCGCCGGACTGGTCTTCAGCCTGGACGGGCGGACGCTTCTCACCGGCGGTGCCGACGGTGAGATCGCCGTCTGGGACATGACGTCGCCGACGCGCCCGAAGGTCGGCGGGACCCTGCGTGTGGACGGGACGCCGGGTGCGCTGGCCCTCAGCTCGTCCGGCCGCGGCTGGGCGCTGGCCGCCGCCGGCGCCGGCTCGGCGCGGGTGTGGGAGCTCGACCCGGCGGTCGCCGCGGAACAGGTCTGTTCCCGCGTCGGCACTCGCCTCACCCAGGCCGAATGGCTGCACGCCGCCCCTGGCCGCGCCTACGAGGCCCCCTGCCCGTAGCCCGCTGCCCCATAGCAGGGTCAGGAGCGGACGAGGCGGGCGATGGCGGCGCTCGCCTCGCGCAGCTTCTCGTCGGCGACCGGGCCGCCGGTGGCGACGGCGTCCGCGACGCAGTGGCCGAGATGGTCCTCCAGCAGGCCGATCGCGACGGACTGCAGGGCGCGGGTGGCGGCGGAGACCTGCGTCAGGATGTCGATGCAGTACTTGTCCTCGTCGACCATGCGCTGCAGCCCACGGACCTGGCCCTCGATCCGGCGCAGACGCGCGAGGTACTCGTCGCGGTGCGCACTGTAGCCGTGTTGGCCGTGCTGACCATGTTCGCCGTGCTGGCCGTCTTGGCCGTCGGCCGGCGCCGCCTCGGCGACCGGGCTGTGGGCGCCGTCCTCGCCGCCACTCATGTCGGACCCCTCCGACCCCTCGCCCGCGTCTGCCCGCGGCTTCGTCGACATGGCCGCCACGCCCCGTCCCTAGCCCGCCAGGTACTCCCCGAGGGTACCCACCCGTCTCACCGCGCGGGACGGGCCGCGGCCGCCACACGGCCGCGGCCCGGGCTCGGCGGGCCTCGTCAGGCGGGCGGGCCGGTGGTCGCCATCCCGGACACCGTCCCGGATGCCGTGGCGAGCGGGAAGGCGCCGAGCCCTGGCGCGAGGCCGGAGCTCGCGTGCAGCGCGGCGCCGACGGCGGCGAGCTGGGCGTCCGCGCCGGCAGGGCCGATGACGCTCACCCCGTAGGGCAGGCCGCCGCCGAAGCCGACCGGGACCGCGACCGCGGCGAGGTCGAGCAGGTTCGCGAACGTCGTGTACCGGCCGAGGCGGGCGTTGCGCCGGATCGGGTCGGCCAGCATGTCCGCGACGGAGAACGTCCGGGGCACGGTGGGCAGCACCAGCGCGTCGACCGCCCGCCACGTCGCCTCGGTCTGGCGGCGCAGCGTCCGCAGCCGGTCGACACCGGCGAAGACGTCCACGCCGCTGATCCGGGCGCCGGGCGCGAGCAGCTCGGCGACGACCGGGTGGACGGCCTCCGGATGCTCCTCCAGGAAGTCGCCGACGGCGGCGTAGCGCTCGGCGAGCCAGGGGCCCTCGTAGAGCATGGTCCCGGCCTCGAAGAACGGCGCGAGGTCGATCTCGACCAGCTCCGCGCCCGTGGCGGTGAGCAGGTCGAGCGCGCGCCCGAACACCGCCTGGACCGCGTCGTCGCAGTCGGCGGCGACCGTCGCCGCGGCCGGGATCCCCAGCCGGAGGGGAGGCGCGCCCAGCCCCCCGCGACTGGGCGCGCCTCCCTCGCCGGTCCAGGGGACCCGGCTGGGCGCCGGCGCGGGGAACTGACGCGACCAGGGGTCGTGCTCGTCGAACCCGCTGATGACGTCCAGCACGAGCGCGCCGTCGGCGATCGACAGCGCCGCCACGGAAGGGCAGTCCAGCGACCGGCAGGCCGGCACGACGCCGCGGGAGCTGACCAGCCCGCGCGACGGCTTGATGCCGACGGTGTTCGTCAGCGCGGCCGGCACCCGGCCGGAGCCGGCGGTGTCGGTGCCGATGGCGAACGTGACCAGGCCCGCCGCCACCGCCACCGCCGACCCGGAGCTGGACCCGCCGGCGATCATCGCCGGGTCGAACGGCGAGGTCGGGATGCCGTAGGGGCTGCGGACCCCGGACAGGCCGGTGGCGAACTGGTCGAGGTTGGTCTTGCCGACGCAGAGGGCGCCGGCGGCGAGCAGCGCGTCGACCAGGGGCGCGCCGACGGTGGCCCGGTAGCCGAAGCCCGGGCAGGCGGCCGTCGTCGGCATCCCGGCGACGTCGATGTTGTCCTTGACCCCGAACGGCAGGCCGAACAGCGGCGGGAGGTCGTCACCGGGAGCCGCCGCCGCGGCCGCGAGCGCGTCGAGCTCGGCCGCCCTGGCGAGCAGGTCGGCGCGGTCGGCGACATGGATCCAGACGCCGTCGTCGCCGCGGGCGGCGATCGCCGCGAGCACCGCGTCGACGACGTCGGCCACGCGCAGCCGCCCCGAGAGGTAGGCGGCGCGCAGGACGGCGGCCTGCAGGTCGAGCGGCACCGGCGGGAGTGCCGGTGCGGCCGGGGGCGCCGGGGCCGGGGCGTGGGCTTCGGGCTGTGCCAGGGCTTCGGGTTCGGGCAGGGTGCTGACCATCGCCGGTCAGCCGGCGACCGGGGCGGCCACGGTGGTCAGCAGCGCGGCCGAGGTGGCGACGGAGCCGAAGACGCCGCCCTGCATCTTGACCATGTTGAGGGCGGCCTCGTAGTTGCCGTAGTCGGTCGCGCCGGTGCAGTCGGACAGCAGCAGGCACTCGTAGCCGCGGTCGTTGGCGTCGCGCATCGTGGTGTGCACGCAGACGTCGGTGGTGATGCCGGTCAGGATGATGTGGGTGATGCCCGCGCGCGCCAGGATCAGGTTCAGGTCGGTGGCGTAGAACGAGCCCTTGCCGGGCTTGTCGATGACCACCTCGCCGGGCAGTGGCGCGACCTCGGGGACGATCTCCCAGCCGGGCTCGCCACGGGTCAGGATGCGGCCCTGTGGGCCCTCGTCGCCGATGCCKGCGCCGATCCGCTTCGAGCGCCACAGCTTGTTCGGTGGGCAGTCGGACAGGTCCGGGCGGTGGCCCTCGCGAGTGTGCACGATGAGGAACCCGAGTGGCCGCAGCGCCTCGAGCAGCCGAGCCGTCGGTGCGAGCCCCGCCCTGGTGAGCTCCAGGTCGTAGCCCATGGTGTCGACGTAGCCGCCCTTGCCGCAGAAGTCGACCTGCCAGTCGATGTTGATCACGGCGGTGGTGGCCGGGGAGAACGATCCGTTGTACGGCCAGTTGTATGGGTCCGCCTCAACGGTGGCGAAGGTGACGTCGTTGGCGGTCATCGTGGTCCTTTCGGTTTCCCCGAGCTGCTGGCGTGGTGCGGTGTACCTGACCGCGGCGGGGACGGCGGCGCCCCCGGCCGCGGTCAGGTCATGATCCGAGCCGTTCTCAGGACTTGGGAAGCTCCCCGACGACGCCGTCGACGAAGTAGTCGATGGTGTCGAGGGTGGCGTAGTCCGGGACCGTGCCGGCCGGGATGCGGACCTTGCCCTCCTGGTCGGTGATCGGGCCCTTGAACGGCGAGCCGTCCGTCGCCGAGATGTCCGTCTTGGCCTTCGTGATGGCGTCCTTCGTCTCCTGGGTCACGGCCGGCCCGAACTTCGACTGGACGAAGGGGTTCTCACCGTTCTTGTATCCGACCCGGTAGTTCGCGTTGTACTTGCTGCCGGTGAAGGTCCCGTCCAGAGCGGTCTTCACGATGTCGGTGTAGAGCGGGCCCCAGGCCCATTCGGAGCCGGTGAGCCAGCCCTTAGGAGCGAGCGCCGAGGCGTCCGCGTGGTAGCCCACGGTGAAGGCGCCGCCGGCCTCGGTCGCCTTGATGACGGTGCCGGTGCAGTCCTGGTGCTGGGTGATGACGTCGACACCCTGGGACAGCAGGCTCTGCGTGGCCTGCGCCTGCTTGGCGGGGTCACACCAGTTGGAGGTGTTGACGGTGTAGGTCTTCGCGTCCGGGTTGACGGACTTCGCGCCGAGCTCGAAGGCGTCGATGTTCGCGATGGTCTGCGGGATCGGGAACGCGTACACGTAGCCGAGCTTGTTGGACTTCGTCGCCTTCCCGGCGGCGATACCGGCCAGGTAGACCGGCTCGTACACCGTGCCGAAGTAGGTACCGGTGTTCRGCGTGATCTTCCCGTCGGCGATCACGTTGCCCTGCTGGACGACGGCGACGTCGGGATGCGCGGCGGCGACCTTGAGCGCGGCGTCCAGGTGGCCGTAGCTGGTCGCGAAGATAATCTTCGCGCCCTTCTGGATCATGCTTTCCATGACCCGGGCCGCGTTGTCGTCCTCGGGGACGTTCTCGGCGGTGAGGACCTCAAGGTCCGGGAAGGCCTTCTTGATCTCCTGGCTGCCCTGGTAGGCGGCCTGGTTGTAGCCGTAGTCGTCCTTCGGGCCGACGAAGATGAAACCGACGGCCTTGCTGTCCTTGCCCGGCGCCGAGGAGCCGGACGCGGAAGCGGTGGAGTCGTGGGACGCCGCGCTGCTGCAGCCGGCGGCCGCGATCGCGAGCGCGGAGGCGACGGCGGTGAACGCCACGCCGAGGCGCCGTGAACGGAATCGCATGGTGAGGAGGTCCTTCCCGGTGGAAATGAGCCGAGGTTCTCGCGGAGCAGGTCTTCAGAGCAGGGAGGAATGGCGCCGTGGGGTCAGTGCGGCGCGCGCATGGGCAGGGGGAGATGGCCGGACGGCCAAAGGGGGCAGGGGAGGATCCCGGCCGTCCGGCCGATCGGTCAGAAACCGATGCGGGGGTTTGTGGCGCCAGGCGGCGCGGGTCTCGCGCCAGGCGGCGCGGGTCTCGCGCCAGGTGGCGGGGGTCTCGCGCTAGGCGGCGCGGGTCTCGAAGACGCGGCGCAGCTCGTCGGGCGCGGCGAGCAGCGTGCGCCTGCCCAGCACGGCGAGTACCAGGATCGTCACGACGAACGGGATCGCGTCCAGGGCGAACTGGTTGATCCCGTAGCCGCGGGCCTGCAGCGCCGGGGAGAGCGCGAGCGCCGCGCCGAACAGGTAGGAGCCGGCCATGACCCGCAGCGGGTTCCAGGTCGCGAAGATCACCAGCGCCACCGCGATGAAGCCGCGGCCGACCGTCATGTTCTCGAACCAGGCGTTCGAGTAGGCGATCGACAGCTGCGCCCCGCCGAGCCCGCACAGCCCGCCGCCGGCGATGACGGACACATAGCGCACGGCGCTCGTCGAGTAGCCATGGACGAGCAGCACCTCGGAGTGCTCGCCCGCGGTGCGGATCAGCAGGCCGACCCGGCTCTTGTAGAGCAGCCACCACACCAGCGGGGCGACCGCGAACGAGAGGTAGGTCAGCGGGTCGTGGTCGAACAGGATCGGGCCGACCCAGGGGATGGCCGACAGGCCCGGCACCTTCCACGGGTTGAGCGCGTGGATCTGCCGCCCGACGTAGGCGGCGCCGAACAGCGACGTGAGGCCCAGCGCGAAGAACATCACCGTCAGGCCCGACGCGAACTGGTTGGCCTTGCGGGCCACCACCAGCACGGCGTGCACGGCGGCCAGAGCCGCGCCAGCGCCCATGCCGGCGAGCACGCCCACCCATGGGCTGCCCGACGTCGCGGTCGCCGCGTAGGCCGCCAGCGCCCCGCCGAGCATGCTGCCCTCGGTGCCCAGGTTGATCACGCCCGCGCGCTCGGAGATGGTCTCGCCGAGCCCGGCGTACATGATCGCCGTGCCGCCGCCGACGGCGCCGGCCAGGACGTCTACCACCAGGTTGCTCATCGCGTCTTCCCCCCGCTCTTCGTGCGCGTCGTCCAGCCGAGGACGGCGATGAGCACCAGGCCCATCAGGATGTTCACCGTGRCCGCCGGTAGCGCCGAGTCGAGCTGCAGGCTGTCGCCGGCGACCGTGATGGCCGCGAGCGCGAGCGCCGCGAGCACGACGCTCACCGGGTTGTGCCGGGCGAGCCAGCTCGCGAGGAACGCGATGTAGCCGAAGTTGGTGGTGATGCCGGTGCGCAGCTTGTACTCGACGCCGGCGTAGTGGACCATGCCGCCGAGCCCGGCGAGGGCCCCGCCGACGAGCATCGCCGAGAGCAGCAGCAGGGCGACCGGGAGCCCCGCGCGGCGCGCCGCCTCCGGGTTGCCGCCGATCACCCGCAGCCGGAAGCCCCAGGTCGTGTAGCGCAGCAGCAGCCAGACGACCGCCGTCGCGATCAGTGCGAACACGATCCCGACGTGGACCGCGGTGGTGCCGAGGTAGGGCAGCTTCGCCGTGTCCGCGAGCGGCGCGGTCGTCGGCTGGCCGGTGCCGTGCGGGTCCTTCCACGGCGAGTAGATCAGGTAGAGCAGCAGGTCGAGGGCGATGTAGTTCATCAGCAGCGTGCTGACCGCCTCGTTGATGCCGACCGTCAGGCGCAGCACCGCCGCGAGTCCCGCCCAGGCCGCCCCGGCCGCCATCGACGCGACGACCATGAGGATCATGACCAGCCCGCCGCCGAGCCGGTCGCCGAGCGAGATCCCGATCCCGCCGGCGGCGACCGCGCCGATCACGATCTGCCCCTCGCCACCGACGTTGACGAGCCCGGCCCTGGCCGGCACGACGACGGCGAGCGCGCCGAGCAGCAGCGGCGCCGCCTTGACGAAGATCTGCTCGATCGACGGCTGGTTGGTGAACGTCGAGGTCCACACGTCGGCGTAGACGCTCGCCGGGTTCGCGCCCTTGACCAGCAGGAGCACGGTGAAGATCGCGATCGCGCCGGCGAGCGCGAGCGCCCACCGGCCGACCCCACGCCCGATCCCGGTCAGCCGGCTCTCGGCGGCCGGCATGGCGGCCGCGGCGGAGCCACCCGGAGCGCCGGGCGCCGCCGGTGCCTCGGGAGCGAGGGTCGCCGTGGCGACCGCTCCTGGGCCGCCCGCCGCGTCCTCCGGCTGGAACTGCGCCGGAATGATCGTGTCGCTCATGTCCCCTCGCCCCCCTCAGGCATCGGGCCTTCCGCCGCGGGCGCCGCGGGCGCCACCGCTGCCACCGCCGGCTCGGCCGGGGCCGGCGCGCCGGTCATGAGGGCGCCGAGCTCCTGGCGGTTCGTGGTCGCCGCCGGCACGACGCCGGTGAGCCGGCCGGCGCAGAACACCGCGATCCGGTCCGCGACCGACATCAGCTCGTCGAGGTCCTCGGAGACCACCAGCAGCCCGGCGCCGTCGGCGCGGCGGGCCAGCAGCAGCTCCTGGGTGCGCCGGGTGGTCGCGATGTCCAGGCCCCTGCTCGGGTAGGCGGCGACGACGAGGCTCGCCTCCCGGCCGAGCGCCCGCGAGAGCATGACGCGCTGGATGTTGCCGCCGGACAGGTCGGCGACCCGGCGGTGCGCCGGCGCCATCCGCAGCCTGACCCGGTCGTTGATCTCCGCCGTGTGCCTGCCGATCCGGCGCCAGTCCACGCCGATCCGGCGCAGGAAGGCCCGCAGGTTGCTCAGCGCCATGTGCTCGAGCACGGTCAGCGTCGGGACGACCGCGTCGTTGACCGGGTCCTCCGGCACGTCGACGGCACCGGCGGCGATCCCCGCGGTCGGGCCGCCGCGGCCGAGCTCCTGGCCGCTCACCCGGACGGTGCCGGCCGACGCCTGGCGGGCGCCGACGGCGACCTCGCACAGCTCCCGCTGCCCGCTGCCGGCCACGCCGGCCACACCGACGATCTCGCCCGGCTCGACGGTGAGGGTGACGTCGTGCAGCGCGGTGACGCCGCGGTCCCCGAGCGCGCTCACCCCGACCAGCTCCAGCGCCGGCGGCGCCTCCGAGACGACCGCCGGCCGCTCCGCCGGCAGGGGTGCCACCGTCTGACCGACCATCGCCTCGACCAGCTCGGCGTCCGTCATCGGCTTCGGGTCCACGCCCCCCAGCACGACCCGCCCGCCGCGCAGCACCGTCACCCGGTCGGCGATGGCCCGGACCTCGGCCAGTTTGTGGGTGACGATCACGACGCCGAAGCCCTGCGCCTTCAGGCCGTTCACCATCGCGAACAGCGCGTCGACCTCGGACGGCGCGAGCACGCTGGTCGGCTCGTCGAGGATGACGATGCGGGCGCCCGTCATCAGCACCTTGAGGATCTCGGTGCGCTGGCGCTCGCCGATCGACAGATGGCGCACCAGCGCCGTCGGGTCGACGGCCAGCCCATAGGACTCGCTGGCGTCGGCGATCCGCCTGCGCAGTTCGCCGTGCCGCAGCGTGAGCCCGGTTCTGGCGAGCGCCAGCGCGTAGTTCTCGGTGACTGTGAAGGCGGGCACCAGCCGCAGGTCCTGGAAGACCATGCCGATACCGAGGGCGCGGGCCTGCGTCGGCGATCCGACGGCGACCCGCTCGCCGGCCACCCGCATCTCGCCGGAGTCCGGCCGGTAGATGCCGTAGACCAGTTTGAGCAGGGTGGACTTTCCAGCGCCGTTCTCGCCGATGAGCGCGTGTACCTCACCGGGCCGGACGTCGAAGCTCACGTCCGAATTGGCGAGTACCTCGCCGAATCGCTTGGTGAAACCGGTGACGGCGAGCAGCGGCTCGGCGGTGGTGGTCGCCCCGCCGGGCGCTTCGACGGTCACCGTGGACATGGCACGGACAGTTCTGGCATCGCGGCCTTCCGGTTCCTCGGCCCAGGAGGAGATGTCCTCGCTGGGCCCGTCGGGCGGTGCTGGACACGTGCCTTCGCACGCATTCCTTCGGCAGCACCCGACCGTCCGGCCGCGTGGGCCCGCCGCGCGCGGCACCGGCGAGCGTGGTCAGCGGGAGGTCTGTCTCCCGCGGGCCGACGACGGCGGCGAGCGGCGTGGCGGTGTCACGGGCCTTGGYGCGGTGAGCGGCCTCGGCGGAGCACCATCTGGGTGATTGCGCGGGCGGCCCGCTTCTCCACGACCTCCATCGACTCGCCGACATGGCTGCGCAGCCTGCGCACCGCCTCGGTCAGGTCGCCGGCGAGCACCGTCTCGACGATGTCGAGATGCTGGTCGATGGTGAGGTGGATGCGGTCCTCGGTAAGGAAGTCGTGCATGCGGACGGGCCGGATCCTGGCGTTTATGGCGTCGAGCAGGTTGGCCAGCTCGAGGTTGCCGGACGCGCGGGACAGCGTGAGATGGAATTCCTCGTCAAGGGCGACGAAGGAGGGGTCAGGGTCGGGAGGCGCGACGCGCAGCGCCCGCCAGTAGTCGCGCAGCGGCTCCAGCAGGGCGGCCTCGTGCGGGACGCCGGACTCCAGCGCCCGTTCCATGCCCCGCAGCTCCAGCACGACCCGGATCTCGTAGAGGTCGCGCAGGCCGGTGAGATCCGGCTCCGCCGGGTAGTAGCCCCCGTCCTGCCGTTTCTCGACCAGGCCGTCTCCCGCCAGCCGGGTGAGCGCCTCGCGCACCGGTGTTCGCGAGACCCCGAGCAGCGCGGCGAGCCGCTCCTCGGTCAGCCGGTCGCGGAAGGAGAACTCGCCCTCCATGAGCCGCTGCCGCAGCGCCACATAGGCGTGCTCGCGCAGGTTCCCGACCGCCGCGGGCCGCGCCGACGACCGTCGCTGCACCGCGCGCGGCTGCGCGCCCGAGACCTGCGCGCCCGGCGGCCGTGCTGCTGGCGGCTGCGCTGTCGGCGGTTGCGTCGGTGTCATGCAGCCGAGCATCCGTCATGGACCACCGCCGCGTCGCAGGCCCCCACCAGCCGCGGCGGCGGGCGGGCCGCGCGAGACATGT
This sequence comes from Pseudofrankia asymbiotica, assembly GCF_001983105.1. Lineage (GTDB taxonomy): Bacteria > Actinomycetota > Actinomycetes > Frankiales > Frankiaceae > Pseudofrankia > Pseudofrankia asymbiotica. The sequence goes on along the minus strand of NZ_MOMC01000056.1, from coordinate 15,575 downwards.
CGTGACCCCCTTCCCCTTCTGAATACGGGTCTGTATACAGGCCCGTGTACATGCAGGTGACGGTAGAGATTCGCGTGTTTCGGATCAACGCGCTGCTTGTTACGTTCCCGCGTCGCGACAGGCGCCCGCGGAGGCCTCCGGGCGCGGTGGACCGATGATGTCGGCCGGGGCCGCCGGCGACCGCCCACGGCGCCTGACGGCGCGGCGGCCGCCCTCACGAATGGAGGGGTGACCCCGAGGATGAGTACGGCTGAGTCGGCGTCCGCGCCGTCGTTCCTGTTGCTGCATGGGGCGGCGACGACCGGCGCCATCTGGGCGGGCGTGCGTCGGGAACTGGGGGATCGCCCGGTGCTGGCCCCCGACCGACCGTCCACCGGCGATCTCGCGCGGGAGCTGGCCGCGCTGCGCGCCGCCGTCGACGAGACCGGACGGCTCGGCGTCGCGATGCCCGCCCCGGTGGTGTTCGGTGGAGTCAGCGGCGGGGCGACCCTGGGCCTGGCGGCGCTGGCCGCCGGGGTGCCGCTGGCGGCCGCGGTGCTGCACGAGCCGGCCGTGGGGTCCCTACTGCCGGGCCTGCTGGCCCCGGTTGCGGCCGCGTTCGAGTCGGGCGGGGTGGCGGGCTTCGGGCGGACCCTCTACGGGGAGCGCTGGCGACCGTCGGACGCGCCCGCCGACCAGGGCGCGGTCGCGCGCGACCTGGCGATGTTCCTGCGCTTCGAGCCGGCCGCGCCGGGGCCGACGCCCGGCCCGGTGATCGTCACGGTCGGCGAGCGCTCCCCTGACGTCCGCCACCGCGCCGCCGAGCTGCTGCGTCGCGAGCTGGGCGTCACGGTCCGGGTGCTCGCGGGCTGCGGGCACGCGGCCCACCTGGAGGCCCCGGCCGAGTTCGCCGCCCGGCTGCTCGATGCCGCCGGGAGCCTGGACCTGAAGGACCTGAAGGACCTGACCGACCGGACTGATGGACTTCGCTAGCCCTCAGCCCTCGTTTGGCCAATCGATAGCGGAGGCCCGGTCGACGTGGTGCGGGGGCACGTCCGCGAGCAGGCGGGCGAGATCGTCGCCCCCGCCGTTTCCGCCGCGCAGCGAATCCTCGGGGTCGACGTCGTGCGTGGGCTCGCGCTCCCAGTCAAGGTCACGCTGACGTCGCGGCACTCGCGGCACCGGAGTGCCGGAAGCATGAGGACGGTCGGCCGGAATCCTGTCCTCCGTTCGGCCTTCCTTGGGCCGGCTTTCGCTTGTCATGGTTCGATCGTGCTCCCTACAGCTGTGTACGGGCTCGATGCGTCGTGCCGATCGCCTCTGGTTCGCTCGGGCGATGAGACGCCAGATTCATCCGCAACTTATCGCTAGAAAGCAAATCGGCCCTAGTGTCTATCTTGCACGAGAGCAAAGTGGCTACGATGTCCGCCGTGGACGACGGTGAGCAGTTGGTCGGCATCGGGGACATCGCGTTCCAGCTCAAGATCACGCGTCAGGCGGTGGACTACTGGACTCGTAAGGACCCTAAGTTCCCTGAACCCTTGCAGGTCATCAACGCACCCACGGGCAGCGGGGCCAAAGGAACTCGGGTCTGGCGCAAGCGTGAGGTAGATGCGTGGATCATCGATCACTACCGAAGGCGCAAGGCGTAGCGGCGCGAGCGGTCAAACGCGGGGGGCGCTTCACCCGTTGGTGGCCTCCGGGTTGTCGTCCGCGCGCGCTTTGATGGCACTGGGTGCCTTATTGCCGCCGGTTAAACGGAACGTTCGCTGCCAAATGGGCTACAGGGAACGGGCCTATACGGAAGGGCCGGCTCGCGCGCCGGCCGGCCAGGTGGCAGATCGCGGGCTCCCCCCACGATCCGCGGACGCGGATCGTGGGGCCTGGCCCGCGATCGTCACGGGCCTCTTGTGGCCGGGCTGGGGTCAGGCGGCGTTGGCCGCGTTGCCCCCGCCGCCGGACGAGGACGAGGAGGAGGCACTCGCGGCCGTCGGCGTCGCGGTGGACTTCGCCGCGTCCGAGCTCGTGTCCTTGCCGCCACCCCCGGCCGCGGTCTCCTTGCCGCCGCTGTCGGCCGCGGCCTCCTTGGACCGCTGCGCCGGCGCGGTGGCGGACGAGCCCGAGCGGCTGTCGGTCTTGTAGAACCCACTGCCCTTGAACACCACGCCAACCGAGCTGAAGACCTTGCGCAGCCGGCCCGCGCAGACCGGGCACTCGGTCAGCRCAGGGTCGCTGAAGCTCTGCACGGCCTCGAGGTCATTGCCGCAGGCGGTGCAGCGGTACTGGTACGTCGGCACGGTCTCCTCCCCAGGAGTTGGCACTCGACAGTAGCGACTGCCAACTGTAACCGGTCAGCCGGCGCGACGTTCCCGCCGGAGCCCACGCACGGGTATCCGAACTGTCACACCGGCCCGCGGCGCACGACCTGGGTGGCTGTCACGATGACGGAGACGGACAGATCGTGCGCGTCGACGGGCACCCTGTCCACGATCGCGAGGTCGTCGACGACGGCGACCAGGGTCGCCCGGGGATGCACCCGGCGCAGCGCGCGGTCGTAGGAACCGCCCCCGCGGCCCAGGCGGCGGCCGAGCCGGTCGACGGCGACGGCGGGGACGAGCACGACGTCGGCCGCCGCGAGGTCGACGGCCGGCGCCGCCGGTGGTGGCTCCCGGGTGCCCAGCGCCCCTGGGACGAGAGTGCCGGTGAACTCGCGAAAGTCCAGATCCAGATCCTCCCGGACCGCCGGCAGCAGCACTCGCGTGCCCCGGGCGCGCAGGGCTTCCAGCAACGGTCGCGTGTCGGGCTCGCTTGGCAGCCCGACGAACGCGGCCACCCACACCGCGGTGGCCACCTCGGGCAGGGCGAGCACCCGGCGCGCGGTCTCGGCGCCGCCGGTCTCGGCGCCRCCGGTCCTGGCTGCCCGCGGCCCGGTGCCGCCCCGGCGCGTCGCCATCAGCCGGCGAAGGGCCGCCTTCGCGTCCGTCCTCTCGCCCGCCGTCGTGTCCGCCTCCGGGTCGTCCCCGACCGGCCCGGTGGTCGGTGAGTCGGGCCGGTCACCCGAACGTCTCTCCCGCACCGCTCCCTCCGATCCCTCGGTGTGGTGTTTACCGAGCCGTGCGGCCATGGCTGTGCCTCCGACAGTTGGGGCTACTAAGGTTTCGGCCATGGCAGTGACGAAGGCGGTTATTCCGGCCGCGGGCCTCGGGACCCGGTTCCTTCCGGCGACGAAGGCCGTGCCCAAGGAGATGCTGCCCGTCGTCGACCGTCCGGCCATCGAATATGTGGTCGAGGAGGCGTCGCGGGCCGGCCTGCGAGATGTCCTGCTCATCACGAGTGGGTCGAAGAAGGCCATCGAGGACCATTTTGACCGAGATGCCGGGCTGGAGCTCCTGCTCGAGCGCAAGGGCGACGCCACCCGGCTCGGACGAGTGCGCGCCTCGAGTGAGCTGGGCGAGGTGCATTCCGTCCGGCAGGGAGCGCCGCGCGGCCTTGGGCATGCCGTACTGTGCGGTGCCGCCCACGTGGGTGACGAGCCGTTCGCCGTGTTGCTCGGCGACGACCTGATCGATGAACGCGACCCACTCCTGCCGGAGATGGTCGCTGTGCAGGACCGGTACGGCGGCAGCGTCATCGCGCTGATGGAGGTCCCGGAGGAGATGGTCTCGCTGTACGGCGTGGCCACCGTGGACCCGGAGCCGGTGCGGGCCGATGGCCGTTACCAGACGGTGCGCATCCGCGATCTGGTCGAGAAGCCGCCGGTCGCCGAGGCGCCGAGCAATCTCGCCATCATCGGCCGCTACGTGCTCTCGCCGGCCGTCTTCGACGTGCTGCGGCGTACCGGGCCTGGCCGCGGCGGTGAGATCCAGCTGACCGACGCGCTGCGAGAGCTGGCGATAGCGGCGGACGAGGCTGGCGAGCCGGTGCACGGCGTGATCTTCACGGGCCGCCGCTACGACACCGGCGACCGGATCGACTACCTCAAGGCGGTCATCCGCCTGGCCTGCGAGCGGCCCGACATCGGTCCCGAGCTTTACCCCTGGCTCGAGGAGTACATCGCGGGTGGCGGCCCGAAGGCCGACATCTGACCTTGCTACCGGCGTCCGCGGCGCCGCCCCTGCCGACGGCCAGACCAGGCGGCCGGCACCCCCCCGAAAGGGTGAGAAGGGAAGGCGCTCGCGCCGTGACGACCGGCACAGGGTGCTCCTTTCCCACTGATCGCCCGCCACTCACTATCGCCGGAGGACAGGCGACAGCCGTGTGGCCCTGTGTGCCGGAGCCGCGCCAGCCGGAGCCTCTTCTGGGACTGRCGGCGACTCGGGGCGGCGCACAGCGGTAACCATGGGTGATTGCCTTGCCGATGCGTGTCGCGGTCCGGCCGCGCCCGGTGCCTCGATCCGGCGTGGCACGACGGTGCCTGTGCACAAACCGACGGCGATCGCTTGACGCCGGTGGTGTACCGCCGGAACGCTGCGGGGTCTGGGACGTGTGAACGCCAGGCCCGCCGGCCGGCGGTCGGCCGGCGGAGACGCTGGCCGCGGTCGGCCGAGATGCTCGGGCGTCCGGACGTCGGGCCAAGGCTCGTAACGGTTCGCGACCGGAGGACGCGGGTTGGCCGAGCCGTCCACGGAACGTGTTCCGTGGGTTATGGAGGTCAAGCGCCGGTGAAAACGGTCGACGAGTACATTTCGGACATTCTAAGCGCTGTCGCGGTGCTGCCGGCGAAACGTATGCCCTTGGCCGCGGCGCACGGGTGTGTGCTGGGGGCCGATGTGCGGGCGACCGTGGCGCTTCCCCGATTCGACAACTCCGCGATGGACGGCTACGCGGTGCGTTCGGCCGACATAGCGGCCGCCTCCGAGCATGCCCCGGTGCGCCTGCCGGTGGTCGGGGAGATCGCCGCTGGCGCCTCGATGCCGAGCGAGGTCGCGGTGGGTACCGCGGTGAGGATCATGACGGGCGCGCCGTTCCCGCCAGGCGCCGACACCGTCGTGCAGGTCGAGTGGACCGACGGCGGCACCGAGACGGTGTCCGTCTACCAGCCGGCCCGCCGGAACCTGCACATCCGCCGCGCCGGCGAGGACGTCGCCCCCGGCAACCTCGTGCTCGCCGCCGGGACCCCGCTCGGCGCCGTCCAGATCGGCCTGCTCGCCGCCATCAACACCGCCCGTCCGCCCGTCCACCCGCGCCCGCGCGTCGCGGTGCTGTCCACCGGCAGCGAGCTCGTCGACGCCGGCGAACGGGTCGGCCCGGGCCAGATCGTCGACTCGAACAGCCACGCGATCGCGGCGGCCGCCCGCGAGGCCGGGGCCGAGGTCCACCGGCTGATCGGCGTGCCGGACGACCCGGCGCGCTTCGAGGCCACGCTGCGCGCCGTGCTGCCCACCGTGGACGCGGTCGTCACCACCGGCGGGGTCAGCGTCGGCGCGCACGACGTCGTCAAGGAGGTGCTCGCCGCCACCGGCGAGGTCACCTTCGAGCGGATCGCGATGCAGCCGGGCAAGCCACAGGGGTTCGGCGTGATCGACGGCGTCCCGGTGTTCACGCTGCCGGGCAACCCGGTCAGCGCGCTGGTGTCGTTCGAGCTGTTCGTCCGGCCCGCGCTGCGCAGGATGCGCGGGCTGACCGGGTCCGGCCGCCCGCGGCTGGTCGTCACCGCCGCCGAGGGCCTGACCTCGCCCCCCGGAAAGCGCTCCTACCTAAGGGTCCGAGTCGGGCGAGGGGAAGATGGTGGGCTGGTGGCGTGGTCGGCCGGCGGCCAGGGCTCGCACCACCTGTCCGCCGCCGCGGGGGCGAACGCGCTGCTGGTCGTCCCCGAGGACGTGACCGAGGTGGAGCAGGGCAAGCCGCTGACCGCCATCCTGCTCACGGGCGACCCGGCGGACTCCCTGCTCRCCGCCGCGACCATCACCGAGACCCTGGAGACCGACGCCTAGATGGCCACCCCGCCGCCCACGCCCCGGCTGACCCACGTCGACGAGACCGGCGCCGCCCGGATGGTCGACGTGTCCGCCAAGGACGTCACCGTCCGCACCGCCACCGCCGGTGGCCGCCTGCTGGTGAGCCCGGCCGTGGTCGAGCTGCTGCGCGGCGAGGGCGTGCCGAAGGGAGACGCGCTGGGCACCGCCCGGATCGCCGGGATCATGGGCGCGAAGCGGACGTCCGAACTGGTGCCGCTGTGTCATCCGCTCTCCCTGTCCGGAGTGACGGTCGACCTCGCCGTGCGCGACGACGCCGTGGAGATCACCGCCACGGTGAAGACGACGGACCGGACCGGCGTCGAGATGGAGGCGCTCACGGCGGTCGCGGTCGCCGGCCTCACACTTCACGACATGGTCAAGGCGGTGGACCCGGCGGCGGAGCTCACGGGCGTCCGGCTGCTGGCGAAGTCAGGCGGCCGGCGCGGTGACTGGCTCCACCCGAAGTCGGCTGACGCGGTGAAGTCGGCTGACGCGGTGAAGTCGGCTGACGCCGTGAAGTCGGCCGAGACGGTGAAGGCGGCTGACGCGGCGCGGAGGGCCGGCGAGGAGCAAGATCAGTCGTGAGCGGAGTCGCTGGGTTGCCGGAGGACGCGCGGGCCAGCGTCGTCACCGTCTCTGACCGGGCGTTCCGCGGAAGCTACCCGGACCGCTCCGGCCCGGTGCTCGCGGAAGGGCTCGCGGCGCTGGGTTTCGTCGTCGACGGCCCGACGGTCGTGCCGGACGAGCGCGAGCGGATCACCGCGGCGCTGCGGGCGGCGATCGCCGCGGGGACCGACCTGGTCGTCACCACCGGCGGTACCGGGCTCGCGCCCCGCGACGTCACCCCGGAGGCGACGGCCGAGGTCATCGAACGGGCGGTACCCGGCCTCGCCGAGGCGCTGCGCGCGGCGGGCCAGGCCAAGGTGCCCACGGCGGTGCTTTCCCGTGGACTCACCGGCGTCGCCGGCCGTGCGCTCGTGGTGAACCTGCCCGGCTCGACCGGCGGAGTACGCGATGGTCTCGCGGTGCTCGGGCCCGTCATCGGCCACGCCATCCACCAGCTGCGCGGCGCCGGCGGCCACGAAGCCGGCAGCCACGAAGCCAGCGGCCACGAAGCCGGCAGCCATGAAGCCAGCGGTCACGAGGTGGTCGGCCACGAAGCCGGCAGCCATGAGGCCAGCGGTCACGAGGTGGTCGGCCACGAAGCCGGCAGCCACGAAGCCAGCGGTCACCGGGCGGCCGGCCACGAAGCCGGCGGTCATCGAGCCAGTGGGCGGGGCGGCGGTGGTTCCGAGGCCCACGGCATGGGCGCGGAACCGGTAGCGGGCCCGTGAACGCGCCAGGCTGGCCCGCGCGGCTGGCCGACGGCCCGGTCGAGGTACGCCCACTGCGGGTCCGCGACGGGCCGTCCTGGGTCGACGTGCGCCGGCGCAACGGCGACTGGCTCGCGCCCTGGGAGGCGACCCCGCCGGGTGTGACGTCCTTTCGGCTCAGCTGGGCGCAGCGCCAGACGCTCAGCATCTACAGCCAGATGCTGCGCCGGCTGCGCCAGCAGGCCAGGGTGGGCATCGCGCTACCGTTCGCGACCTTCTACGGCGGGACGCTGGTCGGGCAGGTCTCGGTGTCGACGATCGTGCGCGGCGCGTTCAACAGCGGTCACGTCGGCTACTGGGTGGATCGCGGGCACGCCGGGCGCGGCATCACRCCCACCGCGCTCGCGCTCGTCGTCGACCACTGTTTCGGACCGGTCGGCCTGCACCGGCTCGAAGCGAACGTGCGGCCGGAGAACGTGGCGAGTCGTCGCGTACTGGAGAAACTGGGATTCCGCGAGGAAGGTATGCATCGGCGCTACCTGGCCATCGACGGCTTCTACCGCGATCACATCGGCTACGCCCTCACCACGGAGGACGTGCCCGAGGGATTGCTGAGCCGATGGCACGCGCTGCGCTCCGCCAAGTCGTGACTGAGCCGGGCGCCGCCTGGAAGTGTTGCGGCCGCGGGGGTGTCGAGGCCGCGCGCTTGACGAGGGCCAGCCGTTGCGCGACACGCGGGCTTGTGGTCGGTGACCGGACGGATTTCCCTCACTAGCGTCAAGCAAGAAATCGGAAACCCACCGCCAAAGTCACACCACGCCAAGGAAGGTGTTACATGGCCGGCACTCCCGCGTTCCGTGCGCGTTCGGCGTCGCGCTGGCGCCGTCGCCACGGCTGGCGGGCGGTTCCGGCACATGGAGCCGCCGGCCACGTGAGACGGGTGGTCGCCGCATGAGCGCGTTGATCTGGCTCGCGATCGTAGGGGTATGGGGTTTTGTCCTCATCCCGATGTGGTTGCGCCATCATGACGGCGCGCTCGAGCAGCGTTCCGCCGACCGGTTCTCCAGCGCGATGCGTGTGCTGTCCCGCCGCGGCGGACGCGCTCAGCCGGCACCGGCCTACGCGACCGGAGCCGTCGACGCCGGCGGCGCGGACCCCGCCGGCCGTCACGAGGCCGAGAACCTCGACGAGGCCGAGGACGAGGCGACAGACGCGGCGGCGGCCGCGGTGACAGAAGCCGCGGCGGACGCGGACGACCAGATGGTGAGTAAGGCGTCCGATGGTGTGACCGCACCGGCCGCGCGCGGAGGGCCCCGGGCATCGAGGGATGGGCGGGTCGTCGATGCGCCCTTCTTCGCTCGGCTCGGTGAGGCCGCCGACGGTGCGCCGGTGTCCCGGTTGGCCCAGCCGGGCACTGACTCCGGCTGGGCCGGCCCAGCACGCCCGGGTCGCCCAGCACGCCCGGGTCGCCTGGCCCGCCCGGCGGCGGACGGCGAGACGCCGTCAGGCAGACGGCCCGGCCAGCGCCGCGGCCCGGGCGGGCAGGTAGCGCCATCGCGTGTGGACATGCCCGTGGCGGACGACTTTGGCCACGGTGAGCCGGACGAGACCGCGCACACGGTGGCCGTGGGGCCCACCCGGCCCGTGCCGCCGGCGCGGACGGCGGACCCACGGCGCCGGGCGCTGCTGCGGCTGCGTCGTCAGCGGCTCGGGGTACTGGTCGCGGCCGTGCCGGTCACGGTCGGGCTCGCCGCCGGTCTGGCCGGGATGTGGATCGTCGTGCAGGTGCTCGTCGACGTCGGACTCGTGATCTACGTCGCTCATCTGCGCCGCTCGACGCGGGCCGAACGTCACCTCGCGGCCTCCCGCGCCGCCCGCGACCGCCGCATCGCGGCGGAGCGCGCCGCGCGCCGCGCGAGCCGGTCGGCGCCGCCGGTACCGATGCCGGAGGCGGTGCCACCTGGCAGGCCCGCGGCCCCACGCGGCTCGGCCGGCCTCGCCGACAGGCGGGCGGCGGGCGAGGCATCCTCCGCGCGGATGACCTCACCGGCCTCGACCGGGAGGACGCCGCCGGCGTCGCGCCCGGCGGCGGCCCACGGCGCCGAGTTCTCCGGCGGCGACCCGGCCGGCAGCGACGTCGCCGGGCCGCCACACGCGCCCAGCGACCAGGCCGGCCGGGGCCGGCTGGCCTCACCCGAGTACGCCCCCGTCCGGCTTTCCGGTGGCGACGAGCGACCGCTCACCGAGGAGGAACTGGCCGCCGCGCACGCCCAGACCGTCGACCTCGGCGGCTACGTCGCGGCCGCGTCAGCCGTGACGCCTGGCGGGGCGGAGGGGAGCCCGCCGGACGCGGGCCAGGACGAGGGATACACCAACAACGTGCGGGTGACGGGTACGCGGCCGGCCGGCCGGCCGAACGCCCGCCCGCCGACGTCGCGCCCGGGGCGCGTGCAGGTGAATCCACCGGGGACCCACGGCGGCCTGACCGCTCCACCAGCCGTGGCCAGCGGGGTCGCCTCGCCCGCGGGCGCCGCCTCCGCGGGCGTGGCCAGCCCGGGTCCCACCGGTGCGCCCGTCGAGGGCCAGCCATCGGGCGGCCAGGAGGAGGACGGCGCCGCCGTCCGGGTCCTGCGCCCCGCCGTCGGCAGCTGATCGGCAGCTGACACGACGGAACGTGGCCCTCACCGCGCACAACGGCGTGCACGGTGAGGGCTGCACCGCGACGGTGTGAGTCGTGAGAGCGCGTACCGCGACGGCGTTCGCCGCGGCGCTCTGGCGCGTGTTCGGGTGGTGCGCGTGGCGTGCGTGCGCGTGGCGTGCGTGCGCGTGGCGTGCGTGCGGATGATGCGCGTGTGTGTGGGGGCGTGTCCAGGCGGCTGTGCCCAGATGACTGTCTCGTCGACCTGGAGGTCGTCAGGACGAGGTGTCATGCCGGGCGTCCGGTGACCTGACAGCGGGCCCGCGGGACAGCGGTGAGACGTCGGAATGGTCCTGTTCGCGCTGGTCGCGGCAAGGTTCCGGTTCGGCTATGGCCTCCGGCGCGGGCACGTCGCGAGGGCGGAGCGCCGGACCGAGGCCGTGCATAATGGGCCCGTGACCCACCGTGTGCGGCCGAGCCTCGCGCCTCTTGGCGCGGCGGCTGGTGCGCGCTGTCCGCGGTGTTGTCGTTGTCGCCGCCCTCGCGTCCGCTGACGCCCGCGTTCGTTCATCCCGCGGCGACGTCATAGCGCCGCTGGCCAGCCCCGGAAGGCTGGCGGCATGGGACGCGAGGGGCTCCGAGCTGGCTGATCCTGGCGCTTCGCCGATGGCCGCGACCGTGTCCTGGCAACACTCCGATGTCGAGCCCGACTCGACCGGCGTGGCCAAAGGCTGATCGTCCGCCAACGCGATCGTCCGCCGAGGGCGATCGTCCGCCGAGGCGATCAGCTGCCAAGGTGATCGTCCGCCAAAGGCCGATCAGCCTGCCAACGCGATCGTCCGTCAACGCGATCGCGTGGCCACAGACAGGGCCACGTCCTACTCGTCAGCCCGCTGTCCATCCGCGCGTGGTGCCCGCGTATTCGCTGTGAACGGCCGTCCTGTCGTCCTCCTGTCCTGTTGTCCGGGTCGTGGACCGAGGAGCGGCGCCTACGGCGGCGGAGGCGCTTGAGGGCAGCCGGGCTGGACGGACACCGACCACCATCATCGAAAGGCAGCCGCCGTGACGTTCGAGGCCTGGCTCGCCCGGCTCCGGAACGACGGATACCTGCTCTGCCCGGCCAGTACGGCCGTGCCCGTGGAGCTGCGCGCCGTGCGCCCCGACGGCTGGGGCCTGCACCTGTGCTGCCGCGGCGTCCGCGTCCAGCTCGGCCTTTACCGACCAGGCCGGCCGGCCTGGCAGGTGCCGCTGTGGGATCGCGACGTCCTGCCCGAGGATGCTCTGGAACTGTGGGAGCACCGTCCGCTGCCCCCCGCTGGGATGGATATGCGCGAAGGCACCCGCATCGTCTTCTCCGGTGCCCACCAGACGCCCGACTACTTGGTCGTCTTCGACGGTGGGCGCGAGCGCGGTTGGCGGAGCTACGAGGCCGGCCTGCTGCGCCCGGGCGACGCCGCCGAGATCTTCGCCGCCCTGTTGGCCGACGTGGAGCCCGAGCTCGCCGGCTGGCGCCTGGCCAGTCCTGAACGCCGTACCCCGACGGGTGCCGTCGTCTCCGCGAACCCGTTTCCCGGCAATCTGGTGCCGTCGGCGCGGACCGCGGCGGTCCGAGACGCCCGCTCCACGGTCGCGACATCGCACTGACCCGCAGGCCGCTGGCCGCTGGTCGCCGGCCCTGGGCCTGGTCGCCGGCCCTGGCCGCCGGGCCTGACCGCGTCCGACCTCATGGCCGCGCCGGCAGTCTCGGTCGCGACGGCCGCGGTCGGATTTGCCCTGGAAGATCCCGATCGGGCCCAGAGCCCACACCCGCACGTCCGTCCTGTAAGCTGCGAAGTGCTTCCGGGGGTGTAGCTCAGCCTGGTAGAGCGCCTCCCTCGCACGGAGGAGGCCAGGGGTTCGAGTCCCCTCACCTCCACCCGGAACAACAGGTCAGGGCCTTAATCAAGTTAACTTGATTAAGGCCCTGATTGTTTGTCCGTCATTTGTCCGTGGGAATCGCCGTCAGCTCTGGACAGACGACATCACAAGACGGCTGTGATGGGCGTCATGCCGATTGCGGGTGGCGGCTCTACCCTGCCCRTCGATCCGGTCGGCATGGGGCGCGCTGCCAGCGCCCCGCTCGGACCGCGTACAGCTGCGAGCGCAGTGGCGCCGCTTCGTCGGAAGATCCGAGCCAGGATCAGAACTACAGCCTCGTCCTTGTACTCCTGGGTGAACTTCCTCCGTGTTGTTCCCATTCCGGATCTCCCTGGTAGGCAGTGGCCATCACGTCGACTGCCCACGTGACCGGGATCGCTTCAGCTCTTCGGTCACCGCCGGGTGCGTTTGCCATCCCGGCTGGGCGGGCTTGTGCCCGCGCGCTGCACGGCCGTGGGCAAGGCCAGAAGCCGCCGAGGATGAGGGGTACTCGTCGCGGAACGGCGGAGAACCGGCGGCRCCGCCGCTCGTGTGCCGAGGGCATACCAGTCCGACGGTAGCCCAGATCGCTGAACTCCAGGCCAGGTCCCGCCCCGGCACAAGTCGACCTGGTGCGTAGGCACCAGGACACGTGAGTGGCTGGTCCGGGTGCACCAGGGGAAGACGGTGGCGGGGGACGATGCCCGGCGGGGCGCCGGAGGGAAGGGTTGGAGGCGCGCGAATCTCGCGCATTCCCCTTGCCTAGCAGTGTCTGGAGTGATCAGCAGGTGGCGACATTTCTTTACCGGATCGGACGGTGGTCCTTTCGGCGGCGCCGGCTTGTGCTTCGTCTGTGGTTGGGTGTCCTGCTGCTGGCCGTCGCCGCAGCCGTCATGGCGCCGGCCGGGGAGGAAGAGGACCTCTCCATGCCCGGCACCGAGTCGCAGAAGGCGTTCGACCTGCTGGACGAGCGCTTCCCGGCGAGCAATTCCCAGGGGGCCGAGGCCCGCCTGGTGTTCCAGGCCCCGGACGGGCAGCGGGTGACCGCCAGGGAGAACAAGACGGCTGTCGAGRATGCGATCGGCTCRCTGGACGGGGGCGCTCAGGTCGCGTCGATTGYCGACCCCTACGAGACCGGCGCTGTCAGCGAGGACGGCACCATCGCCTACTCCACGATCACCTACACCGCGGAAGCCGTCGACCTGACCGAGCCAACGAAGAGCGCCCTCGAGGATGCGGCGAGCCAGGCCCGGGACGCGGGGCTGACCGTGGAGATCGGCGGCTCGGCCCTGGATTCCGAGGAGGAACTGGGCGGTACGACGGAGATCATCGGCGTTGGGGTGGCGGCGGTGGTGCTGGTCGTCGCCCTCGGGTCGCTGGTCGCGGCCGGATTGTCGCTGCTAACCGCCCTCCTGGGCGTGGCCATCGCCTTCGGCCTGGTCTCCGCGCTGGCGGTTCCGCTGGGCCTGACATCCACCGTCGCCATCCTGGCGCTGATGCTGGGGCTGGCGGTGGGCATCGACTACGCGCTCTTCATCACCTCCCGCTTCCGCGACGAGCGGGCCCAGGGCAGCGAGCCGGAGGAGGCTGCCGGCCGGGCGGTCGGCACAGCCGGATCCGCCGTCGTCTTCGCCGGGGCGACCGTCTGCATCGCCCTGGGCGGGCTGGGGGTCGTCGGAATCCCCGAACTCACCAAGATGGGCCTGGGCGGTGCGGGCGCCGTGGCCCTTGCCGTACTCGTCGCACTGACCCTGGTCCCCGCGCTGTTCGGCTTCTTCGGCCGGCGGGTACTGTCCCGCCGTGTCCGCAAGGCCACCCGGCCGGGAAGCGAGCGCCCGCACCGGACGCCCGCCGCGGCCGACCGCCGGCCTGGGCTCGGCACTCRCTGGGCGCGGTTCGTGCTGCGCCGGCCGGTGCCCGTGCTGGTGATCGCCGTACTCGGTCTCGGCGCTGTCGCCCTACCGGCGCTGAGCCTCGAACTCGGGCTGCCCGGAGACGAGTCCAAGTCGATGGAGACTACCCAGCGCCGCGCCTACGACCTGCTGTCAGCAGGCTTCGGCCCCGGCTTCAACGGCCCGTTGACGGTGGTCGTGGACCTGTCGGAGTCCGCGGACAGCCAGGCCACCACGGACCTGGTCGTCAAGACCGTACGGGGAGTGGACGGGGTCGCGTCGGTCGATGACCCGGTTCTCAACCGGACCAAGGACACGGCCGTCCTCACCGCCGTCCCGCGGACCGCGCCGAACAGCCGGGAGACCAAGGACCTGGTGCACATGATCCGGGACGCGGTCTCCGGCGTCGAGGCCGACACGGGCGCCGGCATCCTGGTGACCGGTACCACCGCGATGAACATCGACATCTCCGAAGCCATGCCCGACGCTCTCATCCCCTATCTGACCGTGGTCATCGGCCTGGCGATGCTCCTGCTGCTGGTGGTCTTCCGCTCGGTCCTGGTCCCGGTCAAGGCCGCACTCGGCTTCCTGCYGTCGGTGGGTGCCGCCTTCGGCGTCCTCGTCACCGTCTTTCAGTGGGGCTGGGTCGCAGACCTGCTCGGCATCGAGCAGACCGGACCGGTCATGTCGCTGATGCCGATTCTCATCATCGGAATAGTGTTCGGCCTCGCCATGGACTACGAGGTCTTCCTCCTCACCCGGATGCGGGAGGCCTACGTCCATGGCGCTTCCCCCGACGAGGCAATCGTCAACGGTTTCCAGCACAGCGGACGTGTGGTGGCCGCGGCGGCGATCATCATGATCAGCGTGTTCGAGGTTGGCGATGGTCTCTTCCGCCGAGCGGTTTGGTCGGCGCCGTGCGTGGTGCGGGGTTGGGTGCTGGCGAGCAGACCTCTGCCGGGGATGCTCGCCGCGCCACGGTATATCTGGTCGGCGAGCAGACAGGCCGCAGCGGTGACGACCTGCTCGCAGGCTTCCCGCAAGCCCGGTTCTGTCCTGTGAGGCGAGGTCGCAGGTCTCAAGCGCGCCGCTTAGCGCGCCAGACTCAGCCGACCTCATGTCAAGTGGAGGATCGAATGCGGTGAGGGCCTACTGGATCTTCCCGTACGGTACGACGTTACGCATTCGGGTGAGCGGGTGAGCGGGTGAGTGAGAGTGCTGGTTCGTTGGGGCTGATCGGTACGGGGCTGGGGTGAAATCGGCCCGAAGCGCGGTGCTGGGCTCGCGCCCAACCCGTCTCCTCGGGCGCCTCGCTTCTCTGGGGCGTAGTCGCTTGAATCTCATGCCGCTGTGGATTCGGCCGCACGCAGCCGTCCTTCTGCGTCCCTATCTCTACCTTGGCCCCCATCCGAAATCCGGCCTCAGATTTTAGAACGGGCAGCGGGCGCCGGCCGCGAGCCGGCTATCCGGTGTACCTGGCGGGTTCTGGGTGGTGGTCTGGGTGCCAGGTGTGGTGTTGGCTGGGTTGGTGGTCCAGGTGTGGGGGTCTTCCTGCGGGAGGTGGCCTTCTTCGTCGTTGGAATTGGTGTTGACGTGGTGGGTGTGGCCGGTGGGGGTGGTCCAGGTGAAGATGCCTGGTTGGGGTTGGTGGAGTTGCCATCCGGGGCTGTGTTTCATGACGTGGTGGCGGCGGCAGAGTAGGCCCAAATTGTCGAGTGCGGTGTGTCCGCCGTGGGTGTGGGCGGTGGTGTGGTCGAGGTCGCAGGCGGTGGCGGGGGTGGCGCAGCCGGGGTAGACGCAGCGGCTGTCGCGGTGGCGGACGAGGCGTGCCAGGGCTGGGGTTGGGACGCGGCGATGTCCCAGGTCCAGGACGGTGCCGGTCTGTGGGTCGGTCAACACC
>NZ_MOMC01000055.1 GCF_001983105.1 Pseudofrankia asymbiotica | reverse complement strand
CCCACACCTGCTCGACGGCTGCCTGGCCGCCACCGGCCTGACCCTGGAACCAGCATGATCAGCGGAATCGACACCACGGATTAAAGCTCGTTAACTTGACAGCCCCCTTCGACAACCATGGTTGTCGTCGGGGCCGACGGGCGGCCCGTGGGCGCGCCTCGGGTGCTCACTAAAGCGGTCGTCGGCAAGCGTCCTGTACTCGCGTCGCTGTCAACGCTGACGGCGCACCAAGGGCCGTACCGGGCCGTCAGCGCTGGGATCGGCCATGCTCACCTCGACGCTGCGCAGCCCGGTCGCGCAGGTCGGCGATAAGGTRCCCGGCGGCTTCGTTGCGGGTCCGGTAGCTGCGTCCCGGCGGGAACACCGAGACGAGTCCCGGTGCCAGCGGGAGCCATCCACGTGGACGGTTCCGTGTGGTGCTGGTGTAGTCAGGGCGCAAGGTGCCGCACTGCACGTCGCCGCCGAGGACGCGGTAGCCGGTGTCGATCCGTTCCAGGACGTATTCACTGTCCTCGGTCATAGCCACAGCGATGGCTATGGCTTGGTCCATCGCGGACGCCAGCGAGTCTGGCCGCGGACGCGGCTGGTCTGCCCCGCGCTGCCGAGAGGTGGCAGGATGCGCTGCGGCACGCCGCGGCCGGCGGCCGGCGTACTTCGGGGTAGAGCGATACGAACCCGTCCGCRTTGAAATTGTGGATCACGTCGCGGACCCGGTCCTCCGACGTGAACGTCACCTCGGCGATCTTCACCGGGGTCATGCCCTACACCGAGAGCAGGATCATCTGCGCTCGCCGCCAGGTCACCACCGACCCGACGACCTCCGCACGATCCGCAACAGCTTCTGTCCCTCGTCCGGGTCGATCTCCCGTACCCTCACTCGCTCTGCCACAGCCCGAGCATCCCGCCGGGTAATCCGATCATGCTGGCGGCACGCCACGAAGCGGGCCAACCTTGGCAGCTACCTAGTTCAGTACGGCCAGCTAGCCGGAGGCCCTACAGGCGACCGCGAGTGGGGCTGGTTTGCCGAGCAGGTAGCCCTGTCCGAAGGCTATACCGATCCCGGCGATCGCATCCCGTTCCTGGCAGGTCTCGATCCCCTCCGCGACCACAGCAGCGTTGATCTTGYCCGCCAGGTAGGCGATGCCCACTGCGAGTGCGCAGCGGGCAGGATCGTGTTCAAGGCCCTGAATGAGGACGTGGTCGATTTTAATGATGTGTGGCCGGAGCCGGATAAGCTGCTCAAGGCCGGAGTAGCCGGTGCCCGCGTCGTCGACTGCGACGCGCACTCCGCTATCGCGTAGGCAGTTGATACCCCGGACAGCGTCTGGGCTTTCGGTCCACCGTTCGTGTTCGGTCAACTCGATGATGAGACGGTCACGTTCCGGCAGGTCGCAGACCAGCGACGGCAGACTCTCGGAGACCGTGGGGGGCGAGGCATTGATCGCGAGTTTCATCGTGGGCGGGAGATCTGGGAGGGCCTTGAGTGCTTGCTTGGCGATGACCGTCTCCAGCTCCATTTGAAGATTGACGGCTCTGGCGTCCGCGAACCAGCCCTCGGTGTCGCGGGCGTTCCCGAAGCACGAAGACGGGAAACGGGACAACGCCTCGACCGCGACTGTCTCGCCGGTGGCCAGCTGTACCACGGGCTGATAGACGATGTGGGGCCCACCGGAGTCGATGAGACCGCTAATGCAGCGCCACACCCCGCTCCGCAGCTCCCACAGCYTGCGGAGATCCAGTAGATGCTCCTTAAGGAAAGACGCTATCAGGCACAGGAATCGACCCTCCCGCTGCGCCAGGTCTGGCATGCTCTGGTGTGCCAGGCAGGAAAGCATTCCGTAGGGTTCACCCTCTATATCCGTCAAACTTGTCATTGCATATGACCCGATATCCAGAGATCTTACGACGTCCAGTAGCGCTGCCCTTGGATCTCTACGAGCCTCGCCGGTGATAGCGCTAATGCGGCCGGCCTGGAGGTCGCGACAGAACTCTTTGTTGATCTTGAGGGTAACTCCTGAGGCAAGACCGAAACTCGCACCATCTCCGGCAACAACCTGTGTGACGAGCAGGCCGTCCCGCCAGATGGACAGTACCGCCACATCCATCCTCATATGCGAACAAAGTATACCCAGCAGGTCCTTCACTTTCTGGTCGGGTTCCAATACCTTTATGAGCGGCCCAAATGCCTCCTTCGTCATCGTTTTACCTCCTTCTAAGGCATGCTCCGGGCGATTTCTACCTACGGCATAATGTCTCAGTTCTCGACATACTCATGACATACCCAAAGGAGGGAGCGTAACCTGCGCACAGCCGGCGTGGCGTCCGGTCTGCGCAGGGTGAACGGATAGTGGCCAAGGATGTTGATGTGGGCGTCAACGAGCGGGAGAGCCAGGCGACATCCTCGCCGCGGACCGAGTGCCCGTCGGCGCGTAGCGCGGCGATGGCGGCGTCGCCGCAGCGGGTGCTCCCCAGCACGACGGTGTTGAGGATCGGGCCGAGCGCGCCGAGGACCTGTCCCGGGGTCCCAGTGGCCATCGGGTGCGGTGGGATGGCCTCGAACACCTCGACGGCGCCGAAGCTGACGGACATGCCGGGCATGGCAGTCTCCGGAGAACGTCAACGGCGGGATGTACTTCAGCTGCGAGGCGGTGCCGTTCGGCGGATACAAACAGAGCGGCCGACGAGGGCGAGTCGGTACGGATACAGCTGCAAACATGACCGGGGGCGATCATGAATGATCTCCACGACGGTCGCGCTCGAAATGTGATTTGTGCTAGCTGATCAGCGCGATGATCGGTGCCGATATGATCGACAGCAGGAATGGTACGACAGTCAGGCTAAGTATTATTCCGAGTTTTCTTCCACGCTTACCTTCGGTGCTAACTCTATTGCGGCCAGTTCTTAGCTCGACATCGGGCCACAGTTTCCGCAGGCGATCTATTACCCACGGGACTCCGGTAACGATTAGGCCGCCAATAACGCCGCCGAGCAAACCACCGAAGATCATGATCGGACCATTCGAGTCCGTCGATTTTTTGCCGTTCACGGTCTGCGTGTGGACGCCGATTTTCAACAAAAGAAAGTAAAATGCAGCCAGCAAGGTGAGGAATGCAAAATAGGAAGCTAGCTGGACGGCTCGAAGCTGCCTCTTTGACGGTCGATCTTCGTATCGAAGACGTTCAAACGCCTCCTCAAAGCGCCTCATGGTCCCATTTACCCAGGTGGTGCGCGTCCCCGACGCATTCACCTTGTTTCGCGGGTAGTAGCCGGTGCCGTGCTCCAAGCAGAGTTCGATGCTAGCGGCAGCGTCTCCGTATTTGCTATATCTGACGGTCATTCGGGAAATCATGTCGCGACCCAGTGGCCCGTTCATTGCGACAGTATCGTGAGTGCTGCCTTCATAGGTCGCGCCGACTGCATCAACCACKTAATGTTTGTGCCAATCATTCTCGGCGCCGATCTCCAGGGCGCATGCGCGAACTAGATTCGCCAGATCAACCAAGTCGTCGGGATCCAGTGTAACGCCCTGAACCTGCATCGATCTGCTCTCGCGTATTGCATTTTCTTGCGTGGACAGCGTCGCCTCTTGGTTGATGAGTTGTTATGAAATGCCCATATATAGGCAGCAAGATCATAGCAGCACCGTTCGGCGCCTGCATGTACCCGTCGTAGGCCCCAGTCGGCAAGGCTRCACGTCGGTGCCCCGACTGGCATCGCATCCCAGAACCCTGAGGCTAGAGAGCGGCATAGAGTCGTGCTCCGGTGGGATGCACTTACCGGTGGCCGGCTACGCCCGCGACGGGCAATGGGCGCCGAAGTCAGCATCTACGGGCGGCGTCGGCCRCAAAACCTGGCCTACCCGCCATACGCGGACCGGCCCTGGCGACCGGCGCGCTCTGCCCAGCCGCAGGCTCGCCGTGGGCCAGCCAACCGGGCCAGGTCGCGCTGGCATCACCGATGGCCTGGTCAGAATCRTGCCCACGCCAGGGACACAACCGAAGCGTTCCTCTCTCGATCGAGAGAGATCGTCCCGCAGACGCTTACGATAGCTAGCGAACGGTAGCAAAAATTAGCATCGTAGTTCTGGGACATGCACTGTGGGGGACATCGGTGCGCAGGTCGATCGGCGTGCCGTCCGGCCCGGGGACCGAGCCACCGGCCACGGTCGCCTCGACGTTCCTGGCCCCATCCTCGGCGACGCCGCCGTCGGTCACTGGCTCTCGTTCCTCTCCCGCGCGCACAGGGTGCCGCGCCGCCGGCGCCTCGCCTGCCGCCGGCGCCTCGCCTGCCGCCGGCGCCTCGCCTGCCGCCGGCGCCTCGCCTGCCGCCGCCGCCGCCGTGGTTAGGGCGGAGCCCGCCCGTCCGTAACCTATCCCGCTTGCGACATATCCGACACGGGTCGCGGCGCATCGTGACATCCGCCTGACGCGGGCGACCCGGCGGTCAACCTGCCGCTGCCCGCTGGTCACCAGTCAGTGGTCGTGCCCGGTGGTGGGAGGCCAGGCGGTCACGGGATGCGCCGGTCGGCTCTCGCGAGCACGACGCTCCCGCGGCCGCGGCGTTTGGCGTCGTACATGGCGAGGTCGGCGGCGCGGATGATCCGCAACGGGTCGGGGTAGGCGGTGGAGAGCG
This sequence comes from Pseudofrankia asymbiotica, assembly GCF_001983105.1. Taxonomy (GTDB): domain Bacteria; phylum Actinomycetota; class Actinomycetes; order Frankiales; family Frankiaceae; genus Pseudofrankia; species Pseudofrankia asymbiotica. The sequence goes on along the minus strand of NZ_MOMC01000055.1, from coordinate 59,442 downwards.
CGGCGCCGATCGTCGCGGCGACGGTCAGGACGGCCATCTTGGTCCGCAGCGGCTGGCGCAGCCCGGCGAGGATCCGCTGGGCGAGCTCGACGAGCTCGCCCTCSTCCGTGTCCGCGACGAGGATGCCGAACTCGTCACCGCCGAGCCGGGCCACGGTGTCGCCCGCCCGGACGGTGGCTTCCAGCCGCAGCGCGACGATCTCGAGGACCTCGTCGCCAGTGCCGTGGCCGTAGGTGTCGTTGACGGGCTTGAAGTTGTCCAGGTCGACGAACAGGACGCCGAAGGGCGAGGCACCCGTCTCCCAGGCACACCGGGAGGGCGACACGTCGGCGGATCCGGTCAGGACGCCGAGGCCAGCCCCCGGCCCGGAGCCGCCGGCGGGATCGTGCCCGTCCGGCCGCTCGGCGCACCGTCTGGACGCTCGCAGGGCGGCCGCGCCGAGACACCGGTCGAAGGCCACCCGGTTGGGCAGGCCGGTGAGCGGGTCGCGGTACGCGGCGGCGGTCAGCTCGTCCTGGAGCGCCTTGCGCTCGCCGATGTCGTGACAGGTGATCAGGACGCCGGACGTGTCCGAGCATGGCACCGACGCCAACGGGGACGCGGTGACGTCGAACCACCGGTACCGGCCGTCGGCGGCGCGGAGCCGGACGTCCTGCAGGGTCTCCGGACCGGCCTGCCAGGCCTCCGCGGCCGGGGGTGGAACCGCCGCGGCACCAGGCGAGCCCGCCGGGGCGCGAGGCGAGGCGCGGGGCGAGGCACGGGGCGAGGCACGGGGCGAGGCCCGCGGTGAGGCGGGCGACGGTGGTGGCAGCCTGCGGGCCGTGGCCCGGACGAAGGCGCGCAACCGCGCGGCGTCGTCGGGGTGGGCCAGGTCGGCGACGTCGTGGCCGGCCCAGTCGGTGGTCCGCTGGTCGAGGAGGCGGGTCACCGACGGCCCGACGACGTTGATCCGGCCGTCCGGGGCGGCGACGGCGACGATGTCGTGCGCGCCGCGCAGCAGCGCCTCGAACCGGTCGACGTCACGGCTCAGCGCCCGCCGGCGACGGTCGTCGGACGCGGCCACGGCGATCAGCGTGAACGCGACGATGCCGAGCAGGAGCCCGAGCCCGGGCAGCGAGCTGCCGAGGTCGTCGAAGACCGCGGTCCGGTCTCGTTGCAGGAGTGTGTAGTAGCCGGGGATCCGGCCGGTCGGTATCGCGAACGAGATCAGGCCCGGGTCGGCCGAGGGCACGGAGGTCGCCTCGCCCTCCGGCGGGAGCCTGGTCAGCGTCGCGGGATCGACGACGCGGCGGCCGATGAACGTGTTGTCCGAGCCGAAGCCGACGCGTCCGTTCCGGTCGACGAGTTCCAGGGAGCCCAGCGGGGCGAGCGACTGGAAGATCACCGTCGGTAGCCCGTGGTGGGCCGAGCGGCCGATGGCCAGCACGGCCACGGTCCTGCCGTCACGGATCACCGGCTCCAGCCCGTACACCCGCGCGGTCCTGGTGGCGTCGGCGGTGACGGGGGTCCACTGAGCCTGGCCCGCCATGACCGAGCGCCACAGCGCGCCCTGGGTGTCGACCGGCAGCGCCGCCTTCGCCGGCAGTGCTGAGAGAATCTGGCCGTCGGGGGAGGTCAGCAGCATGTCGGTGTCGGGCCCGCCCATGGCGGAGGCCGCGAACCGGCGCAGGATCTCGCGGTCGACCGTGGGGTTCGTGAAGCTCCACGGCGCGGCCGAGACGAGCGGCGCCAGCCGCCCTGGATCCAGGATCGTCGCCGCGGAGTCGTTGAACGCGGCCGCCACGGCACGGTTCTGGGCGAGGGCGGCGGCACGCGCGGTGCGCTGGGCGTCCGCCTCCTGCCGCAGGCCGATGCCGAGGATGCCGAGCAGGAGCGTCGCGACCGCCAGGATCGGGGCAAGGGAACGCAGCCAACTGGGCCAGGCCCGCCGTCGCCGACCGGCCACCCGAGCGGCGAGTCTGGCTCGGCCCGCGGCGGCCCGGCGCGGGCCGCGACCGCGTGCGGCGGCGTCGTCCCGCGGCGCGGCCCCCGCCGCGGCCGGTGCCATCTCCGCGGCGCCGGCGGTCCGCCGCGACACCGTCGCGGGCCGCGCGGACGGCGGCGCCGAACCGGCCCGTGGCGAGGGCGGAATGGCCGCCGCGGTCGCCTCGGAGAGGGCCGCGGCCGGGCCGGTGATGGGGGCGGGATCCGGCGCGAACACCGTACGTGGGCCGTACCCGGCACGTTTCGCCTTATACATGGCCTGGTCCGCGGCCCGCAGCAGCGCATCGGCATCGGCGACCGAAGCATGACCGTCGAGAGACGGCGTGCTCAGCGCGACGCCGATGCTGGCGCTGACCTGCACGGGGTCGGCCTGGTACGCCGAGGCGCCGCGCGTCCCCGCGTCCGGCGGGGGCAGGCTGATCGGCTGGGCGATGGCCGTGGCGAGACGCTCGGCGATCAGCCGCGCGGTCGCGGGTTCGGCGTCGCGCAGCAGCGCGCCGAACTCGTCACCGCCGAACCGGCAGGCGAGGTCGTTCGGGCGCAGGGTGGCGACGACGCGCTGGGCGACGACGCGTAGCACGTGGTCGCCGACGGCGTGGCCGTGGTCGTCGTTGATGGGCTTGAAGTCGTCGAGGTCGATGAACAGCAGCGCGTCCCGCGTGCCGTCGACGGCGGATGTCGTGAGCGCGCCGGCCAGGTGGGTGAGGAAGGTCGCGCGGTTGGGCAGGCCGGTCAGGGGGTCGTGCCTTGCCTGGTGGGCGAGGCGGTCCTGAAGGGCCTTGCGCTCGCCCACCTCGTGGCAGGTGATGACCACGCCGCCCAGGTCGTGGGTACCGCGCTCGTCGACGGCCGTGAGATCGAACCACCGGAAGCGCTCCGGGCCAGTGTCCGCGGTCGCCTCCGTGCCGGTGGTCGCCTCCGTGCCCGCGGTCGCCTCCGTGCCGGTGGCCGCCTGCTGGCTCGCGTCGCCGACAGKCGCGGATCCGTGCTCGGCACCGTTCGCGGCGCGCAGGCGGACGTCGACGAGGGTCGTCTCGCTTGGCGGGAGGCACGCGAGCGATGCCGCCACTCGGTCGCGGTCGTCGGGATGGACGAGGTCGAGCAGCGGCCGGTCGACCCACTCGGCGTCGGCCTGGCCCAGCAGCCGCCGTGCCGATGGGCTCATGAACACCACAGTCGAGCGGTCTCGGACGAGCACGATCACGTCATGGGTGTTGCCGAGCAGGTTGTGCAGCCGGGCGCGGGCCCGGCGGGCTCCCAGCTCGCGTAACGCGCCGAAGAGGACCAGCCCGAACACCGACCCCCCGAGCACGGCGGCGAGTGTGTGGTTCCGGCTGGCCTGCTGGTCGCGCAGGTCGCCGTAGAGCTGCTCGTTCGAGGCCTCGAACACGGTCACATAGCCGGTGGTCTGCTGCGCGGCGGCGATCGCGGTTCGTTCGTGGCCGTCGGCGCCGCGTGTCTGCCAGACCTTGGCATGGCCTGGTCGCAGGCCCGTCAGCTGGGCTGGGTCGACGATGCGTCTGCCCACCTCGGTCGACGCCCACGAGGAGATCGCGACGCCGTCGCGGTCCACCTGGGACAGCCCGCCCGCGCCGGCGCCGTTGCCGAGCACGCCGAGGCGCTCCTGGAACCGCTCCCCGGCGGTGTCGATGGACAGCGAGACGAGCACCGACCGCGGCTCGTCCTTCCCGGCCGCGAAGCCCTCGGCGGGGCTGGCGTCGGCGTGGATTGGGGCGAGCGCGGCGCGGACCACCTGGCCATCCGCATCGAATGCCGAGGACCAGCCGGGCTCGCCGCGCAGCGCGGCCCCCCAGGCGGGGCCCAGCTGGGCGGTGGGGATGGCCGCGCTGTCCGGGCGGGCCGCGATCACCCGTCCGGACAGGTCCAAAAGGGCGACGGCCACCGTCGGGTTGCCGGTTGGTGTGAGGTCGAAGGCCGCCAGCAGATCGGCGTCGTGGGCCGGATCGGTCAGGCTGAACCCGGCGCCGTCGACCATCGTCTGGAGAGCCTCTGGGTTGTCGGTCTGTGACCGGTAGTTCGCGATGCTCTCGACGAGGTCGACCCGGTTGGCCAGCCGGCCGTGCTCGGCGTTGCCAAGCTGCCAGCGTCCGACCAGCCCGGCGGCGAGCGCGAGCAGCACGGCGAGGACGGCACCGGTGATGAGGGGAACGGCCCGACCCGGCCGGCCCGCCCGCCACGGCCGGTTCCGCCGCCACCGACCCGGGTAGTCATCCTCGCCTAGGCGGCCACYGGCACCGCGCTGGGCGCCGGTGCTTTCGCCGGCGTCGCCATCCGTATGCCGTCTGCGCGACAGGGCGGTCGCGATGCGTGTCCATGTGGGGGCGGCGACCCTCGCGTCGGCGGGCTTCGCCGACCGGCTAGCCGAAACCATGCGGGTCGAGGCCGTGCCCCCTCCGATTCGGAGGCGCTGGACGTCCACGTTTTCATGGAGATCGCTGCCTGTACGCGAAGGACTACGTCAAGTTACGTGAAATGTGTGCCCTCGGGCAACCTCGTCGACCCTCTGGACGGTTCACCGGCCACGGAACCGGTGGCGGCCAGGGTTCCTACCAGCGGCGCGGGGCAGGAGTCCGGCAGCGTCGGGGTCGGACGCCCCCGAGCCGAGGTGACCCGGGGGGATTTCTCGTGAGACTCGTCGTTGACCTCACGCGCTGCCAGGGATATGCCCAGTGCGCGTTCCTCGCCCCGGATGTGTTCCGCATGCAGGGGGATGAGGCGCTCTGGTACGACCCGGAGCCCGACGACTCCCGGCGGGAGCAGGTTCTCAGGGCGGCGGCGGCCTGCCCGGTCCAGGCGCTGCGGGTCGAGCCGATCCGGACGCGTGACGGCGCCGGCCCCGGGCCGCCGGCTCGTGCCACCGCCACCGTCAGGGCCACGGCCACCGCCGGCGCTGGCACGGCCACTCGCGGCCGCACCGCCACTCGCGGCCGCACCGCCACCGGCGACGCCGACGCCGACGCCAGGAGGCGCGCCGCGCGGATCGTCATCGTCGGCGTCTCGGTCGCCGGCCTGCGCGCCGCGGCGGCGCTGCGGCGGGAGGGCCTCACCGGCCCCCTGACGCTGATCGGCGACGAGCCGTGCGAACCCTACGACCGGCCGCCGCTGTCCAAGCAGGTCCTGGACGGCTGGGTACCGGGCCGTCGGACCGCCCTGCCCGGCCCGACGACCTCGATGCCGAGTGGCGGCTCGGCGTGCGCGCGACCGGGCTCGATCTGGCCAGCAAGCGCGTCCTGCTCGCGGACGGCGAGGAGGTCGAGTTCGACCGGCTGCTGATCACCACCGGCGCGCGGGCGCGACCGTGGCCCCATCCAGGCGAGGCGGCCCTCGACGGCATGTTCGTCCTGCGTGGCCGGGACGACGCCGACGGCCTGCGGCGGCGGCTCGCCGCCGGGCCCCGCCGGGTGCTGGTCATCGGCGCCGGCTTCACCGGGTCGGAGGTCGCGTCGTCGTGCCGTGGGCTGGGGCTGCCGGTGACCGTCGCCGAGCGGGGCCCCGCGCCGCTGGTCGGAGCCCTCGGGCGGACGGTCGGCGCGGTCGCCGCGGACCTGCACCGCGACCACGGCGTCGACCTGCGCTGCGACGTCACGGTCACGGCGCTGGAGGGCGACCGGGCCGGCCGGCTGCGCCGCGCCCACCTGTCGGACGGCACGTCGCTCGACGTCGACGTGGCCGTCGCCGCGCTCGGCGGCGTCCGCAACGTCGAGTGGCTTGTGGACTCGGGGCTCGCGGCCGGGCCGTGGGGAGTCGCCTGCGACACCGGGTCGAGGGCCTTCACGGTCGACGGCATGGTCTGCGACGACGTCTTCGTCGCCGGCGACGTGGCACGGTTCCCGCACCCTCTCTACGACTTCCAGTTCCTCGCGCTCGAGCACTGGAGCAACGCGGTCGCGCAGGGCGAGATCGCGGCCCACAACATGATCAGCCCGCAGACCGAGCGCTGGCCGCATCTGGCGGTGCCCAGCTTCTGGTCGACCCAGTTCGGGATAGAGATCAAGTCCGTGGGCGTCCCCACCTTCGCCGACGAGGTCGTCATCGCGCAGGGCTCAGTCGCGGACCGCCGGTTCATCGCCGTCTACGGCTGCCGCGGCCGGGTCACCGCCGCGGTCGCCTTCGACCAGGGGAAATGGCTGGACTTCTACCAGGGCCTGATCGAGCGGGCGGCGCCGTTCCCGCCGGACTTCCGCCGCGTCGACCAGCCCGCGGCGCGGACCATGCCCGCGGAGATCCCGGACCGGCCGGCGCTCGTCCGGGAGGCCACGGTCATGGTGACCGGACATGACCCGTCCGCGCGGCGTGCCCGGTTCGTCCAGGCGGGCCGCTGAGCGAGCCGGCCACACGCCGTCGACAACTCGGAGGGCCGCCCTATGGCTATGGCGCCGGTCAGCGTCTTCGATCAGGTTCTCGACCACAGCAACCGTGCCGATCCGTACCCGCTCTACGCGGAGCTGCGCCGCACGCCGGTCAGCCGGGCGGACGACGGCGGCTTCGTCGTGAGCACGTACGCCGAGATCGTCGCGCTGCTGCATGACCCCCGGCTCAGCTCGGATCCCCGCAACCGCTCCGACCGCGAGGCCCTCGCCCCGGACGGCGCCACCGGGCCGCTGCCGCCCTCGTTCATCGCCCTCGACCCGCCCGAGCACGACCGGATCCGGCGGCTGCTGACCCGGCACTTCGGGCCGCCGCACAACCCCGACCGGGTCATCCGGCTGCTCCCCGAGATCACCGAGATCACCGGCGGCCTGGTGGACGGCCTGGCCGGTCGTGACCAGGTGGACCTCGTCGACGGGTTCGCCTACCCGCTCCCGGTCACGGTCATCTGCCGGCTGCTCGGGGTGCCCCGCGAGGACGAGCCGCGCTTCCGGGTCTGGGCCGGCGCCGTGGTCGAGGCCACCGACCCCGCCACCGGCGACCTGGCCACCCGGCGTGACCGGCGGACCAGGGCCCTGGCCGAGCTCGGGGAGTACCTCGGCGGCCTGGCCGACGCCCACCGGCGCGACCCCGGCGACGACATCCTGTCCGGGCTCGCCACCGATGCCGCTGCCGACGCGCGAGGCCGGCTCTCGCGCGGCGAGCTGATGATCAACACCGCGCTTCTCCTCATCGCCGGCCACGAGACCACCGTCAACCTCATCGCGAACGGCATGCTCGCCCTGCTGCGTCATCCCGACGTCGCGCATCGCCTGGCCCGGCAGCCCGACCTGGCCAGCCGGGTGGTCGAGGAGGTGCTGCGCCACGACCCACCGGTGCAGTTCCTGGGGAACCGCGGGGCCCTCGACGAGATCGAGATCGCCGGCACCGTCATCCCCCGCGGCGCGCCCGTCACCCTGGCGCTCGCGGCGGGCAACCGCGACCCCGCCCATGTCGCCGACCCCGACCGGTTCGACCCGGACCGGCGTTACATCGAGCATCTCGGTTTCGGCGGGGGAGTCCACTACTGCTTCGGCGCCCCGCTGGCCCGGATCGAGGCGCAGATCGCCCTGACGGAGCTCGTGCGCCGGCTGCGGAACCCCCGGCTGGTGGCCGACCCGCCGCCCTACCGGCCAAGCCCGCTCCTGCGCGGCCCCCGCCAGCTGCTGGTGGCGGTGGACGGCGTCGCCCCGGCGCCCCCGCCTCCCGGCGGCGTCCGACGCGCGGGCGACCGGTCGGGCGTCCGGCCACGGCCCGCGGCCGTCCGGTCGACGGCCTCCCGGTGACCTGAGCGAAACGTCCCCGCGGAACTCCTATGCCATTCTCTGACATCTTCGGATTGAGGAGATGGTCGGCGTGGCTGGCAGGCGGCGGGTGTTTCTCACCGGGGCGACCGGAAACTGGGGCCGCTGCGTGCTGCGTGAGTTCGCCGGACGGGCCGACCGGTTCGAGGTCGTCGCCCTGGTGCTGCCGACCCGGCGTGAGCGAGCGGCCATCGGCGAGTTCGCCGGCATGCCCAACCTGCGGGTCGCCTGGGGCGATCTGACGGACTACGAGACCGTCGAGCGGTGCGTGCGCGGCAGCGACCACATCCTGCACCTGGGCGCCGTCGTCTCGCCGCTGGCCGACGACCATCCCGAGCTCACGCGCCGGGTGAACGTCGGCGGGGTCCAGAACATCGTCAGGGCGGTGCTGGCGCAGGAGGATCCCGCGGCGATCGGCGTGGTCATGATCGGGTCGGTCGCCGAGACCGGAGACCGCAACCCCCCGCACCACTGGGGCCGGGTCGGCGACCCGTTGCGGGTCTCCCGGTTCGACGAGTACGGCCAGAGCAAGATCATCGCTGAGCGGGCGCTGATCGAGTCGCGGCTGCCGCGCTGGGCATGGCTGCGCCAGACGGGGATCTTCCATCCGGGGATMCTGGGGATCCGCGACGCCATCGTGACCCACGTGCCGTTCGCGGGGGTGATGGAATGGGCGTCGGCCGAGGACTCCGCCCGCCTGCTCGCCAACATCTGCGAGGACGGTGTGCCCGAGCGGTTCTGGGGCCGGGTGTACAACATCGGCGGCGGTGAGCCCTGGCGGCTGACCAACTGGGACCTGCAGGTCGGCCTGTCCGGCGCGCTCGGCGTGAAGGRCCTCCGCCGCTGGTATGAGCGCGGCTGGTTCGCCACCCGCAACTTCCACGGCCACTGGTACACCGACTCGGACGACCTGGAGAGCCTCGTCCCCTTCCGGCACGACACCTTCGACGGCGCGCTCGCCCGCGCCCTGGGTGTCGCCCCGCGCACGGTGCGCCTGGCCGGGAGAGTGCCGGCGGCGATCGTGAAGAACTTCGTCATCGGTCCGCTCACCAGGCAGCCCAGGGGCACCATGACCTGGATCCGCGACAACGACGAGGCGCGGATCCAGGCCTATTTCGGCTCCCGCGCGGACTGGGACGCCATCGGTGACTGGTCCACCTTCCAGCCGCCCGCCCCGGACCGGACCCCGCGCCTGCTTGACCACGGCTACGACGAGACGAAGGACCCGGCCGCATGGAACAGCGCTGATCTCGCCGCGGCCGCCGACTTCCGCGGCGGCGAGCTGCTGTCCCGCACGGTGACCACGGGCGACACCGTCACACCACTGCGCTGGCGCTGCGCCGACGGGCACGAGTTCACAGGCAGCCCCCGGCTCATCCTCACCGCCGGGCACTGGTGCCCCGCATGTGTCAGAGACCCTGCCGGGTACCCCAGGCAGGCGGCCACCAACCGCTTCCTCGCCCAGATCGAGCCCACATCCTAGGCACGTCGTGTATGCCCGGCCTGATCTCACTCCTCAGGTATGAACTGGATGTGGACGAAGCCCGCAGGCCTGCCCCGACCGCGGGACCGGGCGGGCCGTACAGAGACCCGGCTTGATCGGCACGCGCTGGAGCGCCGTTTCGTGACCCTTGTCCTCAACCCCGTCGACATAGTCGCCGAGGCGGAGCGCTCCGGTGATCCCGGCCTGCTGGGATGTCACGAGACCTGGAGGCGGGTCCCGCTGGCGGACGTGGYGGACGTACGGAACGGCTTCGCCTTCAGGTCGGGCCTGTTCAACGACCATGGCCACGGCATGCCTCTGATCCGTATTCGCGACGTCGGTCGGCTCGCCGGCGACACCTATTATTCGGGTGAGTACGAAGAGGAATACCTCGTCCGGGCCGGGGACATGATCGTCGGAATGGACGGCGATTTCCGGGTGGCCGTCTGGCGTGGCCCCGAGGCGCTTCTCAACCAGCGTGTATGCAAGGTCTCCGTGCGTGATCCAGATGTCTATGACCCGGGTTTCCTTCTGCACGTGCTGCAGGGCTACCTTGACGCGATAGGGGCCAGAACCTCGTCGGTCACCGTCAAGCACCTGTCGTCGCGCAGCGTTCAGCAGATCCCGTTGCCCCTGCCGCCGATAGCGGAACAGCGCCGCATCGTCGGGACCCTCGAAGACCACCTCTCCCGCCTCGACGCGGCGGTCCGCGAGGTCGAGAGCGCCCGCCTGCGGACCCGCTCGCTGCGGAAGGCGATCCTGCTCACGCTGGTACCGGAGAGCCCGCCGGCCTCGTGGTCGGTGACGACGACGGGTCAGGCCGGGGTCATAGACCTCGGCCGGCAGCGCCATCCGGACTGGCACCACGGCCCCGAGATGCGACCGTACCTTCGGGTCGCCAACGTGTTCGAGGACCGGATCGACACCGCCGACGTCAAGGAGATGGATTTCTCGGGCGTCTTTGCCAAGTACCGGCTCGAGCCGGGTGACGTGCTCCTGAACGAAGGACAGAGCCCACATCTCCTCGGCCGGCCGGCGATCTACCGCGGCGTCCCCGAGAACGTCGCCTTCACGAACAGCCTGCTCCGTTTCCGCCCCCGTCCCGGCGTGCTCCCGGAATGGGCGTTGCTGGTCTTCCGCCGGCACATGCACTCGCTCCGCTTCATGCGCGAGGCCCGAATCACGACGAACATCGCCCATCTTTCCGTGAAGCGGCTGGCCGCGGTCGAGTTCCCCCTTCCGCCACTTGACGCGCAGAAACGGCTCGTCGGTGTCTGCGACGAGCTGATGAGCGGCGCCGACGCCCTGGACCGCGCCGCGCGGAACGGGCTGAGCAGGGCGGCCCACCTTCGGCGGTCGCTCCTGGCCAGCGCGGTCGGCGGCCGGCTCGTGCCGCGAGACCCCGCCGGTGAGCATGCCGCCGCGCGGCGATCGATCCCCGTTCCCCGGGAGTTCCCGCTGTGACCCCCGCGTCCACGAACCCCGTGTCGGGGCCTCTCGCGTCTGTGAACCCCGCGTCCGCCACACAGGCGCGCACTCAGGCGAACGCGCTGGTCGCGAAGCTGTGGAGCTACTGCACCGTGCTGCGGGACAACGGGCTGTCGACGATCGAGTACGTCGAACAGCTCTCCTACCTGCTGTTCCTGAAGATGGCCGACGAGATCGCCTCCGACCCGTCCGCGGCGGCGGCGGAGGCGAAGGCCGTCGTGCCGTCCACCCATGACTGGCGGTCGCTGGTCCGGTTGCGGGGCGAGGCCCTGGAGCGGCACTACCGGGACATTCTCGAGACGCTGGGCGAGGGAACCGGCACGACGCTGTCGACGATCTTCGCGGGGGCGCGGAACCGGATCACCCGGCCCGCCCTGCTGGAGAGACTGGTCAGGGACCTGATCGGCAGGGAGGACTGGACCGTCGAGGGGACCGACCTCAAGGGCGACGCCTACGAGGGGCTGCTCGCCAGGGGCGCCGAGGACACCAAGACCGGCGCCGGGCAGTACTTCACCCCGCGCGCGCTGATCGACGCGATGGTCGCCGTCACCCAGCCACGGCCCGACGACACGATCTCCGACCCGGCCTGCGGCACCGGCGGCTTCCTCATCGCGGCGCACCACTACCTCCGGGAGCACCACCCGAGTGGTCTCCGCCTGGACGAGCGGTGCGGGCTCGGCGCCGGGAGGATCTGGGGCACCGAGCTGGTGGCCGGCACCGCCCGGCTCGCGGCGATGAACATGCTGCTGCACGGCATCGGCGCGGCCGACGGCCCATCTCCGATCGTCGTCGACGACGCGCTCGCGGAAAGGCCCCGCGGGCACGCCTCGCTGGTGCTGGCGAACCCGCCGTTCGGCAGGAAGTCCGCGATCACCGTCGTCGGCAGCGACGGCAGCCTGGAGAACGAGGACATCGCCTACGACCGCGACGACTTCTGTGCCACGACCACGAACAAGCAGCTGAACTTCCTGCAGCACATCATGTCGCTGCTCGCCGTGAACGGCCGGGCGGCGGTCGTCCTGCCGGACAACGTGCTGTTCGAGGGTGGCGCCGGTGAGAAGGTGCGCCGGCGGCTGCTCGCCGAGTTCGACCTGCACACGATCCTGCGGCTGCCGACCGGCATCTTCTACGCCGGCGGCGTCAAGGCCAGCGTGCTGTTCTTCGAGAAGAAGCCGCCGCGCCCGGACGGCGGCCCGAACACCTCGGTCGTCTGGGTCTACGACCTCCGCACGGGCAAGCACTTCACACTGCGCCAGCGTCCGCTTCGCCAGGCCGACCTGGACGGCTTCGTCGAGTGCTACCTCCCCGGCAGGCCCCGCGCCGAGCGGGTCGAGTCCGAGCGCTTCCGCCCCTTCACCCGCGCCGAGCTGATCGCCCGCGACAAGGTCAACCTCGACGTCACCTGGCTGCGGGACCCGTCCCACGACGACGCCGACAGCCTCCTGCCGCCGGCCGTCATCGCCCGCGAGATCGTCGAGGATCTCCAGGCGGCCCTGGCCGGGTTCGTCGCGATAGCGGATGCCCTGGACGGTCCCGCTGACGGCGACGGGACTGACGGCGACGGGACTGACGGCGACGGCACTGACGGCGACGGCACTGACGACGACGCCACGGGTGACGCGGCCGGTCCTACAGCCAGCCGTTGCGTTTGAACACGCCGTAGAGCAGGACGCTGACCGTGACCATGAACGCCAGGGCGGCCGGGTAGCCCCAGACCTGGCGCAGCTCGGGCATGTGCTCGAAGTTCATGCCGTAGATGCCCGCGGTCGCGGTGGGAACGGCGGCGATCGCCACCCAGGCGCTGATCTTGCGCATGTCCTGGTTCTGGGCGACGGAGACCTGGGCCAGGGTGGCCTGCAGGAGCGAACCGAGGAGGTCGTCGAATCCGGCGATCTGTTCGGTGACGCGGTGCAGATGGTCCTCGACGTCGCGGAAGTAGCTGCGTACGTCGGACGGGACCAGCCCGGCCGCGCCGTCCGGGTCGGCGAGGACGCGCAACGGGGCGGCCAGTGGCAGCACGGCGTGTTTGAACTCCACCACCTCCCGTTTGAGCAGATAGACCGCTCCGGCGTCGGGAAACCGGGTCCGGTGGTCGAACACGGAGTTCTCGAGCGCGTCGATGTCGGTCTCCATCAGGCCGGCGACCTTCAGGTAGTCATCGACGATGTGGTCGGCGATGGCGTGCAGCACGATGGCCGGGCCGCGGGCGAGCAGCTGAGGGCGGGCTTCCAGCCGGGCGCGCAGCGTCTGCAGCTCGCCGTGCGCACCGTGCCGGACGGTGACCACGAAATCGCGGCCCAGGAAGACCATGATCTGGCCGGTCTCCACGATCTCCGCGGCCGTGGAGACCTTGTCGTGGTCGACGTAGCGGATGGTCTTCAGCACGGCGAACAGGGTGTCGTCGTAGCGTTCCAGCTTGGGCCGGTCGTGTTTCTGGCTGGCGTCCTCCACCGCGAGCGGATGCAGCCCGAACGTGGCGGCCACCGCGGCCAGGTCGTCCTCCGACGGCTCGTACAGGCCGAGCCACAGGAAGCTGTCCCTCCCGGCGCGCACGGTGCGCAGCGCCGCGTCGAACCCGTGCGGATGCGGGTCGCGCTCGCCCTGGCGGTACACCCCGCACGCCACGACCGCGTCGCGCGCGCCCAGGGGAGGTCCTTCCGGGCCAGCCGTGCGACGTCGCGGGTGGACCAGCGACACCGGCCTGCGCAGGGCGTCGCCTAACCGTGCGGCACCCTCCCTGACCGTCATCGCCGGACCCGATACGGGACGGCGCGGCCTCGGCCCGCGGTCCTGCTCCCAGCTCACGCGGAAAGCCTACGGCGGATCGCCAGCCGCCTATATCGCCCCGACCGTGACATCCAGCCTGACGCCCGCGGAGCGGATCGGGCGAACATCGGGCCCGGCGAGTATCGGCTCAGCCGAGCAGGCGCCGCGTCCGCGTCAGGGTCTCGCGCAGGTTGTCCTCGGCGGCGAGCTCCAGTGCCTCGGGCAGGCTGAGCCAGCGCAGGGGAGCGGTCGGCTTCTCCGGGCTGGCCGCGTCGGGGGTGGCCGTGGCCAGGACGAAACGAAGGTCCGCGTGCTCATGCGCGGGTTCGCGCGGCGTCCCGGGCACCGAGACCACGACCGTGTGCCGCAGCTCCCCGGTCGGCCAGGGGCGCAGATCCGCGAGGCCCGTCTCCTCGCGGCCCTCGCGCAGGGCGACGCTCAGCGGGTCGGTCTCCCCGGGGTCGCCGTGACCGCCGACCTGCAGCCAGCTCCCCATCCTGTCGTGCCAGCGCAGCAGGACGCGCCTGGTCTCGGGATGCACGATCAGTGCCGACCCCGTGAGGTGCAGTGGAATGTCCCGCGACCACGGGTCCGAGGTGCCGGCGACCATTGCCCGGACCCTGGCGACGTCCTTCGTCTCGGTCTGGCCGGCGGGCCGGTAGCTCGTGAGCAGGTCATCCGCGCTGTGTGGGGAGGAACGCATACGAACGGAGCCTAGAGGGAGAAGAACATGATCTGGGGTCGTCGACGCCAGGACCGCCACGGCGAACGCCTCGAAGTACTGGTCGTCGGCCAGATCCTCGGCTCGCAACAGATGACTGGGCACGCCGCGCCGCGCCGGACGACTCGGTAGCCGGCGCGCGATAACGGCGCCAGCTGCTTAGGAGCCGCCGCTGTGGGCGCCGGAAGGCAACCAGCCCTGGTCGCGGAGCGCCTGCCAGGCGGTTCGGATGTGGCTGTCAGTGAACATTCGGCCCTCGCGGGGGGTCCAGGCCCGGACCAGTCGAGAGATCTCGTCGGCGTCGTCCGGGTCGATAGCCTCATGAGCGGCGATCCAGTGCACGCTTGCGAGCAGTTCCATGCCATACGCGGACTCAAAGCCGTCGGCGAGGCCAAGGACACGCTCGATGCGATCGGCTACGTGCGGCTCTCCCGCAAGCGCGTGGTCCGCTTCGTCCGTGGCGCCTGGTAGAAGGGTGAGCGGTTCAGYATCGAGGGCCTTCGCGCTGCCGTCGCCGAAACCAGCCAGATAGTGGCCTTCCAGGTTGTTCAGCGCGTGGCGCAAATTGTYCGCGTACGGACCGTAGTAGCCCTTTGTGTACTGCAGCCCGAGAGGCTCACCGGCCAGCTGGAGAAAATACAGCAACTTCTGTACCTCGATGATCGAGACGCCGAGCGCATGCGCGGAGTACCGCTCGATGATCCGGATGAGGGCCGCCCGTGGGGACGTCATGGCGGGACGCGGTGTTCTCGTCGGCATCGCCGCCGCCGCCAGGGTCTCTCCTGGTGGATAGAGCACGACGAGCACATCGTCCAGGGCGCCGAGCGCGGCGCGAATCCGCGGCTCGACGATKCCCCAGGCGAGTCCGCCGTTGCCGCATCCAAAGGGGKGCACCGCGATCGATCGGATACCCAGCTCCCGGATGACCCTGACGAGGTCGACCAGACCCCGATCGATGTCGGTGACCCGCGACGGCGACCGCCAGTGCCCCTTCGTGGGAAAATTGATCACATACCGGGTGTCGGGTGCTACGCCAGTTGACCAGACATGCATGCGGCCGAGTTCGACCTGTCCGTCGGCCACAGCTTGCCGATAGGCGTCGAACATCTTCGGGTAGGCGCGACGGAACTGCAGCGCGAGTCCCTTGCCCATCACGCCAACGGTGTTGACGGTGTTGACCAGGGCATCCACATCCGCGTCGAGGAGGTTGCCGCCCGCCTCGGTGATCAACGTCGTCCGCCTCATGGTCCAGAAGTACCAGGCGGGTCTGACGATAACCGCGAGCCGTCGATCAGCCTGCGCCATGGCCGCCTGGGCTCGACGAGCGCTGGCAACCGATCTGGCCACGACCTGAGTGAAAGCGCCCAGGGCACGCGGTCGTGGACGAGGCACTCCGCCATCCGCCGCTCGACGCGATCCGGCTCGYCCTCGGTCGAGTTCCACATCCGCGCCCGCATCAGCGGCCAGTCCACCAGCGCGGCCAGGTCGTCGGGATCCGAACGGAACGTCGCGTTCCGGAGCACGGCATTGCGGTCGGTGAAGACGAGGGGCAACCCCAGGTCGGTGAGCCGCTCGACCGACGTCACCAAGTAGACGAGCTCATCGCAGCCGTCGAGGTACGTCAGAACCTGACCATGGTGGATCGCCGCCATCATCGGGCTCCGCGGCGCGAAGTAGAACGGTGCGTAGTCGGCGACCACCCCGCCGGGCGGCACCGGTACAACCCGACGGCCACGCCTGGCCTTGATCCCRAGGTTCGCCACCTGTATCCGTCGCACGTCCGCGTCCACCGCCGCCGACTCGGACAGCAGGCCGACCTCGGCGATTGTCGCGAGCTGGTCGAGGTGGGTGAAGTGCAGGACCTGCGTCGGGAGCGGCCGAGCCCCCATGACCCACACACCTCCCTCAACGTTGGCTACAGATGGTCGCCGAGACCTGTCGGCGGCCGGCGCCCATGATCCTCGCTGGTCTGCCGCCGCCGCGAACCGGTCAGTCCCATTCGCAACAGATGACGAACACGTCGCACCACATCCGAAGTACCTCCGGCCGTGCAGCCACTTCCGGCCTGGTCGCCGCACCGGTCCCGTCCGCCGCGCCGACACGCCGCAGTTGCCGTGAGGAAGTCAGCCACCGGATGGCCGCTTCGATGAAGGTCCTCGATGGACCGATGTCCGTGAGYTCGGCGCCGCCGACCGGGCTGCCTCCGCAGCGGCTTGAGTAACTCGGTGGCGTCGGTGACTGGAACGCGCGGCACCATGCCCTGCGGGCCCCACTCCATGTCTGCCGAAGGAGCCTGGGACGGGCTTCCCGGGACCGCCTACCAGGAACGGGCCAGCGCGCCGACGGCCTCGATCGTGCGGGCGCGGTCGGCGGCGCTTCCGCAGGCGATGATCTGGACCTCGGCCGCGCCGGCGTCGGCGAACCGCCGCAGCTGCCGTTCGACGCCGGCGGCGTCGCCGACGACGGCCGTGCCGGCCGGGCCGTCGAGGCCCTGACGGTCGAAGAGCGCGCGATAGCTGGGCAGGCCGCGCGCCGCGCCGAACGCGTCGTCGATCCAGCGCCGCGCCCCGTCCGGGTCCGTGGTGACGCACACGCAGACGCCGGCCACCACCGCTGGCGCCGGGCGTCCCGCCGCCGCGGCGGCCCGGGCCAGGGTGGGCAGGAAGTAGCTCTCGACGAGGCCGGGACCGGCCCAGGTGGTCAAAGTCCCGTCGGCCGCCTCGCCGGCGAGCCGGAGCATGGCCGGCCCGAGCGCGGACAGCAGCACCGCCGGCTCCTTCGCGCCGGGTACCGCCACTGTTCCCTCGGCCGCCCAGTGCCGGCCCCGGTACGAGAACGGCTCGCCGCGCAGGGCGGGCGTCAGGACGCGCAGGTAGTCACGCAGGTTCGCGACCGGCTCGGTGAACGGGCGACCGTACCGGAACTCGATGATCGGAGCGGGCCCAGGACCCACCCCGAGCACCAGCCGGTTCCCGGTCAGGGCCTGGACCGTCAGCGCCTGCGCGGCCAGCGCCACCGGGTGGCGTGGGTAGCTGCGGATGATCGAGGTGCCCAGAGTCGCGGCGGGGGCCGCCTGGCCGACCGCGGTCAGCAGGGTCAGCGGGTCCCAGCCGTCCCGTTCGCTCAGCCACAGCGAGCCGAATCCCGCCTCGGCCGCCCGCGCGGCGTCGTGCGCGAGGTCCCGTGCCGTCCGGTCACCGTCGTCGAGCCACAGCCCGATCCGCATGTGTTCCTCCGTCTTCCGTCTTCGGTCGCTCGTGTTCGGTCTTTCGTCTTCAGATGTCGAGTCCCGCGCGTGCCGGGGCCATCGCCAGTCAACGAGTCACCGCGCGGCTGACCAAGGCCCGATTAGCCTGGGCAGCGATAACGAATGTTGATGAATGGGGGGCGACGGCGTGGAGCTTCGTCAGCTTCGCTGTTTCGTGACCGTCGCCGAGGAACTGCATTTCGGCCGGGCGGCCGAGAGGCTGCACGTCGTCCAGCCCGCGGTGAGCCAGCAGGTCGCCCGGCTCGAGCGTGAGCTGGGGGTGCGCCTGCTGGACCGCTCCTCCCGCCGCGTCCGGCTCACGGTTGAGGGGGCGCGGATGCTCGTCGAGGCCCGGGCCGTGCTCGCCGCGGCCGACCGGACGTCGGCTGTGGCCGCCGAGCTGGTCGCGGCCGGCCGGTCCACGATGCGGGTCAGCGCCAGCCCGGGCCTCGGGCCGCGGCTCGAGCGGGCGCTTCGCGAGCTGCGGGAGACGCCGGGCCAGCGCGAGGTGGCGGTCGAGCTGGTCAGCGTACGGATCCCGGACCAGGTGGCGGCGGTGGCGCGGGGCGAGGTCGACGTCGCGCTGGTGCGGGCCGCCCGCCCGAGCGCGGGCGTCCGGGTCGTGGAGCTGTGGCGCGAGCCGCTGCGGGTCGCGATACCGGCCTGGCTCGAGACGGCACCTCGGCCCGCCGTGGACCTGGCCGCCCTGGCCCGTCTTCCGCTGCGGATCCCGTCGGAGGCGTGTGACCCGTTCTTCCGGGCTTTCGTGCTCCGGGCGTGCTGGTCCGCCGGGTTCGAGCCACGGCTGGGACGGCCGTCCGGCAGCGTCCAGGACACGCTGGTCGAGATCGGCGCCGCCCGCCCGGCGGCGACGGCCGAGGGCCCGGGTGATGCCACCTGGACGGTGCTGCACGGCGAGGCCACGAGGGACCCGGCGGCGTGGCTCCGCTCGGTGGCCATCCGGCCGACCGACCCGCCGCTCGACGTCCCCGGCTGTCTCGTCGTCGCCGAGACCAGACCGCCGTCCTGCGTCGAGGCCCTCGCGGCTGCGTTCGCCGCCTAGCGTCCGCCGTTCATCCGTTCATCCGTTCATCCGTTCATCCGTTCATCTGCCCGCTCGCTCGTTTGTTCGTCCGCCCGCTCGCTCGGCAACGAGCGAGCGGCGTTCAGTGACGGGCGCGCAGCGCGTCCATGAGGAGGTCGAGCAGGCGGCCGGCCTGTTCGCGGTCCCGCAGGTCGGCGCTCGCCAGCGACATGCCGCTCAGGCTGATCAGGACGTCGTCGGGCGTCACGTCCGACCGCAGTGTCCCGGCCGACGAACCCGCCCGCAGCAACGTCGTCACGGCGCCGGTCAGTCGGTCTCGGCTGCGGGAGAAGGGATCGCCGCCGGAGGCGATGAGCGCGCGCAGGGCGTCGCCCATGCCGCGCTTCGCGCTCATGTAGTCGATGAAGTGATCCATCCAGGTCCGTAGCGCCTGGTCGGGCGTCATCGTGGCCAGCAGGTCGTCGACGGAGTCGCACAGCCGGTCGAGCTCGTTGCGGTACGCCGCGTCGACTAGCGCCTCGCGTGTCGGGAAGTGACGGTAGAGCGTCCCGATGCCGACGCCCGCCTCCTTCGCGATCGTCTCGAGCGCTATGTCCGGACCGTCCTGCGAGAGAGCCCGGACGGCGACCTCGAGCAGCCGCTCCCGATTGCGCCGCGCGTCGGCACGCAGCGGTCGTGTGGCGGCCATCACACCTCCTCCGCGGAAATATTCGGAGGTTCCTCCGGTTATTGTCCGACGAGCCGGAGGTTCCTCCGGTTGAGCGTACCGAGTACCGAGACCGAGTACCAAGGACCGAGTACCAAGAAGGAACGCGCCATGACCGATCGGATCACCACCCCGTTCACCGCCGAGTCGACCGCCGCCGAGGTGATCGACGGTATCGACCTCGCCGGCCGTCGCACCGTCGTCACGGGCGGTGCCTCGGGCATCGRCATCGAGACGGCTCGCGCCCTGGCCGGCGCCGGCGCGGAGGTGACCCTGGCCGTCCGCAACCTCGAGGCGGGCGACCGCACCGCCGCGGACCTCATCGCCACCACCGGCAACAAGCAGATCCTCGTCGCTCCTCTCGACCTCGCCGACCAGGCGTCGGTCGCGGCGTTCGTCGCCCAGTGGGACGGTCCGCTGGACATCCTGATCAACAACGCCGGCATCATGGCCTCGCCGCTCCTGCGGACTCCCGAGGGCTGGGAGATGCAGTTCGCCACGAACCACCTGGGCCACTTCGCCCTCGCCACCGGGCTGCACGACGCTCTGGCCGCCGCGGGCCGCGCTCGGGTCGTGTCGGTCAGCTCCAGCGCGCACCATCGCTYGGCCGTCGTCTTCGACGACATCCACTTCGAGCGCCGCGAGTACGAGCCGTGGTCCGCCTACGGCCAGTCCAAGACCGCCAACGTGCTGTTCGCCGTCGAGGCGAGCAAGCGGTGGGCCGGCGACGGGATCACCGTCAACGCCCTGATGCCCGGCGGCATCCGGACCAACCTGCAGCGCTACGTGTCCGAGGAGGACCTGGCGCGGCTGCGCGCCGCCGCGGGCGCGGTCGACGTGCAGTGGAAGACCCCCGAACAGGGTGCCGCCACGTCGATCCTCGTCGCGACGTCACCCCTGCTCGACGGCATCGGCGGACGCTACTTCGAGGACTGCGGCGAGGCGGAGGTCGGTGCCCTCAGTGCCCGCAACGGCGTCGCGCCGTACGCCCTCGACCCCGAGGCCGCCACGCGGCTGTGGGACGTCTCCGTCGCGACCCTGGCCGGCCGCTAGACACCGGGCTGGACGGCCGTTGCCGGAGCGGGGCGCTGGCAACGGCCGTCCAGCCCGGTGTCGAGGGGCCGGGCTCTGGGCAGAACCATGCCGCACCGTGGCACGAATGGATGGCGACCTGGAGGAGGACCTGGCCGTGGCGAAGCCCCCGTTGCCAGAGAAGGTCAGCGAACTGCTGGCGGAGCCGAATCCGTGCGTGATGGCGACCGTGCGGTCGGATGGTCAGCCGGTCTCGGTGGCCACCTGGTACCTGTGGGAGGGCGGCCGGGTGCTGGTCAACCTGGACGAAGGCCGCAAACGGCTCGAGTACCTGAGATCGGACCCCCGGGTGTCGCTCACCGTGCTCAAGGCGGGCGACTGGTACACACACGTCAGCCTGCAGGGCAAGGTGGTGGAGCTGAAGGACGATCCCGAGCGGGTCGACATCGACCGGATCGCCACGCACTACACCGGCCAGCCCTACCCGGACCGGGTCCGCGGGCGGGTGAGCGCGTGGATCGAGGTGGAGACCTGGCATGGCTGGGTGTCCGGCAGAAGGATGGCGACCTGACGCCGGGCCGGCCCTGGCCCCTTGGCGGTGGCCATCCGGCGCTGGCCACCGCCTACTGACCGCGTCCGCCGACTGATGGCGGCGGTGCGGGCGGTGCTGGTGACGCCCATGTCCGGCCCCCTGGCACGGTACGGCCGGGCCGGTGCGGCCGCCCTCGCCCTCTGGGCGGAGGATTTCGCCGCGCCGGACCGGGTGGCGCTTGAGGTGGTCGACGCGCATCCGGACGCCGGCGCGGCGGCCCGCCGCGCGGAGGCCCTGCGCCCGGACCTGTTGTTCGGTCCGTACGGAAGCCGCCCGGCAGCCGACGTCTGCGCGGCCACCCGTCGGCTCGTCTGGAACCACGGTGGCGCCGTCGTTCCGCCACGGAGCAACGTGGTGAGCGTTCTCGCCCCGGCGGACACGTACTTCGCCGGCACGGTGGAGATGATCCGCCGGGAGTTCCCCGGTGTCGGGACGGTCGGGGTGCTGCACGGCCCCACTGGATTCGCGCGCGCCGTCGCCGCCGGCGCGGTGGCGCGGGCGGAACGGGACGGCCTCGCCGCCAGCCCGGCGGTGCTGCCCGCCGCGCCTCCGCCCGCGGACGCGTTGTTGGTGGCGGCTCGTTTCGACGAGGAGCTCGCGGTCGCGCGCGCCGTGGACCGCGCGGGCCGGCGGGTGCTCGGTTTCGTCGCGGCCGGCGTGCGGGAGGTGCTCGCCGAGCTGGGCGACGGGCGGGAGGGTCTCGTCGGCCCGGCGCAGTGGCTGCCCGAGGCCGCGCCCGAGCCGGACGAAGGCCCCGCCGCGGCGTCGTTCGTCGCCGCCTACCGGGCGCGTACCGGTTTCGAACCGCCCTACCCGGCCGCGCAGGCGTTCGCCGCGGGACTCGTCGCCCTGCGCTGTCTGCGCGCGTCGGGTACGGCCGGGGAGTCTGGCGACGACGCGCTGCGGACGGCGGCGCTGGGCCTGACGTGTACGACGCTTTTCGGCCCGTTCCGCGTCGACGCGGCCGGGCGGCAGCTCGGGCACCAGGTCCTGACAATCCAGTGGCAGAACGGGCGACGGGCGGTCGTATGGCCCCCAGAACGGGCGAACGCATCACCACGCTGACCCGGCGCCGCTGACGGCGGATATCGAATGCCCGAACCGGATGAACCGGACGCGACGCGGCCCGAGCTGGGTACCCAGCTCGGGCCGCGTCGCGTCCGGGGAGGCGGACCGCCGCGTCGCCGGACGCGACGCGGCCACGGATCAGACGTACACCATGATCCCGAGGGCCACGCCGATCAGCGTGCACACGATCGCCACGATCGTCGCCGCCTTACCGCGGCTGCTCCGCTTCCCCCAGGCCACGGCGCCGCAGACGATGCCGGCGACACCGGCGAACGGGACCACGACGCCGAGCGCGCCCAGCACGAAGCCGAGGATCCACAGCGTGCGGACACCGGAGGACTCGCCAACCGGGGCAGCGCCGTACGAATAGGGGGAGCGGCCGTACTGGTCCTGACCGGATTCCGGATAGGGCATGTATCCGGTCTGGTCGGCCGGAGGAACCGGGTACCCGGCATGCGGCGCGGCCTGGCCACCGGTGTTCTGGACGGTTCCCTCGTCCGGCGGCACAAATGGGTTGCTGTCAGTGACCCGCGAGTTCGCGGCGTCGTGCGTCGACGTGGGCCTCGTCATTTCGACTCCGTTCTCTGCGTGTCCGTTCTGCGTCTTCTCCTACCCGCGTTTCCGTCGGACTCACCTGCGACCTCGCGGGAAATGAGGATTTCGGCTGAGATGTGCCGTCAACCAGCCCACACGCCTCAGCCGGGACCGTCGCCTGGGCTGAGGMCGTAGGTCGTGCCGACGGTGCGGCATGGCGCCCCGTGAGCCAGGGATGGTCGGTTTGGTTCTCACGGGCGGCGGTTCCGTGCCGATCACGGTCGCCGATCAGGCCTCGGCGGACGCGGCTACGGCGTCGGCCCCAAGCTGGTCGGCCAGCTGCCGCGCGTTTACGGGCGCGTAGTCGGCGAAGCAGTTGTTCATCAGCACGTGGGTGGTGGACGCCTCCTCCGCGAGGTGGCGCAGTTTAGGCGTCCACTCACGTAGCTCCTGGTCGCTGTACAGATATCCGAAGCGCTCGTGGACGTCCTTGCTGGTCCAGGTGTCGCGACGGCCGTGGAAGCGCACGACGGCGAGATCGGCGGTGGCGGCCGCGACCGGCGGTATCGAGCTGGGATAGCCCTGCGGCATGTCGACGCAGACATAGGGCACCGCGTAGGAGGCCAGGAAGTCGAGCGTCTCGCGCTGGTTACGCTCCTCCATCCAGGTCCGGTTGCGGAACTCGACGCAGATCGGCAACGGCGCGCAGCGTCGTTGGCACTCCAGGATGTACTTCTTGTTCGCGGCCCCGATGGGAAACCACTGCGGGAACTGGAACAGTACGGCGCCGAGCTTGCCGGCCCGCGCCAGCGGGTCGAGCGTCGTGAGGAAACGGTCCCACACCTCGTCCACGACGGCCGATGGCAGGTCGCGGGCATAGACGTTCTTTCGGTTCTCGGGGACCTTGGCACGCAGATCCCGATACAGCGCCGCCGGTCGGGTCGGATGCTGCGTGAGCAGGGAGAAGGCCTTGATGTCGAAGATGAAGTCCCGCGGACTGCGCTCGGCCCACGCGCGCACCGTGCGCTCGCTCGGGGGCGCGTAGTACGTCGCGTCCACCTCGACCAGCGGGAACCGCCGCGCGTAGTAGCGCAGCCGTTCCTCCGGTGTCCTGACCTCCGGCGGGTACCACCCCGACGCCAACAGGGTCGGGTCCGTCCAGGACGCCGTGCCGACCAGGATCCTGCCCACGCTCCACCTCCCGGCCCGTTCGTCCGTCTCCTCGACACCCGTCCGTCGTGGTCGTGCCCGGTGAAGCGATGGGTCACTCCGGTCCTGGACGAGCCGATGGCCCGGTGGAGATCGAGATCCATCCGACCTCCTCGCCCCACCAGAGGCCACGCAAGGCGCGCATGGTTGCCTGGAACCGCGAGAAAGTCGGCCCGGGCGCGGTCAGCGCTGGCCGGTCACGGGCGCGCCCGGCGACGGCTGAAGGCCAGCCAGGTCACGCAGCGCGCGATCACGGCGACGACGAAGGCGGCGACGACGTCCTGCCACAGGCTGTCGCCGTTCTCGACGAACAGGATCGCGATGGACTGCAACCCGATGAAGATGACGAGAAAGCACACCGTCTCGGCGCGATGGTTCCTGGATCTTCCCGTTCCTGCCATGAGCCGCCGGCCCCTTCCAGCTGGTTGCCGGGGCGTACGCGATCCTGCCCGCGGCAATGTGGCTGGAGCGTAGGCAGAATCGGGCCGGGGGTCCGAGAGCGGAACAGTAAAGAACCTCCCAGGTAAGAAATCGGACAGGCGGATCAGGGCGTCTCCGCGCACGGGCCGGGTGTGGTCAGGTCTCGCGGGGGGTCAGGCGGATGACCGGGAGCTCGCGGTCGGTCTTCTGCTGGTACTGGGCGAAACGGGGGGAGCTGGCGGTGATCTGCTGCCACGCGGCGTCGCGCGCCCTGCCGTGGAGCTGCTCGGCGGTCACGGCCACCTTCCGGCCAGCCGTCTCGACCTGGACCTCGTCGGGATGCGCGGCGAGGTTGTAGTACCAGGCCGGATTGCGGGGCGCGCCGGCGGCCGACGCCACGATGAACCAGCTGAACTCGCCGCCGGGGAAACAGGCGACCGGGGTCTCGCGCGCGGTTCCGGTCCTGCGGCCGATGGTCGTCAGGACCAGGGCGTCGGTGTTCATGGCCTGGCCGCTCTTGCGGATCCTCTTCGTCATCAGCTTGTTCGGCAAGCTGGTCCATTTGCCCGGTTGCCGGGCGCCGCGGGTGCCGTTCGGCGTGTCGAAGCTCATGGAGCTACCTCCAGGTCCCTGTGGCTTCCCTGAACTTGTGTCTTCCTGATGTGTCCTTTGCCCATCATCACCGCGTTCACCGCGCGGCTGCCCGATTGACTAAAGAAGGCCGCGTCGACGGTGCGGGAACGCCCAGCGCGCCGCACGCGGCGGCGAGCGTCGCGGCGCGGACGGCGGTGGGGTCGTCGTCCGGCGCGGCGTGGACCAGCCCCGCCCAGATGGCGCCGAGGGCGGCTCGGGCCCGCGCGCGGGCGGTCGTGTCCGGCTCGTCCTGGCCGGACAGCAGCTGCAGCAGCCGCCGGGACAGGTCGGTGTGCTCGGCGGTGGCGGGGCGGTGGTTGACGGACGGGTCCTGGGTGAGGACGCGGATCAGGTCCAGGTCCGCGGTGGCGATGTCGATGTAGGCGGCGAGCAGCGCGCGGCGGGCCGCGGGCGAGGCGCTCAGCGGTGTTCCCGTGACCAGCGCCCGCATCTGGTCGACGAAGGGGGCGGCCAGCGCCTTCAGCAGGTCGTCCTTGGTGCGGAAGTGGTAATAGAGGGCCGCCTTGGTGAACCCGAGCCGCTCGGCGAGCTCGCGGGTCGTCGTGGCCGCGAAGCCCTGGGAGACGAACAGCTCGCGCGCCGTGCTGAGGATCTGCTCTCGGGTGCCCGCCGGCGGGGTCACGCCGCCCGTCAGGGCCGTGGCGGCAGCGCTTGCCATACGGGCTTTCTCCTCACAGCGGTGTCTGTCATCCGGCCGGTCCGGGCCGGGACCGGGGCTTGATTGTAGGGCGTTGACATCCTCACATTCACTTGACGTGCGCCCGGTCGGAGGCGCGCTCCGCCCGTGTACACGCGGGGAATCTACTTGACGGGCGCCTAGTAAGTCCCTTGTCGGGCGCCAGGTATGCTCCCCTCCGTTGGCGCGGTCGGTCCGACCGCTTCGCGACCCGGGACCGGTAGCCGGCCAGGCACGGCCGGCCCTCCCGAGCTCGGGAAAGGAGCCGCACATGTTCGCCGCGCTCGGCCGATTCGTGGTGCGCCGCCGGTGGTGGGTGATCGCCGCGTGGGTCGTGGCGGCGGTCGCGATCGTGGCCTCCGCGCCGAAGCTGAAGTCGACCAGCGACGAGGCGTCCTTCCTGCCGAGCCACTACGAGTCGATCCAGGCGCAGAACGTGCAGGAGGAGGCGTTCCCGCAGGCGGCGACGCCCGCGGCGATCGTGGTGCTCGAACGCGCCGACGGCGCGGCGCTGACCGCGGCCGACTCGGCGAAGGTGGCCGAGATCGGCGCGGCGCTGACCGCGGCCAAGGTGCCGAACGTGACCGCGGTCCAGACTGGGAAGCCATCCCCGAACAAGCTGATCCAGACGATCGGCGTGCAGATGACCGAGCTCTCCGGCGCGAACGACAAGCGCCAGAGCGACGCGGCCAAGGTCCTGCGTGCCGACCTTCAGGAGAAACTGGCGGGCACCGCGCTGAAGGGCGGCATCACCGGCACCGCCGCGCAGGCACTCGACTCGGAGAAGTCCGGCAACCGGGCCGAGGCGATCATCGGCATAGCCACGATCGGCCTCATCATCATCCTGCTGCTGGTGATCTTCCGTAGCCCGATCATCGCGCTGCTGCCGATCATCACCATCGGCCTGGTCTCGCAGATCGCGACCGGGTTCATCGGCTGGGCCAACGAGGCGTTCAACCTCAAGACCGACAGCTCCGTGACGTCGCTGCTGATCGTGGTGCTGTTCGGCGTCGGTACCGACTACATCCTGTTCCTGATGTTCCGCTACCGGGAACGCCTACGGGCAGGTGAGGACCCGAAGACGGCGATGGTCGCCGCGGTCACCCGGGTGGGCGAGGCGATCGCCTCGGCCGCCGGCGCCGTCATCATCGCCTTCCTGATCCTCAGCCTGTCCACGCTCGGGCTGTTCAAGTCGCTCGGCCCGGCGCTGGCCATCGCCGTCGCGGTCACCCTGCTCGCCGGGCTCACGCTCATTCCCGCCATCGTGTCCCTGCTGGGGACCCGCGTGTTCTGGCCGTCGAAGAGCTGGCGCCGCGAGCCGACCGGTGCCCGCTTCGCCGCGATCGGCACCGCGATGGGCCGCCACCCCGGCCGGTTCGCCCTCGCCTCGGGCGGCGTCCTCGTGGCGCTGTCCATCGCCGCGCTCGGCTTCCACCCGAACTTCGACCTCAGCGGCGGCTCCACCGCGAGCGACGCGGAGTCCAGCGTCTACAACGACGAGCTCCTCAAGGGCCTGCCAGCGGGCGCCACCGAGCCCACCCAGATCTACCTGCGCTCCACCGCGCACACGGCCCTGACTGGCACCGAGACCGCCGCCTACCACGACGCGCTGGCCAAGGTCGGCGGCGTCGGCCAGGTCGCCCCCGCCGAGCTGTCCCCGGACAGGACCGTCGCGTACTACCAGGTCACGCTCGCGGACAAGCCCGAGTCGAGCACGGCGATCGACACCGTCCGCGGCCCGCTGCGCTCGACCGCGCACACCGCGGCACCGGCCGGCACCACCGCCGTCGTCGGCGGCATCACCGCCGTCTACGTCGACATCCAGAAGGCTGTCAACCACGACTACACGGTCGTCTTCCCCATCGCCGCCMTTCTGATCATGCTGATTCTCGGCCTCCTGCTGCGCAGCGTCGTCGCCCCGCTGTACCTGATGCTCTCCGTCGGGCTCGGCTTCACGGCGACCCTGGGCGCCACGGTTCTGATCTTCCAGCACGCCGGCGGGGAACCCGGCCTGATCTTCATGCTGCCGATCATCATGTATCTGTTCGTCGTCGCTCTGGGCACCGACTACAACATCCTGATGATCGCCCGGCTTCGGGAAGAGGCCCGCGAGGGCCGCGATCCCCGCGAGGCCGCCGCGATGTCGCTGCGGCACACCGGCCCCACGGTCGCCGCCGCCGGCGTCATCCTGGCCGGGACCTTCGCCTCGCTCATGCTCGCCGGCAACTCCACCCTGACCCAGATGGGATTCGCGATCTCCTTCGGCATCGCCGTCGCGGCCTTCGTCATGGCGATGTTCTTCACCCCGTCGCTCACGGCACTCATCGGCCACGCGGCCTGGTGGCCCGGCCACGCCGACACCGGCCCGCCCACCGAGGGCCGCACCGTCGAGATCCCCCACCAGGGCGGCTCCCACCGGCGAACCCGCATCTGACCCCGGCCACCTGGCCGGACGGCCTGACCGGTCGCGGGGCGCCCTTGCCCCACGACCGGTCAGGCCCGCCGTACCTTCTCCGAAGGTCGCGCGGGCGGGCGCCCCCGCGCCCGACGGTCGGAACGCCCTGCTCAGGCGTCGCGCTCAGACTCAGACGCGGGCTCGGGCCGGTCGGTCCCCGGCGGCTGGGCCGGCGCGCGGCGGATGATCGCCTGGAGCTGCCCGCGCAGCGCCGGGTCGCGATGGGCGTCGACCGACCGGTTCAGCGAGACGCCCGCCTTCCAGAGAAGCTGGAATATCTCCATCAGCGGGCCGGTCTGCCCGCTCAGGTCGTAGGTCGTGTCGTCCTCGGCCAGGGTGAACCGCGCGGGAACCAGCCCGTTGACCAGCGCGCTGCGGGCCCAGTCGATCTGGATGGCGTGTGTGGACGGATCGACGAGCACCACGATCTTTCCGGCGTCCAGGCTCGCCCTGCGGCTCTCGCCGGCGAGCAGCCGGKCCGCCGTGTCGAACGCGAGGCCCGATCCCGTCACGTGCAGGCTGACCCTGACCTCCGGGTGGCCACCGGTGCCCGTGCCCGTCTCGGTCAGGCCGGTCACGAGAGCCAGCGCCAGGGTCCCTCGCCGATCGGTGATCGTGGACCCGGTGATCGTGGACCCGGTGATCGTGGACCCGGTGGTCGTCCGCGTCTGGGGAGAGCGCCCGAACATCAGCATGCTCCTGTCTCGGAATTGCGCGTCCTCGGCCGGGGCCACCAGCCGCGCCGGGCCCGGGATGATCTCCCACCCGCTCCCGTGCGCCGCCCACCGTGCCTGACGCTCGCCCGAAGGACGGAATCGTATCTGTTCGGTCCGTCACAGACCCTCTTTGCGCCCCGCCCCCGATGCCACCATTGTGATCATCCGGCTTCCCAGGTCGGGCGCGGATCCTGGTCTCGCGTGCCCGCCGGTAGCCCTGTGGCCCCCGTCGGTCGACACGCCGTTTTTCGACGAACGCCACCGGCTCGTAACCACGGTGGCGGAGAGTCGGGTAGCTCCGTGGCCGGATGACCCCGCGGACAGAAGGAGGTGTGTCGGATGAGGACGAGGCAGGACCGTCGCGTGGACGTACGCCGCCATGTCCACCGGCATGCCTGGACCCGCGGGCGGATCGCGCACGGCGCCTGACGCTGGCGACGCCCACCACCACGCTCTCCGGGCTGCCRCCCCGTTCCGGCTGGCCCCGCGCCAACCAGCGCCTCGTCGTGCCCGTCCGGTGGCGGCCCACCAGCTCTCTCGCGTGCCCAGCAGCCCTCTCGCGTGCCCGGCGGCGCGCGATTCCCACCCGTTCCGAACCCTTCCGAATCCCTTCCGAGGCTTCCGATGGCTGACGCACCTGGCACGCTCGCCGCTCCGGCGACGCTTCCCACCGACTGCACCTTCGACCCGGACGACTGGGCGATCCTCGCCCGGCACTGGTACCCGGTCGCGCTGTCCCGCGAGGTCCGCGACCAGCCGGTCGGGGCCCGCCTGCTCGACGAGCGGCTCGTCGTCTACCGGGCCGGCGACGCCGTCGTCGTCGCCCGCGACCTGTGCCCCCACCGCGGCGTCCCGCTGACCCTGGGCAAGGGCGACGGCGAGACCATCGCCTGCGCGTACCACGGCCTGCGGTTCGGCGCCGCCGGCGCCTGCGTCGCGATACCCGCGCATCCCCAGGCGAAGATCCCCGCCCGGATGACCCTGACGACCTACCCCGCCGTCGAGCGCTACGGACTGGTCTGGACCTGCCTGCGCCCGGATTCGGACCCGGATCCGGCCCCAGGCGGGCCGCCGGCACCGGTCATCCCGCGGATGCCGCACTGGGATGACCCCGGCTTCCAGCGGGTTACCTGCCCGCCTTTCGACGTCGCCGCGTTCGCCGRCCGGCAAATGGAAGGCTTCCTCGACGTCGCGCACTTCGCCTTCGTGCACACCGCCACGTTCGCCGACCCGGACAACGCGCAGGTCCCCGAGTACTCACCCACCCCGACCGAACACGGCTTCGTCGCCGACTACTGGAGCACCGTCGCCAACTATCCCCGCGGCGGCCCGCAGGGCGACCCCGAATTCCGCTGGCTGCGCCACTTCGAGGCCCACCTGCCGTTCACCGGCGTGCTCGTCGTGCACTTCCCGGACGACGACCGCCTTGTGATCATGAATGCCGCGTCTCCCGTCTCCGCCCGGCGGACCAGGATGTTCGCGCCGATCGCGAAGAACTTCTCCACCGACCAGCCCGACCAGGAGATCTACGACTTCAATCTGCGGATCTTCGAGGAGGACCGGGCGATCGTCGAGGCACAGCGGCCCGAGAACCTCCCGCTCGACCCTCGCATCGAGGTCAACATCGTCGCCGACCGCAGCTCCGTCGCCTACCGCCGTGGCCTGCGCGCCCTTGGTCTGAGCCACTTCTTCACCGCCTGAACAGGAAGTTCACCCTTGATGAACCCCATCCCCGCGGCGCCCGCCATCCGTACCGCCGCCACCGCGCTCGACATCGCCCTGCCCGCCTGGGTCGACGAGGAGGTCCGCGCGGCCGGGGGCGTGCTCCCGGACGTCGAGGACCGGATGCGCCTCGTGCACCGGCTCGCGGCCCGCAACCACCAGGAAGGCAGCGGCGGCCCGTTCGCCGCCGCCGTCGCCAACCCCGACACCGGCGAGATCTACGCCGCCGGCGTCAACCTCGTCCTCGCCACCGGCGTGTCGGCGATGCACGCCGAGGTCGTGGCCCTCTCCTTCGCCCAGACCCGCCTCGGGCTCTGGGACCTGAGCGCCATCGGCACTCCGGTCGAGCTCGTCGTGAACTGGCGGCCCTGCGTCATGTGCTACGGCGCTGTCCTGTGGTCCGGCGTCCAGCTGCTCACCATCGCCGGCGACGGCGAGGAGCTCGAAACGCTCACGGGCTTCGATGAAGGGCCGATGCGCGATGACTGGGCCGAGCAGTTCGCCCACCGCGGTATCACCGTGCGTACCGACATCCTCCGCGACGAAGCCCTGAAGGTCTTCGCGGACTACGGCAGCCGTGAGGACGTCATCGTCTACAACGCCCGCCGCGGCGCCGCCACGGCGGACTGAACCCGCCATCGGCCAGGGAGCGGGCCATGCCGTGGGGAGCGTCAGGCCAGCTTGACGCTCCTGGGTGTTCGGTGTTCGGTACTGACCGAACACCGAACACCGAACACCGAACGTCGGGGACGCTGACCGCGGTCAGTTTTCGATCATCCGCATCTGCTCCTCGTTGTAGTGGTCACCGACGGCGGGGGTGAGGCGGTCGAGGCGGTCGATCTGTTCGGGAGTCAGGGTGACCTGGTCGGCGGCGGCGTTCTCCTCGACGCGGGTGACCCGCTTGGTGCCGGGGATCGGGGCGATGTCGTCACCCTTGGTGAGTAGCCAGGCCAGCGCGACCTGGGCGGGTGTGGCGCCCACCTCGGCGGCCACGGCGGCGACCTCGTCGACGCTGCGCAGGTTGCGGTCGAAGTTCTCGGTGGAGAACCGGGGGTTGCCGCGGCGGAAGTCGGCGTCGTCGAGCTCGTTGGCGGAGCGGATCTGGCCGGTGAGGAAGCCGCGGCCCAGCGGCGAGTACGGCACGAAGCCGATGCGCAGCTCGCGCAGCAGCGGCAGCACCGCCGGCTCCGGGTCGCGGGTCCACAGGGAGTACTCCGACTGCAGCGCGGTGATCGGGTGGACGGCGTGGGCCCGGCGGATCGTGGTCACTCCGGCCTCGGAGAGCCCGATGTGACGGATCTTCCCCGCGACGACCAGTTCGGCCAGGGCGCCGACGGTGTCCTCGATCGGGGTGTTCGGGTCGACCCGGTGCTGGTAGTAGAGGTCGATGTGGTCGGTGCCCAGCCGGCGCAGCGATCCCTCGACGGCGGCCCGCACGTTCGCCGGGCCGCTGTCGAGCCCGTCGCGGCCGGTGTGGGAGATCATCCCGAACTTCGTCGCGAGCACCACGCCGTCCCGCCGGCCCTTGAGCGCCCGGCCGACCAGTTCCTCGTTGGTGTACGGCCCGTAGACCTCGGCGGTGTCGAGGAAGGTGACCCCGAGGTCCAGCGCCCGGTGAATGGTCCGGATCGACTCGTCGTCRTCGCCCGGCCCGATGTACGCGGTCGACATACCCATCGCGCCCAGGCCGATCCGCGAGACATCCAGGTCGCCCAGCTTGGCGTGCTTCATTGTCAGGTCCTTCCTTCCATGCGGCGCGTGGGTGTTCAGAGGCGGATGAGGACCTTGAGCGCTCCCCGGTCCGCCATCGCCTGGTACCCGTCCGGTGTGTCCTCAAGTCCGATGGTTCGGTCGAAGACGCGGCCGGGCTAGACGGTGCTGTCGAGCACGTCTGGTAGCAGTTGCTCGATGTATGTCCGGGCTGGGGCGACGCCGCCGGTGAGGGTGACGCTGCGGAAGAAGACATCGGAAGTCCATCGGCACCTCGGCATACTGGGGCGCGCCGACCCTGCTCGTCCACACCGCGCCAGCTGGTACCCCGACCGCGGACGGCCTCAAGCTCCTCGCCAGCTGGCCGCCACGGCCGAGGCCGCCGGCGAACTCGCACGCCACTGATCAACGCGTTCCGCGGAGCCGGCGCGGCTGGTCCGTTCGCGCAGCGGGAGATCATCGGTGGTGGTGCCGACCTGCTATGCGGCGGCCTTCCCCGCGAAGTAAAGGCCGAGCAGGGCGGCGGCCATGAGCACGACCCAGAGATCGGTGAGTCGGCGGAGCGGCGCGGGCGCGTGCCGTACCTCCATGAACTCCCGCATGATGATCCTGACCTTGATCAGGGCGAGGGCGATCGCGCTGACGGTGACGACGGTGCTCGCCGTCGGGGCGTCGTGGTCGTCGGCCGAGTGGTCGATCCACAGGTAGATCACCGTGATGGCTGACAGGACGAGCCAGACGGCGAGGAGTCTTTTGTTGAACGTGGTTCCCACGGATCACCTCGCGACGTAGAGCAGGGCGAAGATCAGAACCCAGAGGAAGTCGACGGTGTGCCAGTACGTGGCGCAGGTCTCGACGATCTCCTGGGAGCGTCCCCGGCCCAGGTACGCGTGATCACCGCCGCGCTCGGGCTGTTCGGCGAGTACGGCGTGGCCGGAACCTCGCTGCAGATGATCGCCGACGCGATGGGGGTCACCAAGGCGGCGGTCTACCACCAGTTCAAGACCAAGGACGAGATCGTCATCGCGACGGCCGACCACGAGCTGGTCACGCTTGAGGCGGCCGTCGAGGACGCCGAGGCGGTACCGGGCAGCGTGGAGGCGCGCCGGGTCCTGCTGCGGCAGCTAGTCGATTTCTCCGTGCGCAACCGCGCGCAGGTCCGGGCCTGGCAGGGCGACCCCGCGATGATGCGGGTCCTCGCGAAGCACGAGCCGTTCAGCCGCCTCACCAGGCGCATGTTCGCCCTGCTCGCGGACGACGACAGCGAGACCGACTGGAGCATCCCCGCCGCGATGCTCGCCGCCGCCATCACCGCCGTCGGCCAGCCCGCGCTCGCGGCGCTCGACCCGACGCTCTTGTGGGAGCGCGTCTTCCACTACGCGTGCCGTCTGCTCGACCTCCACGACTGAGCCCGACACGGGCCCGTCGCGGCTGGGTCTGGCGACCATCGGCGAGCAGGTCGATCGCCTCGGCGACCGACGGCGCCCGAGCCCGCGACCCTGCCCCGCGCGTCGTGATGGCGGTCACTGGAACTCGTCGGCATCGTTTCGAACTGGAAGCGGTTACGTTGCCATGTACTTCCAGTTCGAAGCAGTTTCGTCCGAGGAGACACGATGAAGGCAGTGCGCTTCCACGAGTTCGGCGCCAGCGACGTCCTGGTCCACGAGGAGGTCGACCGGCCGTCGCCGGGCGCCGGGCAGGTGCTCATCCGGGTCGCCGGCGTCACGTTMAACCCCGCCGACGCGGCGATCCGCGCCGGTTACCTGCAGGAGGTGCTCCCCGTTCACCTCCCGCATGTGCCAGGCGTCGATGTGTCCGGAACGGTCGCCGAGCTCGGCGCGGACGTCCAGGGATGGCGGATCGGTGACGCGGTCGTGGCGTTCCTGCCGCTGACCGGGGACGGCGCGTCCGCCGAGTACGCGCTTGCTCCGGCTGAGGTCCTGGCCGCCGCGCCGCGCGGCGTCGACCTGGCCGACGCGGCGACGCTGCCGGCGGTGGGGCTGACCGCCTGGCAGGCGCTGTTCGAACACGCCGAGCTGACGGCCGGCCAGACAGTTCTGATCAACGGTGCGGGCGGGGGCGTCGGCGGATACGCTGTTCAGCTGGCCAGGCAGGCAGGAGCCGTGGTCACCGCGACCGCGAGCGCGCGCAGCGCCGACCGCGTCAGCGGCTACGGTGCCGACCGGATCATCGACTACACCGCCACCCCGGTGACGACGGCCGCGGCCGACGACCGGTTCGACGTCGTGCTCAACCTGGTGAGCACCTCGGAGCCCGAGACCGCGGATCTGGTCGGCCTGGTCGCGGACGGCGGGATCCTGGTCAGCGCCACCACCCCGGCGCTTCCCGACGCCGAACGCGCCGTCCGCACCGCGCGCGTCGCCGTGCGCGGCGACGCCACCCAGCTCGCCGAGCTCGTCGCCCGCGTCGAGACCGGCGACCTGCGGCTGTACGTCGCCGACCGCCGCCCCCTCGCCGACCTCGCGGCCGTCCACGCGCAGGCGGACGCCGGAGAGCTCGCCGGCAGGACCCTCCTGACTCCCGGCGGTGGCCGCTAGCCGCCGGCCGCCTTTCTGCGTCGTTGGGTGGCGGAGGGCACCAGGGTGCGCAGGCGGTCGCGGACCGCGCTGAGGGTGACGGCCAGCGCCTCGACCTGGCTGTCGTCGAGCACCGAGAAGAACCCCTGCCGTACCGCGTCGAGGTGGCCGGGCATGACGCGGGCGAGGATGTCCCGCCCCGCGTCGGTGATCGCGGCGGTCACGGAGCGGTCGTCGTGCGGCGAGGGGGTGCGCTGGATGAGCCCCGCGTCCTCGAGGAGGCGGGCCTGGTAGCTCAGGCCGCTGCGGCTGTGGACGGCGCTGTCGGCGAGGTCGGTCATCCGCATGCGGCCGTCGGGGGCGTCGGCCAGCCGGGCGAGCAGGACGAACTGCGGGTAGCTGAGGTTCCCGTCCCTGCGCACCTGGTCATCCACCAGGAGCTGCAGGAGGCTGCCCGCTTCCATGAAGGCGAAGTACGCCTCGATGCGACGGGCATCGAGATCCACAAGCCCTCCCCTTTGCCACGGCCTGACAGCAGGCTAGCCGACTACTTCGAACTGGAAGCAGCGTCCCGGCCGTCGCGCGCCGCCACGACGACGGGCGCACCGGGCGTCTCCGGCCGAACTATTCACGGTGATCGGGCGCGGTGGGTCTCGCCGTGACGGGTAGGTGGGCGCGGACGAAGAGGGCGACGTTCGCGCGAAGGGCGGCGTCCACGTCGGGGGAGCCGAGGTCCGGGGGCGCGGACAGGGCGAAGGTGCCGAGCTCGGTCATCTGCCAGGAGGCCCCGGTGACCAGGGTGACGAACTGGCCGGCGGCGCGGGCCGGGTCGTCGATGGACAGCGCGCCGGCGTGGGCGAGGCGGGCGAGGCTGCCGATGAGGGCCGGCCAGACGGGTGTGGCGACGCGGGAAMGCCACAGGGCAAGAAGCTGTGGATGACGGGGTGCCTCGGTCTGGACGAGCAGGCGTAGGGACGTGGTGCTCGGGCTGGCGTAGACCCTGGTGACCCGGCGGGCGAGGTCGAGGAGGTAGGCGGCCGCGTCGTCGACGCTGTCCATCCGGTCGGGGAACGCCTCCGTCGCGTCGCGCAGCGCGTCGAGGTTCGCCGAGATCCGCTCGTCGACGACGGCGAGGAAGAGCTTCTCCTTGTCGCCGAAGTGGTTGTAGACGGTCTGGCGGGAGACCGGGGTCGCGGAGGCGATGTCGTCGAGGCTCGTCGCCGCGTAGCCCCGCCGCGCGAAGACCTCGAAGGCGGTCCTCATGATCGCTTCGCGTTTGGCCAGCCGGYCACGGGCCGGCGCGGCGGCGCTCGCACCCGCTGCGTCGGTGGCCACGAGCACACGCTACCCTCCTGGACTCGTGTGGTCAGAAATTTGGACTCTACTGTCCAGATAAGTGGACCGAAGAGTCTCGCCTGGCCCGCTTCCGATCGCGACCAAGGAGAGGGAGACATGGCATCGCCCGAGGTTCCGCACACGGTGGTCATCGGCGCCGGCCCGGCTGGCCTGACCGCCGCCTACCAGCTGGCCGCCCGCGGCGCGGCCGTCACGGTGTTCGAGGCCGACGACGTCGTCGGCGGCATCAGTCGCACGGTCGAGCGCGACGGCTGGCGGTTCGACATCGGCGGGCACCGGTTCTTCACGAAGGTCGCCGCCGTCGAGGCGCTGTGGCGGGAGATCCTGCCCGCCCAGGACTTTCTGCTCCGGCCGCGGATGAGCCGGATCTACTACCAGGGAAAGCTCTACGACTACCCGCTGCGCGCGCTCAACGCGCTGCGCAACCTCGGGCCGGGACGCGCGGCGCTCGCCATCGGGTCCTACGCCCGCGCGCGGCTGCGCCCGCCGCCGGACCAGAGCAACTATGAGGCCTGGCTCGTCGCGCGCTTCGGCTGGCGGCTCTACCGCACCTTCTTCAAGACGTACACCGAGAAGCTCTGGGGAATCCCGGTCAGCGAGATGCCGGCCGACTGGGCCGCGCAGCGGGTGAAGAACCTCTCCCTGTCCTCCGCGATCGTCAACGCCGTGCTCCCGAGGCGGAACCAGAAGGACATCACCAGCCTGATAGAGGAGTTCCACTACCCGAAGTACGGCCCGGGCATGATGTGGGAGTCCTGCCGTGACAAGGTCGAGAAGATGGGCGGCACGGTCACCATGGACACCGCCGTCGCCACCATTCACCACGAGCGGGGCCGCGCGGTCGCCGTCACCGTCCTCTCGAGGACTGGCGAGCGGACACGCGTGCCGGCCGACCAGGTGATCTCGTCGACGCCGCTGCCAGCCCTGGTGCTGGGMATGGACCCGCCGGCGCCGCCCGCGGTCGTCGAGGCGGCGAAGGACCTGCGCTACCGCGACTACCTCACCGTCGCGCTGGTCGTTCCCGCCGAGTTCAGCTTTCCCGACAACTGGATCTACATCCACGACCCGGGCGTCAGGGTCGGCCGCATCCAGAACTACGGCTCCTGGTCGCCCTACCTGGTCAAGGAAGGGCGGACCTGTCTCGGCCTGGAGTACTTCGTCTTCGAGGGCGACGACATGTGGTCGAAACCGGACGACGAGCTGATCGGGCTCGGCACCCGGGAGCTGGAAATGCTCGGACTCGTGCGCCGCGGCGCGGTCGAGCGTGGCTACGTGGTGCGCGTGGCGAAGGCGTACCCGACCTACGACCAGTACTACCGGCGCAACGTCGAGATCATGCGCGAATGGCTCGCCGAGAACGTCCCCAACGTCCACCCCGTAGGCCGCAACGGCATGCACCGTTACAATAACGCCGACCATTCCATGCTCACGGCCATGCTGACGGTGGAGAACATCCTCGACGGCACCCGCCACGACGTCTGGACCGTCAACGTCGAGGAGGAATACCACGAGCAGAGGAAGACGGGCGCGACCTCCGGCGCCCTGACCGGCACCGGTACCGGCCGCGACGCGCCGATCATCCCGCGCGGGGCCGACGCGCGGCGGCCGGCCAGGGATACTTCGAGGTGTGGTGCCGCGGGCTCGTCATCTGTTGCGGGCCAAGGATCTGGCTGACGGCCGGTACTTCGAGGCGCTCACCGTGGCGGAACTGGCGCGGGCCGCGGGGCTGTCGCCGGCGTACTTCAGCCGGGAGTTCCGGCGGGTGTTCGGCGAGTCGCCGCACCAGTACCTGCTGACCCGCCGCCTGGAGCGCGCGGCGGCGCTGCTGCGCAACACCGACCGTTCCGTGACCGACATCTGCTTCGACGTCGGGCTCACCAGCGTCGGATCCTTCCTCACCAGCTTCCGCCGGGTGTACGGCGTGACGCCGTCGGCGTACCGCGCCGGCTTTCCACCCGCGCGCCGCCACATCCGGATTCCGGACTGCGTCGCCCGGGCCTACGGCCGGCCGGCCCGCACACCGCACGTTTGAAGAAGTCGAGACCTGATCCCGGCGCATAGCGTCACGCCCAGCCGACGCGGCGAACAGGGAAGTTCCGGTGATCAGGGAGTTTCAGTGATCAAGATAGCCAACGCGCAGTTCTGGGTGCACGACCAGGACGAGGCGCTCGCCTTCTACACGAAGACGCTCGGCTGGGAGGTGCGCTCGGACGTCACCATGGCGGAGTGGTCGTTCCGGTGGCTCGTCGTCGGGCCGCGCGACCAGCCCGGCGTCGGGCTCGTCCTGATGCCGGTCCCGAAACCGCCGATGACCGACGCCACCGCGAGCGAGGCGCTCGCTGAGCTGGTCGCCAAGGGACTCGGCGGCACCTTGTTCCTGGAGACCGACGACTGCCAGGCCGCCTACGACGAACTGTCCGCCCGGGGCGTCGTCTTCAACGACCCGCCGACGCCGCAGCCCTACGGCATCGACACGTCGTTCCGCGACCCGTCGGGCAACAACGTCCGCCTCACCCAGGTCCTCGAGTTCTCCCCGGACCGCCACTGAGGCACCGCGCTGGGGAGACGCGTGCGGGGAGCGAGCCCGGCGGAGGTCGGCGCGCGTCTCCCGAGCTGTCGTGTAGTCGGCGCGGGCCTTTGGCCCAGCAGGGTCTTCGCCTAGCCCAGCAGGGTCTTCGCCGCATCGGCGACGGCTGTCACCAGCGTGTCCGGCGCGCCGCGGCGGCCGCGGACGTGCAGGGGTTCGGGCTCGACCGCGGGGAGGTCCTCGCGCTGGCACAGGCCCTCGGGCGGGGTGCCGAGGTGGGCGAGCAGGGCGACGCCGAGGCCGGCCCTGGCGGCATGCAGGACGCCGGCCAGGTGGCCGGCCTCGCAGACGACGGACGCCTCGATCCGGTTGTCGCGCAACACCTGGAGGGCTCTGCGGCGGATGGTGCACGGCTCGTCGATGACGACGAGCGGGATGGTGCCGCCGGGCGGCTGCCACCCTGGCGCCGCGTACCAGGCCAGCGGGAGCGCGCCGGCGGGGTGGCCGTCGCGCCCCCGGGCCTCGCCGATGAACAGGGAGGCGTCGATGGCGCCCTCGTCGAGCCGGTCGTTGAGCTGCCTGCCGCGGTCGATGCGGAAGCGCACCGCGTGGTCGGGGAAGCCTGACCGAAGCCGCGCGGTGATCGGCGGGAGCAGCAGGTCGGCGGCGTGCTCCGTCGAGCCGATGACCAGGGTGCGCTCGGCGCTGTCGGTCCTGCGCAGGCGCTCGAGGGCGTCGTCGTGAGCGGCGAGGATCTTGCGCGCCTCGGCGAGCAGCAGCTCGCCGTCGGGGGTGAAGCGGGCGCTGTTGCCGTCGCGCCGCACCAGGGGGCGCCCGCATACCTGCTCGAGGCGCCGGACGTGCTGGCTCACCGCCGACTGGGACAGGTGCAGGCTGCCGGCGGCGCGGCGGAAGCCGCCAGAGTCGGCGATGGACGTGAGGCTGCRCAGTGCGATTATGTCCAGTATCCCGACCATGCCGATAGGGTAGCTGTGATTCTGTTTTGTGATCAGTGTGATGTGGATGTTGATCGTGCCGGCCCGGTGGTAGCCGGGCTCGCGGGCGCACGATGACGGCGCGCCTGGACAGGCTGCCCCCGCACGACGACCTGCCCCCGCATGACGACGTCGACTGGCGGACCGATCCCGCGGTGCTCGACGCGCACCGGTTCGACCGTTCGGGCTGGACGCCGGATGTCCGCCCGGCCGTCGTGGCGTCCGTGCGCGGCGTCGCCGGCGTGCAGCATGTCCTGCGCTTCGCGCACCAGACCGCGATACCGGTGGTCGCCCGCGGCGCGGGTACCGGGCTCGCCGGCGCGGCGACGGCCGCCGACGGTGGGATCGTCCTCGACCTGACCGGGCTGAACCGCATCGTGGAGGTCACCGCGCCGGACGAGCTCGCGATCGTCGAGCCAGGCGTGCTGACCGCCGACCTCGACCGGGAGGCGCACCGCCACGGCCTGCGCTACGCCCCGGACCCCGCCAGCGTCGAGATCTCGACGATCGGCGGCAACATCGCCACCAACGCCGGTGGGCTGCGATGCGCGAAGTACGGGGTCACCCGCGACGCCGTCCTCGGTCTGGACGTGGTCCTGGCCGACGGCCGTCTCATCCACACCGGCAGGCGGGCGATCAAGGGAGTCGCCGGCTACGACCTGACCAGCCTGTTCGTGGGCTCGGAGGGAACACTCGGGGTGATCGTCGGCGCCGCGCTGCGGCTGCGGCCGATCCCCGCCGCCACAGCGACGATCTGCGCCCACCTCCCCGGCGCGGCGAGCGCCTTCGCCGCCGTCGGCGCGGTTCGCGCGGCCGGGGTGGTGCCGGCGATCGCCGAGTTCATCGACGCGGCGACGCTCACGCGCATCGACGAGCACCTGGGCACCGACCTGCGAGCCAGGGGCGCCGCGTTTCTGCTGATGCAGACCGACGGCGCCGCGGCCGAGGCGGAGGCCGATCAGGCGGCGCGGGAGCTGCGCCGGTACGCGACCGATCTCGAGGTCACCACCGACCCGGTCGAGGGCGCGCGGCTGACGGCCGTGCGCCGCGCCGCGCTGCCCGCGCTGGAACGCGTCGGACGAGTGCTGATCGAGGACATCAGCGTCCCCCGTTCCCGGCTGCCCGCGGCGGTCGAGGCGGTGCGTGCCGCGGCGACGGCGACCGGGACGTCGATCCATACGTTCGCGCACGCGGCCGACGGCAACCTGCACCCGATCATCGTCCTGTCCGAGGGCCAGGAGCCGTCCGACCCGGCCGTCCAGGAGGCCGCGGACAGCATCTTCCGCGCCGCGCTCGACCTGGGTGGCACGGTGAGCGGCGAGCATGGCGTCGGCGTGCTCAAGCGCCGCTGGATGCGCGCCGAGCTGGGCGAGGACGTCGGCGCCCTGCAGCGCCAGATCAAAGGCGTCTTCGACCCGAAGGGCATCCTCAACCCCGGCAAGGCCATCTAGCGAAACCTAGGGCCACGGTCCCGACCGAGGCCTCTCGCTGCTCGTCGACCGTGGCCGCCGCCGGACCGCGTGCCTGGCGCCGGCGGCGGTGATAAGCCGGCGAGATCGGTGCGATCGCGAATCGTCGCTGGCCAGACGGGCAAATACCAATTATCTTTACCGGCATGGTCGAGATTGGCGGCGAGCGCCGCGCGGTGTCGCGGTCCGCCGCCGCGGGCTCGACCCCCGCTGCCCGCGCGTCCCGGCGACGCCTCACCCGTCGTCGCGTGATCGACTTCATGCGCTGCGGCACCATGTGCTGTCACTGACGCTGACGCCGTGACACGCGCCGCGCCGGCACGCGGCCATTCCCAGTACCGCCCTTAGCCCACCCCTGGACCGCCTCGCCATCGAGCAGGGCGGTCGGTGCGCTGTCCCGCGCCAGCCGGTCTCCCCACGGCCGCTCTCCGGCCATGCCCAGTGCCCTTATGCCCAGTGCCGCTATGCCCAGTGCCATGCCCGACGCCGTCCAGCGGCGCGGTGACGCATGCCCGCCGCCATTTTCGACGAAAGGTCCGTCATGACCCTCGCCCAGGAAGCCACGGTTCTCAGCTGGTATGAGCCCAGCGGGCCGGCGCTGCGCGGCACGCTGGTCGTGCTGCCGGGCCGGGGCGAGTCCCCGCGGGTGTACGAGCGTTTCGGCCGCCGCCTGGCCACCGACAGCTACCGCGTGCACGCGGTGGCGGCCCCGGCCGACGCCCCGGACCAGGCGCGCGACGAACTGCTCGGCGTGCTCGACGCGGCGGACGCCGACGCTCCCCGGGTCGTCGTCGGCTCGGACGCGGGCGCGGCCTACGCCGCCCACCTGGTGGCGGGCGGGCAGCTCGACGGGGTCTCCGCGCTGGTGCTCGCCGGCCTGCCGGCCGGCTCCGCGGCACAGCCGGCCCGCGACTGGGACGACGAGCTGGCCGTCCGCACCGCCTGCGGCGCCCACCGGGGACGGATCACCGAGGCCGGGGTGCGCCGGGCGGCGCTGTTCAGCGACCTGCCCGCCGACTGGTTCGACCCGGCGACCCCCGGCAAGCTCCACCTGCCCGTGCTGGGCCTGCACGGCCGCAACGACCTGCTCAGCCCGGTCGCTCTGGCGCGCCGCTGGTACGCGTCCGCGCCGTCGGCCGAACTGGTGACCATCGTCGGCGGCCTGCACGACGCGCTCAACGACCAGACCCATCGCACCGTCGCCGCCGTCGTCGTGCAGTTCCTGGAGCGCCTGCGCGGCGGCGCCGAGCTGGCCCCGATCGCGGTGGCGGAGTCGCTGGGCGAGCCGGGCAGGGACGCCGAGTCCCGCGCCTGACAGGCCAACCACCCTCCGCCATCCACCGCCTTCCACGCTGGCCCGCCCTGGCCAGCCCGGCCCGCCCTGACCCCGCGCCGTCGTGACCTCGCTGAGACTCCGAACGTCGTCGAGAGGACCTTCCATGACCGTGCCCGACTTCGACTCGGCCATTCCCGAGACCGCCTCGCCCGAGGTGGAGTTCATCAGCCTCTCGCACCTGAACCCGTCGACGGAGCTGAACCCGGTCCCGACCAGGGGCATCGACCTGGCGTACTTCCGCCGCTACGTGGCCGCCCTTGAGGAGGGTGGCTACGACTACACGCTGCTGCCCTACGGCTCGAACAGCGCCGACTCGTTCGTCGTCGCCAGCGCGGTCGGCCAGCTCACCGAGCGGATCCGCCCGATCGTCGCGCTGCGGCCGAACACCACGTTCCCGACCGTCGGCGCGCAGAAGCTCGCCACCCTCGACCAGCTGACCGAGGGCCGGGCCGTCGTGCACCTCATCTCCGGGGGCAGCGACGCGGAGCAGGCCCGCCAGGGCGACTACCTGCCGAAGGAGCGGCGCTACGCCCGCACCTCGGAGTACGTCGACGTCCTGCGCCGCTCGTGGACCGAGTCCGCGCCGTTCAGCCACGACGGCGAGTTCTACCGGTTCGACGACTTCGGCCCGGGCTTCGCGCCCTACGCGTCGCCGATCCCGATCTCGATCGGCGGCCAGTCCGACGAGGCGTTCCAGGTGGGCGGCGAGAAGGCCGACATCTTCAGCTTCTGGGGCGAGCCGCTCGACGACCTGCGCTCCGAGATCGAGCGGGTGAACGGCATCGCCCGCGCCTCCGGGCGGACCACCCTGCCGCGGATCTGGGTGACCTTCCGCCCGATCATCGCGAGGACCGACGAGCTGGCCTGGGAGAAGGCGCACGACTACGTGGCGAAGGTCGCCGAGAGCTTCCAGAAGTACGCCGGGCGGATGATCGGCAAGGGGGCGCCGCAGAACGTCGGCTCGAAGCGCGCGCTCGCGTTCGCGAACCGCTCCGAGCTCTACGACCGCGCGCTGTGGACCAAGACCGCCGCCGTCACGGGCGCCGCCGGCGCCTCGACCGCGCTGGTCGGGTCGCCCGAGACGGTCGCCGCCGCGATCCTCGACTACGTCGACCGCGGCGCGTCGCTCGTCTCGATCCGCGGGTACGACACCCTCGCCGACGCGGTGGACTACGGCCGGTACGTGCTGCCGCTGGTGCGCCAGGAGATCGCCCATCGCAGGGAGACCGGCCGGCGCGGCACCCTG
Source organism: Pseudofrankia asymbiotica (assembly GCF_001983105.1). GTDB lineage: Bacteria > Actinomycetota > Actinomycetes > Frankiales > Frankiaceae > Pseudofrankia > Pseudofrankia asymbiotica. The sequence continues at coordinate 16,017 of NZ_MOMC01000055.1, read as the reverse complement.
CAGGCCGAGCACCTCGGCAACTACGCCCCGGAGTACTCCCGGTACGCGACGGCGGGCCAGGCATGACCACGGCCACCGGCGGCGTGCGGGTCGACAGCGCGCCCGAGGCGGCGGCCTACGACTTCCCGGTTCCCGACCTGTCGGCCGAGGGGCTCGCGGCGGTGACCGCCGGGATCGCCGGGACGGCCACCGAGTACGACCGCACCGGCGAGACGCCGTGGAAGGGCCTCGACGTCGCGTTCCGCGCGGGCCTGCTCACCGCCACCGTCGGCCGGCGGTACGGCGGCCCGGGGGTCGGCCAGCGTGACCTGGTCCGGATCCTGACGGCCATCGGCGAGGGCGACGCCTCGGTCGGCCTGCTCGCGTCCAACCTGCTGATGAGCCACGCGGGCCAGGCCGCGCACCCGCACTGGCCGGTGGCGTACTACGACGACCTGCTGCGCCGCTCCCTCGACGGCCCGGCGCTGGTCAACGCGATCCGCGCCGAGCCGGAGCTGGGCGCCCCGGCCCGCGGCGGCATCCCGAAGACCACCGCGACCCGGACCGCCGACGGCTGGGTGCTGAGCGGGCACAAGGCCTACGGCAGCGGCGGCGAGGCGCTGGCCTACCACGTCGTGTGGGCGGTCGCCGACGAGCCGGGCGGCGACCCCGCGCGGCCCCGCGTCGGCCACGTGATCGTCCCGGGCGGCCGCCCCGGCATTCGCTGGGTCCGGACCTGGGACCACCTGGGCCTGCGTGCCACCCACACCGACGACGTGATCTACGAGAACGTGGAGCTCCCCGCCGACGCGTTCGTCGAGATCCCCCGCGGGCCCGACGGCGTGTACCGGGACCCGGCCGCGATGGCCGGGCCGGGCGGCTTCGGCCATCCGGCGCTCTACGTCGGCGTCGCCAGGGCGGCCCGCGCGGCGTTCGCCGAGTTCGCCCGCTCGCGGGTGCCCTCCGCGCTCGGCCGGCCGATCGCGACGACCGAGCGGATCCAGGCGGTCGCCGGCGAGATCGACCTGCAGGTCGTCCAGGCGGAGACGCTGCTGCACGGCGCGCTGCTGCGGCTCGAGGCCGGCGACACCTCGCTCGTGCCCGAGCTGTCCGTCCTGAAGGCGGCCGTCGCCCGCTCGGTGATCGCCGCCACCCAGACCGCGGTCGCGGCCCTGGGCAACCCGGGCCTGTCCCGCCACCACCCGCTGGAGCGCCACCTGCGCGACGCGCTCTGTATCCGGGTGCACCCGCCGCAGGAGGACGCCGCCCTGCTGGCAAGCGGCCGCCGCGTCCTCGGCGCCTGAACCACCCGTCCCGCGCCACCCACCCTCAGCGCACCGCCATCCATCCCTGCCGCGCGCCTCGTCCGAGGTGCCGCGTGCCTGGTTCCGAAAGGGCACCCGCATGACCATCCTGAGACGTCTGGCCCCACGGGCCGGGCGCCGCCTCCCCCTCGCCGCCGCCGCCACCGCCGGGCTCCTGGCCCTGGCCGCCTGCGGCGGTGGGAACAGCCAGGCGGCGGCACCGGCCGGGAGCGAGCCCAGGACCGGCGGGGCCCTGAAGGTCTCGTTCTTCCCCGACAACCCGGTCCTGTCCTGCATCGACCCGTTCCAGGTGTACTGGATCGAGCACCGCACGATCATCCGCAACTTCGCGGACTCCCTCACCGACCAGGACCCGAAGACCGGGAAGATCGTGCCCTGGCTGGCGAAGAGCTGGGAGATCAGCTCCGACGGCCTGACCTACACCTTCCATCTCCGGGACGGCGTCACCCTCAGCAACGGCAAGAAGGTCGACGCTCAGCTCGTCGCCGACGACGCCGCCGGCTGGGTCGCCACCGTCGCGGCGACCAAGGGCGTGGCGTACGGCTCCTCCTACGTGCAGGGCCTGACGGGCGCGACCGTCGTCGACCCGGCGACCGTGCGGCTGCACCTCAGCCAGCCGAACTCGTCGTTCCTGCAGGCGACGTCGACGACGAACCTGGCGATCACCGACCCGGCCGAGTACCAGGCCACGCCGGCCGACCGCTGCACCGGCAAGGGCGTCATCGGCTCCGGCCAGTTCGTCCTCGACCACTACACCGCGAAGGTCGAGACGGTCCTGACCAAGCGGCCGACGCCGTACGGCTGGCCGTCGGAGCTCGTCCAGAACAAGGGCGCGGCGTACCTCGACAAGGTCATCTTCACCTACGTCGGCGAGGACAGCGTCCGCACCGGGAACCTGGTCAGCGGGGCGATCGACATCGCCTGGCCGCGTAACCCGTTCACGGTCCAGGACACCAAGCTGATCGAGAAGTCGGGCGACACGGTCGAGCAGCGCGCCCTGCCGGGCGTCGCCAACACCCACTTCGCGAACACCGCCGACGGGCATCCGCTCGCCGACCCGCAGCTCCGTGAGGCGCTCTACAAGGCGATCGACGTCAAGACGTACGCGTCGACGGTCTTCGGGCCCGACTACCCGGTCGTCCAGGGCGTCTTCAACTCGACCACGCCGTACTTCAAGTCGGAGTCCGCGAAGCTCGCCTACGACCCGGCGGGCGCGCAGAAGATCCTCGACGCGGCCGGCTGGACGGTCGGCAAGGACGGCTTCCGCTTCAAGGACGGCAAGGAGCTGACGCTCGACTACCCGGTCACCCAGTTCACCGCCGGCGCCGAGCTGCTCCAGGCCCAGCTGAAGAAGGTCGGCATCAACCTGAGCCTGCGCACGCTGACCCCGGCCGAGCAGTCGACGTACCTGCCGAGCGGCGACTACGACCTGACGAGCACCTACTTCACCCGGGCCAACCCCGGCGCGCTGCAGTTCATCCTCAACCCGGACGTGGCGAACTCGAAGGCGCTCGCGAACCGCTCGGCGTCGCCGGAGGTCATCGCGCACCTCCAGGGGCTGTTCAAGCAGGCCCTGCAGACCACCGACGAGGCCCAGATCTCCAAGGCCTACGCCGACCTGCAGGACTACCTGATCGACGAGGGCATCTCCTTCCCGCTGTTCGAGCGGGTGCAGATGGCCGGCGTCTCCAGCCACCTCCACGGCTTCGCGTTCACCTCGGAGAGCTTCCTGCGGCTCAACGACGTGTGGAAGGACAACAGCTAGTTCCCGCCCGCCGCCCGCCCGGTTCTCCCGGGCGGGCGGCGGTACGCCGCGGACCCTCGTGAGGGAGCCCAAGCGAATGACCAGATACATCGTCGGACGCGTCCTGCAGGCGATCGCCGTGCTGTGGGCCGCGTTCACGGTCACGTTCATGATCCTCTACCTGCTGCCGAGCGACCCGGTGAAGCTGCAGCTCGGCGCCGCCGGCATCGACGAGGACAGCCTCGGCGCCGAGCAGGTGGCCGCGCTCAAGCACCAGTTCGGCCTCGACGAGTCCATCTGGGCGCAGTACTGGCACCACCTCGTCGACGCGCTGCACGGTGACTTCGGCACCTCGCTGACCCAGCACGTCCCGGTCACCGAGCTGATCAGCCAGCGGGTCGGCCAGACCCTGCTGCTGTCCGCGGGCGCCGCGGTCGTCTCGCTCGTCGCCGGCGCCCTGCTGGCGTACGTCGCGACGTTCGTGCGGTTCAACCCGCTGCGGGTCTTCCTGTCCCGGCTGCCGGCGCTCGGCGCGTCGTTCCCGCAGTTCTTCATCGCGCTGCTGCTCATCCAGGTCTTCTCGTTCAACCTGGGCCTCTTCCCCGCGACGGGGACGCAGGGCTTCGGCTCGCTGGTGATGCCGGTCGTCACGATCTCGCTGCTCACGTCGGCGGTGCTGGCGCAGGTGCTCATCAAGAGCTTCGAGGAGACGCTGCGCCAGCCCTACATCGTCACCGCGCGCGCCAAGGGGCTGTCCCGCTCGGCGGTGCACCTCAAGCACGCGTTCCGCAACGCGGCGCTGCCCGCGATGACGATCCTCGGCGTGCTAGTCGGCCTGACCGTGACCCAGTCGATCGTCGTCGAGACGGTCTTCACCCGGGAGGGCATCGGCCGGCTCGCCCAGCAGGCGGTGCTCTCCCAGGACGTGCCCGTCGTCCTCGGCATCGTCACCGTCGCGGCCGCCCTGTTCGTGTTCGTCAACCTGGTCGTCGACCTGCTCTACCCGCTGCTCGACCCGCGGATCTCGCACGCCCGCGGCGGCAAGGTGCGTGCCCCCGACGCCCCCGTGGAGGTCGGTTCCCTGTGACCGCGGACGTCCATCTCATCTCCGAGCGGGACCGGGCCCTCGTGCCCACCGCCAAGCCCCCCGCCACCGCCGCGACCGAGGTCTCCGCCACGACCGAGGCCGCCGCGGCGAACGGCGCCACCGTGACGACGAGCGCCACCGCGACGGCCGGGGCCGACGAGGCCGGGGCCGACGTGGCCGGCGTCGCCGAGCCGGCCGGCGCGGACCGCGCCGAGCGGGGCGGCGGGCGCTGGGCCGGCGTGCGCGCGAACCTCGCGCAGCTCACCCGCAGGCCGGTTTTCCTGCTGGCGCTGCTCTACGTGCTCTTCGTGGTCGCCTCGGCCTTCGCGCCCGGCCTGTTCGCCCACCAGAGCCCCTTCGACACCCATCCCGAGCTGGCGGTCGCCCCGCCGAACCGCCATCACCTGTTCGGCACCGACGTCTACGGCCGCGACCTGTGGAGCCGGATGCTGCACGGCTCGGCGCTGACCATCAAGGCGACGCTGATCGCGCTGGGCATCGCGGTCGTCGCCGGCCTCGCGCTCGGCGTCGTCGCCGGTTTCGTGGGCGGGTTCGTCGACGCGCTGCTCATGCGGATCGTCGACGTGCAGCTGGCGATCCCCGGCCTGCTGCTCGCGCTGTCCATCGTCACGGCGCTCGGCTACGGCACCGTGCCGGTCGCGGTCGCCGTCGGGGTCGGCATCATCCCCGGGTTCGCCCGCACGACCCGGGCCGAGGTGCTGCGGGTCAGGACGCTGCCGTACGTGGAGGCCGCGCGCGCCGGCGGCGCGTCCTGGGGCCGGGTGCTGGTCCGCCACATCCTGCCCAACTCGTGGGGCCCGGTCGCGGTCCTGGTGGTGCTGGACGCCGGGGTCGCGATCATCGCGATCGCGTCGCTGAGCTTCCTCGGCTTCGGCGCGAAACCGCCGGCCGCCGAGTGGGGAACCCTGATCTCCGACGGGCGCGGCTACCTGGTCACCGCCTCCTGGCTGAGCCTGCTCCCGGGCCTGTTCGTGGCCCTGCTGGTCCTCGCCCTCAACCACATCTCCAAGACGCTCCAGGAGCTGGACCGATGACGGCCACCACGCTCGCCCCGGCCACCGCGCCGACCGACGACGAAGGCCCGATCGTCGAGATCAGGGGCCTCGACGTCGGCTACGTCCGGCACCGCCGGGTCACGCCGGCCGTGATCGGGCTCGACCTCACCATCGGCCGCGGGGAGATCGTCGCGATCGTCGGCGAGTCCGGGTCGGGCAAGACCACGACCGCCAGCGCCGTCATCGGCCTGCTGCCGGACAGCGGCCGGGTCACCGCCGGCTCAGTCCTCGTCGACGGGGTCGAGACGGCGGGCGCCAAGGAGAGGACGCTGCGCCCGCTGCGCGGCCGGGTCGTCGGCCTGGTCCCGCAGGACCCGATGGTCGGCCTCAACCCGACCCGGCGGATCGGCGCCCAGATCGCCGAGGCGGTGAGGCTGCGCGGCGTCACCGGGCCCGCCGTCGACGCCGAGGTCCACGAGCTGCTGGGCCAGGCCGGCGTGCCCGACCCGGAGCAGCGGGCCCGCCAGTACCCGCACGAGCTGTCCGGTGGCCTGCGCCAGCGGGTGCTCATCGCGATCGCGCTCGCCGGCAGGCCCAAACTGATCATCGCCGACGAGCCGACCAGCGCCCTCGACGTCACCGTCGAGCGCAGGATTCTCGACCACCTGACCGGCCTGGTCCGCGAGCAGGGCATCTCGCTGCTGCTCATCACGCACGACCTGGCGGTCGCCGCCGACCGGGCCGACCGGGTCCTCGTCATGCGCGACGGCCGCGTCGTCGAGCAGGGCGACCCGGCGACGATCCTGGTCTCGCCCCGGCAGGCATATACCCGGGCGCTCATCGCCGCCGCCCCGGGGCTCGCGCACGGCGGCCGGGTCGTCCCGCGCTTCGACGTCCGGGGCCAGGCGGCTCCCGAGGCGGTCCTGACCCTCACCGACGTCCACAAGACGTTCGGGGCCGGCGACAGCCGCCGCGGCCAGCGTGGCTTCAACGCGCTCGACGGCGTCTCGCTGGCCGTGCCGCGCGGGCAGACCCACGCGCTCGTCGGCGAGTCCGGCTGCGGCAAGACGACCACGCTGCGGATCGCCCTCGGGCTCGAGACGCCGACCAGCGGCTCGATCGTCCTGGACGGCGCGGAGCTGGCCGGCCTGTCGTGGGGCCGGCTGCGGCCGCTGCGGCGCAAGGCCCAGATCGTGCACCAGAACCCGTTCGCGGCCCTCGACCCGAAGTTCACGATCAAGCAGTCGATCATCGAGCCGCTGGTGGCGTTCCGGATCGGCGACCGGCGCAGCCGGCACCTGCGCGCCAGGGAGCTGCTCGACCAGGTGGCGCTGCCCGCGTCCTACCTCGACCGCCTGCCCACCGAGCTGTCCGGTGGCCAGCGCCAGCGCGTCGCGATCGCCAGGGCGCTGGCTCCCCGCCCCGACCTGCTCATGCTCGACGAGCCGGTCTCGGCCCTCGACGTCTCGGTCCAGGAGCAGATCCTGCTGCTGCTCACCGAGCTGCAGGCCGAGCTTGGCCTGTCCTACCTGTTCGTCTCGCACGACCTGGCGGTCGTCGCGGAGATCTCCCACACGGTCTCGGTGATGAGCCGCGGCCGGGTCGTCGAGCAGGGCCCGRTCGCCGAGGTCTTCACCAGCCCGAAGAGCCCGCACACCCGCGAGCTCATCGACGCCATCCCCGGCCAGCGCACCGCGAGGAACGGATGACCACGCTCGCCAGCCCCGAGCACTCCACCAGCCCCGACCCCGCCGCGACGCGGGACCGCCGGCCGAAGCCGCGGCTCGGGTTCAACACCCGCGTCTCCTTCCCCACCGGGGAGGCGGCCCGCGGCCTGCGCGAGGGCATCGAGCTGTTCAGGGCCGCCGAGGCGCTCGGCTACCAGTCGGGGTGGGCCTACCAGCGGCACTTCGACAACTACCTCTCGTCGCCGCTGCCCTTCTTCGCGGCCGCCGGCCAGCACACCGAACGCATCACCCTGGGCAGCGCGGTCATCCCGATGCGCTACCAGGACCCGGTCCTGCTGGCCGAGGCCGCCGGCACCGCGGACCTGCTGACCGGCGGCCGGCTGCAGCTCGCCTTCTCCAGCGGAACCGACATCTGGGACGACGTCTTCGGCGGCGTCGCCACCGACGCCCGCGCCGAGGGCCAGCGGCGCCTCGCCCGGTTCCTGGCCGGGGTCGCGGGGGAGACGCTGCACACCGTCACCGCGCCGCGCGGCCCCGCCGGACCGGCGCCCGGCACCGAGCTGAAGGTGACCCCGCACAGCCCAGGGCTGCGCGACCGGATCTGGTACGGGTCGGGCCACATCGCCTCGGCCGTCCAGGCCGCCCGCCAGGGGCTGCGCCTCATCACCGGCACGGTCCTGCACGAGGTGACCGGCGAGTCGTTCCCCGTCTACCAGGCCAGGCTGATCGGCGAGTACCGCGCCGCCTGGGCGGCCGCCCACGGCACGCCGCCGCCACCGGTCGCGGTCGCGGCCTCGATCCTGCCCGGGACGACGCCCGCGCTGCGCGAGACGTACGCGGCCTACGACCTGCAGCGGCGCACCGAGGGGCCGGCCGCGTCCCGGCCGAAGGGCGCCCTGCGACCGGCCCTGTCGGCCGAGCTGCCCAAGGGCTTCCTGATGAGCCCGGTGTACCACGGTGACCCTGACGCCGTCACCGAGGCCGTCCTGGCCGATCCGGGGCTCTCGGCCGCGGACGAGCTGGTGCTGTTCCCGCCGCCGGCCTTCGGCCTCGCGCAGAACATCCGGCTGCTGACCGACCTGGCGCGCACGGTCGCGCCGGCGCTGGGGTGGGCACCCGCCGGGTGAGCACGCCGCACCGCTGACCTTCCGCGTCCGGTCCCGCGCGGGAGCGCTTCCCTTCACTCCCTCCGTGTGCTCCCTCTGTGCGCTCGCGCCTTCTCGACAGGAGAGACAGACCATGGCTGTCCGAGACGCGACCGGACCGGTCACCGACGTCCCCTCGTTCACCGCCGTCCTGGGACGTTTCGCCTCCGGCATCACCATCATCAGCTCCACCGCCGACGGGCGGCCGGTCGGACTGACCTGCCAGTCGTTCTTCAGCCTGTCCGTCGACCCGCCCATGATCGCGTTCTCGGTCGCGCGGACCTCGACGTCCTACCCGGTGATCAGGCGGGCCGGAAGCTTCGTGGTCAACGTGCTCAGCGCTGACCAGCGTGCCGTCAGCGCGGCGATGGGCCGCCGGGATGCCGACAAGTGGTCCGACGTCCGCTGGGAACGCGCGGCCAGGACCGGCCACCCGGTGATCGACGGCAGCCTGGCGCACCTGGAGTGCGAGCTCGCGGCCGAGTACGACGGCGGCGACCATGTGATCGTCACGGCGCACGTCGTCGGGCTCGGGCACGCCACCCACGAGACGGCGCGCCCGCTGCTCTACTACCGGTCCCGCTACCACGGGCTGGTCGAGCACCCCGACGCCTGAACCACCGACGCCCGACCCCCGCAACCATGGCTGGCCGGCGGCATGAGGCATGAGGATGGTGCTGGCGGCCAGGCCGACGACCAGAGCTGGCGACCAGAGCTGGCGACCAGAGAGGACTACCGAGATGACGACGCTGAGTGTCGTGGTGGGCAACCCGAAGGCCGGGTCGCGGACGCTGGCGATCGCCGAGGCGCTCGCCGACCGGCTCCGCCCCCTGCTCGGCGCCGAGAGGGGGGTACGCCTCGACCTGGCCGACCACGCCGGCGACGTCTTCACCTGGCCGCACCCCGGGCTCGACACCCTGACCGAGCAGGTGGCCGCCAGCGACTTCCTCGTCGTCGCGAGCCCCACCTACAAGGCGGCCTACACGGGGCTGCTCAAGGCGTTCCTGGACCGGTACCCCACCGCCGGGCTGCGCGGGGTCACCGCGTTCCCGGTGTTCACCATCGGCTCGCCGGCGCACACGCTCGCGGTCGAGTTCACCCTGAGGCCATTGCTGGTCGAGCTCGGCGCGAGCGTCCCCACACAGGGGCTGAGCTTCCCGACGGACGAGCTGCCCCGGCTCGACGAGATCCTCGACCAGTGGCTGGAGCGCAACCAGCACGCCCTGCCGACGGTCGGCTCCGCCAGCCGCTGACGAGCTGACGAGCTGGCGGGCTGGCGGGCCGTGGCCGCTGGCCGGTCCCTGGCCAGGCACGACGCGCCGGGCGGCTGACGCGAGCGGGCAGGGGCCGGGTGTGCTGTCCGGAGCAGGACACGTCGCGACCAGCCCGGCGCGGGGCGGCTAAGGTTCCCCCTCGGATGTGGACGCATCAGGCGTGGCGACTGGTGTGACAGCGCCGCCGGCGGTACAACGCCGCCGGTCGGCCAGAGCTAAGGGTGGCGGCATACGTGGGGCTGATGGACCGGGTCCGCGGCGAGTTCATCGACATCATCGAATGGACCGATGACAGCCGGGACACGATCGTGTGGCGCTTCCCGCGCTACGAGAACGAGATCAAGATGGGCGCGAAGCTCACCGTCCGCGAGTCGCAGGCGGCGGTGTTCGTCAACGAGGGGCAGGTAGCCGACGCCTTCGGGCCGGGCATGTACACCCTCGAGACGCAGAACGTCCCCATCCTGTCCACCCTCAAGGGCTGGAAGTACGGGTTCAACTCGCCGTTCAAGGCCGAGGTGTACTTCGTCAACACCCGGCAGTTCACCGACCTCAAGTGGGGCACGCAGAACCCGGTCATCGTCCGGGACGCCGAGTTCGGCATGGTCCGGCTGCGCGCGTTCGGCGCCTACTCGATCCGGGTGATCGACCCGCCGGCGCTGCTGCGCGAGCTCGCGGGCACCGACCCGCAGTTCCGCACCGAGGAGGTCTCCGAGTTCCTGCGCCAGCTCATCGTCGGCCGRCTCGGCAACGCGCTGGCGACCTCCGGCGTGCCGGTCCTCGACATCGCCACCCGCCAGGACGTGATCGGCGCGACGCTCGGCGAGGCGCTGACCAAGGAACTCGCCGCGGTCGGCATCGCGATCCCGAAGTTCGTCATCGAGAACATCTCGCTGCCGCCCGAGGTCGAGGAGGCCATCGACAAGCGCAGCCAGATGGGCATTCTCGGGAACCTCAACCAGTACACCCAGTTCCAGACCGCGCAGGCGATCGAGGCGGCCGCGAACAACCAGGGCGGCGCGGGCGAGGGCCTGGGCATCGGCCTCGGCATAGCGCTCGGCCAGCGCGCCGCCGGCGGCATGCAGCAGCCCGGCTACCAGCCCCAGCAGGGGAACCCGCAGCAGGGCTACCCGCAGCCGCAACCGCAGCCCGGCTACGGGCAGCCGCCCGGCGGGCCGGGTGGGCCTGGCACGCCGCCCCCGCTGCCGCAGGCCGCGCAGTGGTTCATCGGCGTCGGCGGGCAGCAGCAGGGCCCGTTCGACGCGGCCGGCCTGACCCAGCGGGTCGCCGCCGGGGAGCTGCGGCCGGACACGCTCGTCTGGAAGGCCGGCATGGCCGCCTGGACGGCCGCCGGCCAGGTGCCCGAGGTCGCGCCGCTGTTCGCCAACGTCCCGCCGCCGCTGCCGCCCCAGGCCTGACGGCACCGGCCCGGGAGCCAACACGATGACTGAACCGACATACCAGCAGGCACCGGTCGCGGCGACGACCTACCCGTGCGGCGGCTGCGGCGCGCGCCTGGAGTTCGCGCCCGGCTCGACCGCCATGCAATGCCCGTACTGCGGGTTCCGCCAGGAGATCGCCGCGGGCGGCCGGGAGATCCGCGAGACCGCCTACGGGGAGCTGACGACGCTGCCCCGCAAACCCGTCGGCGGCATCGGGGCGTACGTCTTCGTCTGCCAGCGCTGCGCCGCGAGAACCGAGACGAACGAGACCGCCAGCGTCTGCCAGTTCTGCGGGGCGCCGCTGGTGATCGACGCGGCGGCGACCGGGCAGATCGTGCCTGAGGGAGTGCTGCCGTTCGCGCTCGACCGGGCCAGGGTCCGGGACTCGATGCGCTCCTGGGTGAAGTCGCGGTGGTTCGCGCCGTCCGGCCTGAAGAAGGTCAGCGAGACCGAGTCGATGAAGAGCACGTACGTCCCGCACTGGACGTTCGACTCGCAGACGGTCTCCGATTACAGCGGCCAGCGGGGCGAGCACTACTGGGTGACCGAGACGTACACGGACAGCGAGGGCAAGTCCCAGACGCGCCGTGTGCAGAAGACCCGCTGGCACCCGGCGGGCGGCACGGTCAGCCGGGCGTTCGACGACGTGCTGGTGCCGGCCAGTGCCGTGCTGCCGGTCAAGAAGGTCGACGACCTCGCGCCCTGGCCGCTCCAGCAGGCGGAGCCCTACCAGCCTGAGTTCCTCGCCGGGCATTTCGCGCTGCGCTACGACGTCGAGCCGGAGAACGGCTTCACCGAGGCGCGCGGCCGGATGGCGCCCGTCATCGAGCAGGACTGCCGCCACGACATCGGCGGTGACGAGCAGCGGGTCACGTCGGTCAACACCCGGCACAACGACGTCACCTTCAAGCTGATGCTGCTGCCGGTCTGGATCGCCACCTTCGTCTACGCGGGCAAGAACTGGCAGATCCTCGTCAACGGCCTGACCGGCGAGGTCCACGGCGAGCGCCCGTGGAGCAGGCTGAAGATCGMCCTCGCGGTGATCGCCGCGCTGGTCGTCGTCGCGGTCCTGGTCTTCTTCTTCACCCGCCACGGCGGCAGCTCCGGCAACACCGGCCCGAGAACCGGCTAGCGGGAACACCGCCTGGGCCGGGTTGTCCGGGCCGGGCCGTCCCGGCCGGCCGGGACGGAGCAAAGCCGAAGATCACACTCGCTCCTGGTCCTGCCCAGGAGCGAGTGTGATCTCGGAGTCCTGGCGCCGAGGGGCGCACCAGATCATGCGAGGGCTCGGGATGCCCGTGCGGTGCGGATGATCAGACGGTCGCCTCGAACGTCCAGACCTGGGAATCCGGGGTGGGCGGCAGGCCCACCTGGTAGTCGGCGTGCACGGTGATGGCGGTGAAGCCGGTCTCCCGGAGCAGGGCGGCGAAACCGTCCAGGCCGTACCGCTGGAGCCTGAAGTGCTGCAGTTCGGTCTCGACGAGGCGGCCGTCGCGCCATCGCTCGTAGCGCAGCCAGCTGCTCACGAGGCCCTCCTCCGGCTGTGCCGGTGGAAGGGAGCTGAGCGTCAGCATCTCGTCGCCGAACCACCAGTGCTTCAACGGCCCAGGGCTGGTGGACTGCTCGAGCGGCTCGACGTCGACGATCAGCCGCCCGCCTGGCCGCAGGCTTTCCCGGAGGTTGCGCAACGCCTGGGCGGCGCGTTCACGACCGGTCACCAGGGCGAACGACCCCGTTGGAATCGCGATCGCGGCGAAGGCGGCGGGTTCCTTGAAGGTCACCATGTCCGCCTCGAAGAGCACGGGGTCCAGCCCGCTGGCGGCGCAGTTGTCGCGGCAGATCGCGAGCATGGACGATGACGAGTCGTACCCGCGTACCCGCAGACCCGCCCGCAGCAGGGGAATGAGTATCCGGCCCGTTCCGACCGCCGGTTCCAGGATTTCACCGGAAGTCCCGGCCAGCAGGTCGCGGTAGAACTCGACATCGCCAAAGGACGTCCCGACCGGCTTGTCGAGCTCATAGACCAACGAACAGAGTGAGCCGTAGTCGCCCGACGACTTGGGCACCTCGTCCACCTGTTTCAGTCGTCGGTCATGCTTCGGCGGCGGTGCTGGCGGCGGTGCTGGCGGCGGTGCTGGCGGCGGTGCTGGCGGCGGTGCTGGCGGCGGTGCTGGCGGCGGTGCTGGCGGCGGTGCTGGCGGCGGTGCTGGCGGCGGTGCTGGCGGCAGCGGTGACGGCGGAGGCCTCGCGCAGCGCGGCTCGGACGGTGGCGGCTGGATCGCCAGCGTGGTAGACGCGCTCGCTGGGCTCGATGTTGTCCAGGAACTCCTGGTACCTGACCGCGTAGGACAGCTGGCCGAGGGGCGCGGCGACGGCCAGCGCGCGTGCCGGGTCGCTGCCGGGCAGGRCCGTCTCCCATGCCGTCACCCACGTGTCGGTGGCGTACGCCCGCGACGCGTGGTCGGTCAGGAAGTCGCGGACGCGCAGGCCGTCGAGGACCGGGTTGCCCAGGTGGCTGTCGGCGAAGTCGAGGATCGTCGTGCGCCGTCCGTCCGATCTCCAGTTCCCCGGGTGCAGGTCGCCGTGGACGAGGGTGTCCGGCAGTCCGCAGGCGGCCAGCTCCGCCACCAGGTCGGGCAGGCGCCCGGCGAGGCCGCGGGCGGCGGTGAGATCGTCCGGGCCGAGCTCGTCGCCCGCCTCACCGTCGAGCAGCTCCGCGACCCGGTCGACCAGCGCGGGCATGGTCCGGTCCGGTAGGCCGTGGGGCATCGCCGTCGGATCACGGGCCAGCATCGCCTGGGCGCTCACCAGGCGGCTCACGGCCGCGTGAATGGCGACCGGCGACTCCTCCCACCTGTCAGTGCCCGGCACATGATCCAGCAGCGTGCGGCCGGCGGCGGGGTCCGCCGCGATCAGACGCGGAACCAGCTCGGCGTCCACCCGCCCGAAGGTGTCGATCACGGCGCCCTCCGGGGCGGCGAACGGGGGAGTGGCCTTCAGCCAGACCGGCCCCCGCGCGGTCGGGAACCGGAACAGCCCCGCCAGGTTCCAGGTCTTGACCTGCTCCGCCGGCCCGGTCGCCGGCCGCCCCGCGGTGCGCAGCGCCGCCGACGCCCAGTCCAGGGTCTCGGCGAGGCCGTCGGGTGTCGCCCAGCTCGCCCGCGACGCGACCGGGCCGGCCAGCTCGTGCGGGTCGCCCGGCCAGGGCGTGAGCCGCGAGACCGCCGGCCGCCCGAAGGCTTCGGCGTGGTAGCGGACATGCCCGTCCCGGGCGCCGTCACCGCCGTCGGCCCCCAGCAGGCGCAGCACCATCACCGGTGCGCCGAGCTCCTGGCGCAGGCGGGCGACGACCGGTTCGACATCTGCCCACCACCGCGTCTGGGCTGGGAAGGGGCCGCAGGTCCCGAGGCGGTCGCCGCCCGCGGTCACCACCGCGCTGAACGTCCGGCCTCGCGTCACCGCGCCAGTGTCGAGGCGCGCTGGTCGTCCGAGCAAGGCATTTTGCCCGTCCGCGGCGCTTGACTTTATGCAGGGAGATGCCTGCATAATCGGCGGCGTGGATGTGGACGCGGTGTTCAAGGYTCTCGCGGACCCGACGCGACGGCGCCTGCTCGACGCCCTGCGCGAACGGGCGGGACTGACTCTCGGCGAGCTGTGTGACGGGCTGGCGATGCGCCGCCAGTCGGTCAGCGAGCACCTGGGACTGCTGGAAGCGGCCGGTCTCGTCACGGTCGTGCGCAGTGGCCGGCGCAAGCTCCACTACCTGAATCCGGTGCCGATCCACGACATCCGTACCCGATGGGTCTGGAAGTTCGAGGAGCCCGGCCTCGGCTTCCTCGACCAGGTCAAATCCCGCGCTCAGGAGATCACGATGGCCGAACCGGTTCCCGCCTACGTGTACACGACGTATATCCGGAGCACGCCCGACGACGTGTGGCGGGCACTGACCAGCCCGGATCTGACTGGTCGGTTCTGGGGCCACGCCCAGGTCTCCGACTGGGCGGTGGGCAGCCGCGTCGAGCACGTCCGGGTTGACGGCTCTGGTGTCGTCGACGCCGTCGGCCGGGTGCTGGAGGTCGAGCCGCCGCTGCGGCTCGCGTTCGGTTTCGACACTCCCACGCGCTTCGACGACCCGACCTTCGAGCCGTCCGTCGTCGCCTTCACGATCGAGCCTTTCGCGGACATCGTGCGCCTYACCGTCACGCACACGAACCTGCCCGACGCCGACGCCCGCGAGTCGATCGCCCACGGCTGGCCGGCCGTCTTCGCGAACCTCAAGACCCTCCTGGAAACCGGCGCCGTCCTTCCGCAGGCCCCCTGGGAGATGCACGCCACCGACCGCGAAAAGACCATGCAGGGCCACTGACCGCCCTTGCCGCTTCCCCACCTACCCGGCTCCCACCTACCCGGCTCCCACCTACCCGGCTCCCACCTCGCGGTCCCTCCGAGCGGGGAGAGGTTCATGATCTGGTGGGATCCTCGGAGCTCTGGCGCCGACGATGCCACCAGATCATGGCCCGATGGATTCCGGGATTCTGGCGCCGACGGACCCACGGCCACGCTCATCCGTCCCTGGGTTCTGGGGCCCAGGAGACCGGGATCCACCCCACAAGCCATGGCCAGATCCGATGAGGGGCTTGGGTAAATTCGGTTCCTCGCTCTGGCGCCGAGGATCCCACCAGGTCACGGGGCGGTGGCCGTGGGGCGCGATCTTGGCCGTGCACGGCGGCGGGTGAATGTCCGCGGGAAGGCCCGGCTTCGGGCACTGCCACGGCGTGGCGGTGCGCCGGTTTGACCTCTGCCGGCCACGCCGTCGAACCGACCGCGGGCCTCGCGCCGGGCGGTTCAGGGGCGGTGGGTCGGCCAGACGGTGAGTTCGGTGACCTGGGCGCGGGCGGGTAGCGCGAGGGTGTGGGCGACGATGTCGGCGAGGTCGTCGGGCCACAGGAGGCAGTCCGGCCGCCAGGTCCTGTCCTCGGCCTGGAAGATCTTCTCCTGCATCGGGGTCGCGGTGCGGCCGGGATAGATGCTGCATACCCGGACCCCGTTGCTGGACATCTCCGCCCGCAGGCTGTCCGCCATGGCGCGCAGGGCGTGCTTGGTGGCGGCGTACTGGCTGACGCCGGCGCTCGCGGCCAGGCCCTGGGTCGAGTTGACGAAGACGACGTCGCCGCTGGTGCTCCTCAGGTCGGGGATCAGCCGCTGGGTGAGTGTGTAGGGAGCCTGGACGTTCACCGCGAACTGCAGGTCCAGGTCGGCGACTCGCGCCCCCGCCAGCTGGCCGCGCCGGTAGGCGCCCGCCGAGTGCACGAGCACCGAC
>NZ_MOMC01000054.1 GCF_001983105.1 Pseudofrankia asymbiotica | reverse complement strand
CAGGAGACCGGGATCCACCCCACAAGCCATGGCCAGATCCGATGAGGGGCTTGGGTAAATTCGGTTCCTCGCTCTGGCGCCGAGGATCCCACCAGGTCACGGGGCGGTGGCCGTGGGGCGCGATCTTGGCCGTGCACGGCGGCGGGTGAATGTCCGCGGGAAGGCCCGGCTTCGGGCACTGCCACGGCGTGGCGGTGCGCCGGTTTGACCTCTGCCGGCCACGCCGTCGAACCGACCGCGGGCCTCGCGCCGGGCGGTTCAGGGGCGGTGGGTCGGCCAGACGGTGAGTTCGGTGACCTGGGCGCGGGCGGGTAGCGCGAGGGTGTGGGCGACGATGTCGGCGAGGTCGTCGGGCCACAGGAGGCAGTCCGGCCGCCAGGTCCTGTCCTCGGCCTGGAAGATCTTCTCCTGCATCGGGGTCGCGGTGCGGCCGGGATAGATGCTGCATACCCGGACCCCGTTGCTGGACATCTCCGCCCGCAGGCTGTCCGCCATGGCGCGCAGGGCGTGCTTGGTGGCGGCGTACTGGCTGACGCCGGCGCTCGCGGCCAGGCCCTGGGTCGAGTTGACGAAGACGACGTCGCCGCTGGTGCTCCTCAGGTCGGGGATCAGCCGCTGGGTGAGTGTGTAGGGAGCCTGGACGTTCACCGCGAACTGCAGGTCCAGGTCGGCGACTCGCGCCCCCGCCAGCTGGCCGCGCCGGTAGGCGCCCGCCGAGTGCACGAGCACCGACACCGCGCCGAGGCAGCCGTGGACCGCGTCGAGCAGCCCGGACTGCTCGTCCGCGTCCGTCAGGTCGGCGGGAAAGTGGTCCAGCGCGAGGCCGGCGCCGTCCGCCTCCTTCACCAGGCTCTTCAGCGCCTGCTCGTTGCGGCCGGTCGCCAGCACCCGGACGCCGTCACGCGCCAGCCGTAGCGAGATCGCCCGTCCGATCCCGCTGGAGGCCCCCGTCACCAGCGCCCCGCGGCCCGCGAGGCCGGGCCCGAGCGGTGGGTGTCCCTCGGACGCTGTCGGCCCGCGCTCGTCGTCGTCGCCGTCCGTGCGGCTGGTCGCGGCGCGCGTCCGGTCACCCGCCGGTCCGGCTGCCCTGCCAGCGTCGCGCCGATCTCCAGCCATCCTGGTCGCGACCTCCTGCCCGCACTCCTCAGGCTCTCGTCGAGCCCGGTACAGGCAAATCTACCCTTACGTAAGAGTTGATTTACAAGAGGGGCCGTCGCTGGGACGGCGGGACCTGACCGGAGGTGGGCCTAGGCCCCGTTCAGGTTCGGGGGGCGGCTGGATGGGATGGCGGTCGCCTCCGGCCTAGCGTGATCGTTGTGAACGATCAGATGGCATCGACCGGCCCCGCCGGCCCCGCCGGCCTCGCCGGCCTCGCCGACCCCGCGGAGACGACGGAATGGGACGACTGGCGGCGGGCTGATGATGATCGGCTGTGGGGAAGCGGCCTGCTGCGGCTGGGGCTGCGAGTCGTGCTGCCGCCGGTCGACCTCGTGGTGGGCCTTGTCGGGTTCGTCGCGACGGTGACGCTGCTGGCGCTGTCGGTCGGCCTGGTGCCGCTGATCTGGCTCGCGCTGCCGTTCTTCCTGCTGCTCGGCGTCGTCGCTCGTGGCCTGGCCGGGTTCGAGCGGCACAGACTCGGGCTCTTCCTCGGGGTCGAGCTCGGGCCGTCGCCGGCGGCGCCGCGCGGCTTCAGGGCGTGGCTGCGGGATGCCGCGACCTGGCGGRCTGTCGCCTACCAGCTGGTCAGGTGGGTGGTCGCGACGCTGTCGTTCGCGCTGACGATGTCCGCGTGGGGGGCGTCGCTCGCGCTGCTGTCGATGCCCGGCTGGCTGCACCGCGTCCCCGGCCGGCGGGCGGACCTCTGGATGTTCCACGTCACGGACATGCGGACGGCCTGGCTGCTGTGCGCCGCCGGTGTCGTCGTGGGCGTCGTCGGCCTGGCACTGGCGTACGGCTTCGGCACGGCGGCCGCGGCGATGGGCCGGCGCCTCCTGCCCGGGCAGGGCGGGCGGGACGGGTGGGATGAGCGAGGCGAGACGCCCGCCGTCGCTGGCGCCAGCTACCTGGGCGGCGCGCCGATGCGGCTGACCGCCGGCCGGGCGGCGGTACTCGCCGTCGGCCTCCCGGTCGTGCTCGCGATCGCGTCCTTCAACGCGGCCGACCTCGTCGGGCTGATGGCCCGGACCAGCGCGCACCACACCGCGCGCTACGCCTGGAACGGCGGGCTGATCACGCTGAACGCGAGCGCCGGCGACGTCCACGTCAAGACCGGCGACGACACGCGGGTGGATGTCGCCTACACCGAGCACTACGCGCTGCGCACCCCGACCGTCGCCGGCGAGGCGACGGCGGACGGCGGCGTCGCGCTCACCGCCCGTTGCCGAGGCGGAATCTTCGACCAGTGCGCGGTGAACTACACCCTGACGGTCCCGCGCGGCGCCCGGTTGACCCTGCGCACCGGCAACGGGTCCGTCGACATCTCCGGCGTGGCCGGCCCCGTCTCCCTCCGAACCGGCGACGGCCCTGTCCGCGTCACCGACACCACCGGCCCCGTCACGGCGCGGACCGGCGACGGAAGGATCGTCGTCTCCCGGTCCAGCGGCTCGCTCGACCTGAGCACCGGCGACGGCGGCATCACCGGCGACGGCCTGACCTCGCCGTCGGCCACCGTGCACACCGGGGACGGCCGGATCGCGCTGACCTTCGACACGGCCCCGTCAGACGTGTCCGCCACCACCGGCGACGGCGGTGTCACCATCGCCCTGCCCGAGGACGGCCCCTACCGCGTCGACGCGTCCACCGGCGACGGCCGCACCCGCGTCACGRTCCCCACGGCACCCTCCGCCCCACGCGCCATCCGCGCCCACACCGGCGACGGCACCGTCACCGTGGCGCCCACGCGGCGGTAGGGCGGCAACAGGTCGGCCGCCATGGAGCTGTCCGGAGGCCGCCGCCTACGCGGGTGTGTTCGCGCGCGACCGTACCCAGGCGGCGAACGTCTCGATCCCGTCGACGACGGCCTCGAAACGCGGCGAGTGGAACAGGTCGAGGGCGTGCTGGCCGCCGGGCAGCTCGGCGTAGACGACCGGGCTGGACGACACGGCGCGCAGCCGCGCCACGAACTCCCGGGCGTCCTCCACCCGGGCCACGTTGTCCCGGTCGCCGTGCGCCACGAAGAACGGTGGCGCGTCCGGCCGGGCGTAGTCCAGCGGTGAGGAGGGCGCCCGCCAGCCCGGGTCGGTGCCGTAGTCGCCGTAGTAGCCGCCCAGGCAGACGACGGCGGTGACCGAGGTGTCCGCGGTCTCGAAGCCGGGCTGGTGCGCGGGGTCGTCGGCGGTCAGCGCGGCCAGGGACATCAGGTGCGCCCCCGCGGAGCTGCCCGCCACGAAGATGGTCGACGGGTCGGCGCCGTACTCCGCGCCGTGCTCCCGAGCCCAGGCGATCACCTTCTTCGCGTCGGCCAGGTGTTCGCGCAGGCCCGCGGCCGGGCGAAGCCGGTAGTTCGCGCTTATGCAGACCCACCCCTCCCTCGCCAGCCGGTGCAGCATGGGGAGTGACTGGGTGCTCTTGCGGCCGCCGGTGTACCGGCCGCCGTGAAGGTGGATCAGCACTGGGCCGCCGGCGGGCCGGGAACGATCGTGGTAGACGTCGATCAGGTTCCGCCAGCCCTCGTCGCCGTAGGGAATGTTCTTCACCCGTCTGACGCCGGGCCCGCGGACAGGGAAGGGGCCGAACAGGATCCGGCCGTACCGGCGGAGCCGTCGCCCGTTCGTGGCGGGCGCGTCGAGCCCGGCGCCCCGGCCCGCGTCGAGCGCCTCGTCGAGCGCCTCCTCGACCGCCGGCCTCGCCCGCGTGCCGAGCCAGGCGACGACGGCCACCCCGACAGCGATCAGCACCGCCAGGCCGAACGTCAGCCAGCCGCCGACCGAGTCGACATCCCCAGCCGTGAAGGCGAGCAGCGTGACGACGAGCAGATAGGCGAGCGCGAGCAGCGGCAGCTCGTTCCAGGCGATGCCCCACAGATAGGCCGCCTTGGCCAGGAGAGGCGGCCGGCGCGGCGGGGCGAGCGCCACCAGCACCGCGCACCCGATCAGAACGACGGCCACCAGATATCCCACCGGCATCGCGCGGTTCCTTCCATCAGGCGTACGGCCAGATCTCTGCCCATACCGCGTCCACTAAAGTGATATCACTTTTTGTCGCCCGTGGCGATCTCATCCTCCCCGGCCGGCCGTCGCCTGGGTGACGGACATTACGGGCGGCGGCCCGGCGGGCGGAGCTACGTTTGCGGGCGGCGTGCCGGACAGGCGTGGCGGCGGCCACCGCTCCGGCTGGACACCCGCGGGGCCCTCGGAGGTGCGCTGGTGACATCGGAAGGCTCCGTTGGCTCCTTCGAGGGGCGGGGGGACCGGAGCCTCGACCGCGCGATCGTCACGCTCGCCGCCCCGGCGCTCGGCGCGCTGATAGCCGAGCCCTTGTTCCTGCTCGCCGACACCGCGATGGTCGGCCATCTCGGCGCGGCCGCCCTGGGTGGGCTGAGCCTCGCGGCGTCGGTACTGCAGACCGCCGTAGGGCTCATGATCTTCCTCGCCTACGCGACCACGCCGACGGTCGCCCGGCTGCGCGGCGCCGGCGACCTGCGCGGCGCGGTGTCGGCGGGCATCGACGGGCTGTGGCTGGCCGCCGCCCTGGGCGTGGCCCTGGCCGTCGTCGGCTGGTGGGTGACCCCGGCGCTGCTGCGCGCCTTCGGCGCGGGCGCCTCGGTGGCGCACGAGGCGTCCGTCTACCTGCGGATCTCGATGGCCGGCCTGCCGGCGATGCTGCTGGTCTACGCCGCGGCCGGGCTGCTGCGCGGCCTCCAGGACACCCGCACCCCGCTCGTCGTCGCGGGGGCGGGCTTCGCGGCCAACGCCGCGCTCAACGGCACCCTCATCTACGGCGTGGGCTGGGGCATCGCCGGCTCGGCCGCGGGCACGGTCCTCGCCCAGTGGGGCATGGTCGCCGCCTACCTGGTGATGGTCGCCCGCCACGCACGCCGCGTCGGGGCGAGCGGCGCCCCCCGTCTCGTCGGCGTGCTGCGCGGCGCGCACACCGGTTTCTGGCTGCTCCTGCGCACGGCGAGCCTGCGCGCCGCGCTGCTGCTCGTCACCTATGTCGCGACCGCGCTCGGCTCGAACGAGCTCGCCGCGTTCCAGATCGCGATGACGCTGTACTTCACCGCGGTCTTCGCCCTCGACGCCCTCGCCGTTGCCGCCCAGGTGCTCGTCGGCGACCGGCTCGGCGCCGGTGACGTGCGCGCCGCGCGCATCGTGCTGCGCCGCTGCGTCGCCTGGGGGATCGGCGGCGGCCTCGCGCTGGGGGCCGTGTTCGCGGCCCTGGCCTGGGTGATCGGCCCGGCCTTCACCAACGCGGCCGACGTCGCCGACCTGGTCGTTCCCGCGGTGCTGGTGCTTGCCGCCACCGCGCCGCTGAGTGGGCTGGTCTTCGTGCTCGACGGCGTGCTCATCGGCGCCGGCGACAACCGCTACCTCGCCTGGACCGGTCTGCTCAACCTCGCCGTGTTCGCCGTGCTGGCGGGGGCGGTCCTGCTGTGGCGGCCGACTGGCGCGACCGGCGTCGGCTGCCTCATGGGCGCGTTCGCCGGCGGCTACCTCGCCGCCCGCGCCGCCACCCTCGGCCTGCGCGTCCGCGGCAGTCGCTGGCTCGTCGTCGGCGCCAGCCGCTGACGGACCGATCCACCGCGTGCCGCGAAGGCGGCGCAGGCGCCATCGCTTGGCGCCGATATCGCTTGGCGCCGATATCGCTTGCGACCGGGCCGGTCGCGTGAGGAAGGTGGTGGGCCAATGAGATCGACGAGCCGAAGGGCCGAAGGAGAGCAAGCGGTGGACGGGTTACGCGAGGACAAGGCGCAGATCAGCGAGGTGCTGATCCGATACGCGACCGGGATCGACCAGCGGGACTGGGAGCTGTTCCGGACCTGCTGGACCGACGACGTGGAGGCGGACTACGGCCTGCGCCTCTCCGGCGCCGACGCGATCATGGACTACATGGCCACGGCTCACCGGGACATGGGCGACACGCGTCATCAGCTGTCGAACCTGGTGATCGACGTGACCGGCGACCAGGCGACCGCCCGCTCCTACGTGCACGCCGTCCTCATGATCCGCCCGGATGACCCGAACGCCTTCATCGACGTCATCGGCAGCTACGACGACACCCTCGTCCGCACCACCGACGGCTGGCGCATCGGCCGGCGCACCTTCCACCTCGTCCGCATGATCACCACCGGCGGCAGCCCTGACTGGGAGGCCCCGCTGAGGTCCATCCGCCGGGCCTGACACCGCCGGGCCTGACACCGCCGGGCCTGGCGCCGCCGCTCCTGGCGCCGCCAGTCCTGACACTGCCGGTCCTGGCGCCGCCGGTCCTGGCGCCGCCGGTCCTGACACTGCCGGTCCTGACACTGCCGGTCCTGACACTGCCGGTCCTGACACTGCCGGTCCTGACACTGCCGCTCCTGGCGCCGCCGGTCCTGACACTGCCGGTCCTGGCGCCGCCGGTCCTGGCGCCGGCCGAACCGCGCGGCCGCCAACGGTCCGCGGAAGGCCGGGACCAGCCGGCCGGCCGCGCTCCCCGCTCCGCGTGGTGTGCCTCAGATGCGCTCGTTCCCACAAAGCCAGTGAGCCGATCCGAACGGCCATGGCTGGGGTGAACCCGGTCCGCCGTCACGCCTGGACCGTGCCCGACGCCAGGGCCGAGGGCATCCTCGCGAACATCCGCCTGGCGCACTCACCACCAAGACCGCGCCTCACGGCCAGCGACCCCGTGATCTGGTGCGATTGTCGGCGCCAGAGCGAGGGACCGAATTTACTCAAGCCCCTCATCGGATCTGGCCATGGCTTGTGGGGTGGATCCCGGTCTCCTGGGCCCCAGAACCCAGGGACGGATGAGCGTGGCCGTGGGGCCGTCGGCGCCAGAATCCCGGAATCCATCGGGCCATGATCTGGTGGCATCGTCGGCGCCAGGACTCTGAGGATCCCACCAGATCATGAACCTCTCGTCCCGGATGGGGCGCGGGGCGACCGGAGCGAGCATGGTCCCTGTTCGGACGCGTCTCGATCCGCCGGATCCGCGCGGCCGCCGTTGTCCAGCCCGGCCGTGGGCCCCGGTCTCCCGCGGGCCGTTCTCCAGGCCGCCATCGTCTCTAACCCGCCGCCGGCCGGYCGGTGCGCAGGCTGATCATCCTCGTCTGGCCGTTGGCGGTCGCGGACAGGTACGGGTCGGAGCCGATGGGCACGCTCACCGCGACTACCGACCCGGTGACCAGCTCGGCGGGGTCGCCGTCGTCGGTGAGGGCGAGGCGCCGGCCGCCGACAACGATCTGCCAGCCGGTGAACAGGCCGTCGCTGGGGTAGCCGAGCTCTGGCTCTGGCAGGTGCTGACCGATGGGTATGTGGGCGAGTACCAGCTCGTGGCCGGGGCTGGTCCGATGCGGGCCACGCAGCCGTGCCGACACGTCGTCCGGGTGGAGATGGCGCTTGAGGCTCTCGAAGAGCAGGCCGTCCACCGACGTCGTGACCGCCGTGGCATCGAAGTGCGCGCCGAACGTCGGCCCGACCAGCCTGGCCGTCGCGGGGTCGAGCGGAGTCGACGGCGTGCCGGCCAGCCGGTCGAAGTCGTCGAGGGTGGCCCCGGAGAACGCCTCGGCGTAGGCGGCGTCGATCACCAGCGGCGGTGGTGGGTCGCCGGCGAGCAGCGAGCAGGCGCCGATGAGCGCGAGAGCGCCGGTCAGGATGACGGCCCGCGCCCCCGACGGGACCTTCCGCCTGCCAGCGACTCCTTCAAAGATCATCCGGCTACCGTGCCAGGGCGTCGGCCCGAACCGGGACCATCCGTCGGATTCCTGACAGATGGTCCGGTCCGGCCGGGTTGGTTCCGGCGGCCCTCCCGTTCCGGCGGCCCTCCCGTTCCGGCGGTCCTCCCGTTCCGGCGGTCCTCCCGTTCCGGCGGCCTGCCGGTTCTGGTCGGACCGGGCCTATCCGGGGTGGATGGTCACGGGGACGCCGGAGTAGTGGGCCATGCCGGTGATGGGGTCGAGGTCGTTCTTGTCGGTGAGACGGTTGACGTTGGCGTACTGGTGGCCGTGGGGGATGGAGACGGCGCCTCGGCGGACCGCGGGGTCGACGCGGGCGAGGCCGGTGATCTCGCCGTGGGCGGTGCGGACGGTCACCGGCTCGCCGTCGCGCACGCTGGCGGGGGTGGCGTCGTCGGGGTGGATGAGGATCTCGGCCTGGGTGCCGAGGAAGTCGAACTGGGAGTTCAAATGCCGCTTCTGCCGCCGCGGGACGAAGACGAGCGGTGCGGGCTCGGTAAGCCCGGCGAGCTGGTCGACGAGCAGGCGGGGCGCGAGGCGCCAGCCGCCGAGCCGGTCGAGGTGACGCTCGACCCACGGGGCGGGCAGCTGCCGGTCCGTCTCGGCCCACTGGCGGGTTGTCAGGTCCTCGCCGAACGTGTCCCGGGGAACGACCTTCGCGAGCCTCGCCCCGTCCGTGGCCGCGTCGCCTGATGTGGCCGCGAGGTCGTGGCCGAGGCGGCGGCCCAGCTCGGCGAGCACCCACCAGGTGGAGCGCCGGTCGCCGACCGGCTCGACGACCGCGGGCGTGTACTGGGTCGCCACCCGCGGCATCAGGTTGTCCCAGAGCGTGATGTCGGCCCGCTCGAGCTGGTCCTTCGTCGGCAGCACATGCGTCGACAGCGCGGTCGTCTCGTTCGCGATGATCTCGATCGTGGCGAACACGTCGAGCTTGCGCAGCGCCGGGACCAGCGTCTCGGTGTCCGGGAAGGCGGTGACGAGGTGGCCGCCGAGGTTCAGCACGGCGCGGATGTTCCCGGCCTCGATCTCGTCGGCGAGCACCGCGCACGGCCACTCGCCGAGGAACGAGTGCGTCTCGGGGCGGCTGCGCGGCCCGGGGCCGAACGAGCCGCCGGCCGGGGAGACCGGCAGCTGGACGTTCTCCAGCCGGTTGCCGAACCCCGGGTGGAACCAGGCGCCGCCCGGCTGGTTCATCGACCCTGTCACGATCATCAGGGCCCAGCTGAGCCACTGGGTGACGTTCGCGCTCGCCGACATCGTCACGCCGGTACCCGTCTCGACGGCGACCCGCTCGGCCCGGCGGACCGCGGCGCACAGCGCGGTGAGCTCGTCCGCCGGCACGTCGCAGATCGCGGCCGTGTGCTCCAGCGTGAACGGCTCGACGGCGGCCGCGAGCGTGTCGGCGTCGACGCAGCGGTTCTCCAGCACGTCGCGGCGGGCGCCGTCGCGCAGCACCTCGCGGACCAGGTAGGCGAGCACGGCGTGGTCCGTGCCGGGGCGGGGGGCCAGGTGGCCGGTGGCCAGCTTCGCGGTCTCGGTCTGCCGCGGGTCGACCACCCAGATCTCGCCGCGGTCGCGCAGCGCCTTCAACGTGCCGATCGGGTTCGGCATGGCGACGGTGTGCCCGTGGGAGACGACCGGGTTGCTGCCGACGAACAGGACGAACGTCGCGGTGTCGTAGTCGGGCCGGCCGGCGAGCGCGGGTGTGCCGCCGACGAGGTCCGAGATGAGTACCTTCGCCGTGCCGTCGATGGTCAGCGGGCTGAACTTCGCTGGCGTTCCGATGGCCCGGTGCAGGGACTGCGCCATCTTGTAGCCGGCGGCGTCCATCCCGACCCCGCTGCCGAAGAAGATCCCGACGGCCGACGGCCCGTGCTCGTCGATGATCGCCCGTACCCGGGCGCCGAGGTCGTCGAGGCATTCCTCCCAGGTGGTCGGGCGGAAGCCGTCGCCGGCGCGCATGAGCGGGCGTTCCAACCGGTCGGGGTGGTGATGCACGTCGGGGAGCGCTCGGCCCTTGGGGCAGGTGTAGCCGGCGGACATCGGGTGGTCCCGGTCGCCGCGCACCCGTAAGACCTGGTCCCCGGCGGTCTCGACGAGGATCCCGCAGACGGAGGTGCACACCCGGCAGAAGCTGCGAACTGTCCTGGTGGCCGTCGTATCCGTGCGCGTCGTGTCCGTGCGCGCCGTGTCCGTGCCCGCCACGTCAGTACCTGCCACGGCCATGCGGCCTCCCACCGGCGTCAGGGGCTCACGCCCCGTTCATGGCTGGCCGTCGCCGGCCGAGGCGCACAGCGGCCCCGCACTCCGCGCGGCCCGCCGACTCGGTGTCGAAACGGCCTCGCCTCGTGACGGAAACCGTACTCTCGCGAGGCGAGACGCACAA
Source organism: Pseudofrankia asymbiotica (assembly GCF_001983105.1). GTDB lineage: Bacteria > Actinomycetota > Actinomycetes > Frankiales > Frankiaceae > Pseudofrankia > Pseudofrankia asymbiotica. Next base: position 18,990 of record NZ_MOMC01000054.1, on the reverse strand, counting down.
TCCGCCCACGGTGTTGACAAGGGCGTTCGGCCGCGTTGGCCGATCAGCCAGCGGCCCAACACCTCCGTTCGCATTGCCCGGTAAGGACGAGTGGCGGGCCAGAACCACCGTCAACGGCTTGGTGCTGGCCCGGTCAGCCGGCACCGTTCGGGCTGAGCCGCTGGTCTCCGATGACACTGAGCAGCCGGAGCTTCTCGGCGTCCTCGGTGCCGGGAGTGGCGGTGAAGACCAGCAGCGACTGGGACCGCTGGTCGTCGTGCAGCAACTGGCACTGGACGTGGATGACGCCGAGCTCCGGGTGCTGGATGCGCTTGTACTCGTGGYGCACGCCGATCTCGTGTTCCGCMCACTGCGTGGCGAACTCGGCGCTCTCAGCGCTCAGCGTGGCGATGATCTGGGAGACCCGAGGGTCGCCCGGAAGGCGCGACGACGCCGTGCGCAGGTCGGACGTGAAGATCCGGGAGTGCGTCGGGTGGTCCTCGACCGGGTAGACGCGCCGCGAGTCGGGCTCGGTGAACCAGCGGTAGACGACGCTGCGTCGCGGGCCGGTGAACCGGGTCTGCTCGCCGAGCAGGGCGATGGCCGGCGGTGTCTGGACCAGGGTCTCGCCGAGGACGGTCATCACCTGCGCGGGTGTGTCCTGGAGGCGGTCGAGCACCCGCATGATGCCGGGGCTGACGTGATCGTCGTGGATGGTGCGGGCGGGGGCGTTGTGCCCGGCGAGCCGGAACAGGTGGTCCCGTTCGTCGAGGCTGAGCCGCAGCCCACGGGCGATGGAGGTGAGCATCTGCTCGGACGGCCGCGGGCCGCGTTCCTGCTCCAGCCGGCTGTAGTAGTCCACCGACATGCTGGCGAGCGCGGCGACCTCCTCGCGGCGCAGCCCGGCGGCCCGGCGGCGCGGTCCGCGCGCGAGCCCGACATCCTCGGGCCGCAGCGCCTCCCGTCGGTTGCGCAGGAAGTCGGCGAGCTGCGCGCGATCCATCGGCGATCCGTTCTCGGCGTTCGTCGGTCCTGGTACAGATGCCCACCCGGTTGTCTACCCAATGCCGGCCTTCAGAGGAGGGTGCCGCCGGAGGCCTCGACGCGCTGGCCGGTGATCCAGTGGGTGCGGTCGGAGAGCATGGTCGCGATGAGCGGGCCGATGTCGTCCGGCTCGCCGACGCGGCCCAGGGCCGCCTGTGCGGCCATGTGCGACCGGGCCTGCTCGTTGTCGCGCATGGTGCCGCCGCCGAAGTCGGTGGCGATCGGCCCGGGAGCGACCGAGTTCACCCGGATACCGCGCGGGCCGAGTTCCTTGGCCAGGTACCGGCTGAGCACGTCGATCGCGCCCTTCATCGCTCCGTACACCGACCAGCCATCCCCGGCGAACCGGGCGAGGCCGCTCGACAGGTTCACGATGGCGCCACCGTCGGTGAGGACCGGCGCCAGCGCCTGGGTGAGGAAGAAGACGCCCTTGAAGTGCACGGCGAACAGCGCGTCGACGGTCTCGACGGATGTCGAGCCGAGCGGGGTCTGGGCCGAGTTGCCGGCGTTGTTGACCAGGTAGTGGTGGGGAGTCCGGGTGCGCATCCCCACTCTTCGCGCCCGGCGGACCCGGGCCAAGGACCTCTCGAACCAGGGATCCGCGATCCCCGTTGAGCGGGCGGCACCGGCGCGGCTCGGGCAGCGCGCGGGCGCGCCCAGGTGAGCCGGCTCAGGAGGCCTTGCGCCGCCTGGCCCGGTGGTGGTCGAGGACCGTGACGGTGGACAGGTCGGGAACGGCGGGCTGGAGCGGCCACCGCAGCCAGGTGCCGCAGCCGGCGCACTCCCACAGCGAGCCGTGGCCGGTCGCGAGCAGCACGCTGTGCCGGGCGCACTCCTGGCAGTACCGGACGATCTCCTGCCGGTCAGGGATCGCCTCCACGCCCCACAGCTGACCACACGGCCAGGCACGCGCGGCCACCCGGACCGATCAGGCGTGTCGGCGTTGATGCCGGTGTGGGCGTGGCATGGGCGTGAGTGTGGTCGCGGGCGCGGCCGGGCCGCGTCGAACGGGGTGGCGGATGTGAGAATCACGCTGTGGCCGACACGGTGCCGCGTCCGGACGGCCCACCGGGACGCGTGGAGACGCTGGTCAGGGCGGCGTGGGTGCTCACCGTCGGCCCCGAGGGCGACATCGCCGACGGCGCCGTCCACATCCGCGGCGGTGAGATCGTCGCGGTCGGCGGGTACGACGAGCTGCGGGCCGCCCTCCCCGACGTCCCGGTCGACGGCGACGGGACGGGACTGCTGATCCCGGGCCTCGTCAACGCGCACACCCACCTGTCCGAGGCGCTGACGACCGGGATGGGCTCGGAGCTGACGCTGTTCGAGTGGGGGGAGCGGATCGTCGGGCCGCTCGGCTCGGTCCTCACCGAGGAGGACGCCCGGGAGGGCACCCTGCTGCGCGCCGTGGAGCTGTTGCTGACCGGCGTCACCACCGTCAACGACATGTTCGTGCACAGCAACCGCGACGAGTTCGCGAGCCTTGGCGTCGTCGACGGGCTGGTTCGCGCCGGCCTGCGCGGCGTGGTCTCGTTCGGCGCGGAGGACGCCTTCGAGCCCGGGGCGCCCTGGGCGGACGTCAGGCGGATCATGGACGAGCAGGACGACCTGGCGGCGGCCGTCGCCCTGGCGGCGGCCCGCGGCGCCCCGGTCGACTTCCGCTACGGCGTCGGCACCCTGCTCGGGCAGAGCGACGAGCTGCTGGAGGCGGGTGTCGACACCTGCCGCGCCAGGAACTGGGCGGTGCACACCCATCTCGCCGAGGTACGCGAGGAGCTGGTCGCCGCCAGCGCCCGCTGGGGCCGCCGGACGATCCCGCACGCGCTGCGCCTCGGCATGTTCGAGCGGCCGCTCATCGCCGGACACGGGGTGTGGGTCACCGAGGCCGACGTCGAGATCCTCGCCGGCCACGGGGTCGCGATCGCCCACAACCCGGTCGCGAACATGATCCTCGGCTCCGGGGTGTGCCCGGTTCCCCGGCTGCGCGCCGCCGGTGTCACCGTCGGGATCGGCACCGACGGCGCCGCTTCCAACGACAGCCAGGACATGCTGCAGGCGGTCAAGATGGCGGCGCTGCTCGCGAAGGTCCACGCTGTCGACCCGGCGGTCCTCGACGCGCCGACCGTGCTCCGGATGGCCACCCTCGAAGGCGCCAGGGCGCTGGGCCTCGACGACCTGGTGGGGAGCATCGAGCCCGGGAAGCGGGCCGACCTGGTGCTGCTGCAGGACTCGGTCTGCGTCTCGATGCTGCACGACCCGTGCGGCCAGCTCGTCTACGGCGCCTCCCCGCGGGCCGTGCGCGACGTCTGGGTCGACGGGCGCCGCCTCGTCGCCGACCACACCTGCGTCGTCGTCGACGAGCGCGAACAGATCGAGCGCGCCCGCCCGCTCGCACGCCGCCTCGCCCTTGCCTCCGGCCTCGCCGCCGCCGGCGTCTCCCGCCTCGCCGGGCCGCCGGACTGGTCGCCGCGCGCCCCGGACCGACGGCGTTCCTGGGAGGATCAGGCCGAGCCGGACGTGGCCGAGCCGGACGTGGCCGAGCCGGACGTGGCCGAGCCGGCCGAGTGAGTCCGGCCCAGCCCCGCCTGGGACATGGGCCGCGGGCTCAGCCCCAGGTCATGAGGTTGCGACCGAGGCCGCCGCTCGGCGGCGGGACCAGCCCGTAGCTGATCCGGCGCGGGTCGGCGCTGCTCGCGCCGGTGGGCTTCGGGCGCAGCGACTCCAGATCGGTCGGCGACACGGGGCCCCGCGCGGCGGCCCGCCAGGCCGCGGGCTGGCCGGCGTGGCGCCCCGGGAGCGGCGGGCCGTCCGGGTCGGCGGCCATCGGATCGACGAGGTCGTCCGGGCCGGCCGGGTCCTCGGTGTCGGTCGGCAGCCGCAGGGGGAGCGACGCCCGCACCGGCATCGCGCGGCCACCGCGGATCACGATCGTGCCGCGCAGCACGTCGTCCATGAGTGACTCGTCGCGCGGGGCGGCGGCGGGGCCGGTGACCGCGGCCTGGAGAAACCAGCGCGGCCCGTCGACGCCGACCAGCCGGACCGGGCCGGCCAGGCCGGACAGAGCCGACGGGCCGGAGACGACGCCGAGGTCGGTGAACGGGCCAGGGACGCCGGAAGCCGCCAGGTCGAGGTCGCCCGAGGATTCGGCCGGCGGTGCTTCGGGCGGCGCGGCCGGAGCCGTCGGCACGAGCAGCAGCTCGGGGCCGAACCGGCCATGCCCGGCGGCGACCTCGACGGGGCCACCAACCCACACCGGACCCGTGAGGGCAGGCCCCGCGAGGGCGGGCATGGCGGGTGGAGGCCGGTTGCCCGCCGAGCCGGGCAGCGCGGCGGCCAGCCAGATCTCGGCGCGGATGTCGTCCCAGATCCCCTGGCTCTTCGGCGCCGCCAGCGCCGTGAGCTCCATCGCCGACCGGCCGGCGAGCGCGACCACCGCGCTCACCCGCTCGCCGTCCAGGCGCAGCCGGTAGTCGACCCCGTCGAGCAGCGGCACCAGCAGCGCGCCCAGATCGAGGCGGCGGACACCGTCGCTCGGTGCCAGGCCGAGGTCGTACGGCCCGCCGGGCGTGAGGTCGTTCACCTCGAGCTCGACCAGCTCGCCGTCGCGCGGGCCGAGGCCAGCTCCGAAGAGGCCCTCACCCGGTCCGGCGCGCCGGGACCATCGGGACCATACCCATCTGAACACCCGACCGCCCCCTGCCTGGCAGCCACCCGGTCACACCGCGGGCCAGGCCTTCCGGCCACCCGCCCACATGTACGGAACGTGCCCGTCACCGCGGCGTCMCCACTGACGCTACGTGCCCTCACCCGGCCGGACAACCGGGTTGCGTGTCATCTCCCGTCGGCCTCGGATGGCGGAGGTGCCCGGGTGGGTGCGGGTCTGGGAYGAGGAGCAGCAGGACTCGGTCTGTGTCTCGATGCCGCGTGATCGCGTGACCCGCGTGACCCGCGTGACCCGCGTGACCCGCGTGACCCGCGTGACCCGCGTGACCCGCGTGACCCGCGCGGCCGGCTCGTCCACGGCGCCTCGTCGCGGGCGGGCCGTGCGCGGCGTCTGGGCCGCCGGGCGCCAGGCGTCCCTGGAAGGCGCCGAGGCTGGTGGGTCAGGGGCGGATGGTTGTCGTCTCGCCGAAGTACACGTAGATCCAGACCTGATGGATGACCGCGTAGAAGCCGTCTGGTGGCGTCGGGCCGCAGATGCGCAGATGCCTGGTCACCGACTGGCCGGGCGCGACCGGGGAGGGGAGGGCGACGCCCTCCACCGTGGCGAGGTCGGGCCAGGTCGGGTAGATGCCCTCATACCTGACCCACTGGAGGGTGGCCGTCCCGGAGACGCCGCTGGCGTTGCCGTCGCCCGAGTTGGTGACGGTGAAGTCCGCCTGGGCGCACGCCGGATCCGAGTCCGTCGGGTTCCAGGTCTGCGGATCCGGCCCGGAGAGGGTGAGCTTGGGCCTGCCCGGGGGCGCCTGCGGGGGCGGCGCGGAATGAGCCGGCTCGTCGGTGACGGTGCCCGTCCAGCCCCCGGGGCCCGTCGGCGCCGCGCCCGCGGGCCGGGCTGGCGGGGGCGTCGGCCCGGCGGTGGAGGGCCCGGTGGGGCCGGGTCGGGCGCCGGCCGGCGACCCGGAGGCCGCTGGTGAGGTGGCGGTGCCTCGCGCGCCGCCGCTCGTCGTCGCCGACGGCGTGGCCGGTGTGGCCGAGGTGGCGTCCGTCGGGGCGAGGGTGACGTAGGAGCCGGAATAGGTCACCGCGGCCTGGGGCGAGGCCGCCCCAGGCGACGCCGCGGTCTCCGCGCCGTCACGGCAGCCCTGGACGGCCATCGTGACCGCCAATCCCGCCACGGCGGCTCCGACCCTCGCCCGCGTCCTGGCCACCCCAGCCCCTTCCGTCGCTGGATCGCCGTGCGATCCGACGCGCGGACTTTACAGACACCGAGCCAACACCACCCGAACGGGTCAAATCGTCCAGGCCGCTCGTGACGGGTGGGTTACTCACGCCAGGAGGCTGTAGAAGCTGAGGTGGCGAACCTGATCGAGCCCGCCCAGCCCACGGCGACCAGCGCCCGGCGGCGACCGCGGCCGCAGCGCGGTGGCGGGAGGGCGGTGGCGGGAGGTGCCGGGTGGGTGTGGGTCTGGGACGAGGAACAGGCAGACTGACGGGCGTGGGTGGAACCGACAAGGACGAGCAGGTCGTGGCGCGGCTGACGGGTGAGACGGCGGACCTGGTCCRCTCGGCCGCGGAGAGTCTCGGAGCGACGTTGGAGGACTTCGCCGTCGAGGCGATGCGGCGCTATGCCGCCGACACGATGGCCGACCGCCGGGTGTTCGGCGCCACCGACGCGGCATGGGAGGAACTGGCCGCGCTGCTGGGCGGGCCGGCACCGGACGAGGCGCCGCGRCTGCGTGACCTGCTGGAGGACGGCCCGGACGAGGAAGGCCGGTGAGTCCTCGCTCCGCGGGCCCGCCGGCGAGGCTCACGGCCCAGCACGACGTCCGGGGCTTCCGCAGCGGGAATGACGTCCTCGACAGCTGGCTGCGCCACCATGCCCTCGAGCAGCAGGAGGAGGGCGTGACGACGTTCGTCGTGACCGATGACGGCCGGGCTGTCGGCTACTACTGCCTGACCCGCGGCGCGGTCGAGCACGTCCGCGCCGCCGCCCCCCGCCGGTGGGGGCGGCGCGCCGCCGGCCCGGCGGACCCGGTGCCGGCACTCCTGATCGGCCGGCTCGCCGTCGACGAGACGGCCCAGGGCCGCGGCGTCGGTGCGCGGCTACTGCGCGACGCGGTCATGCGGGCGGCGACCGTCTACCGGACGGCCGGGACGCCGCTGCTGCTCGCGCACGCCGTCTCGGCTCCGGCCAGGGCCTTCTACCGGCACTTCGGCTTCACCCCCATGCGGCTCGACCACTATGTCGTCGCGCTGGCGCTGCGGCATGCCACCGCGGGACGGGGCCCAGGGCCAGGGCCGGGGATGCCGTTCCGTGACTGAGCCGGCCGCGGTGCCTGCCGCGGCCAGCCCAGCCAGCCCAGCAGGTCCGGCGGGCTCCAGGCTTCGCCGGCTCGGCCGGCTGTTCACCGCCGATCTGCGCCCGCTGCGGAACTCCCCGTCGTTTCGACGGTTCTGGCTGGGCGAGCTGGTCAGCGCGACCGGCACCCAGGTCGTCGTCACGACGGTGCTGCTGCAGATCTACGCCGACACCGGGTCGAACTTCGCCGTCGGCGCGGTCGGCGCCGTCACCTTCGTCTCGCTGGTGGTCTTCGGGCTCGCCGGCGGCACGATCGCGGACGCCGCCGACCGGCGGGTGCTCGCGCTGCTGACCTCCTCCGGGATGATGTTCGCCTCGGCGGCGCTCACCCTGCAGGCCGTGTTCGGCGCGCCGGTCTGGGTGCTCTTCATCCTGATCGGCCTGCAGGCGTCGCTGTCCGCGCTGGACTCGCCGATCCGGCGGACCTTCGCGGCCCGGCTGCTCACCCCGGACATGATGCCGGCGGTCGGCGCGCTCGAGGGTTTCTCGATGACGCTCGCGCTCACCTGCGGCCCGCTGCTGGCCGGCCTGCTGGTCTCGACGGTCGGCTTCCGTGCCGCCTACGCCGTCGACGTCGTGTCCTACCTGGGCCTGCTGTGGGCGACCTGGCGTCTGCCGTCGATGCGGCCCGAGGGGGGCGGCACGCGGGCTGGATTCGCCAGCATTGTCGACGGTTTCCGGCTGCTGTGGCAGCGGCCGGTGCTGCTGATGACGTTCCTCGTCGACCTGGACGCCATGATCTTCGGCATGCCGCGGGTGCTGTTCGCCTCGATGTCCGTCGCCCAGTTCCACGGTGGCCCGCGCACCACGGGCGTGCTCTACGCGGCGATGGCCGTCGGCGGCACCCTGGTCGCGGCGACCGGCGGCTGGCTGTCGCGGATACGTCGTCAGGGCCTGGTGGTCGCGCTGGCGATCGCGGTGTGGGGTGTCGCGGTCGCGCTGTTCGGGCTGGCCGGGTCGCTGCCGCTGGCGATCGGCCTGCTGGTCATCGCCGGCGCCGCCGACACCGTGTCCGCGGTGCTGCGGATCACCATTCAGCAGGTCGCCGCGCCCGACGCGGTGCGCGGCCGGATGGCCGGGCTGTTCATGGTGTCCGTGGCCGCCGGGCCGAGCCTCGGCGACCTCGGCCACGGCACGTTCGCCGGCTTCACCTCGCCAGGACTGGCGGCGTTCGTCGGCGGCGCCGCGTGCCTCGTGGGCCTGGCCGTGCTGATCGTGGCCGTGCCGTCGTTCATCCGCTATGACGGGCTGGCGGCGGTCCCGGTGGAACCGGCAGTCCCGGCAGTCCCGGTGGAACCGGCAGTCCTGGCGGAAAGTGCTCGCCTTGAAGAGCGCGCGCTTTAGGGCCTTATAATATCCTGTTCGCCGGTATCGGGCCATTGGATGAAATTCTTGGGCAACAACTGCCCGTAATGGGAGCCGGGAAAATCCTGTACATATTGATGGGGGCGGGTCCGGACTCGGTCTCCAGTTCGGTGTAAACCCCGTCCGGCGGGGAGCGGTACGAACGCGGGCACCACGGAAGTAGTTATCGAAACAGGCCTCCGTGGTTTCCGGCCCGATGAACCGGGGGACGTTCTGATTCATTACCGCTACCGCTTCGTCGTGACGTCACGGCGTCTCTGCGCCTGACGTTCGTACGCGTATCGAGGCGGCGGCYGCGGGACTCAGATCCTCTCCGCACGGCTTTGCCGCGGCGCGCGGCGCGTGCGAGTGTGACTGTGGCCGGTCCGTGGCTCAGGAGAAACGAGGATGTCGCCAATGGCGAGTATGGCCGGCCGCGGTCACGCGGCCCACGACAGCCCAGGTCTCGCGGCCCACCAGGGTCGTGGCATGAAGGGCACCGATCTCGGAATCATCGGGCTGGGGATTCTCGGCCTTATTTTTAGCTTTCTGCCGTGGTTCGGCGTCAGGTACTCGGGATACAACGCGTACGGCCAGTCCCAGACCTGGCGCTCCAACCTGAACGCGTGGCAGTCCGGCGCCCTCGCCTGGGTGCCGATCGTGCTGATGCTCGTCGCCGCGGCCCTCGCCGCGGCGTACCTGCTCAGCCGCGGCAAGATGTCGGGGCTCGGCTCGATCCCGCTGTCGACCGCGATCGCCACGGCCAGCATCGTGGCGCTGGTGCTGATCATCGTGCGGTGGATCAGTCTGCCGCGCGTGCACGGCAGCTACCTCGGCTACCCCGGCATCTCGTCGGGCGCGCGCTACGGCCTGATCCTGGGCCTGATCACGTCGATCCTGATGACGCTGCTCGCCCTGCGCCGCGTCAAGGCGAGCGGCGAGACCGGCCGCGGCCGGATGGCCGGCGGCGAGCGTGGCCCCGCCATGGGTGGTTACACGGGCCGCAGCGCCGAGCGTGGCCGCGCCCTCGACCGCGAGCGCGAGTACTCGGGCGGCGAGTATCCGGGTGGTCGGCGCGTGGGCGGCCAGGACGCCGGCCAGCCGGTTGACCGAGGGCGCCAGGAGGGCGGCTACACCGAGCGAGGCGTGGACCAGCCCTACCCGGAGCGTGGTGCCGATCGCGGCGTTGACCGTGGTGCCGATCGCGGCGTTGACCGGGGCACTGACCGTGACCCGGGTGACCGGTTCACCGACGAGCGCTGGGAGCGCTGACCCGGCACGTCGAACGGGCCTTCGGGCGCGCGCGTGGCCTGGCCACTGCGCGCGCCCGCTGGCTTTGGGAGGGCGGCGGCCTCGTGCCGGCCGCTCGGGGGCGGTCGGCGGGCGACGCGTCCACCCCGGCTCAGTCGGCTCTGTCGACCTCGCCGCGGTTCCCCGCGCCGGTCACTCCGGCGAACCTGGCCGTCCCGTCGCCCTCAGCACCGGCGACCTCGGCTCGATCGGGCCCGCCGGCGAGGCCAGGCCGTGGGCCGGCGGGGGCGGCCGGGAGGTCGAGTACCACCAGCAGGCCACCCGACTCCGCCTCGTCGAGCCTGACCCGGCCGCCGTCGGTCACGACCAGGGCGTGGACGACGGCGAGGCCGAGCCCGTGTCCGCGCCGGTCCGCGCGCACCGCGCGCTCGGCCGGGCGCTCGGCGCGGAACCGCTCGAAGGCGCCGGCGCGGGCGGCCGCGGTCATCCCCGGGCCGTCGTCGGCGACCGTCAGCCGGATCGTCGGCGCGGCACCGTTCGCCCGTGCCCGGCCGCCCGCCTCATGATTCCGGACGGCCCGGAGACCGCGGCCCCGCCGGCCGCCGCGGTTGTCGCCGCCGCCGTCGTCGCCGCTGTCGCTGCCGTCGCCGGCGGTGAGGGCGTCCGGGCTGGCCAGCGCCGCGCGGACGACCACGCGCCCGCCCGAGGCGGTCGCCTCCAGCGCGTTCGACAACAGGTTGTCGAGGACCTGTTCCAGATGGCCAGGGGTGAGCAGTGCCCGAGCGCCGGTGGTCGTCTCGTCGAGCAGCTCGACGTGCGCGGCCGCGGCGACCGCGCACCAGGTCGCGACCCGCTCGCGGACCACCCGGTCGACCCGCACCGAGACCCGGACCGACGTCCCGCCGCGGGCCTGGGTGCGCGCCATGGCGAGCAGGCCGTCGACCATCCGGGACAGCCGGTGCACCTCGGCGATCGTCCCACCCACCTCGCCGGCGGCGGCCGGGTCGTCGGCCAGGTCCTGGCCGAGCAGCTCCAGGCGCAGCCGCATCGCGGTCAGCGGAGTGCGGATCTGGTGGGAGACGTCGGCGAGGAAGGCACGCTGCCCGTCGACCAGMTCCTCGATCTGCCCGGCCATGGCGTCGAAGCTCGCCGCGAGTTGGCGCACCTCGGCGGGCCCGCCAACGGGCCGGGCCCTGGCCGACAGCTCGCCGTCGCCGAGCCTCGCCGCCGCCCGTTCCAGCCGGCGCAGCGGCCGGCTCACCCAGCGGGCGAGCAGCACCGACAGTGCCAGTGCCACCAGGTGCGCCACGCCGAACCCGACGATCAGCCGGACCCAGCGGTGCTGGATCTGGGTCCTGGTGGCGCTGTCGGACCTGGCGACCACGAGGATCGTGAACAGGCCGTCCGAGTTGTTCACCGGCGTCACGACGACCTGGCGATGCCCGTTCGCGGCGGTCGGCGCGAGCTCGACCCGTCTCTCGCGGGCGGCGGCGATCTGGGCGGCCGTCAGTGGGATCGGCTGGCCCGAGGACGCGGTGAGGCGGCCGTCCGGGCTGTAGAGGGCGAGGTCGTCGTCCGGCCGGACGACCTCGGACTGGCCGTCGCCGGGGTCGCCGTAGTCGGATCCGTCGTCGGAGTAGGCGCCGGATCCGGCGTCCTCGGACTGGTCGGGCAGCCGCGGCCCGTCCGTGCCCAGCCGGCGCCACTTGACCTCGGCGGCGTAGGCGTCGGCGCTGGACGCCGTTCGCAGGGCGAGCAGGGTCCGGTCGTGCCGGGCGGCGTCCAGGCCGAGCGGGATGCAGACGCAGATCATGAGCAACGCCGTCAGCAGCAGCTGTATCGCGAGGATCCGCTTGCTCACCGCGCGCCGCCCGTCCTCCCCGGCTCGACGGCCGGGTCGGCGAGGCGGAAGCCGACGCCGTAGACGGTCTCGATCAGCTCCGGCCGGCCGAGCTTGCGCCGCAGCGACCCCACGTGCACGTCCAGCACCTTCGTCGAGCCGAACCACGGCCCCCAGACGGCCTGGAAGATCTCCCGCCGGGTGCGCACCCGGCCCGGGTCCGCCGCGAGGAAGGCGAGCAGGTCGAACTCGCGCGCGGTGATGGCGAGGCGCTGCCCGTCCAGCTCGATCCGCCGTGTCCGCCGGTCCACCAGCAGCCCGCCGTGCCTGACCACGTCTCCCGCGCCGCGGGACTCGGCGCCGGCGGTCCCGTCGCCACCCTGGCCGCCCTCGCCGGCCACCGCCACGGCGGTGGCGTGGCCGCCTGTCCTGTTCGAGGCGCCGCGCGCCGTGCCGCCACGGCCGTTCGCCGCGCCGGCGGCGCCCGCCGTGCCCGCGGCTCGGACGGCGTCGGCTCGAACGGCGTCGGCACGGGCGGCGTCGGCACGGGCGGCGTCGGCACGGGCGGCGTCGGCACGGGCGGCGTCCGCGAGGGCGGCGACGCGGGCGAAACGGCGCCGCACGGCGCGGATCCGCGCCAGCAGCTCCTCGAAACCGAACGGCTTGACGAGGTAGTCGTCGCCGCCCAGGTCGAGCGCCTCGACACGGTCCGACTCGTCAGCGCGCGCGGTCACCACGATCACCGGGATGTCGCCGAGCTCCCGGATCCGCCGGCAGACCTCGGTGCCRTCCAGGTCCGGCAGCCCGAGGTCGAGCAGCACGACGTCCGGCGGCTCGTCGCCACCGACGGCCATGAGCGCCGCCGTCGCCGTCGCCACCCGCCGCGCCGCGTACCCGGCCCRCCGCAGCCCGCGTACCAGCTGCGTGCCGACCGCGTCGTCGTCCTCGACGACCAGTACCACGGCCCCGTCCGCCTCCGGCGCCGCCGATCCGTTCCCCGGCCTGTCGAGGCGCGGCACGCTGCCCGCCGTCATGCCGGTAGCCCGGTCGCGAGATCGATCTTCGCGAGGCCTTCAGGACTCCATGACCGCTCCACCGAGTCGAGGACGTCGGCGGCCTCGGTGAGCGGCAGGTCGAGCAGACGGGCCTGGAGAAGATCGTTCACCCGTCGGGGCAGGTTGGACTCGACCATCGCCCTGGCGTCCCGTTTCGTCAGCGTCGTCGCGTGGGCGTCGCGGACATAGCCGACCAGGGCCTCCCGCCAGACGTTGCCGATCCGGCCGTGTGCCCGATCGAGCAGGAAGCGGAGCCAGGTGTCGCTGGGCCTGTCGAGCTCGGCGGAGGCGACGGCCGCGAAGGACAGCACCCAGAGCCGGTGGACGTCCGGGCCGCCGCCGACGCGCGCCGGCGGCAGGACGCGCCACTTGGGGGCTGCCTGCCCGAGCACGAGGTAACCCAACGACCCCGGCGGCGTCGCCGGGGTTCCTGCCGGATCGACGGAGCCTGCGGACGGGGTCCCTGCCGGATCGGCGACAGGGTCCCTGCCGGATCTGCGAAGCAGATCTGGGAGGTAAGCGATCTGGGAGGTTCGGGGCGGGCGGCCGCCGGGCAGCGGCGTCGTGGCCCGGACGGCCGCGGCGACGGCTGGGTGGTCGGAGTGGACGACCATCGCCACCGCGTCCGCGTTGACGGCCAGCAGCAACCTGGGCAGCCAGCCGCCGGGGTCGTCCGTGAGATCGGCGGCGACCGCGACCGGCCGGCGGGCCCTGGCCGCCGGCGGCAGGCCCTGCGCGAGCACCGTCGCGAGGCGGACGTGCGCCACCGGCCACTCTCCGCCGGCCTCCGCCGGGAGCGGCGCCTCCCCGACGAACACCAGCTGGCCAGGGGGGCCCGCCGGGACCGTGTCCTCGGGCCGCTGGCGACGAGGTGCCGCGGCCTCCACGGCCGCGGTCACCAGGGCGCGTGCCGCCGGTTCGGGGAGCAGGTCTCGCGGGACGCTCTCCAGGGACGCCCGGCCGTGGCTGTAGATGGCGGTGCCGGCGGCCAGGGGGCCGGTGGCGCGGTCGACGTGGCGCCAGGTGTGGCTGGTGGGGCGGCACACGTAGAGGTCGGCGCGGGCGCCGACCGCCTCGGCGCCCTCGTAGGCGTGGAAGGCGGGCAGCATGGCCTCGAGCGCGAACCCGGCGTCGGAGAGGGCCCGCTGGGTCTTCCAGCCGAGCGTCGGGGTCCGGTCGGAGAAGCCGTAGGCGAGCAGCACCCGGCCGTGGTCACGGTCGCGCAGCCCCTCGGCGCCGCGGGCACAGAACAGCGCCACCCCCTCGGGGGTGTAGGGCGGGTCGGTGAAGGCCAGGTCGGCGGACCCGGCCACCGACGGTGGCAGGCCGAACCGCAGGTCGGCGAAGTAGGGCCGCACGTCGAGGCCGCGAGAACGCTCCTGGCGGTACAGGAAGGAAAGCAGCTCGTCGTCGACGTCGACGACGGTGACCCGCAGCCCGGGGATGACCGCGGCCGCGGCGAGCGAGGTCAGGTCGTGGTCGCCGACGCAGAGCAGATGCCGGCCGGCGAGGTCATAGGTGGCCGCGAGCCACAGCGCCCGGCGGACCACGGTCTCGGCCGTCGCGGCGACGTGGTCCAGGTCGGCGCGGGGCCGGGGTGCCGCGGCGATCAGCTCGCGCATCGTGGTCACCAGGTCCGCGTGCGCGCCGAGCGGCCCGGCCAGCGGGTCAGCCGGCCTCGCCGCGGTGAGCCCCGTCGCCGTGAGCCCCGTCGTGGCGAGGCCCGCCGCGTCGACCAGCTCGCGGTAGGCCGCCGCCAGCTCGGGGCGTATCCGGGCTCCGGCGACCGGGTCGTCGACGACGTCGCCGCCGAGCGCCGCGAGTACCTCCTCGACGGTGCGCCGCGGCAGCCCGGCCGCCCGGACCAGCCGCCCGGCCGCGTCGGCACCCCTCGGACCGCCGCCGGCCCGGCCGCCGCCGCGCGGTGCCGCGTCCTCGGCGGCAAGCTGGGCGACCAGCGCCCGCAGGGGCCGTCCAGAGGCCCCGTAGGTCTCGAGCAGCGCCGCGAGCCGCGCCTGGCCGTCCGCCCCAGCCCGGCCCGCCTGCCCGTTCCGCGTGGACACATCGGCGGCGCGGGGACTGGCCGGCTCGTCGGTCGGCCACGGGCCGTCGCCGGAAGTCACCATCCCAGCCTGCCACCTCGCCTCACAAGAAGGACCGTGGGCCGCCCCGCGGCTCCTCCGCGTCCCCTTCTCATCCGTCCCGCGGACGGGCGCCGGTCCCGGGGAGAGCCGCGAACCCTAAGGACAGATGGGGTGAACCGTCGATATGGCCGCCAGGTCGGCCCGGTGTGAGTCGGCTATCGGACAGAGCCACGCGACGGTCCCGCGATGTCCGCCTTGCCGGTCATGCCCGGTCGGCGAGGTGGTCAAAACGGCCGGGGAGACCGGCGAACGGGGCAACTGTGTGATATCGCGGGGCGCGGGGAGGACGATTCGCGCGCGACGGCCGATACTCTCATGGCGTGTGGAGAAGGCTGGACCTCCGCGGTGAGGCACTGACGACGCTGTCCTCGGCCGAGATCCGTCGGCGGCTGCCGCGCGCCGCGACCGACGTCGACGTGGCGCTCGAGACGGTCCGGCCGATCTGCGACGACGTACGCGACCGCGGCGACGCCGCCGTGCTGGACGCCACCGAGCGCTTCGACGGCGTCCGCCCGGCCTCGCCGCGCGTGCCCGCCGACGCGCTCGCGCGGGCGGCGGACGAACTGGACCCGGCGGTGCGCGCGGCGCTCATCGAGGCGATCCGGCGCACCCGCCTGGTCCACCGGGCGCAGCTGCGCGAGCCGGTGACGATCGAGGTCGCGCCCGGCACGACGGTCACGGAGCGGTGGGTCCCGGTCGACCGGGTCGGGCTGTACGTGCCGGGCGGGCGGGTCGCCTACCCGAGCAGCGTGGTGATGAACGTCGTGCCGGCCCAGGAGGCCGGCGTCGGCTCGCTCGCCGTCGTCTCCCCGCCCCAGCGTGACCTTTCCGGCCCCGGCGGTACCCCGGGGCCGTGGGACGGGCTGCCGCACCCGGTCGTGCTCGCCGCCTGCCAGCTGCTCGGCATCGACGAGGTGTACGCGGCCGGCGGCGCGCAGGCGGTCGCGATGCTCGCGCACGGCACCGAGAGCTGTCCCGCCGTCGACGTCGTCACCGGCCCGGGCAACGTCTACGTCGCCGCGGCCAAGCGCCTGCTGCGGGGGGTCGTCGGCATCGACGCGGAGGCCGGGCCGACCGAGATCGCCGTCCTCGCCGACCACACCGCCGACCCCGCGTTCGTCGCCGCCGACCTGATCGCCCAGGCCGAGCACGACCCGATGGCGGCCTGCCTGCTGGTCACCCCGTCCGCCGATCTCGCCGACGCCGTCGAGATCGAGCTCGGCAAGCGGGTGCCGGTCACCCGCCACCGCGAGCGGGTCGAGGAGTCGCTGTCGGGCCAGGGGGCGGTGGCGCTCGTCGACGACGTCGACGCGGGGCTGCGGGTGGTGGACGCCTGGGCCGCCGAGCACCTGCAGATCCAGACCGCCGGCGCGGACGCCGTCGCGGCCCGGGTCCGCCATGCCGGCGCCGTGTTCGTCGGCCCGTACGCGCCCGTGCCGCTCGGCGACTACCTGGCCGGCTCGAACCACGTGCTGCCGACCGGCGGGACCGCGCGCCATTCGAGTGGTCTGTCGGTCGCCGCGTTCCAGCGCCAGGTGCACGTCGTGGCGTGCACGAGGGAAGCGCTCGCGGACGCCGCGCCGCACATCGCCGCGCTCGGCGCGGCCGAGGACCTGCTTGCCCACGTCGACGCGGTGGAGGTGCGCTCTCGATGATGAGGCGCTCGGTGAGGTTCAGAGACGCTGACGGATTCAGCGGCGCCGCCGGGTCCCGGCCGGTCGTGGTGGTGGCCCGGTGATCGAGCGCGGCACCGGCGTCTTCGAGAACGGCACGGCCGGCCGGCCCGTGGTCCGGGTGAGCGCGCGGCGCCCCGACGAGGCGGCGACGTCGGCCCGGCCGTGGCGGCCGGTGACGCTCGACGACCTGCCGCTGCGCCCCGACCTGCGCGGCCGCTCGCCGTACGGCGCCCCCCAGCTGGACGTACCGGTCCGGCTGAACACCAACGAGAACCCGCACCGGCCATCCGCCGAGCTGGTGGACGCGCTCGGCAAGGCGGCCACCCTCGCCGCCACCGAGGCCAACCGCTACCCGGAGCGCGAGGCCGAGGCGCTGCGCGCCGACCTCGCCTACTACCTCACCCCGGACGCCGGCTTCGGCCTGCACACCAGCCAGGTCTGGGCGGCCAACGGCTCCAACGAGGTGCTCCAGCAGCTCCTGCAGGCGTTCGGCGGCCCGGGCCGCCGGGCACTGGGCTTCGAGCCGTCGTACTCGATGCACCGGCTGATCGCGCTCGCCACCGCGACCGAGTGGGTCGCCGAGGACCGGTCCGACGACTACACCCTCGACCCGGTCGCCGCGGCCGACGCGGTGCGCCGCCACCAGCCGTCGGTGGTGTTCCTGTGCTCGCCGAACAACCCGACCGYGACCGCCCTGCCCCTGGACGTCGTCAAGGCGGTGTGCGTGGCGGCCGAGGAGGTCGGCGGCTGCATGGTCATCGTCGACGAGGCGTACGCCGAGTTCCGCCGGGCGGGGGTGCCGAGCGCGCTCACCCTGCTGCCTGAGGAGCCGAAACTGGTCGTCACCCGGACGATGAGCAAGGCCTTCGCACTCGCCGGCGCCCGGGTGGGCTACCTGGCCGCACACCCGGCGGTTGTCGACGCTCTGCAACTGGTCCGGCTGCCCTATCATCTGTCGTCGTTCACCCAGGCGGTGGCGCGCACGGCGCTCGCCCACGCCGACGAGCTGCTCGGCACCGTCAACGCGGTCAAGGCGCAGCGTGACCGGATCGTCGACGAGCTGCCAGCGTTCGGCGTGCGGGTGGTGCCGTCGGACGCGAACTTCGTGCTGTTCGGCCTGTTCCGCGACCAGCGCGCGGTCTGGCAGTGCCTTCTCGACCACGGCGTGCTGGTCCGTGACCTGAGCCTGCCGGGCTGGCTGCGGGTCACGGCCGGCCTGCCGAGCGAGATCGACGCGTTCCTCGGCGCGCTGCGCTCGGTGCTGGCCGACACCCCGTCGATGCTCGCGGTCTCCAAGTAGCCGGTGGGCACCAAAACAGAAGGCGAACGAGAGATGACAGGGTTGAGGTCCGCGCGGATCGAGCGCAAGACGCTGGAGTCGGACGTGTTCGTCGAGCTCGACCTCGACGGCGCGGGCGTGTCCACCGTGGAGACCGGAGTGGGGTTCTTCGACCACATGCTCGCCCAACTGGGCAAGCACGGCGGCTTCGACCTCACTGTGCGCACCAGGGGCGACCTGCACATCGACGCCCACCACACCGTCGAGGACACCTCGATCGCGTTCGGTGAGGCGCTGCGGGCGGCGCTCGGTGACAAGGTCGGCATCCGCCGGTTCGGCGACGCGATGGTGCCGCTCGACGAGGCGCTGGTGCAGGCCGCCGTCGACCTGTCCGGCCGGCCGTACTGCGTGCACGTCGAGCCGGACCTGGCCCCGATGATCGGGACCTACGACACGACGCTCACCCGGCACATCTTCGAGTCGATCACGTCGGCGGCCCGGATCGCGCTGCACGTGCGGGTCCTGTCCGGCCGTAACGCTCACCACGTCGTCGAGGCGCAGTTCAAGGCGGTCGCGCGGGCGATGCGGGACGCGGTCGCGTTCGACGCCCGGGTGTCCGGCGTCCCGTCGACCAAGGGCGTCCTCTAGATGGCCGGGAGCCGGCCGAAGGTGGTCGTGCTCGACTACGGGTCGGGCAACCTGCGCTCCGCGCAGCGGGCGGTCGAGCGGGTCGGCGCGGACGTCACCGTGACCGCGGACCTGGYCGCCGCGGCGGAGGCGGACGGGCTGGTCGTGCCCGGTGTCGGCGCGTACGCCGCCTGCATGGCCGGGGTCGAGCGGATCGGCGCCGGGCCGACGGTCCGGGACCGGGTCGCCGCCGGGCGGCCGGTGCTGGGAATCTGCGTCGGCATGCAGATCCTCTACGAGCTCGGCGACGAGCACGGCGTACGCACCCAGGGCCTCGGGCTGCTGCCGGGTGAGGTCCGCCGGCTCGCCGCGCCGATTTTGCCGCACATGGGCTGGAACACCGTCGCCCCGGCGGCCGGCTCGGCGTTGTTCGCCGGCCTGCCGGCGGGGACGCGGTTCTACTTCGTCCACTCCTATGCCGCCAAGGCCGACCCGGGCGCCGGCGACACCGTCACCGAGCACGGCGAGCCGTTCGCAGCCGCGGTCGAGCGTGGTCCCCTGTGCGCGACCCAGTTCCACCCGGAGAAGTCCGGCGACGCCGGCGCCGAGGTCCTCACCAACTGGCTGCGATCTCTCGGTTACTGAGCTTTAATCCGCGGGGTCGGATGGGATCGGGGTCTGATCGCCGGGTAGATCGTCTGTATGAGGTACGCGACTGGTGGCGGGTTG
>NZ_MOMC01000053.1 GCF_001983105.1 Pseudofrankia asymbiotica | reverse complement strand
CATAGGGAAGGAGAGATCCCCGTGACCGCAGCGGACACCGCGGACCTCGTGCTACGGGTCGTCGTTGGGCTGACGATCGTCGCGCACGGCTATAACCACATCTTCGGGCCGGGAGGCATCCAGGGCACCGCGGGTTGGTTCGCGAGCATGGGGCTGCGACCCGGCATCGTGCACGCCTGGGCGAGCGGCCTGATCGAGCTGGCCGCGGGCGCGGGTCTGGCTGTCGGGTTGTTCACGCCGTTCAGCGCGGGCGCGATCATCGGCATCATGGTCGTCGCCGGGATGACGGCGCACCGCAGGAACGGTTTCTTCATCTTCAAGCCGGGCCAGGGCTACGAGTACGTCCTGATGATCGCGGTGGTCTGCCTGGCCATCGCGACGTTCGGCCCGGGGTACGCCTCGCTGGATCACGCGTTCACGATCGATGACAACCTCGACGGCTGGCTTGGCGGCCTGATCGCCCTCGTGCTGGGTGTGGTCGGCTCCGCCGGCCTGCTGGTCACCGCCTGGCGCCCGGACCCGCCGAAGCCAGCCACCACGCCCACCCAGGACGCGCAGGCCAAGCAGGACGCGTAGCGCACGCCTGAGGACGCACGCGCGGTACGCGCGCGGTACGGCCTACGGCGGCCAGGGAGCGCGCAACGGCTTCGCTCCATGGCCTTCGCTCCACGGCCTTGTCGAGGAGAGCGTGAAGGGAGCCGTACCCGCCAGACCGGTGGGTACGGCTCCCTTCTACGTCTCGCCGGCGGGCTCCGCCGGCTGGGAGCCGGTGCGGCTCATCGGGAACGCCTCGACGACGCGGCCCAGCAGGGACACGAGGGCGATGCGCTCCTCGCTGGCCAGTGGCGCCAGTAACTGCTCGTTCATCGCCTCGGCGCGCTCGGCCACCTCGGAGTGGGTGTTCTCTCCTCGCACCGTCAGCCGAAGCACGTTGCGCCGGCCGTCGTGCGGGTCGCGCACGCGGCGGATCAGCCCGCGCTGGACGAGCCTGGCCACCACGTCGGCGACCGTGGACCGGTCCAGGCAGGCACGCTCGCCGAGGGTGCGCTGATCGATGTCGGGCGACGCCCGCAGGCTGTTGAGCACGACGAACTGCGGTGGGGTGATCTCGGTGGAGACCGAGGCCGTCCACAGCTGGTGGATCACCTGCTGGAGGCGGCGGGCGAGGTGCCCTGGGTTGGCCGACAGGTCCGCCGCGCCGTCGTCGGCGGATCCGGACGGTACCGACACGGTGGTCCGTCCACCATTCCCTGCCGAATGGTCGGGAAGCATCTGCGTGTTCAGGGTCTGCGTCCGTTCACTTCGGGCACCTGGGACGGGACGCGGGAGCATCCCGTCGTCGGGCGCTTCGCGCCCGACAGCGCGGTCTTGGGTTGATGCATATGACGGGTGGTTGGTACCGGTTCGGGTCCGCGAGGTGGCTGGTCTGTGGTGCGGTCCTTAGGCCCGCTGGTCCCTAGTCGGGGCATATGGCGGGCGGGACTCGCTCCGGGTCGGCGATGTGGTTGGACAGGTGCTTACGGAAGCGGTCGGAGCCGGAGGCGGCGGTCGGCGGCGCGCGGTCATGATGGGTTGAGATCATAATCGTCCGCATCAGGTCGTGCTGTGGCGGAATCGCCGGAGAAGGGGTCCTCGACCCTGGAGAAGGTGGCATGTCGGCCGAAAATGTACGAACATTCCCCTTTCAGGGCCCCAAGTGGAGTGGATGCTCTCAATTTGACACCGGGTGCCGCCCTTGAGGCGTGCGGACAACGACCTGCGATGCCTGACCGTCCTGACCACGCGAACTTCGGTGGGAACTTCGGCGGGCATGCCGGATCTACCGCCCGGTAGCGTCCTCGATGGCTCTTCCGTGCTTTGCCGATAGCCGTCCGGGTAGGTCCGATCCGTGGCCTGGCCGCCGGCCGGGCCGAGGCAGTCGGCACCAGCCGTAGGTGACGGGAGCAGCCGATGGACCGAGGCAGCGCCAAGCACGGCCCGCAGCTCGACGAGGCGATGGCCGGAGAGGTGCGCGGATATGTCCGGGCGCGCCGGGACCCGCGCGCGGTCGAGTGGAAGTCACCCGAGCCGCCCACGGACGACGTGCCGGAGGCCATTGACCGCCGGGACGGGATCGGCCGGGGGAGCGCACCGCCCGGCATGTCCCTGACCGACGTGGAGGAGCGCTCGGAGCTGGCCCGCCTGCTCGGTCGGGCGGTCTTCCCCGCGCGCCGCGACGAGGTACTGGACCACCTGCGCGGCCAGAACGCCCCGGACCACATCGTCGAGGAGATCCGAGCCGCACCAGCGGATGCGCTGTTCGGGTCGCTTGGCGAACTCTGGCGGGCGTTGCACGACGGAGCGCACGTCGAGGCCAGGCGTTACTGACCAGCCGTCTCGGAGAGTCGCGACCATCGATCCTGTCCTCGCTCGGCGCGCTCGATCCTCGCGCGCAGACTCGTCGGCGGTTCCTGGGATTCCTGGGATTCCTGGGATTCCAGGAGGTCCGGCGGCCCCGCGGGCGGTCGCGCGGTCGGCCGCCTCGCTGCCGGAGCGCCGGCCGGAGGCGCCGGCGGGCGCGCCCGCCGTTCCCTGACCAACGAGCCGGTCCTGGCCAATCGGTGGGAGCGTGAGCTAGTCCAGCTCCTGGCGGGCGGCAACAAGGGCCGAAGGTCCCGGTGTCGACATAGCGGGCGCGCCGTTGGGCATGAGCGGTGCCATGAAGCGACACGCGGGTGTGCGAGGCCGTGCCGTGGCGGGGCGTGGGGACGTCGGCGGGCTGGTGGTCATGTGCCTGGTCCTCGGAGCGGTCATCCTGGTGCTGTCCGGGCTGGCCGGGGCGCTGGACATACTCGCGGTGGGTGCGATCATCGGCGCCTGGACGCTGTGCGTGGCGGCCAGGATGGTCCTTGGACGGTACGGCGAGGACTGGGCGCTCCCCGCCGACTGGCATGTCGCCGACCTGTGGCCCCGGGTTCGATCCGGCGTGCGGCGCCGGACGCCCACGTCATCGGCCAGCTCCGGTGCTGACGGTCGCCGGCCCTGGAGCGGGGCTCGCCGGTACCTCGAAGCCCGGCGTGGCCGGCGCGCGGCGGCGCGCGGCCCGCTGCCCTCACCCGCGTCTCCGCCGGCGGCCATGGGCCCGGGAGCGGTCCGAGCGGACGTCTCCCGGCCTGGTGCCTCCCGACCCGGCGCCCCCGCGCGCGCCGGGGCCGCAAGGTCCGAAGCCGCAAGGTCCGAAGCCGCAAGGTCCGAAGCCGCAAGGTCCGAAGCCGCAAGGTCCGAGGCTTCCAGGTCTGAGGCTTCCAGGCCGGAAGCCCCCAGGTCCGAGGCCGCCGTGGGTGCCGTATCGGGCGCGGCCACCCGGACCGCGTCCGATCAAAACTCACGGTCACGGCCATGACACCGGCTGCGGCTCGGTGAATAGCCATCGAATGGCCGGGTAGGTCAGTGGGCATGGGTGCGACGAGTGAATACGGCCGGCGACCGGGTTCTGGTGGTTTGTTCCAAACTCTCGCTGCGGGGCTGGATCAGGCGGAGCGAGAGCAGACCCTCAAGCTGATCAGRCAGCGTCTTTATGCCGACAGGGCCGCCGCGGYGGCCGGGCAGCGCGAGCGCCAGGTCGATGTCGGCACACGCACACGCGCGCGCCGCCGCCGGGACAACCCCGACGAACCCAAGCGTTGAACCCGCGCCGGCCAGCGCAGGACGCAAGGAGAGGCCGCACCGGGGGGCGCTGTTCACAGACCAAATACAGCGCTTACCGAGATGTCGGTATGCCGACAGGCCMAATGGGACGTGTGACGCCGTCCAGGCGCGGTCGCTGACCCGCGTCGGGCAATCGAGCAAAGAAAACGGTCGGCTGATACGGTTCACGTCGATTGCCAATATGTCGCCTGGCGGGCCCCACCTGACGCGCCACACGTATCGGCATTCAGCGGATGGGCGCCCAGCCGGCCTGATGAGCGCCGAGAGAGCTCGGCGGACGGTCGTAGCCATGAGTCGCGCCACCGACGGAGCCAGCGGGCGCGATGTAGGAGAGTTCGCCGAACTCGCTGCGCATCGTGCGCCGGTACGGGCCGATCTCGTTGTCCTTGGGCTCGGGCAGGTCGAACGTGTCACGTTCGCCCAGGGACACGAGCCAGCGGCCGGTCTGCGCGAGCGAGAGCCGCACGTGCCAGCTGCCGCCCTCGCGTTCGCGGCGCGCGAGCGCGGCCAGCACGCCGTGGGCGGCCAGATAGCCCGTGGCGTGATCCAGCGCCTGCGCGGGCAGCGGCACCGGCCGGTCCGAGTCGCTCGCGCGAGCCCCGGCCAGGGCGATTCCCGACGCCGTCTGTACCAGGCTGTCGAAGCCACGCAGCCCGCTCCACGGGCCGACCCGGCCGTAGGCGCTGATCGTCGCGCAGACTATGCCCGGCCGGATCCTGGCCAACGCCTCCGGCCCGAACCCGAGACGGTCGAGTGCCTTGGGCCGGTAGGCCTGCACCACGACGTCCGCCTGCGCGACCAGCTCCCGCAGCCGGCGCGCGTCCGAGGCGACGCGCAGGTTCAGGAACGTGCTCCGCTTGCCGAAGCCGGTGTCGATCACCAGGGCGCGCGCATCCCCCAGGTGGGCGGCGCCGACCCGCAGCACGTCCGCCCCGAACGAGGCCAGCACCCGCCCGCACACCGGCCCGGCGATCACCCTTGTCATGTCCAGGACGCGCAGGCCGGCCGCCGGGCGGGACGGCGACGGACGGGCCTGCGCCTGCGCGGACAGCGCCTGCGCGGGCATCGCCGGTGCCCGCGTCCCCCGCGTCCGGCCCACGGCGGACGGCCCGCCGCGCGCGTCGCCGCCGTCGCCGAGCCGCGAGGTCTCCGCCAGCGGCAACCCGGCCACGGCCTGCCCGGCGGGGTGTGCCCACCACTCCCGCTCCTCGCGGGCCATCGAGGCGCACATGCCCATCGACTGAAGTTCGGCCTCCAGGTCGGCCGCGTTGTACCGGGCCACCGCCCGGGCGACCGCGACCGGGTCGGCGCGCGTGCGCAGCAGGTCCAGCACTCCGGCCCGGTGATGCGGCAGGTTGCAGTGCATCTGGACCCAGCGGCCATCGCCGGCGCGGTAGTACCCGGAGAGCGCGTCCCACGGGCTCGGCGCTGGCCGGCCGGCGATCCGCAGCAACCGCTCGCTGCGGAACGCGGCCGCGGCGTGCCGCGTGTCGACGCTCACCGGCAGGACGTCCTCGCCCGACCTGGCGGCCCACAGCTCGGCGGCGCCGTGCGCGGCCGCGGCGACGGAGATCGTGGCCGCGGCGGTCACCCGGTAGATGCTCGGCAGGACGTCGACAGGCCCGGTGACCGTGAGGCGCGCGGCCGCGCGTGGGTCGCCGACGACGTGAGCGAACTCGGTGAGGATCCCGGCGGTCTCCCTGATCGTCTCGGGATCTTCCTCCGTGTCGTGATCCTCCGCGGTGTCGCGATCCTCCGCCGTGACCGCGGCGGTCTCCGCGGTCGGAGGCAGCGTCTCGGCCTCGGCCTCGGCCTCGGCATCGGCATCCGCGTCGGCATCCGCGTCCGGTTCGCCGGATTCGCCCCCGACGGCCGTCGCGAGTGCCTGATTCGCGGCGCCCGCCTCGGCCGCCGCCTGGCCGGTGTCCACGGGCTCGCCGTTGCCCGCGTCCTCAGTCGCGGCCTCGGCCAGGCCGGCGCCGGCCTCGGCGTCCTCCGGCAGGGGGCCGTCATCGGCCTCGAGGGGGCGGTCGGTTGTGAGGGTGCCGTCCGAGACGTGGTTGTCCGCCGTGGTGGCGCCGTCCGCGGCGGTCTCGTCGGTCGCCGTCGCGACGGCCGCTGAGTCCGGGCGAGCCCCGTCGCCCGGCCGCGGCAGCTCATCCAGCTGGTCCGCCATCTCCCCACCCACCTCAGCGCCCGTCCGGATCACCGCCGTCTACCCCGCACCTGATGTCCGACAGTGGGCGGTTCGCCACGCACAGCATCGCATCAGTTGCGACACTATCCGGCACAACGGCCCAACCAGGACCATCATGACGAGGGGAAGCGCTTTCGTGGTGCCCGGGGAGACCGTGGGGCCCCAATTCGGCGAAAAGCCGGCCCGCGCGTTGGGCCTGGAGGAACTTGGAAGGGCGGGACCAGGGAGGCCGGTCGAGGAGGCTCGGCGCCCCGGCGGGCGGCGACGCGATGCGCGCGAGAGGGAGGGCGCATGGCCAGGCGGACCTCGCTGTATGACCTGCTCGGCGTGTCCCCGTCCGCGACTCCCGACGAGATCAGATCCGCCTACCGTCGAGCCGCCCGGGTGGTGCACCCGGACGCCGGCGGTTCGGCGGCGGACTTCGAGCGGCTCACCATCGCCTACCACATCCTCATCGACCCCACGTACCGCACCGACTACGACAGCTACCTCGCCGGCGGTGGCGGCACCGTCCCCGGGGGGAGGGCCGGGGCGCCGCGGCGGGGCTCCCCGCCGGGCCCGGCCGCCGCGCCAGGTGGGCCAGCCGGGCATGGCGGGCCCGGCGGCACGGGGGCCAGGAGAGACGCCGCCGGCCGGCACCGTCCGCCGGGCGATCGTCCTGGCTCACCGGAGAACTTTCCCGGAGTGAGCCGGGCCGCGCGGCGCGGCTACCTGGCGATGATGAGCGTCGCTCTCACCCTGTTCATCCTGGCCGGCACGGTCGTGCGCCCCGTCTCGGTACCGGCGGCCATCGCCATGGCCCTGGTCGCGATGGTGATCCCCCCGGTCGCGGCCATCGTCGCGAACCGCCCCCGAGCCCACCCGATGGACCGTCCAGGGGCGCGCGCGACCGACGACGACGCCACCGAGGGCCAGACCGGGCGCTGAGTTCTCGACGTGGTGGGGCGCGGTCTTCCTATCCTCTGGTTATGCCGAGATACGACTACCGCTGCCGGGTCTGCGACGCGTCCTTCGAGGTGCGCCGCGGCATCCATGAGGACACGCCAGCCTCATCCGTGTCCTGTCCCGCCGGCCACTCGGAGACCTCCAGGGTCTTCTCCGCCGTGGCGGTCTCCCGGGGCGCCGCCGCTCCGCTGGGGGCGAGCGTTCCCGCCGGCGGCGGTGGGGGCTGCTGCGGCGGTGGCTGCGGCTGCGGCTGACGGAGGCGTGAGTACGCCGTCACGGACGGGGGTGCGCCGCCGCCCCGTTCCTCGTGGCTGACCGTCAGTACTGCCAACGAGGCTGTGGGTGCCCTCGACCGACGGTTGGGCGGGGGTCCGGCCAGGATCGGCCGCGCTGGGCGGCCCGCTGTTCTGGGCGGTAGTTGAGGTCCAGGGCGGTAGCCGGGCCCTTGCCGCGCGGAGGCGGCCGGGCCACGTGGCGGTCCGCGGGATGGGCCTGGGGTGGCTCAAACGAGTGAGAAGGGCTGGTGTGGTGGGTGTTGCGGGGCGGGACTGCCGGGCGCGCTTGATGAACGGACGCGTTGCCAAAGCGCCTGGTTTGTGTCCTCCATGTAACAACACCTCAACGGACCTACCCGTTCGGTCGCCGGAGGGCTAGGTTTCCGCCAACTCGGCGGGGTCGTACCCGGGGGCGCCGGAAGTACCTTCGGTGCCCTGGTGGTGCGCGCCGAGACAGGGAGATTGAAGCGGTTCCGATCACCATGACCGGTGCCCGCATCCTCCGCGGTCGTCGACGGCCCGCCGGAATCGTTTGGCGGATGGTCGGGGCTCGCGGTTCGGGGGCGTCACGCCGGCGGGGTCGTCCGGCACACGTAGGAGGAAGTTGATGGTAAGACGCAGGCTCCTGGGCGCGCTGGCGCTCGCGACGGCGGTATCGCTCACCGCCGCCGCCTGTGGCAGCGATGACGGAGACTCGAACGGTGGCTCGGGCGACGGCAAGCCGAGCTACACCATCGGCTTCCAGGGCCCGCTGTCCGGCGACAACCAGCAGCTGGGCATCAACGGCGAGGACGGCTTCAAGCTCGCCATTGACGAGGCGAACAAGAAGGGTGACCTTCCGTTCACCCTGAAGACCGTCAGCTCCGACGACGTCGGCAGCCCCGACCAGGCTCCGGCCGCGGCGGCGAAGCTCGTCGGCAACGATGACGTCATCGCGATCGTCGGCCCGATGTTCTCCGGCGCGACCAAGGCCAGCGAGCAGGCCTTCGCCGCGGCGAACCTGCTGTCGGTGAGCCCGTCGGCGACCAACCCGGATCTGACCAATCCCTCGAACGGCTTCACGACGTTCTTCCGGGTCATCCCGACCGACGACGTCCAGGGCAAGGCCGCCGCCGACTACATCTCCAAGGCCCTCAAGCCGGCCAAGGTGTACTCGGTCGATGACGCCAGCGAGTACGGCACCGGCCTCTCCAAGGTCATCGAAGCGGAACTGAAGGCGAACGGCACCGCGCTGGTCCACGAGAGCGTGAACCCGACCAAGGACTACACGTCCGAGGCCACCAAGCTCGTAGCCGAGAAGCCGGACGTGATCTACTACTCCGGCTACTACGCCGAGTTCGCGCTGTTGACCAAGGCGCTGAAGGACAAGGGCTACGCCGGCAAGATCCTCTCCGGTGACGGTTCGCTCGACCCGCAGTTCGTCGAGCAGGCCGGTTCCGCCGCCGCCGAGGGCGCCCTGATCAGCTGCCCGTGCCTCTGGGCGCAGGCGGACCCGAACGCGGCTGGCTTCGTCAGCGCCTACAAGGCCCTGAACAAGCAGGACCCGGGCACCTACTCGGCCGAGGCGTACGACGCGGCCAACGCGATCATCGAGACCCTCAAGAAGCTCGGCCCCGGCGCCGACCGCGCCGCCGTGGCCAACGCCTTCAAGACCACGGACTACAAGGGTCTGACCAAGCAGATCAAGTTCACCGACAAGGGCGAGGTCAACGACCAGGCTGTCTTCATCTACACCGTGAAGAACGGTGAGATCGCCCTGGTCGGCCCGGTGTCGAAGCTGGTCCCGACCAGCTGACCCATCCGATCGACCGATGAGAGCCCCCGCCGCGTGCCTCGAGCCCGCGGCGGGGCTCTCACTCGGCGGGTTCGCGGCGGTCGGGCGGCGGGCGCATGCGTCCGCCGCCCGTTCCGGTGTTCGCGGCAGGCCGGTGAGCAGCGTGGCCCTCCTGGTTGGGGGACCCGCCGCTGACCGGGGCCGCCGTGGCGGTCGGGCACCGTGACCGGTCATGATGGGCCCGCCGGTCCCTTGCGGAACGAGTGACCGTGTGGCCGGGGCCGGCCCCGGCCGCGGGCCCCAAATCCTGAGTAATGATGTTGCCTGCCTGGTGCGCGGCCATGTGCTGGTCAGGTATTCCGGTCTGGTCAGGCGCGCGGGTTGGAACGACCTTGCCTCGGGCTGTGCGGCCCTGGTCCGCCGCGCCGTGGCGGCAAATGATATTGACAAGGCGGATGCATGGGCTTCGTCCACCAGTTCTGGCAGCTGACCATCGACGGGCTGATGTCCGGCTCGCTGTACGCCGTGATCGCGCTTGGCTACACGCTGGTGTACGGCGTTCTGCAGTTGATCAACTTCGCGCACAGTGAAGTGTTCATGCTGGGCGCGTTCGGCGGCCTGTTCGCGGCCAGAGGGCTGGTCAACGGCTTCAGCGATACCCCGTCGGGCATGGCGTCGGTGGGGATCGTTCTCGTGGGCCTGGCTGTCGGCGCGCTGTGCGGCGCCGCCGCGGCGTTCACCCTCGAGCGGGTCGCCTACCGGCCGCTGCGGAAGCGGAACGCGCCGCGGCTGGCATACCTGATCAGCGCCATCGGCGCCTCGCTGTTCGCCGTGAACATGGCCGGCAAACTGTGGGAGCGCCAGAACGTGACCATGGAGCTTCCGTTCACCAACGGCACCGTCTTCCACGTCTTCGGCGCCGTGGTCAACACCAAGACTCTCGTAATCATCCTGGTGGCGGCGGTGATGCTGGTCCTGCTCGACACGCTCGTCGCCCGTACCCGGCTCGGCCAGAGCATCCGCGCCGTCGCGCAGGACGCCGACACCGCGACCCTCATGGGCGTCAACGTCGAGCGGGTGATCCTGCTGACGTTCATCATCGGCGGGCTGCTCGCCGGCGCCGGCGGGTTCCTGTACGCGATGACCTTCAGCGCCTCGAACAACATGGGCTTCATCCCCGGCGTCAAGGCGTTCACCGCCGCCGTGCTCGGCGGCATCGGCAACGTGCGCGGGGCCATGCTCGGCGGCATCGTGCTCGGCCTGGTCGAGAGCTACGGCGGCTACCTCTTCCAGGCCTCTTACAAGGACGTCATCGCCTTCCTGGTCCTGGTGCTGATCCTCATGGTCAGGCCGACCGGCCTGCTGGGCGAGCGGCTGGGGAGGGCGGCATGAGCACGACCTCGACGACTCCCGCCACCCCGCCGGCGGCGCCGACCCCGACGGCGTCACAGCCGGGTGGCCCGGCGTCGCCGGGCGGCGCGGCCGTCGCGGCGCTGGTCAGCTGGGCGGGGCTGCGCCGGCTGGGCATGTGCGTCCTGATCGGRCTCACCCTCGCGCTCATGACCGGCCCCAACGGGAAGGCGGCGCAGCCGCTGGGCGCCGTCCGGCACGCGATCCTCGCGCCGCGGATCGTCACCTTCCTGATCATCGCCGTCGCGCTGTGGCTGGCGATCTCGTTCGGGCCGCTCGGCCGCCCCCTGTGGCTGACCGCCGCGGACGCGATCCGCGGGCCGGTGACGTCCGTGTCCGAGCAGCGCTTCGGCGCGCTCGGCCTGAACCTCGCGCTGCTGATCGTGGCGATCATCCTGCCGATGTTCTTCTCGACCGCGGCGGTCACGTGGATGGTCGACGGCGTCGGGATCTACGCGCTGCTCGCGCTCGGCCTCAACGTCGTCATCGGCTACGCCGGCATGCTCGACCTGGGCTACATCGCCTTCTTCGCGATCGGCGCCTACGCGACCGCGTACTTCGGTTCCAAGACCGCGATCCCCGCGCACTTCCCGCACTCGCTCAACCCGTTCTTCATCTTCCCCATCGCGTTCGTCCTCGCGGCGGTCGCCGGCGTCCTGCTCGGCGCCCCGACGCTGCGGCTGCGCGGTGACTACCTGGCGATCGTCACGCTGGGCTTCGGCGAGATCATCCAGCTGATCGCGAACAACGCGCACTGGACCAACGGGCCGCGCGGCGCGTTCGGCGTCCCGCACCTGTCGATCCACCTTCTCGGGATCAACTACTCCTGGAAACTCGATCCGAGACCGTACTACTACCTGCTGCTGGCGATCATCGTGCTGGTGATGATCGCTTTCGGCCGGCTGGAACGGTCGCGGATCGGCCGGGCGTGGGCGGCGATCCGGGAGGACGAGATCGCCGCCGAGGCGACGGGCGTGCCGACCCTGCGCCTCAAGCTGCTCGCGTTCGCGATCGGCGCGTCGGTGTCCGGGTTCGCCGGGGTGCTGTTCGCGAGCAAGCAGTTCTTCAACCCGCAGATCTTCAGCCTGCAGGCGTCGTTCCTGGTGGTCACGATCGTGATCTTCGGCGGGATGGGGAACCGGCTGGGCGTCGTCGTCGGCTCGGTCATTCTGCAGGGGCTCGCCTTCTACCTGCGTGACAAGGTGCCGGCGACGGACCGGTTCATCTACTTCGGCGCGGTGGTGGTCGTCATGATGATCTTCCGTCCGCAGGGCGTCATCCCCTCGCGGCGCCGCAAGCGTGAGATCAGCCTCGCCGAGCACGGCGTCGGTCATGCCGACTCGCTGGGCAGCTCGCCGACCGCGGCGGAGGGTGCCCGATGAGCAAGCACCGCGCGACGGGCGCCGAGGCCACCGTCCTCGTTCCCGGTGGCCCCGGCGGCGTCGTGGATCCGACCGGGGAGGCCGGCGCGGACCTGGTCGTCGACGCGCGCGACCTGACGCTGCGCTTCGGCGGCGTGACCAGCCTTGACGGGGTGACGCTGCGGCATCGCCGTGGCGAGATCCTCGCGGTCATCGGCCCGAACGGCGCCGGCAAGACGTCGCTGTTCAACTGCCTGACCGGTGCCTACAAGCCGCAGCAGGGTTCGGTGGCGTTCTCGCCGGAACCGGGCAGCCCGTACTCGATCCTCGGGAAGACGCCGCACTCGATCACCAAGCTCGGCGTCGCGCGCACGTTCCAGAACATCCGGCTGTTCCCCGCGCTTTCCGCGCTGGAGAACGTCCAGATCGGCGTCGAGATGCGCCAGCGCTACGGCTCGATCGGCGCGATCTTCGGAACGCCCCGAATGCGGCGCGAGGAGCGTTCCGGGGTCGCGAAGTCGCTCGAGCTGCTCGAGCTGGTCGGGCTGCGCCACCGGGTTCACGAGCTCTCCGCGTCGCTGCCGTACGGCGAGCAGCGCCGCCTGGAGATCGCCCGGGCGCTCGGCACCAGCCCGAAGCTGCTGCTGCTCGACGAGCCCGCGGCCGGCACCAACCCGTCGGAGAAGCTGGAGCTCGCGGAGCTGATCCGTACGATCGCCGGTACCGGCGTCTCGGTGCTGCTGATCGAGCACGACATGCGCCTGGTCATGTCGGTCGCGGCGAACGTCACCGTGCTGAACTTCGGGCGGGTCATCGCGCACGGCACGCCAGCGGAGGTCCAGCGTGACCCGGCCGTCGTCGAGGCGTACCTCGGTAGTCAGGACGACGATTCCGCCGCCGACTCCGCGGGCGGGGACGACGCGCCGGACGACGCGCCGACGGAACGTCTGACGCGCAACGGCGGCACCGGAAGGGACCGGCACTGATGTTGTTGGAGCTCGCCGAGGTCGAGGTCGCGTACGGCGCCGTCACGGCGCTGCGCGGCATCCGGCTGACGGTCGACGCCGGGGAGATCGTCACCCTGCTCGGGGCGAACGGTGCCGGCAAGACGACGACGCTGCGCACGATCTCCGGCCTGCTGCGGCCCCGGGCCGGGCAGGTGCTGCTCGACGGGGAACCGCTCTCGAAGATCCCCGCCCACCAGCTGGTCCGGCGCGGAGTCGCGCACTCGCCGGAGGGCCGCCGGATCTTCCCGTCGATGTCCGTGCGCGAGAACCTGCTCATGGGCGCGTTCCACGACCGCAAGCACGTCGCGCCCGACCTGGAGCGTGTCTTCGCGCTGTTCCCGCGGCTGAAGGAGCGGATTTCGCAGGCCGGCGGCACGCTGTCCGGCGGCGAGCAGCAGATGCTCGCCATCGGCCGGGCGCTGATGAGCCGGCCACGGCTGCTGCTGCTCGACGAGCCGTCGATGGGTCTCGCGCCGCTGGTGGTGCAGACCATCTTCGACGTGATCGCGCAGATCAACGCCGACGGTGTCGCGGTGCTGCTGGTCGAACAGAACGCGGCTCAGGCGCTGAAGATCGCCAACCGTGGCTACGTGCTGGAAACCGGTCAGGTGGTGCTGGAGGGGCCGTCGGGCGACCTGCTCGCCGACGACCGGGTCCGCCAGGCGTACCTGGGCGAGGACGTGGCCGTGCCCGAACAGCCCCTTCCCCACCAATTGGCTAAGTAGCGGCGTAGCGCACATCGGCATGTCCGGCCCATCCGGGGCTGGCAGCCAGGTGGCGGGGACCCCGCGGCCGGGTTGGCACAGAAAGAAAATGCCGGCGCTGTCAGGAACTCGACGGCCGGGCGGGGCGGCCAATGGACGGGTATCCCGGATCTCCCGGTGGGCCTCCCGGATCAGGTCCGCCTGGCCGGGAGGAACCGGGCTTGGGCTGATCCGGGAGCAAACCGGGGACCCGCGGGAGAGGCCGACGTGGAAGAGAGTGGGAGCCCTTTCCTCCCTCAGGACCGTGACCAGGGGTCTTCCATCGGGCGGCAGCCGCCCAGCTCGGTGGGCAGCCTGAGGGTGGCGAGGTCGGGGGCTCGGTGGTCGCCGGAGTGGAATCCGGCGACCCAGGGATGACTTCGGTCGATGTCGTCGGTGGGCGTCCAGTCTCTGCCGTCGCGGGAGTCGGCGCCGAAGCGCGAGACCCCGGCCACGAGCAGCAGGACCGCCAGGGCGATGAGGGCTGCGATGACCATGTGAAGAGAGTGCGGCCGGTCGGTTATCGCGGTCCATCTAATTTTTGTGGCCGAGACCGTTAAGCTGTTCTACGTGATCGATGTCCGCCGGCTCCGGCTGCTCCGCGAGCTCGACAACCGGGGAACGGTGGCGGCGACCGCCGCGGCGCTGCACCTGACCCCGTCCGCCATCAGCCAGCAGCTCGCCGCACTCTCGCGCGAGGCCGGTGTCACGCTGCTGGATCCCGTCGGCCGGCGGGTGCGGCTCACCCCGGCCGCCAAGGTGCTCCTGCGGCACGCCGACGAGATCTTCGCCCAGCTGGAGCGGGCCGAGGCGGACCTCGCCGCGTTCGACGAGGGCCGGCTCGGCGAGGTGACCATCGCGGCGTTCTCGACGGCGATCATCGGCATCGTCGCGCCCGCGCTCCAGGAGCTGCGGGTAACTCATCCCGGCCTGCAGATCACCATCGTCGACGTGGGACCGCCGGACTGCTACGACATGCTGATCAGCGGCGAGCTGGACCTGGCCTTCGACTTCGTGTCGACCAGGCCGGACGACGACCGCTTCGAGATGGTCAGGATGGTCGACGACCCGTTCGACGTCGCGCTGCCCTGGGATCATCCGCTCGCCGGGCTCGACGAGGTGTGCCTGACCCAGCTGGCCGACGACGACTTCATCGCGAGCCGGCCCGGGACAGCCTGCCTGGAGATCATGCGGGCCGCGTGCGCGGCGGCCGGGTTCGTGCCGCGGATCCGGCATCGCACGGACGAGTTCTTCGCGGTCCTCGGCCTGATCGGGGCGGGCTGCGGGATCGGGCTGATCCCGCGGCTCGCCGGCCTCGCCTCGACGGACCAGGTCGTGCTGCGGCCGCTGGTCGACGCCCCGGTGCGCCGGCTCGCGGTGTCGCTGCGGCGCGGCTCCGCGAGYGCGCCCCATCTCGCGGCCGTGCTGTGCGCGCTGACGACCGCCGCGAGCTCCGCCCTGACCGCGCCGCCGGTGGTGCCCGTGCGCGGCGTCCAGCCGGCGCCCGTCCTCTCGGCGGTGGCGGCCGAGGCCGGTTGATCAGCGGCCGGCGGCGACTGGCGGACTACTAGGAGTAGTTGATCGTCCGGCTGTCATCATTCCGGTACCCGGTGTGCGTACGCGTGTGACCAGGTCAGCCGGGGCCGCGCGGGCCGTCGGCGAACGTCTTCCCATGGCCCACTGGTCGACGCTGTCACCCCGCGCGACCATCGCTGGCCAACGGAAGGCTGACGGATGGTCAGCGCACAGAGTCTTTGCGTCGGTGCCGGCCCGCGTGGGCCCAGGTCCTGGTACACCAGCGCTGTAGCACGGACGAATATTCGGATCAAGAAGCAGGGACAGTCATGCATCCGACGGTGGAGCGTTTTCAGGGGCGCCTGCGGGAGCTGGGCGCCACCGGTGAGGCCAAGGAGCTGCCGAACAGTTCGCACACCGCCGCCGAGGCCGCGGAGGCGCTCGACGTGTCCGTCGCGCAGATCGTGAAGAGCCTGGTCTTCCTGGCCGGCGAAAGGCCGATCATGGTGCTGGCGTCGGGTGACAACCAGGTCGACACGGAGAAGGTCGCCCAGCTGTTAGGCGAGCCGGTCGGGCGCGCCGGCGCGAGGACCGTCCGCGAGGCCACCGGCTACGCGATCGGCGGGGTGCCACCGGTCGCGCACGCCACCGAGATGCGCATTCTCGTCGACCGTGACCTGCTCGCCCACGCCGAACTGTGGGCCGCCGCCGGCACCCCCAACGCCGTCTTCCCGACCAATCCGGACGAGCTCATCGCCATCACCCACGGCGAATGGGCCGACATTCGCCACGAGTT
Source organism: Pseudofrankia asymbiotica (assembly GCF_001983105.1). Lineage (GTDB taxonomy): Bacteria > Actinomycetota > Actinomycetes > Frankiales > Frankiaceae > Pseudofrankia > Pseudofrankia asymbiotica. Next base: position 84,212 of record NZ_MOMC01000053.1, on the reverse strand, counting down.
CTAGAGGAGCCACCCCACCGATCTGCCAGGTCTCGGCTGCTGCCCGAGCACCGTGGCTGGTGCGTTTGTATCGCATGCCTGACAGCGCTCCAACGCTTTCGTCTGGCGGCGTTACGTTCTTGAGCCGTGGTCCGGTGTGACCGGGGATGGTGGGCGATTCATGCGGCTTTACCGGGCGTCGAGGGGATGGCGCATGTTCGAGATCGCCTCGGCGCTGCTGCTGGTCGGCCTGATCCTGGTGGTCGTCTTCGTCTCGCTGGCGGCGGAGGCTCCCTACCGCTGACCGGCCGCTGACCTGGACGTGCCGGCCCAYGCGACGGCCGGACGGCGGTGTCGACCGCCGGACAGGACCCGGCCGCGTGACGATAGTCACGATAGTCTGCCGCAGACCGCTGATCCCGATTGTCCGAGGCCGGTGAGTGCGCAATGCGAGTGGGCCGGGAAAATCTTCGAATGACCACCGACCGGGCGCCGGGCGGCGCGGCACAGGCCCGCGGTGGCAGGCATTTCCCGACCGGCTGGACGCGGGGCCGGAGCTACACCCCGGCCTCGGAGCCGGAGCTCGCCGATGACGTGGCCTGGCGGACCGACGACTGGTCGGCCGACGACTGGAGCGCATGACGCCCCGTCCTGGGGCTGAGCCCCGCCCTAGGGCTGAACCGGGTCCTAGGGCTGAACCGGGCCGAGAACCTTGTCCAGGTAGTCGTTGGTGAGGACGCCGTTCGGGTCCGCCGCGGCTCGGACGGCGAGGAACTCGTCGAACTTCGGATAGYGGGGACGTAGCGTCTCGGCGTCCTGGGTGTGCAGCTTCCCCCAGTGCGGCCGGCCACCCACATCCATCATGATCTTCTCGACGAGCGCGAAGTACTCCTCGTGCGGCGTGCGGTGGTCGAYATGGACCGCGACATATCCGGTCTCACGCCCGTTCGCCGTCGACAGCCAGATCTCGTCCGCCGCCGCGACCCTGACCTCCACCGGGAACGAGATGTTCAGGCCAGATGCCCCCAACGCACTCGTCAGCCCACGGACGACACCGACCAGTTCCTCTCTCGGAACGGCGTATTCCATCTCTTTGAACCGCACTCGCCGCTCCGAGGTGAAAACCTTGTACGACACGTCGGTAAAGGTGCGGGAGCTGAGCGCGCGGGAGCTGACCTTCGCCGCGGGCTGGATCGTGCGCGGCAGGCGTCGGCCGGTGGCGACGACCATGCCGAACACCCGGTTGGACAGGAACTCGTCGTCGAACCAGCCTCGCAGCCGGGGCAGCGGATCGAGCCCGTCGGCCAGCGGCACGCGGGTGTTGCGCTTGGTCAGCGTCCGGTCGGTGTGCGGGAACCAGTAGAACTCGGCGTGGTCGGCGCCGCCGACGAACTCGTCGAAGCCGTCGAGCAGGTCGTCCAGGCGGGCCGAGCCCTCCTCTGCGCGCAGCGCGAACAGCGGCACCGCCTGCAGCGTCACCGACGTCACGACGCCGACCGCCCCGAGGCCCACCCGCGCGGCGGTGAACAGGTCGGCATGCTCGTGCGCCGAGCAGAGCACGATCGTGCCATCCCCACGCACCAGCTCGAACGCGCGCACCTGGGTGGCCAGGCCTCCGAACCTGGCGCCTGTGCCGTGTGTGCCGGTCGCGAGCGCGCCGGAGATCGTCTGCTGGTCGATGTCGCCCAGGTTGGTCAGCGCCAGCCCCGCCTCGGCGAGCAGCCGGTTGAGGCGGCGCAACGTCATACCGGCGCCGACCGTCACCAGCCCGCTGCCCGCGTCCAACGCGAGCAGATCGGCGCAGCGGTCCATGATCAGCTGGGTCGTTCGCTCGTCCGGCCTCCCGATCGGAGTGAACGAATGCCCGCTGCCGATCGGGCGCACCCTGGTGCCGTCGTCGAGCGCCTTGCGCACCAGCGCGGCGACCTCGTCGGCATCGGTCGGGTGCGCCACCGCGCTCGGTGTCGCCACCTGGTTACCAGCCCAGTTCGACCACGACGCCGACGCGTCGGACCGCATACGCCGCCAGCCGGCGGAAGAGCCCACGGACCACCTCCGAATGTCCGCACCCAGCTTCCCTGTACCCCGCGTGCGGCGCGACGCGGGGGTGGGTGTGCGCGACCAACTGGCCGCCCTTGGCCGAATGTGGGGTGATCCGGCTCCCGTCGTACAGATATGGCGAACGGGTCCGACAGTGACACGATGGGGATGTGGTAGCGCTGGAGAACCTGATGGGGATCTTTACGCGACCGGCCGCCTCTTCGCGAGCCGGCCAGCCGGGGCCGGCACATCCGGCACAGCCGCCTCAGCCCGCACAGCCGCCTCAGCCCGACTGGGACCGGCTCGCGACGGCGACCGCCGCGCTCGACCCGCCGTTCGCCGTCGTCGACCTGCCGGCGCTGTGGTCGAACGCGGCCGACCTGGTCCGGCGGGCGGCCGGCAAGCCGATCCGGGTGGCCAGCAAGTCGGTACGGTCACGGGCGGTGCTGCGGGCCGTGCTGGCGACCGATGGATTCGCCGGCATCCTCGCGTACACCCTCCCCGAGGCGATCTGGCTCGCGGAGGAGTTCGACGACGTCGTCGTCGGCTACCCGACGGCCGACCGGGCCGCGCTGCGCACACTCGCCGATCACCCACTCGCGACGAGCCGGGTGACGTTGATGATCGACTCCGTGGAACAGCTCGACCTGATCGACGCGGTCCTCGGCGCGGACCGTCCGCCGCTGCGGGTCTGCGTGGACCTGGACGCCTCGCTGCGGCTGGCGGCCGGCCGGGTGCACCTCGGCGTACGCCGCTCGCCGGTGCACACCGCCGAGCAGGCGGGCGAACTCGCGAAGACCATCGTCGCCCGGCGCGGGTTCACGCTCGTCGGCCTGATGGCGTACGAGGCGCAGATCGCCGGCATGGGCGACGCGCCGCCACCGGCCCAGCCGCCGGCCGAGCCAGCCGACGGTTCCGGCTCCGGCTCCGGTTCGGCTCCCCGCCTGGAGTCCGCGCGGCGGGTGGCGGCGTCGGCGCGGGCCGAGGCGGTCCGGCGGATGCAGGCACGGTCGATGACCGAGCTCGCCGAGCGGCGCGCGGCGGCCGTGGCGGCGGTGCGCGAGATCGCGCCCGGGCTGGAGTTCGTCAACGGCGGCGGCACCGGAAGCGTGCACCTGACGACGACCGAGGCGGCCGTCACCGAGATCGCCGCCGGCTCCGGCCTGTACGGGCCGACGCTGTTCGACATCTACCAGGCGTTCACGCCCACCCCGGCGGCGTTCTTCGCGCTGCCGGTGGTGCGGCGCCCGGCGCCCGGCATCGTCACGGTCGCCGGTGGCGGCTGGATCGCCTCCGGCCCACCAGGCCTGAACCGCGTGCCCAGCCCGGTCCACCCGGCCGGCCTGCGGATGATCGGGACGGAGGGGGCGGGCGAGGTGCAGACCCCGCTGCGCGGCCCGGCCGCCGACACCCTGCGGATCGGCGATCGGGTCTGGTTCCGCCACGCCAAGGCTGGCGAGCTGTGCGAGCACGTCAACGCGCTGCACCTCGTCGGCGCCGACGGCTCCGTCCGAGCCGTCCCGACCTACCGCGGGGAAGGCCGCGCCTTCTGAGTCACGCCTTGTGACTCGTGAGGGACTTGGCTGAGTGCTCCGCTCGGGCTCCCTCCTGGAGGACGTCGGCAGCTACAGCGGCGCCCTCGGCAACGCCGTCGTCTGGCTCCTGCTCGCCTGTCCCACTGACCACCGCCGACCAGCACCGCGCCACGGCTGGATCGTGGCGACGCATCACCCGCTGAAGGCGCCAGGCGAGTAGCGTCCATCTATGTAGATGGCATCTACATAGATGGAGGCTACATAGATGCCGGCAACTTCGGGCTTCGTCGGGCGGACGGTCGAACTGGCGCTGCTGGGCAAGCGTCTCGCCCGGGTCGAAGCGTCGGGCACGGGCTACGCCCTGGYGATCCGAGGCCGGCGGCAGGTGGGCAAGTCGCGGCTGGTGCAGGAGTTCTGCGACGCGACGGGTGTCCCCTATCTCTACTTCGCCGCGACCAAGGGGGCGTCCCCGGTCGAGGCGATCGGTGCGCTCCTTACTGGGCTTCGCGAGTCATCGCTGCCCTCGGAAAGCGCCCGGGAGCTGATCCCGGACCAGATCGCCGGCGGCTGGTCCGAGGCGTGGCGTGCGCTGACCGCCGCGCTGCCGAACCAGCCCACGATTGTGGTCCTAGACGAACTGCCCTGGCTCGCCGAACAGGACGACGTGTTCGACGGTGCGCTGCAGACCGCCTGGGACCGGCTGTTGTCGAGCCGCCCGGTTCTGTTGCTGCTCCTAGGCAGCGATCTGCACATGATGGAACGGCTGACGGCATACGACCGGCCGTTCTACGGTCGCGCCGACAATCTCCGACTCGGCCCGCTGAACCCGGCGGAGACCGGCCAGGCGCTCGGACTGGGCGCGGCGGACGCCATCGACGCCMATCTCATCACCGGCGGCCTTCCAGGCATCCTGCGCACTTGGCCGCCGGGAACATCGCCAGAGGCCTTCCTCAAGGCCGAGGTAGCCGACCCGGCGTCCCCCTTGGTGAGCGTGCCAGAACTGGCGCTGCTCGCCGAGTTTCCGGCACCCGACCAGGCAAGACGGGTACTGGAAGCGGTTGGCAGCGGCGACCGCACGCATGCGAACATCGCGGCCGCGGCTGGCGGCCGTATCGGGGCGGTACCGTCCGGCACGCTTTCGCCCCTGCTACACAGGCTGGTCGAGGACAAGCAGGTTCTGGCGGTCGACGAGCCGCTTTCCACCAAGTCTGGCCGTCCGGCGCTCTACCGGGTCGCCGACAGCAACCTACGGCTGTATCTGGCCGCGCTCCGGCCGGCTCAGGAACTTGCCGGCCGAGGCCGCCCGGCCGCCGCGGCGCAGCTGGTCGCGCGCCGTTGGCCCTCCTGGCGGGGCAGGACTGTGGAGCCGCTGATCCGCGAGGCCTTCGCTCTTGCCTGCGCGACTGGCGAGACTCCCTGGCCCGAGGTCGAGGCCGTCGGAGGCTGGTGGAACCGTCAGTTCGACCCCGAGGTCGACCTCGTCGGCGCCGACCGCGCACCAGTCGCCCGTGAGATCTTCGTCGCCGGTTCCATCAAGTGGCTAGTAGGCACCCCCTTCGACCGCCACGACCTGGCCTCCCTCCACCGCGCAGCCGTCCAGATCCCCGGCTTCGCCCCAGGCACGACGGCCTTGGCCGCTGTCTCACTGTCCGGTGTCACCCCCGACGCGGCTCCAGACCTCACACTCGCCTGGGGCCCCGAGAACATCATCTCGGCCTGGGATCCCGGCGCCGAGTGACGGCCCGCCATCGACGAGCCGGTGTCCTGCCCCGCCGGGAAGACGCGCGGGCCTGGGTGGCGGCTGACGGTGGCGGGGCGGTCGCGAGAATGGGGCATGCTCAGTCACGACGATGTTGACGAGATCACGACCAGAGCGGCGCGGGATGGGCGGCACGGGGCCGCGGCCGCGCGGTTCGAGGAACTGGCCGGCCAGCCGGAGCGGCACACTGAGGAGATCAACCGAGCCTTGCTGCTCGTCGAGGCTGGCAGCCAGCACGGGCTCGCCGAGGACTGGGACGCGGCGATCAGGTGCTACCAGGAGGCCATCGCCGACGGCGGTAGCGAYGCGATGGACCCTCGGGTGTGGCTGCACGACGCGTTCCTGCGCGTGGGCCGGCGGGATGACGCCTCGGCGCTGCTGCGGGAGCTGAAGGCCAGCCGCAGCAAGGACCCGGACCTTTACGCCGCGGTCGCCGAGTCGCTGGAGGTGGGCGGGCTGCTCGTCGACGCGCACACCTGGTTCACCATGGGCTACCACCGCTGCGAGAACGCCGACGTCCCCGAGTTCATGCTCGACCTTCTGCTCGTCGGCCGCCGCCGGATCCGCGTCGAGCTCGACTACCCGACGGACGACCTCGACGAGCTGGCCGACGACTACCTGGCCGCCGTCGGCGACTGACCCGGGCGCACGCCCCGCCGAGGTCACACCTGGTAGCCGCGTCGCCACGGTTGAGCCGGCCGCTGGCGGGCGAACGCGACCGACCGAGGTAGACGGCCCAGGCCCCGCCCCGGAGCCCCCACAGGCGAGACACCCTCCACCCGCGAAGCGTGTTGGACAAGCACGCCTATAGACAGGCTGACCCGACACGCTCCGCGGCACCGCCATCGATGTGTGTTGGATGGGCACGGCTATAGGCAGGCCTATCCGACACGGAACCGTGGTTGGGGTCAGGCGGTTGGGGCGGGGGCCAGGATGGGGCGCAGTGCGTCGAGGATCGTTGGGTCCTCGATGGTCGACGGGACGGCGGGGGAGCGGCCGTCGGCGATCTCGCGCATGGTGCGGCGCAGGATCTTGCCGGAGCGGGTCTTCGGCAGCGCGGCTACGACATCGACCCGCTTGAAGGACGCGACCGGGCCGATCTCGGCGCGCACCCGGGCGACGAGATCGCCGGCGAGGACCGCCGGGTCGATGCTCGCGCCGGTCTTCACGACCACCAGCCCGCGCGGGACCTGGCCCTTGAACGAGTCGGCGACCCCGACGACCGCGCACTCGGCGACCGCCGGGTGCGCCGCGAGCACCGCCTCCAGCTGCCCGGCCGAGAGCCGGTGCCCGGCGACGTTGATGACGTCGTCCGTGCGGCCGAGGACGTACAGGTAGCCGTCCTCGTCGACGTAGCCGCCGTCGCCGGTCAGGTAGTAGCCGTCGAACGTCGACAGGTACGACGACACGTAGCGGTCGTCGTCGCCCCACAGCGTCGGCAGGGTGCCCGGCGGCAGCGGCAGGCGGATGGCGATCGCGCCCTCGGTGCGGGCCGGTAGCTCCACGCCGGCCGCGGGGCTCTCCGCCCCCGGGTCGGCGGGGGCGTGGGCCGGGTCGAGGACGCGGACGTCGTAGCCCGGCATCGGGACCGACGGTGAGCCGGCCTTCGCCGGGAGCCGTTCGAGGCCGAGCGGGTTGGCGGCGATCGGCCAGCCGGTCTCGGTCTGCCACCAGTTGTCGACGACCGGCACGCCGAGCATGCTCGTCGCCCACTCGTAGGTGGCCGGGTCGAGCCGCTCGCCGGCCAGGTAGAGCGCCCGCAGCGACGCGCCCACGTCGTACTTGGCGAGGTGCGTGCCGGCCGAGTCCTCCTTCTTGATCGCCCGGATCGCGGTCGGGGCGGTGAAGACGACCTTCGCCCCGTGCTCGGTGACCACCCGCCAGAACGCGCCGGCGTCCGGCGTGCCGACCGGCTTCCCCTCGTAGAGGATCGACGTCGCGCCGACGAGCAGCGGGCCGTAGACGGTGTATGAGTGGCCGACGGCCCAGCCGATGTCGGAGGCGGTGAACATGGTCTCGCCGGGGCCGACGTCGTAGATGTTCGCCATCGACCAGGCCATCGCGACGGCGTGCCCGCCGTTGTCGCGGACGATGCCCTTCGGGCGGCCGGTCGTCCCGGACGTGTAGAGGATGTAGAGCGGGTCGGTGGCGGCGACGGTGACCGGGTCCGCCGGGGTGGCGCCGGGGACGACGTCCGCCCAGTCGTGGTCGCGGCCGGCGACCAGCTCGCACCGCCGCTGCTCCCGCTGGACGATCACGCACCGCGCCGGCGGGTGGGCGGCCAGGCGCAGCGCCTCGTCGAGCATCGGCTTGTAGGGGACCAGCCGGGTCGGTTCGATGCCGCAGGAGGCGCTGACGACGAGTTTCGGGCGGGCGTCGTCGATCCGGGCGGCGAGCTCGGCGGGCGCGAAGCCGCCGAAGACGACCGAGTGGACCGCGCCGAGCCGGGCACAGGCCAGCATCGTGATGACCGCCTCGGGGATCATCGGCAGGTAGACGATGACCCGGTCGCCGCGGCCGACGCCAAGAGCGGCGAAGGCGCCGGCGGCGCGCGCGACCTCGTCGAGCAGCTCGCGGTAGGTGTAGCGGCGCAGAGTGCCGGTCATGGGCGAGTCGTAGACGACGGCCACCGCGTCGCCCCGGCCGTTCGCCACGTGCCGGTCGACGGCGTTGAAGCAGGTGTTCAGCTCGGCGTCGGGGAACCAGCGGTAGAACGGCGGGCGGCTGGCGTCGAGGACCTGCTCCGGCCGGCGGGCCCAGTCGATCGCGCGCGCGGCCTCGGCCCAGAACTCCTCGGGCCGGGCGATGCTCTGCTCGTAGACCCGCTGGTAGTCGCCCATCCCGCGCTCCTCCTTGAGTCCGAGCCGCCTCGCCGGCCACCAGCCCGGGTCTGTCCGGCCCGCTCGCCGCGACCGGCGCCACGCGGAGATCCGTGGTGCCCGTCACGTTCGCACGGCTGGACCTTCCGGCGCATCATCCGGATCGCGACAGTGACATTGGTTCGCTCCGTGCGGGCGCGGCGCTCCGGCGCCGTCCTCGCCTGGCGGCTCGGACGACACCTCCGCGCCGCGTCCTCCTGCGCTCACGGGCGCTACGGCGACCTCGCTGCGGCCCGGCCCACTTCGCTTCGCTTGTGGGCCGGGCCTCCGCGAGGTGCGCCTTCGCGCCCAGCACGGTCACCCGCCGCTGTACGTCGCCAATGCACGTCGCACGTCGACTGCGGTGGCGGGCCTCGGCGAGGCGGGCCTTCGCGACCGGCACGGTCACCGCCGCTGTACGTCACCCAATTCACGTCTGCTGGGCGGGTTTGCGGGAGGTCTAGACCGGTTCGGGGAGGGACTCCTCCTCGGTGCGGGGAGGTGGGACGGTCGGGCGTTCGGCGCCCGCGCCGGTCAGGGAGCGGACCTGCATCTCGGCGTACTTCGCCTCGTCGACGCGCTCCCGGCTGGTGATCGTGCCGAGCCAGCCGAGGAAGAACGCGAGCGGGATCGAGACGATCCCCGGGTTGTCCAGCGGGAACCAATGGAAGTCGATCGACGAGTCCTTGATCATGGAGGCGCTGCCGGCCTTCYCGGAGACCACCGGGGAGAAGACGATCAGGACGATGGCGGAGATCAGGCCGCCGTAGATGCTCCACAGCGCGCCGCGGGTGTTGAAGCGCTTCCAGAACAGCGAGTAGAGGATCGTCGGCAGGTTCGCCGACGCGGCGACCGCGAACGCCAGCGCGACCAGGAAGGCGACGTTCTGGTCCTTCGCGAGAATGCCGCCGACGATCGCCACCAGGCCGATGACGACCGCGGTGATCCTGGCGACCCGTACCTCCTGCGCGGGCGCGGCCGTGCCCTTCTTCAGGACGCTGTTGTAGACGTCGTGCGCGAACGACGCGCTCGCCGTGATGGTGAGCCCGGCGACGACGGCGAGGATCGTCGCGAACGCCACCGCGGCGATGATGCCGAGCAGCAGCGTCCCGCCGAGCTCGAAGGCGAGCAGCGGCGCCGCCGAGTTCGCCTTCCCCGGCGCCGCGTTGATCTTGTCCGCGCCGACCAGGTACATCGCGCCGTAGCCGAGCACCAGGGTGAACAGGTAGAAGACCCCGATGATCCCGATCGCCCAGGCGACGCTGCGGCGGGCCTGGAGCGCGTTCGGCACGGTGTAGAACCGCATCAGGACGTGCGGCAGCCCGGCCGTGCCGAGCACCAGCGCCATCGCGAGCGAGATGAAGTCGATCTTCGTGGTGGTGGTGAGGCCGTACTTGACGCCGGGATTGAGCACGGCGTCCTTCTTGGGACTGGCCGCGGCCGCGTCGCCGAGTACTGATGACAGGTTGAAGCCGGCCTTGCCGAGCACCCAGAAGGTCATCAGCGCGGCGCCGAGCACCAGCAGGACGGCCTTGATGATCTGAACCCAGGTGGTGCCCTTCATGCCGCCGACGAGCACGTAGACGATCATCAGGACGCCGACGATGGCGATCGTCAGGTTCTGCCAGGCCGTGCCCTTCACGCCGAGCAGCAGGTTCACCAGTCCGCCGGCGCCGGTCATCTGGGCGAGCAGGTAGAACAGGCTGACGGTGAGCGTCGAGATGGCGGCGGCGGTGCGCACCGGGCCCTGGCGCAGCCGGAAGCTCAGCACGTCCGCCATCGTGTAGCGGCCGGTGTTGCGCAGCAGCTCGGCGACCAGCAGCAGCGCCACCAGCCAGGCGACGAGGAACCCGATGGAGTAGAGGAACCCGTCGTAGCCCTGCAGGGCGATGGCGCCGGCGATACCCAGGAAGGACGCCGCCGAGAGGTAGTCRCCGGAGATCGCGATGCCGTTCTGCCGGCCGGAGAACGCGCGTCCGCCCGCGTAGAAGTCGGTGGCGGTGCGGTTGGCCCGCGAGAAGCGGATGACGATCGCGAGGGTGACGACGACGAACAGAGCGAAGATCGAGATGTTGACGGCCGGCCGGCCGACGGTGTCGGCCGCGAGGTTCACCGTGCTTACCGTGCTTGTCGCGTTCATCGCGCCTCACTCCCGGCCTGCGTGCCCTCGCCCTGCGTCCCTTCGAAGCGGGCGCGCAGCGCGGCCGCCGCCGGGTCAAGCCGGCGGTCCGCCCAACGGACGTAGACCGCCGTGATCACGAACGTCGACAGGAACTGGCCGAGCCCGAACAGCAGGCCGACGTTGATGTTCCCGCCCACCTTGTGCGACATGAAGCCGGACGCGAAGGCGGCCAGCAGTACGTAGAGGAAGTACCAGGCGAGGAAGAGCGCGGTCATCGGGAACACGAACCGCCGGAAGCCGCGGCGCAGCTCGCCGAACTCGGGACTGCGTTGAAGATCGAGATAACTCTCCGGCCCACTGGCGGACGCGCCAGGGGCGGCCTCGCCGGGGGATGACTGGACGGTGCTCACGCGGCTGCCTCCACTCCGCTGGAAGCCAGGGGCCGCGCTCCGCCTCGCGGCTCGCGGCCCCTGGCCCTGTCGGCCCGGACGTCGGGGGTACGTCGGGCAAACGGTGTGACGGCCGTCACCGTAGGGGCGGGCGTGGGCCGATGGGAGCCCGCCACGCGGACCTTGCTGTCGGCGGCGCGAACCCGGCGCCCGGCGGGCCGGCGTGGCGCGACGAGCGGTCGGCCAGCCAGGCTGGGCGGCGAGCGGTCGGTTCGGCGCGGCGAGCGGTGGCGTGGCGAGCGGTGCCGTGGCGAGCGAGGCTCCGACGGACGCCGCTCCGACGAGCGGTGCCCCGACGAGTGACCCTCCAGGGACGGCCGCCCGTCACGGGGGACGGGCGGCGCCCGACTGGTCGTGCCGGGCGGCCGGGCTCGGCAGGCCGAAGGCCGGCGTGACGGCGGCGGGCGCGGCGCGGGCGGCGCGGACCGCCTCGGGGACGTGCAGGCGGGTCAGCACCCGCCCGACGCCCGGAGGCACGGTGGCGGGCGTGCGCAGCGAGACCAGCAGCATCACGGCGAACGACAGCGGCACCGTCCACGCGGCCGGCTGGGCCAGCAGTGCGCCCGCGAGCCCCGCGGGCGCCCAGCCGAGCATCGTCACCATCGCCGCGGAGGTCGCCGTCAGCCCGCCGACCCCGAGGCCGCACAGCGCCCCGATCACACTCAGCCGGCGCCACCAGATGCCCAGCACCAGCAGCGGGCAGAACGTGGAGGCGGCGACGGCGAACGCGAGGCCGACCGTGTCGGCGAGGCCGACCCGGGTCGCCAGCAGCGTGCCGGCCGCCGGCACGGCGACGGCGAGCACCGCGCCGGCCCGGAATCCGGCGACGCCGGTGCGGGTCCGGTGGCGCAGCAGGTCCTGGCTCAGCACCCCGGCCACCGAGACCGTCAGCCCGCTGGAGGTCGAGAGGAACGCCGCGAACGCGCCGCCCATCACCAGCGCGGCCAGCGCCTCGCCCGCGGCCCCCGGCAGCACCCGCGCCGGCAGCGCGAGCACCACCGTGTCGGTGCGCCCCGTCAGCAGCAGGTCCGGGGCGTAGACCCGGCCGAGCGCGGCGTACACCGGCGGGAACAGGTAGAAGGCGCCGAGCAGCCCGATGACGGCCGCGGCGGTGCGGCGGGCACCGCCCCCGTCGGGGTTCGTGTAGAAGCGGACGATCACGTGCGGCAGGCCCATCGTGCCGAGCAGCAGCGCCACCAGCAGCGAGTACGTCCGGTAGAGGGCATGGTCGCGGTGGGTGGTGCCGGCCGGCACCGCGCCGGTGCCGCCGCGGCCGAGAATGGCCTCGGCGCGCGGCACCGGCGTCCCGGCCGGCAGGGTCACCGTGCTGCCGGCCGAGAGCACAGCCGTCCCCGCCGTCCCCGCGGTCCCCGCCGGCCTGAGCTGGACGGGGTCGAGCCGGACGGGGCCGGCGACCGGCTCTCCGTCCAGAACGCCGTACATCGTGAACGCGGTGGGGATGTCGACGCGGATCCGGACCGTGTCGACGAGGCGGACCGTGACCGGCCGGACCGTCACCGGGTGGCCGTCGGCGGGCGCCGCCGGGGCGCCGTCGCTCCACCACATCGCCAGCAGGAAGAACACCGGGACCGCGATCGCGGTGAGCTTCAGCCAGTACTGGAAGGCCTGCACGATGGTGATCGAGCGCATCCCGCCGGCCAGCACGTTGAGCACGACGACCCYGGCGACGATCACCGCGCCGAGCCAGACCGGGGCACCGGTGGCCGCGCGCAGCGCGAGGCCGGCRCCCTGGAACTGCGGGAGCAGGTAGAGCCAGCCGATCCCGACAACCAGCACCGAGGCGACCCGGCGCAGCCGCGCCGAGCCCATCCGGATCTCCGCGAAGTCGGGCAGCGTGAAAGCGCCGGAACGGCGCAGCGGCGCCGCGACCAGCACCAGCAGCACCACGTAGCCGGCGGTGTAGCCGATCGGGTACCAGAGCATGTCGGCGCCGGCCGCGAGCACCAGCCCGGCCACGCCGAGGAAGCTCGCGGCCGACAGGTACTCGCCGCCGATCGCCGACGCGTTCCAGCGTGGGCTGACCACCCGGCTGGCCACGTAGAAGTCGCTCGTCGTCCGGGACAGCCGCAGGCCGAGCGCGCCGACGGCGAGGGTCGCGGCGCAGACCATCGCGACGGCGAGCGCCGCCGGCCAGGCGGGCGCCGTCACGGCCGCCCGCCGGCCTCGTCCCCAGGCCCTTCCTCGTCCGGGCGCGCTTCCTCGTCCCCGCCCTCCTCCTCGCCCTCGCGTGCCTCCCCGCTGACAGGTTCCTCCCGGCCCGCGCGCGCCGGCCGGCGCCTGCGGTCGTGGCCTACCGGCCGTCCGGCGAGCAGGTCGGTGAAGTCGCTCTCCGTGCGTTCGGCGCCGCGTACGTAGGCCCTGGCGACRACGACGAGCGCCGGGTACACGGCGACGCCGAGCACCAGCCATGGCAGGCCCACGCCGAGCCTCGGGACGCGCGTCGCGGCGAGGTCGGGCACGAACGCGAACAKCGCCGGCAGCAGGCCCAACGCCACCCCGAGCGCCACGAGCACACCGATCGCGAGCCGGCGCTGGTCGCGCAGCAGGCCACGCAGGTAGACGTCGCCGAGCACCGTCTGCTCGTCAAGGTCGCGGCTGGCCGAGCCCCGGACCGGCCGCACGGCCGCCCCGGATCTCTCCGCCGGGCCCCCAGACCTCCTCGATCGGCTTCGCCGATCGAGGAGGGACCCCGGATCAGATGGGGATCCCGGCGCGGACGCGGTCCGCGGCCCCGTCACCCGTACCCGGCGCGGTGGCGTCGCCGCCTTCGGCGGCGGCGGGTCAGGTGGAGCGTCCGGGGGCACGGGTGAGGCTCGCCGCTCGGATCAGCCGGTCGCGCAGCGCGCGGGTGTGCCGGCGGCTCACGGGCAGCACCCGGTCGCCGAGCCGGATGGTGCAGTGGCCGTCGTCCATCCGCAGCTCGTCCACGTGGGCGAGCGCGACCAGGGTGCTGCGGTGGATCCGGACGAAGCCCGCCGCTGCCCAGCGTTCCTCCAGCGTGGACAGCGAGACACGGACGAGGTGCCCACCGCCCGCGGTGTGCAGCCGGACGTAGTCGCCCTGGGCGACGGCGTAGCGCACCTCGGACCGGTGGACGAACCGGGTGACGCCGCCCAGCTCGACCGGGAAGGTCTCGTCCTCGGCGGTGGCCGTCCCGTCGTCGGCTCGCCCGCCGGCGGCGACGGCGTGCGCCGGCCCGCTGACCGGGCCGGTGACGGGCCCGCCGACCGGCCCGCCGAGGCCGGCGGGGCCGTTGACACCGGCGGGGCCGTTGACACCGGCGGAGCCGGCGACACCGGCCGAGCCGCGCCGGGCGGTCGTGGTGGCGGCCCCGCCAGGCGCCTGGCGGGCGGCGCGAATCGTCTCGACGACCCGGCGCACGGCCTCGGCGAGCCGGTCGGGGCGCACGGGCTTGAGCAGGTAGTCGGTCGCGCGCAGGTCGAACGCGTCGACGGCGTGCCCCTCGTGGGCGGTGACGAAGACGACCTGCGGCGGCGCGGCGAACCGGCCGAGTACCCGGGCGAGGTCCAGGCCGTCGAGCCCGGGCATCCGGACATCGCAGAACACCGCGTCGAACGCCTCGGCGTCCAGGGCCCGCAACGCCTCGGCGCCGTCGTCGACCGTGCGCACCAGCCGGACCCGTGGGTCGGCGGTCAGCAGCCAGGCGAGCTCGTCACGGGCCGGCGCCTCGTCGTCCACCACCAGCACCGCGAGCGGACCCGACGCCGGAGCCGCCGCCGACGCGGCCGGCGGCCCGGCGGCCAGTAAGTCGGCGGCCGGGTCCGGCGACGCCGGCCGGGCCGAGGCAGCACCCGCACCCATGATCACGGATGGTAGCCGCCGGGGCGCCCGCTAGCCATAGCCCGATCTTCGCCAGCCGGATCTTCCTCGCGGTCAACGCCGCGCCGGCAGAGGCCCGCCCACGTCCACGATCATTCATGATCGCCGCAGGCGTGTCATCACAGTCGTGATCTGGATGAATCCACAACCGCGACGACACGGAACCAGTGATCTACCGGTTGCGTGCTGGTGGGCGCACGCCGGGGGCCGGGCTAGGGGAGCTGGACTCCGGGCGCGAACTTGGGGACGCGGAAGCTGACCTTGGTGCCGGCGCCGAGGGCCGTCTCGACGACCAGGCCGCACTCGTCGCCGAAGACCGAGCGCAGCCGGGCGTCGACGTTGCCGAGGCCCACCGACTCGCCCACGTGCGCGCCGGCGAGTATGCGGCGCACGACCTCCGGGTCGCTGCCCGCGCCGTCGTCCTCGACCCAGATGTGCGCCGCCGCGCCGTCGTCCGTCGCGCCGAGGGAGACGTGCCCGACCCCGGGGCGCCCCTCGATACCGTGCCGGACGGCGTTCTCCACCAGCGGCTGCACCGCCAGGAACGGGATGACGACCGGCAGCACCTCGGGCGCGACCAGGATCTGCACGGCCAGCCGGTCGCCGAACCGGGCCTTCTCCAGCGCCAGGTAGCGCTCGACGTTGCGCAGCTCGTCGGCGAGCGTCGTGAACTCGCCGCTGCGCCGGAACGCGTAGCGGGTGAAGTCGGCGAACTCGAGCACCAGCTCGCGCGCCCGCTCCGGGTCGGTGCGCACGAACGACGCGATCGCGGCCAGCGAGTTGTAGATGAAGTGCGGGCTGATCTGCGCCCGCAGCGCGCGCAGCTCCGCCTCCACCGCCCGGGTGCGTGACGCCTCCAGCTCGGCGAGCTCGACCTGGGTGGAGACCCAGCGGGCGAGCTCCTCGACCGCCCGCGCGAGCCCGGCGCCGACCGCCGGCGCGTAGGCGAGCAGCGCCCCGACCACCTCGTCGCCGCTCGTGATCGGCGCGACGACGGCCGCTCCGATCGGGCACTCGGGATCGTCGCAGCGCCCGCTCCCACGGGCCGCGCCGGCCGCCTCGCTCTCGCCAACCGCCCCGCCCTGACCAACCGCCCCGCTCTCGCAGGCCGGCCCGCTCTCGTAGGCGTCCGCGGCGTCCGCGGCAGCCGCGGCGGCCTGGATGTGATCCGCGGTGAGGACGGCGACGCGGCCGGCGGTGAGAGCCTGCGCGGCATGACGGACGGCGTCCGCGCGGTGGCGCGACTCGCCCGGGCCGTCCCAGGCCAGCGTCCTGGTCGAGTCCGTGATCGCGACGGCCGACGCGCCAAGCAGCGCGCGCAGGTGGCGGACGGCGCGTGCCGCGCCGGCCGGGCCGAGCCCCTCCCGCAGGTGCGGCGCGGCGAGCGACGCCGTGTGCAGGGTGGCGAACGTGGCCCGCTCGGCGGTGGTCCCGAGCCCCGCGGGGGTGCGGACCGTCCGCAGCAGGAGCAGGACGCCGAACGCCGCCGCGACCCCGACCGCGACCCCGATCGCCAGCCAGACCAGCTGAACATCGCCGATCTCCACGTCGGMACGGTAGCCCGCCAGACCCGGCGAGGCGATCCAGAACGGATGATCGGCCCAGAACCGCGATTTCGGGGCGCGCGCCTGAGAACATTTGGGACATGGCTTCCAGGGAAGTGGAGGGCGAGGCGGCCGGGTCTGGGGCGCGGCCGGGTCTGGAGGACGAGCCGGAGGCACGGACGGATCCGGCGGACGCGCGTGGGACGCGGCCAGGTCTGGAGGACGAGGCCGGGACGCGGCCGGATCTGGAGGAGCGACCGGGTCCTGAGGACGAACCGGAGGAGCGACCGGGTCCTGAGGACGAACCGGAGGAGCGACCGGGTCCTGAGGACGAACCGGAAGAGCGACCGGGTCCTGAGGAAGGCCCTGGGGCGGGGTCGAGTGTGGCGGACGAGCCGCGGGCGCGGCCGAGTCTGGAGCAGCGGCGGCGCGGGTTGGCCGCCGGGCGGCCGAGCCGGCGGCGGGTGGTGCTCGCGGGGATCGGGGCGGTCGCCGGCGTGGCCGGGGTGGCCGCGGCCGCCGGCGGCGCGGTGTACGCGGGCTGGCTGCCTGGGCGGGAACGGCTGGTCCGGGCGGTCGAGGGCTGTGGCGAGCCGGGTGCCGTGCCGGCGGTCGAGCCGGGCCCGGTCAGCGTCACGTCGTTCAGGAGCGCCGCCCGTCGCCGCGAGGTCGACCTGGTCGTCGCCTACCCGCCCGGGTACGAGCCGCGCGCCACAGGTGGCGGCGGCGTGGCTGGCGGCGGCGCGACGCCGGGCGGCGGTGACGCGGCGGGCGAGGACACCGGCCTGACGCTGCCGGTGTGCCTGGTGCTGCACGGGCGGGGCGACGCGGCGCGCTCTCTCGTCGGGCCGCTCTCGGCGCAGGCCTTTCTCGCGGCCGCGGCCGCCACCGGCGTGGCGCCGTTCGCGCTCGCCGCGGTCGACGGCGACGAGACCTACTGGCACCGGCGGGCGGACGGCGACGACCCGGAGGCGATGCTGCTCGGCGAGGTGCTGCCCAGGCTCGCCGCCCAGGGGCTGAGCACGGACCGGTTCGCCGCGTACGGCTGGTCGATGGGTGGGTACGGCGCGTTGTTGCTCGCCCGGCGCCATCCGACCCGGGTGGTGGCCGTCGCCGCGAGCAGCCCGGCGGTGTGGCGCTCCTATGGTGACGCCGCTTCGGGCGCGTTCGACTCGGCGGCCGACTTCGACGATCATCGCGTGCTCGGCGCCGGCCCCGCGCGTGGCGTCGCCTACCGGATCGACTGCGGCAACGCGGACCCGTTCAGCCGCGTCGACCACAAGCTCGCCGACGAGCTGGCCGCCGACGAGCGCGGCTTCCCCACCGGCTGCCACGACTTCGGCTTCTGGCGCCRCCAGCTCCCCGCCCAGCTGGCCTTTCTCGGCCGCGCCCTGTCGACCTGRCCGCGCCCTGTCGACCTGACCGGGCGGGAACCTGACCGGCACGGGAAGAGGCCGGGACGGGTCGGCGGTTGCACAGGGACGTGACGTCGCAGTCTTCCGGGCCGTTCCCGGTGCCACTGTCCGTGCTCGACCTTGTCCCCGTAGGTAGTGGGGTGACGGCCGGCCAGGCCATTCACAACTCGCTCGACCTGGCCCGGCGTACCGAGGATCTGGGCTTCGGCCGCTACTGGCTGGCCGAGCACCACGGCATGCCGGGGATCRCCAGCTCGGCGACCGCGCTGCTCATCGGCCAGGTCGCCGCGGCGACGTCGACCATCCGGGTGGGCTCCGGCGGGGTCATGCTGCCGAACCACTCGCCGCTGGTCGTCGCCGAGCAGTTCGGCACGCTCGGCGCGATGTTCCCCGGCCGCATCGACCTCGGCCTCGGCCGCGCCCCCGGCACCGACCCGGCGACGGCGCGGGCGCTGCGCCGCCTCGGGGGGCGCGCGCTCACCGAGGACGAGTTCCCCGACCAGCTCGCCGAGCTGACGACCTTCCTCGCGGGCGCCGAGTTCCCCGCGGGCCACCGGCTGCACGGAGTGAGTGCCTTCCCGCGCGCCGAGGTGCCGCCGATCTGGCTGCTCGGCTCGAGCGGCTACAGCGCCCAGGTCGCCGGGATCCTGTCGCTGCCGTTCTCGTTCGCGCACCATTTCAGCTCGCAGAACACGATCCCGGCGCTCGACCTCTACCGCTCGTCGTTCCGCCCCTCGCCGGGGCGGGAGCGGCCGTACGCGATGGTCGCCGCCGCCGTGCTGGTCGCCGACACCGACGAACGGGCCGACTGGCTCGCCGGGCCGATCCGCCTGACGATGATGCGTCTGCGCAGCGGCCGCCCGGCGGCCTACCCGACGCCGGAGGAGGCCGCCGCCTACCCGTGGACGGACCCGGAGCGGGCCGCGGCCCGGCAGGCGACCTCGTCGCATGTCGTCGGCTCGCCGGAGACCGTCCGCGCCGGGCTCCAGCGACTGCTCGACGCGACCGGCGCCGACGAGCTGATGGTCACGACGAACGTCCACGGTCACGCCGACCGCGTCCGTTCCTACGAGCTGCTCGCCGAGCTCGCCAGGGACCTGACCCCCCGGTCACGCCGACCCGCCGCCGCCACCACTGCCACTGCCACCGCCGCCACGGCCACCGCCGCCGGCCACGGCGGCGGCCAGCGGACGGGCTGAGGCCCGGCCGTCAGGCGGCGCTGGTGTTGGCGCCCGCTTCGGCGTCGTCGACGAGGAGCGGGCGGGGCGGGCGCGCGGGGCGGGTCATCTTCGACGGGTGCAGGACGCGCTCGGTGATCCGGGCGACGAGGCCCCGGGGCAGGAAGCGCGGGGCGTTGGCCGACAGCCGGTACTGCCAGCCGTCGATCACATGGGGCCTGCCGCGCCGCAGGCCGCGGAAGGCGGTGGCGACGACCTCCTCCGGTGTGCGCATCCGCCCGCCGGTGGCCACCTGGTAGCCGAGGTCGTCGAAGAAGTCCGTCTCGGTCTGCGCCGGGCACAGCGCCAGGATCCGTACGCCGCTGGCGCGGTACTCCGCCCACAGCGCGGTGGTGAACGACAGCACGAACGCCTTCGCCGCCCCGTAGACGGCCATGTGCGGCACGGCCTGGAACCCCTGCACCGAGCTCAGGTTGATCAGCGTGCCGCGCCCGCGCTCGAGCATGCCGGGCAGGAACAGGTGGGTCATCCGCTCGACGGCGGAGCACAGCAGCATGACCTCGCGGTGGTTCTGCTCCATGTCGAGCGTGTGGTAGTTGCCGTGGACACCGAAGCCGGCGTTGTTGACCAGTACGTCGATCGTGAGATCGAGCTCGGCGACCCGCGCGGCCAGCTTGTCCGGCCCCTCCTCGAACGCGAGATCGATCCCGATCTCGTGGACGGTGACCGGGTGGCGCGCGCGCAGCCAGGCCGCCGCCGTGGCCAGCTTCTCGTTCGGCAGCGCGGCGATCACGATGTCCGCCCCGCGGTGGGCGAACCCGGCCGCGAGCGCGAGCCCGATCCCCGAAGAGGCGCCCGTGACCAGAGCCGTCTGACCCCGAAAATCATCCATAAGATCACCAGCCGCCGCGCCGATCCGACAATTCACATTGGATCGTAGGCTTACTGGATTGCTCGCCGAAAGCGGCCAGTCGGTTAGTCGACAGCGGAGGGCCGGCGATTTTGCCCCGCGCGAAACCTGACGGAACTGCCTGGTCAGGGCCAGCGTGAACCCTGACGGAAGTGCCTGGTCGGGTCCGCGTGGACCCTGACGGAAGTGCCTGGTGTGGGCCGGGCCGAATTGGCCCGGCGCGCTTCGACGTCAGTTGTCGAGCAGCTCGCGCAGCGCCTTGCGGTCGGTCTTGAGGACGCCGGTGAGCGGCAGCGAGTCGACGATCCTGATCTCGCGCGGGTACTTCACCGCGGAGATCCGCTCGCGCGCGAACGCCACCAGGTCCGCCGGCGTCACCGTCGCGCCGGGGGCGAGCTGGACGAACGCCACGGCCTCCTCGCCGTGCGCCGGGTCCGGCCGGCCGACGACGCCGCAGGCGACCACGTCCGGGTGCGTGAGCAGCGCGTCCTCGATGTCGCGCGGGTAGATGTTGAAGCCGTTGCGGATGATCACATCCTTGATCCGGTCGACGACGT
Organism: Pseudofrankia asymbiotica; assembly: GCF_001983105.1. Taxonomy (GTDB): domain Bacteria; phylum Actinomycetota; class Actinomycetes; order Frankiales; family Frankiaceae; genus Pseudofrankia; species Pseudofrankia asymbiotica. The sequence continues at coordinate 64,005 of NZ_MOMC01000053.1, read as the reverse complement.
AGAGGTAGCCGTCCTCGTCGAGCCGGCCGACGTCGCCGGTGTGCAGCCAGCCGCCGCGCAKGGCGCGCGCGGTCTCCTCCGGCGCGTTCCAGTAGCCGGTCATCAGCGACGGCCCGCGCAGGCAGATCTCGCCGGTCTCGCCCGTCGCCGCCTCCGCCCCGTCGGCCAGCTCGATGCGCACCTCGACGCCGGCCGCCGGCCGCCCGACGCTGCCCAGCCGCACGGCGCCGCCCGGCGTCGACGTGGCGATCGCCGCCACCTCCGTGCAGCCGTAGCCCTCGGACAGCGTGGCGTGCGGCAGCCTTCGCGCCCATTCCAGCGAGATCTCGCGAGGCAGCGGGGCGCTGCCGCTGACGACCCTGCGCAGGCTGCTGGTGTCGTACTCCTCGACCGGCGTCTCGAGCAGCATCCGGACCATCGACGGCACCAGCGCGCTCGACTGGACGCCGTGCCGGGCGACGAGCGTCAGCCAGCCGACCGGGTCGAACCAGCGCATCAGCACCGCCGTGGACGGCCCGGCCGCGTGCAGTCCCATGACGCTGATGGTGAGCCCGTAGACGTGCGAGAGCGGGAGCGGCGACAGGCCCACCGGTGGCAGGCCGTCGTCAGCGGAGTCCCGCTGCCGGGAAAGATGGGCGGCCCAGGCGGCGGCCGACAGCGCGTCGTGGCTGAGCACGACGCCCTTGGAGCGACCGGTCGTGCCGCCGGTGTACAGCAGCGCGGCCATCTCGGCGGACGAGGTGTCCACCAGCGGTGCCTCGTCGCCCTTCTCGAGCTCGGCGAGGTCGAGCACCGGCGGCACCCGGCCGGGCTCCCCGCCCCCTTGGCCACTCGTCTCCGCGGCGGTGCCGGCGGTGCCATTGGCGAGCACGACCGCCGTCACCGTGGGGACGCCCGTGRCGGCGCCGAGCACCTTCGCCAGGAACTCCGGTGTCGTGATGACGAGCCGGGCGCCGCTGTCCTCGAGMACATGGCGCAGCTCCGGTTCGCCGATCAGGAACAGCACCGGGGCTACGACGCCGCTCGCGCGCCAGACCGCGTTGTAGGAGATCCCCACCTCGGGGCAGTTCGCCATGCACACGACCACCCGGTCGCCGGGCCGCAGACCCGCGGTGATCAGCCCGCTGGCGAACCGGTTGGACCGGCTCGCCAGCACCGAGCCCGTCCAGCGCTGGTCCTCGAACACGAGCAACGTGCTGTCGCCCACCCGCTCGCGGGCGAGCTCGGCCAGCACCGCCAGGTTGCTACCGGTCGCCGCGGCCACTCTCGTCGCCACCATGTGCACCCCTTTGACAGCCGTCGCCGCGCCGACGCCTCCGGGCGCCCTTGGGCGGTGGGTGACTTGCGCCACATGCCCGTATTCGACATGCTGCACCCGGTGCCGCTTTGGTGCCACACTTGCCACCCGCGGGCCTGGCCGGAACCAGCCGCGCCGGGCTCCGTCGGTTCCCAGTCTCGCGTCTCGCGGGCCACGCCGACAGACATCCACGGCCTCGGATGCCCAGCCACGCGGCGCCCCGCGACGCCGCCTGAGCGACCAGTAGGCGCGACTTAACCACAGCTGGCGACAGCGCATCGACGCAGTGCCAGCCCAGCCACGTCGTCAGCCCGGTCCAAGCCCCACCACCGTTCCTATGCCAGGGCCCGGCACCACGCCGGGAGGGCGCTCAGCGCCCGACACGGGGCAAGCGCGTCCAGTGCCCCGCCCCGACCACAGCGGTCCGGTGCCGAGGCCGGCGTCGCGCGCCCTGGCGACCGCCTCCGCGCGATCGGCGACCTGGAGCTTGGTGAAGACGTTCGAGACGTGGTTGCGGATCGTCTTGTCGGAAAGGTGTAGCCGGCGTGCGATGGCGGGGTTCGTCAGGCCGCGGGCGACCAGGTCCAGGATCTCCCGCTCCCGGTCGGTGAGCTCGGGGAACGGAGCGAGCGGTGCCCGCCCGCCGTTGGCGAACCAGGCGAGCACCCGGCTCGCGATCGCGGCGCTGAAGACGACCTCGCCGGCGGCGACGGCGCGCAGCGCGCGGGCTATGTACGGCAGCCGCAACGCCCTCGCCACGGCGGCGGCGAGCTCGGGGAGCACCCCACGGCTCACCGCGTCGGCGTCCTCGGCGGCTCGAAGCCGGGCACCGACGAGGCTCAGCACCGTGTGCGGGTCGTGCTCGCCGCCGAACACCAGCCTGTTCGCCTGGGCGCGCAGCCGGCGTGCGAGCGGCTCGGTGAACACCGCGACCAGCGCCGTCGCCACCAGCGGCGCCCCGGTGGTCCGGCCGAGCAGGATGCCGCCGACACCGACGCAGGCCGCGTAGCAGGCGCCGATGGCGGCGGTGAGCGTGCCGTAGGCGAGCGCGCGGCTCACCACCAGGTCGACGTCCCACATCTGGTAGCGCAGGACGGCGACCAGGCAGGCGACCGGCAGCGGCAGCATCGCGAGCGCCGTGAGGACCGGGCCCAGCCAGAATCCGGCGACGAAGAGCACCACCGACGCGGCGAGCCCGAGCAGCACCCAGCGAACCTGCCGCCGCTGCCGCTCGGCCGCGGCACCGCTGGCGGAGGTGCTGGCGGTGGAGGCTGGGCGGTCGGCATCGCTGGGGTGGTCGGCGCTGGCGGGGCGCCCGCGGCCGCGGCGCCAGAGGGACCACAGGGCCGCCAGCCCCGCGGCGAGCACGGGCCGCCATCGCCGCGACGGCAGGCTCCCGCCGGGAAGCAGCAGCGGCAGCACGCTGACCGTGCCGATCACGGCGACCATCCAGGTGGCGTTGCCCACCCACATCGCGGCCCTGGCCGGCGTCGACGTGCTGGCCGGCGTGACCGCCAGCTCGTACACCAGCCAGCCAGGCCCGGCGAGCGCGAGCGCGTGCGCCAGCCCGAACGTGAGCAGCAGCCAGCCGACCGGCAGCCGTGGCCGCCGGGCGGCGAGCCACCCGCCGAGCAGCCCGTATCCGAGCGCGGCGACCGCGCTGGCCAGCCACCAGGCCATCACCTCGTCGGCGCCTGGCGCGTCCCAGGCGGCGAGCCGCAGCCAGACGCCGAGCGCGACGACCGTGACCGTGGTCGCGGTCCCGGCCCCAGCGAGCGCCAGCACGATCCGTCCACCTCTCACAGGACGATCGTGGCCGAGCCCGGGGGAGGTGTCACGGGACGCGATGTCCCGACCTGCGCGGTGGGCCTCGCCCGCCGGGCGTCAAAAAGCCTGGGTGCCGGGGCGCGAACCGTCGTCCGCGTCCCGGCACCCAGGCCGAGTGCTCCGGTGCCGTCGTGCTGGCCGTGCAAGGTCAGTGCCAGCCGCTGTGCCGGTCGTGGCGGTGTGGCGGTCGAGACGTCAGGAGCGGCTGCTGCGGGCCATCTTGATGGTCTTCTCGAGCTGGTCGCGGTCGACCTCGGCCACCCGGCCGTTGCTGGAGACCGTCGGGATGTGGCCGCCGTTGAGGACCAGGTCGGTGGTGTGCCGCAGGCCCATGTCCTTCTGCTCGACGTCGAGGATCGCCTCCTCGACGCGGTAGAGCTTCTCGACCTGGGCGACCCGCGCCTCGACCTGCGCGGCCACCACGCGCAGCCGCCGCTCCGCCTTGGCGAGGTGACGCTCGAGGCGCCGGTCCCGCCAGTTCGGCATCGGGTCGTCGCGCTCGGTCGGGTCGTGCAGGTAGAGCTCGACGCCGACGCTGATGAGCGGGATCAGGCCCTGGAACACCGCCATGAGCGACCCGTACTGGTCGTCGCTGCCGCCGCTCATCCGCACCCCGATGCTGACGATCAGCATGACGATGAAGATCATCCCGGTCAGGGTGAGCGCCATCGCGGAGGACCGCGAGTCGACCAGCTGCGGCCGGATCTCGGGGTCGATGATCAAAGTGCCCTTGTCCGCCGCGGCCAGGAACTGGCGCTGCGCTTTGGAGAGGATCCGGGCCTTGATGGCGTGCGCGAGCACGAACCCGATGGCGAAGATGGCGAGACCGAGGACGCCGCCGACGAACCACTCGACCGAGTAGTTCGCGACGTTGGTGACCGTCGCCATGGCGAGCGCGAACACGTAGAAGTCGAGGATGGCGAGCACGGTCAGCACGACGGCGCGGGCGCCGCTGCTCAGGTGCAGCTGGGGAATGCGTTCCTGGATACCGACGCTACGCCACAGGCGGCCCTGTTCGATCTTGTGGCGCATGAGCTCGGACTGCCGTTCGCGCCGCTCCGCCCGAGCGTCGATCTCGGTGCGCAGCTCGGCGATCTCCTCTTCGAGGGAGCGCGCGTCGGCCCGGGTCGCGGCCCGGATCTCCTGAACCTCCGCGTCCTCAAGGGTCTTGAGGACCTTGGGACGGGTCTCGGCGCCGGCCAGCGCGATGTCGGCGTCCCCGACCCGGCGGATCAGCTGCTTAGCCAGTTTCCCCGGCTGGTTACCCCTGCGCAGCACCTGGGTCTCGCTTTCCGTATCTCTTCGTGCCTGTGTCGATGTGGTTCAGGGCCGGGGCGTCTGTCCTGGCCGGTGTGCGGGGCCGGCGGGGGACCTCGGCCTGGACGGGAACTACCTGAGTCGGTCGTCGAGCGGGCATGCGCATCAGCCGGGCGTCGCCGCCGTCAGTCGATCGGTCGGGAGTAGCTGCCGGCGAGGAAGCACAGCATCGCGAAGATGGCCCCGATGATCGGGGCGATGGCCGTCTCGCTGCCGGAACCCTCATCGCCGTTCGCGAAGACCGCGATGAAGACCAGCGCGGACAGGCCCACGAACGCCGCGACCGCGCCGATCATGAAGCGGCGCTGGATGGTGTCGCGCGGCGGGAGCTCGGAGAGCGCGTCGATCGGCGCGATGAGGCCCGCCCGGGCGCGGTTGCCGATGCGCCGACGGACGTCACGAAGCCGGAAGGTGTTGCCGGACAGGAAGAAGCCGATCGCCGTTACGAAGATCGAACCACTGACGGAGACCCGGATGGACGACGAGGACGGCATCGTGAGCCACAGGAAGCCGACGACCAGCACCATCGAGAGGCCACAGATGAAGATGACGACGGTGGACCGCATGAGTGCCGGCGCGTAGTGCTGGTCTCGGGCCTCGCTGAAGGCGCTGCCGCGGGCCTTTTTCCCGCGCGCCATCGTCTGCGTGGACGCGATGAACGACCCGTCCGGATTGGTGGCCGATTCATTCACGGGCCTGGTCTGATGATCGTAAATGCTCATACCGGTGCCTCCGGTCCATGACCCTCAGGGATGAGGCCTCCGGCGGCGTACAGGCGGCGTGGCAGCGCGCCTGCTGCTGGCTGGGTGGCCCTGGTGCGTGCGTAGCCCGTGGCGGCCGGTTTGGTCCCGCCGACGGCAAGGCCGCGTGGCATCACCCAAGCGGGTGAAACCACGCGGCTCACGGTGGCCGCCGGGCGGCTAGCTGCAGTCATTGCTCAACCGCCGACATAGCTCGCCCCTGAGATAGCGMGCGAGATCCTGCTGGGGTGGCGTCAGGTCGCCCTGGTTACCGCCGATGAATCTGATCTTGGTGTCCTTGACGGCGGTGATCTGTGACGTGGCGAAGCACCGTTCGACGATGCCCTCCGCCACGMCCACGGTCGCCTGCTTGTTGTCGAGGTTCATGCAGTCGCCCTGCTCACCCGTGCCCATGAGGTCGCTCCAGACCAGGACGGTGATGTCGCTGATCTTCACGTCCGGGGTGTTGCGCAGGGACTGGATGTCGTCGTTCACGGCACCGAGAAGGCTTGTGACGCTGCCGGTCGTGCTGACCGGGGTCTCCTGCACGGCCTCGCTGATCTGCTTCTGCAGCGCGGTGCTGCCCGCGTCCCGGTCCTTGGTCTGCCGATTCGAGTTCGCCCGCTTGACCAGGTACGGCTTGTCCGCGGAGAAACAGGAGAATGTCATGGTCCCGGCGCTGGCCCCGCCACTCGAGATCATCTTGACGTACGAGCCCTTGGCGAGCGCGGTGTCGACATATGGCCGCAGCGCCGTCGCGACCTGCTGGCCTGTGGCCGCCGAGTTCTTCGACAGGTCGAGCAGGATGAGCAGGAGCGGCATCGCCTTGTCGGACTTCTTCTTCTCCTGGTAGCTGGCGCAGTCGCCGGGCTTTTTGCCGAGGAGGCTGTTGAGATCACAGCCGGACAGCGCCGGGATCAGAACCAGCAGGCCGACGACGGCCAGCGCAAGGCGGCGGAGGGGTCGGGCGTTCTCGGTGTTCACTTGAGGACGATCTCCACCTTGCGGCGGGTGGAGTCCGGCGCGCCATCCTGCGCGCCCTCTTCACCCTTCGGGACAACCTGAAGGACCGAGCCGTCGATGCCGTCCTCTACCAGTACGGCCTTCACCGCCTCGCCGCGGCGCCTGGACAGTTCCAGGTTCGCGTCGGTGGCGCCGAGGCCGTCGGTGTACCCGACGATCTGGATCTTTCCCGCGTGCTCGCGCAGAGTGGGCACGAGCTCGGCGAGGGCCTGGCTTGCCTCTGGAACCAACTTGTCGCTGCCGACGTCGAACAGGTAGTCCGAGCTGACCGTCGTCACCGAGCTGCCGTCGGACTGCCTGATGAACTTGCCGATCGGTGGCAGCTCGTTGGGGACGATGGTTGGCTTTGCTCGGGCGCCCGCCGCCGCCGGGGTGAAGGTCGCGTCATCGCCGCTGCTGGAGCAACCGGCAGCCGTGGCGACAAGCGCGCCAGCAGCCAGGATGACCGCGGCACGTAGGCGAATCACCGGGATGAGCCGCATCGTGGGCGATTCCTCCCGGTAGTGAGGTTGGCGTGGTACACAGTCAGCCCCTTACGGCGAACGCGGGGCCAAACATAACGGGGCAAGCCGGATCGGCCTGCGGCAGGCCGGCTCGTTGTTCTCCAAGTGGGGCGGAAGCGTGCGGCGTTGTCGAATGGGTCACTCGTGGGTCGAGTGGTGCCAGTGCGACTCTTCGCCATCAACCACCTTAGTCGGGCACTTGGGGCGACCGTTCGTGAGGAGCCCGCATCCTGGGTGACCTGGCACGACGCTGTGCGGTGGGCAGCGGTGATCCCGCGTGACATGACCATGGCCGCGCCGGGCGCCCCGCGCCGCTGCGCGGCCTACCGATCGGTCCCGCCGCCGGGACCTTGGGCCTTGTTCGATCGCCAAAAGCCTGGGACGCCGGGCCGCTCACCCGGCGGTGCCGAGCCCGGGGCGACCGGGGTCACCGGGTCACCGCGGTCTGGCGGTGACGAAGATCGCGGTGGAGGGAAGGTAGTGGCCGCGGACGGGACCCCACTGGCCCCAGACCTCGTGGTTGTCCTCCGGCCACTCCGGCTCGACGACGTCGAGCAGCRTGAGCCCGGCCGCCACGATCTCGCGGACCCGGTCGCCCATGGTCCGGTGCGTCTCGACGTAGGCCGGCTGGCCCGACCCGTCGCGCTCCAGGTAGGCGCGCCGGTCGAAGTAGCTCTGGATGACCCGCATCCCCGCCTCGTCCGGCTCGTCCGGCAGGCACCAGATCATCGGGTGGTTGGTGGWGAACACCCAGCGCCCGCCGGGCCGCAGCACCCGGGCGACCTCGCGCATCACCGCCCCGCTGTCCGCGACGAACGGCACCGCGCCGAACGCCGAGCAGGCGAGGTCGACCGACTCGGAGGCGATGGGCAGCGCGGCCGCGTCGGCCTGGGCGAGCGGCACCGGGATCCCGGTACGCCGGCCGAGCTCGACGCCGTGGGCGAGCTGGCCCGCGGAGATGTCCACGCCGACGACGTGGGCGCCGTGCGCGGCGAGCCAGCGGGCGCACTGCGCCGCCCCGCAGCCGACCTCGAGTACCCGGCGTCCCGCCACGTCGCCGAGCAGGCGGACCTGGGACTCGCGCAGCCCCTCCGGGCACCAGCAGAAGTCGACGTCGCCGAGGAACGCGCCGTGCTCGCGCTGGTAGGCGCTCGCCTCGTCCTCCCAGTAGCGCCGGCTCGCGGTCCGCGCCGTCGCCTCGTCGACCGCCTCGTAYCGCACCAGCGCCGCGTCACTCACCAGCCCAGTCTCCCGCGCGCCCGCCGGAGACCCACCAGCAGGCTCGATGCCGCCTGCCCGCCTGSCCTGCCCGCCTGCCCGCCTGCCCGACGCCCCGCCGTCCGCCGGTCGGCTGGGCCGTCAGGCCTGCATGACGGCCGCGCCGATGACGGCGCGGTCGCCGGCCACGCTGACCGGGGTGTAGACGACCTCGGCGCCGCCCTCGGTGTCGAGGTACCGGCCGCGTCGGCTCTCGCAGACGAGCCGGGCACGGCCCTCCAGCGAGCCGACGCGTACCTCGTGGTCCACGGGCCCGAAGGGCCCCGTGCCGGACAGGCCCGACCCGGTCGCGGCCGGGGTCGCGTAGATCCGGACGACGGCACCCGGCGCCGTCGTCCAGCGCAGCGCGGTGCCGCCGAGGGTCGCCCTGCTCTCGAGGTCGGTCACGGGACGCGGGCGGGGCACCGCGGTGATGGTCACCTCGGCGCAGCTTGACGGGTCGAACATGGCGCTGGCGACGGGCGGGGCCACCCAGACGCGATAACGGTAGGTCGCGAAGGCCTGGACGTCGGTGTCGAGGTACTGGCCGCCGGAGCCGCGGAACCGGCGCATCGCCCCGTGGAGGGACGACGACTCGTCGAAGATCCGTTCGATGACGACCTCGTTGTGGCCGGGGATCGGCCGCCAGGACAGCGCCACCGTGTCGTCGACGAGGTCGGCGCGCAGCGCCGTCACCCTGGGCACCAGGATGCGGGGCACGCTGCTGACCGGGGTCGACGCGGCCGGCGACAGCTCCTGGCTGGTACCGCCACCGCCGCCCGAGTGCCCGGTCGCGTCGCGGAACGTCGCGACGACCTGGTGGCGGAAGGGCACACCCTTGGGCACGCCGGCGTCGAACAGCTCGGTGACCGCGGTGGTGCCCAGCCCGCGGGAGCGCCAGCCCCCAGGGGCGGCCGGGTCGGCGATCAGCCGGAACACCCGGTAGACGACGCCGGGCGTGGGCGACGGCGCCCAGCGCAGCGCGATCGCGCCGTCCTCCTCGAGGGCGGTGAGCTCCGCGGGCGGCCTGGGCCGGCTTCCCGCCGGCTGGGAGCGAGCGCTGTCGGCCCGGGAGGTGCTGTCGGCCCGGGCGGTGTCGACTCGGGCGTCCCGGCTGGTCTCCCGAGGCCCCGCTGATCCGGTGGGAACCGGGGTACCGGCCGCGGGGCGGACGGTCTCGCCGGCTGGGCGTCCCGTTCCCACCTGCCCGGGCTCCGGCCGGCCCGTAGCGGGCGGATCCGTGACCGGGAGCCCGTCGGTATCCGGCCGGCTGGGCGGGACGTCGACGGTCGTGCCGCGGACGCGGCGCGGGGCGGTGGCCGTCGCGTCGACGTCSACGTAGCTCGGGTCGACGGCGCGGATCGCGTCGAGGAAGATCTGCCGAGCGGCGGCGGGGCGCATCCGCGTCTTCGGGTCCTTCTCCAGCAGGCCGAGCAGCGCGGCGGTGATCGGCCCCGCGTTCCGCGGCTGTGGCGCCGGGGCGAGCACGATCGCCGCGAGCATCGCGCTGAAGCTTTCCCGCGCGAACGGCGCCTGACCTTCCACAGCGAAGTAAAGGGTGCCGCCGAGACTGAATAGATCGGATTCCAACGTCGCTGGCTCGTTGTTCAGCCGTTCCGGAGCCATGTAAAGCGGGGTACCGATAACACCGGTCACGGTGAGTGTCGGATCGCCGTCGCCGGTCGCGATCCCGAAGTCGGTGAGGACGACCCGGCCGTCATGCGCCATCAGCACGTTCGACGGCTTGACGTCGCGGTGGATGACACCGAACCGTCCCGCGGCCGAGAGCGCGTCCACCATCGCGAGGCCGACGCGGGCGACCTCGGCCGGCGGCAGGGGCCCGTCCTGGCGGACGACGTCGAACAGCGACCGCGACGCCACCAGCTCCATGACGATCCAGGGCAGGCCGTMCTCCAGCACGACGTCGAGGATCGTCACGACGTGCGGGTGCGCGCGCAGCTTCGCGGCGTGCTTGGCCTCGCGCAGCGAGCGCTCGACCCGGTCGGCGCGTTCCTCGTCGGGCACGCCGCCGGCGAACTCGATCTCCTTGAGCGCCACCTCGGCCTCGAGGAGCTTGTCGTAGGCACGCCAGACGGTCCCCATCGCGCCCGCACCCAGCGGAGCGAGAAGCCGGTAGCGTCCCGCCACTACCCGGACTGCGGCTGGACCGGCCGTCACGTCACCCCCATAACGCCGTTGGGACGTGTGCCGCCGCGGGCGCGGAGGGCGAGCATTTCCCCGCCCCTCCGGCCCGAACGGGCATTCCCRCCGCCATTCCATCATCCCGGACGGCAATCTGGGCAGCCGTCTCGAACAGCTTCTCGCGTCTACTCTGGCCGGTCGTCAGCACCCATCCCAGCTCTGTCGGCATACCGACTCGCGCCTACAGAATGAATCCGTATCGTCACTCAAAGACACCATTCGCCGTGCGCCGCCGGTACGCCCTTTGACCGTCCGAGTCACCGTAAGCCCGCCGCGAGATGGAAGGGACTGCCTCAGGGCTGAAAGGTCTCGGCCCAGAGCGCGACGTCGCCGGGCTCGTCGACCGGGCGGTGGCCGGTGAGGCCGCTTACCAGCTCGACCAGCGCGGCCCGGTTGCGCGCCGGGCCGACGAGGACGGCGTCGGGGTGCAGCGCCGCGTACGCCGCACGCAGGCCCGGCAGTGCCAGCGCCTCGGCGGGGGTCAGCGTGCCCGCCTCCACGCTCAGCACGGCGGTGGTCAGCGGGCTCGCGGCGCCGTGGAACTGCGCCCCGCCGTTCGGCGCTGGCACGGTGCAGTAGCAGCCCGCCAGCCTGAACCGGTAGCCGGCGTGCGCCTGCCAGAGCATCGCGGCCGGTATGTCCGGCCGCGGGTAGGGCGCCACCAGCACCGTGGAGCCGCGCGGGATCACGTCCACCGCCGCCGTCGTGAAGAACTCCGGCGCCCGCATCTCGCGGGCGTGCAGCGACGCCGGGGCGAGCGGTAGCAGCGCGACGGCGGTCAGCACCGCCGCGCCCGCGCGCCGCGGCGACGGCCGGAAGCGGAGCTGCTCCAGCCAGATCGCGAGCGCCAGCCCCGCGAACATCGTCAGGTAGAGCGACAGCCGGGACGGCAGCGCGCTGCCCAGCAACGGCATCCCCTCGACGGCGGCCCACGGCAGCGGGACACGCGTGATCCGGCCGTCGACGTGCAGATGCCCGCCGAGCGAGAGCAGCGCGACGAGGAGGAACAGTGGGATGAGGACCCGGACGAGCGGATCCCGGCGCAGCCGGACGGCGAGGACCGCGAGCAGCACCAGCAGGGGGACGCCGAGGTAGCCGCTGACCTCCACGGCGTTGCCGGTGAACCCGAGGCTGTGGACGAGCGCCCGGCCCGGCGCCAGCCACTGCATCGGCGTCGGCACGGCGAAGGTGAACAGGTCGGCGACCGCGACATCGTGCGGCTGGATCGCGCCGCTGACCCGGTGCGGCCCGAAGAACTGCACCGCCAGCGGCCAGGCGAGCAGCACGGCGGCGACGAGCGCGCACCAGCCCAGCATCCGCGCGACCTGGCCGGCCTTCGCCAGCGCCGACGACGGGTGATAGGCGGCCAGGATCAGCAGGCCCAGCGTGCCCACCAGCGCGGACGTCGCCAGCAGCTCCTCGCTGATGAGCGCCTGCGCGGCGACGGCGAGGCCGAGCGGCAGCCCCGTGCGCCGCGGGCTTCGGCCGCGGACGAGCAGGTCGTGCAACAGCGCGAGCAGCAGCGGCGGGAACGGGGCGAACGTCAGGTGCAGGTGGCCGAGGGAGGCGCCGACCATGTACGGGCTGAAGCCGTAGAGCAGGCCCGCGACCGCCGCCGGCCCGGTTCCCACCCAGCGGCGGGCCACGCCGTACATCGCGATCGCCGACACGRCCGGGGCGAGCGTGAGCAGGGTGTTCAGCGCGGCCACCGGGCCGGCCAGCAGCGTCACCGGGGCGATGAGGACACCGAGCAGCACCACCGGGGTGCTCCACAGGATGCTGACGCCGTCCGGCGCGTTGATCAGGTCGGTCAGGAACGGGTTCATCCCGTGACYGATGGCGTGCGGGACCCAGCCGATGTACCAGGTGAACAGCGTCGCGTCCGAGACGCCGTAGCCGCGGCCGCCCGGGTCCCCCCACAGCGAGCGCAGCATCAGCACGGCCAGCGCGCAGTAGGCGACGGACAGCGACAGCCAGGGCGGCACTCGTCGCGGTGACCGGCGGCGATGCCCGGGCCCAGCCCGCCGGCGCCCCGTCAAGCCGGGGAAGCGACTGCCAGGCTCGGACGCCGATGAACCTGGCGACAACGGCGACGTCGGTGACAACGGTGACAACGGCTCGGCGGACGTCGGCCTGGGGGCCTCCGCCGGGCCGGCGGTGCCCGAGGGGGCGCGCGCCTCGCGGGTGGAGGAGATCGGACGCTCGTCGGTGGCGGACATATCACCCCTAGACCGGCCCAGCGAGGCCACGCGCGCGTCGTCACCCACGACGCGTCGCCCGGAACTTTACCGGTAATGGGGGATTGGTCGCTTTCGGTAACCCTGTCGCTTGGGCAGGTTCTGGCCCGGCATGGCCATGGACGTTGCCGGTGCCGTGCCGTGCCGGTGCCGTGCCGGTGCCGTGCCGCGGTCGGGACCGCTTTAGGCGGCCGCGGAGGAGGGGTCCGAGTGYCACTCCGAGACCAGGGCGCGCCATTCGCGGTAGCGGGCCAGCTGGTAGGTGGGGGCGACGACACCGGCGGAGTCGAGGACGGCGACGGGGAAGCCGAGCTCGGCGCGGTAGCCGCGCTGGCCGACTATGACTCGCCCGCCGAGCCGGACGACGCCGACGACGATCGGTAGCGACGTCCAGCGGGGGTGCGGTGCCGCTGCCAGCTCCGCGGGGTTGCGCCAGGCATATAGCCCGCAACCGCACTCCGCGTCCGGGATGGGGCCTGAGCCGGTCCCGTCGCGCTCGTCTGGCGGCCCGTCGCGCTCGTCTGGCGGCCTGGCGTGCTCACCGCGCGGCTCGTCGTGCTCGCCCGTCGGCTCGTCGTGCTCTCCAGGTGGACCGTCGTGCGGGCCGCGCAGGCAGTGGGCGCGGGTGAGGCCGTCCGGTCGCCACAGCAGCAGCTCGGGCGGATGGGGCGTCCAGGGCGTCCAGGCCGGCCGGAGCAGCCCGGCGCGGTCGACGGCCCACTGCCGCCAGCCCAGCAGGCTCATCGCCCGCGGGTGCCCGCCGTCGCCCCGGCCGGGACGGGTTCCGCCGGCTCGAGCGGTTCGGCCGGCACGGTCAGCGGCTCCTGATCCGGCCAGGAGATCGGCTCGTCCTCGACGATGCGTTCCGGCTTGCCGATGTCACCCATGCATCCAGGGTCGGTCCCCGCCGGTGGTCGGTCAATCGCCTTCCCCCATCGATCCCGCATGTCCATCGACATCTCTCACCCGTCCATGGGTCCGGGGCGGGGGGTCCGGGGCGGACCGATCGGCTCCGCCCGCGGGGCGACCGAGGGCACCGGGTGAGTGCGGCTGAGGGTGAGACGTAGTGCTCGTCCGCGTCAAAAATTGCTCGAAACATGTTCCCTGCGTGCTCTGGCGTTTGGAGGCGTCGGGCGGTTGTGTGTGAGCTTCATGTTCTACATCGTGATGGAACATAATGTGCCGTTACTGGATAGTTGAAGTCGTTTCCGCAATGACCCGCCTGTGCTATATCTAGCCGTCGGCCATGGTTAATAAGAAACAGGAAAATGGCGGAGGTCCTGCGTGACGGCGACGTCGAGACCGGCGGCTCCGGAGGTCACGCGCCCGCGGGTGTGGGTACCACCAACCACCGCGGACGAGGTGGACGCGAACGTTCTCGAGCGGTTCATTTCGTCGCTCGCCAGTGTGCCGATGAAGTGGCACTTCGCTCACACAGAGGAACTCTCACCTTTGGTGAGATTGACYGCTGGTCGGATGATCTGGCCAACCGGCTGCTGGATCGCGCCAGCACGACAACGGATGCCTCCCGCCCGGTCGCGCTGCTTTTCGGGCACGACCCGGCCGCCGTTGTCGCGATGATCGGCATTCTCAAGACGGGTCGGCCATTTGTGCCGCTTGACGCGTACCTGCCGGCCGAGCGAATGGCCAGGATCCTCGAGCTGGCCGGCGCCGGCCTGTGCGTGTGCGCGGGCCCGTCCGCCGGGCCCACCGTCGGTGGCGCCGGCGGCCTGGCCGACGGGTCGGACGCGGCGCCCGACCCGGCCAGCCTGCTTCCCTCCTGGGTCGAGCCGTTCCCGATCGGCGAGCGCCCCGGCGCCGGGTACGAGGCCCAGGCCGCCCGCACGCCCGACGGCCTTGACGATCTCGACGGCCCCGGCGATCGCGGCGATCTCGACGCGGTCGCCACCGCCGCGCGGCCGGCGGCCCGCGCGCCCCGCCGGCGGGGCCATGACCCGGCGATGCTGATCTTCACATCCGGCTCCACCGGGGTCCCGAAGGGCGTGGTGTGGAACCACGCCACCTTCCTGTTCCACCACCAGCTCTTCCAGGACGCCGTCGGCTTCGGCCCGGACGACCGCCAGGTGCTGCTGCTCCCGTACAGCTTCATCTCCGGGATGAGCATCATCGTCCGGAGCCTGCTGGGCGGGGCGACGCTGTCGATGTACGACCCCAGGGCCCACGGGATGCGCGACCTGCCGGCCTGGTTACACGAGGAACGCCCGACCTTCCTGTGCGCCACCCCGTCGCTGCTGCGCAACGTCGTCGCGGCGCTCGCCCACGGCGAGGTGCTCGACGGGCTGCGCTACGCGCAGGCGGTCGGCGAGGCGCTCTACGCCCGTGACGTCCACCTGCTGCGCCCCCACCTGCCGGCCGACGCACGGATCATCACCACCTACGGCTCCTCGGAGTCGGGCCTCACCGCGCTCGGCCTGATAGCGCGCGACGACGAGGTCCCCGACGGCGGCGTCGTCCCGGCCGGCCGGGTGCTGCCGGGCAAGGAGGTCCGGCTGCTGCGGGAGGACGGCTCCCAGGTAACGCCGCCGGGGACGGGGGCCGCCGGTCCGGCGGGCGCGGGCGAGGCCGGCGAGGTCGTGATCTACTGCCCCTACCTGGCCGGCGGGTACTGGCGCGACGAGGAGCAGACGGCGACGCGGTTCGGCGTCGGCCCGGACGGCGTCGCCTTCTACCGGAGCGGCGACATGGGCCGGCTCGGGCCCGACGGCCTGCTGCGGATCACCGGACGCCTCGACGGCATGGTCAAGATCCGCGGCTACCTGGTCGAACCGATCGAGATCGAGTCCACGCTGCTCGCCACCCGCGAGGTGACCGACGCCGTCGTGACGGCGGACCGGAGCGTCGACCCGCCCCGGCTGGTCGCCTACGTCGTGCCGTCGCCGGACAGCCTGCCGTCCGCGGCGGTGATCCGCCGGCTGCTGCGCTCCCGGCTGCCCTCGTACATGGTGCCGGCGACGATCGTCACGCTGGCCGCCCTGCCACGCACCGAGCGCGGCAAGGTCGACCGGATGGCGCTGCCGCCGGCGCCGCCGATGCTGGCCGGCGACCCGCCGCGCGACGACTGGGAGGAGGCCGTCGCGAACATCTGGTCGCGGGTGCTCGACCTGGACACGGTCGGCATCCACGACGACTTCACCGAGCTCGGCGGCGACTCCCTGGCCGCGCAGGACCTCGCCGCCCGGCTGGCGAGCGAGCTGGGCGTGCGGCTGCCGACCTCGGCGCTCGCGCAGGTGCCGACCGTCGCCGAGCTCACCGCGCTCGTCTCGCGCTCGTCCGCCGGCGTCGACACGCTGCGCCACCCCGACGTGATGCCGCTGCGCACCGGCGGCCCCGGGACGCCGCTGTTCTGCTTCGCCGGTGCGGGCGGCCTCGCGATCGCGATGCTCGGGCTCGCGGCGAACTTCCACGGCGAGCGCCCGGTCTACGGGCTGCAGGCGCACGGGCTCGAGCACCGTGGCGTCCCCGACTGGTCGGTCAGGGCGATCGCGCGGCGGCACGCCCGTCACATCCGGCTGCTGCAGCCCGCCGGCCCCTACCTGCTGCTCGGGCACTCCTTCGGCGGCCTGGTCGCGTTCGAGGCGGCGCACCAGCTGCGGGCCGCCGGGGAGGAGGTCGCGCTGCTGACCATCGTCGACAGCGCCCCGCCCGGCCGGATGCGCCTGTCCAGGGGCGGGGCGCTCGTGCCGTCGAAACGGCCCAGAGCCGCCGCCGGCGAGTGGACCGGGCCGGTCTTCGACGGCAGCCCCTCGCACCAGCCGCGCGAGGGTACGAGCGGCCCGGCGGACGCGCTGCGGGTCGTCGCGGACCGGGCCGGCCAGTTCGCGCGGCTTCCGCTGACCGGTGTCGTCCGCTTCCCCGGCATGCGCCAGTACGACGCCTTCTTCAACCAGGGCCGCGTCCTCACCGTGGCCTACCGGCCGCGGCCCTGGACCGGCCGCGCGCTGCTGTGGCAGGCCTCCCAGGAGGCGGCCGACGGCGGCCTGCGCCCGGTGGACGGGCTGTGGGCACCTCTTCTCCCCAGCCGGGCCGCGGTCGCGCGCACGGTCCTCGGTAACCACGACAACGTGCTGCGCGAGCCGCTCATCGGCCAGCTCGCCGCCGACATCCGCGAGCAGCTCGCCCAGATCGACGCCGTGGAATAGCGCGCTTCCCGGGCGGCTTGCCGACCTAGTGTGGGTCGGACGCCGCGAATCGGCGCCGAACGGTCTGACGGGACCCAGCAGCTCGATGGGTTCTTTGAGGTTTGGTGGGGTCGGGATCCCCGCTGATCCGCCAAGTGGGGCCGGGGCCCCCGCCGATCTGCCAAGTGGTCGGACTGCGCCGGATGTACGGATCGGCGGTGGGACGGAACCTGGCGGATCGGTGGGGAAGCAGTGGATCGGTGGGGAAGCAGGGATCGGTGGGAAAGCATATGAAGGTGCGGATCGGGGTTGGGTTCGCCGGGGCGCCGGGGGACGAGCTGTCCGGGCTGGTCAAGCGGATCGCCCAGCTGGGCATCGACTCGCTGTGGCTGTCCGAGCAGCTCTCGTCGCGCACCGTGGACCCGATGATGGGGATGGCCTGGGCGCTGGCGCGCACGAACCGGCTCAAGGTCGGCACCGGTGTCGCCGTGCTGCCCGGCCGCAACCCCGTGGTGTTCGCCAAGCAGGTCGCCTCGCTCGCCGCGCTCGCGCCCGGCCGCGTGCTGCCGGTCGTCGGGCTGGGGCCGGCGCGCGCCTCCGAGCGCAGCGCCTTCCCGGTGCCGCCGGGCCGCCGCGGCGAGGTCTTCGACGAGGCGCTGACGGTGGTGCGCCGGCTCCTCGCCGAGGAGTCCGTCACCCATCAGGGCGAGTTCTTCCATCTGGACGCCATCGGGATCGGCGAGCTGCCGGCCCGCCCGCTCGACCTGTGGCTCGGGGGCGCCGCCCCGGCGGCGCTGCGCCGGATCGGCCGGCTCGGCGACGGCTGGCTCGCGAGCCTCGTCACCCCGGCCGACGCGACGGAGGGCATCGAGGTCATCAACGCGACGGCGGCCGAGGCGGGCCGAGCCGTCGATCAGGAGCACTTCGGGCTGAGCCTGCGGGTCGCCTTCGGCGAGATCCCACCGGCGCAGCTGGCCGGCATCCGGGCGCGGCGCCCGGACGTCGACCCCGGCGTGCTCATCCCGGTCGGCTGGGACGCCGCCCGCGCGTCCATCGCCGACTACGTCGCCGCCGGTGTCAGCAAGTTCGTGATCTACCCCATGATTCGGCCCGAGGGCCTGCCCACCTTCCTGGATGACTTCGCCCGCGAGCTCATGCCGCTGCAGACCTAGCCGCCGCCCGCGGACTCAGGTGATGGAGAAGCCGCCGTCGACGGTGAGGACCTGGCCGGTGACGAAGCCGCCGGCGTCGCTGGCGAGGAAGATCAGCGCCGCGGCCAGCTCCTCGGGGTCGCCGGTGCGGCCCAGGAGCCGTCGGGGCGCCTGGGCCTCCAGGTAGCCAGGCGAGTACTGCTCGGTCATCTCGCTGGCGAAGAAGCCGGGGGCGAGCGCGTTCACCCGGATGCCCTTGCGGGTGCCCCACTGCTGCGCCAGGTCCCTGGTCAGGCCGAACAGGCCCGACTTGCTGGCGGAGTACGCCGCCTGCGGCAGGCCCGCGGTCGTGATGCCGAGGACGCTGGAGATGTTGACGATGCTGCTGCCCGGCTTCATGACCCGGCCGCAGGCCTGCGCCATCCAGTAGCAGGCGTTCAGGTTCAGATCGACGACGGAGCGGAACTCCTCGGGGGTCTCCCGGGTGGCCGGCACGGCGGTGCCGATCCCGGCGTTGTTCACGAGGATGTCCACCCGGCCGAACTCGGCCATCGCCGCGGCGACGAGCGCCTGGCAGTCGGCCGGCTCGGTGACGTCGGTCCGTACCGCGACGGCCCGCTGGCCGGCGCCCTCCACGAGTGCCTTCGTCTCCTTGAGCCGGTCCTCCCGGCGGGCCCCGAGGGCGACGTCCGCGCCCGCCTCGGCGAGCGCCTTCGCGAACGCGACCCCGAGGCCGGCGGACGCCCCGGTGACGATGGCGACCCGCCCATCCAACCGAAATCGATCGAGCACGCTCATACGCTTCCCCACCGATCTCTGCTTCCCCACCGATCTGCCATGCACCGGCTGAACGCGATTCTGCACGTTTCGCCCTGCCCGTGTCGGCAGCAGATCGGCGGGGACCCCTCGCCTGGCTGCTGGTAAAGGAATTCATGGGGTTGCTGGGCGGGAGGCCTGATCGGCGGGGAGCCCTCCCGCTTCCTTACCGATCTGCCAGGTCCGGGGGAGATCCCCTCGGTACGTTCCGCGTGTCTCGTCTCAAAGGCAGATCTGCGGGGACCCCTCCTGCTACCCCACCGATCTGCCAGGTCCGGGAGTGATCTTTTCTGTGCGTTCCGCCCTTTCCGGGCTCGATGGCAGATCGGCGGGGACCCCTCGCCCGGCTGCTGGTTCTAGCGGAGGATGCCGGTGTGGCCGAGGGAGTAGCGGCCGGGCTGGGGCCATACGGACAGGCCGTGCGGGGCCGGCGCCTACCGGGATGCGGGCCAGCAGCCCGCCGTCCTTGGTGGAGATCGCGTAGACCTCGCGGTTGTAGCGGCCAGAGAGCCACAGCACGTCGCCGTTGACCGAGACGCCGCCCATGTCCGGGCTGCCGCCGGGGATCTCCCAGCGGTCGACGATCTTTCTGGTGGCGAAGTCGATGAGCGAGATCGTCCCCTCCCCGCGGTTGGAGACGTACAGCACCTTGGCGTCACGGCTCGGGTAGAGGCCGTGGGCGCCCTTTCCGGTCGGCATGAACTCGATCTGGCGGAAGCTCTCACCGTCGATCAGGTGGACGCCGTTCTGGTCCATGTCCGCGACATAGAAGACCTCGCCCTGAGGGTCGAGCTTGATGTCCTGCGGCATCCCGCCGATCGTGAGGTAGCCGAGCACCCGCTGGTTCTTCCAGTCGACCTTGACCAGCTTCCCGGAGAACTCGCAGGTGGCGATCAGGTAGCTTTCGTCGGCCGAGTAGTCGATGTGATCGACGCCGGGACAKGCCACCGGCAGCTGGCGGTGGAGCTTCCAGGTGCGCGCGTCGTAGAAGTCCAGCCGCTGCTCGGCCTCGGCGACGACGATCGCGTACGCCCCATCCGGGGTGAAGTACATGTTGTACGGGTCGGCGACGGGAATGTTCGGGCCCCTGACCTTTCCGGTGACCGGGTCGATCGGCGTGAGGCTGTCGCCGGTGTTGTTCGTGGCGTACAGCGTCGACAGGTCCCACGACGGCACGACGTGCTGCGGCTTGGCGCCCGTCGTGAACTCGTCGATGACCTTGAACGTCTTCGGGTCGATGACCGTCACCGAGTCGCCGTCGCTGTTCGGCACGTAGACGAGCGAGCGCTGGCCGGCGACCCTGGGGCTCAGGTCGCCCGCGCCGGTGTGGGCGTAGACGCCGCGCCCGCCGCCCGCCGCGGTCCCGGCGGCGCCCGCGGCCGTCGTGGGCGCCAAGGTGCTCGCCGGCGGCATCGTCGCGCCGGCCGGCATGGTCATCGTGCCCATGTCGCCGCTGTCGGCGGCTTGGGTGACCGCGGCGGCACCGGGCTCGCCATCGCCCGCGCAGCCGCTCGCCGCGGTGGCGACGAGCGCCGCGATGACGAGCGCGGACCTCAATCGGAACACATCTTCCGCATACCGCTGACTACGCACAGTCGGTCAGCTTTGCCGTCTGCGGGCTCTCTGTCATGCGTCCGCGCCGTGTCGTGCGGTCGGCGCGCGCGGTCCCGGCCTCCCGGCCGCCGCCGATCATGGCGGACCTGCCGCCGGCGGCCGTCGTCGCGTCGCGAAAAGCACGGGCTCCTATACACCCGCGCGTCCGCCGGCGGTGGTAGGCAGGAAGGCATGGACCTTCGGATCTTTGTCGAGCCGCAGCAGGGCAACACCTATGCCCAGCAGCTGGGCGTCGCGCGGGCCACGGAGGAGGGTGGGTTCGACGCGTTCTTCCGCTCTGATCACTTCCTGCGGATCGGCGGCGGGGATCCGGGCCCTGGGCCCACGGACTCCTGGGTGACGCTCGCCGGGCTCGCCGTCCAGACCAGCCGCATCCGGCTGGGCACGATGCTGACCAGCGCCACGTTCCGCTACCCGGGCCCGCTCGCGATCTCCGTCGCGCAGGTCGACGAGATGAGCGGCGGGCGCGTCGAGCTCGGCCTCGGTGCCGGCTGGTTCGAGGCCGAGCACAAGGCGTACGCGATCCCCTTCCCACCTCTCGGCGAGCGGTTCGACCGGCTCGGCGAGCAGTTGGAGATCATCACTGGCCTGTGGGCGGCCCCGGCGGGCGAGACCTTCGGCTACGAGGGCCGGTACTACTCGGTCACCGACAGCCCGGGGCTGCCGAAGCCAGCCCAGCGGCCGCGGCCGCCGATCATCATCGGCGGGTTCGGGCCGGTGCGCACGCCGCGGCTGGCCGCCCGGTACGCCGACGAGTACAACGCCGCCTTCCAGCCCGTGGCGGAGGCCGCCCGCCTGTTCGACCAGACCAGGAAGGCCTGCGAGGAGATCGGCCGCGACCCGGGCAGCCTGAAGCGGTCGGTGGCGCTGACGACCTGCTGCGGGCGGGACGAGGCCGAGGTCACCCGCCGCGTCGAGGCGGTCGGCCGGCAGGTGCCGGAGCTGCGGGAGGGCGGCCTCGCCGGCACCCCGGCGGAGCTCATCGAGAAGATCGACGCCTACGCCAGGATCGGCGCCGACCGCGTCTACCTGCAGATCCTCGACATGGACGACCTCGACCACATCGCCCTACTGGCCGCCGAGGTCCTCCCGCACGTCTAGCGCGCCCAGGGTGATCGCCGGGTCCGTGTTGTCATCGTCGCGAATACGGCCAGATCGCGACGCTGGCAACACGCTAACGACGATCAAGGCCTGAACGTCGGCGGCCGCCGCGTCGGGAGGCAGAGGCCGCGCCGGGGAGCGTCATCGCCCCGTCCTAGCGGGCCGCCTTGTTGCCCGGGGACGGGCGGAACATGACTAACACCGTCGGGTTGCGGCGGGCGTAGCGGACGGCCGCCCGGGCGGCCGAGCCGGACGCCCACTGCAGCGTCCACTCGACCGGGACCAGGCTGACCACTCCTGAGACCCGCTCGTAGAGGTCGTCCTGGACGGCGCGCTCGGCGGTGTGCGACGCCTGCGCCACACCGTCCATCCCGAAGGCGCAGTACATGCCGGACGTCCAGCGGGCGAACCGGGCCCACCGGTCACGTTCGGCGACGACCACCAGCTTCGAGCCGGTCCGCGCCGCGAGCTCGGCTGCCAGCAGGACATCCGCGAGCTCGCCGGGGTCACCCGCGCGCAGACCGACGATCACACAGCTACCGGACCCGACCGCGGTCGCGACCGCTCGGTCCTGCGCCTGCTCCACGGCCCCTCCTCAGGGGTTACGCCGTCCGATCTGTCCGATCTGACTGAGCCCAATTGTGACGTACTTCATAGGCAAGTGTAAGGGCTAGTGAGGTGCGTCTCGTTCCTTGTGTCCATACCCGCATCCGGGCGTRCCAGCCGCGAGGGATCCGTCCAGAGGGCGGCCTAAGGACCCTGGTTGGWTGGGTCGAAGGACCCGCCAGCCTCCGTCAATGTCGTCACTTTCTGTAATTGGCCGGACGCGTATTGCGGATTTAGCGACATATGTCACCACGGCTGGGCGTTTTTCGAGGTTCCTTCGATTGGCAGCATTCGGGCGGTTGACCCGCGCCCGGTGGCTGACGGTGGCCGTGGGGCGGGGGTGTCACGGAGGTTCCAGCGAAAGGGCGGTCGATGCGACCTGTTCGGACGGCCGCGGTGGCCATGGTTGCGGTGGCGCTGGCGGCGGCCAGCGCATGCGGCGGTGGCGGGTCGGGTGGGTCCGGCGGCTCGGGCGACCCCGGAAGGACCGTGAACCTCGCTGACTTCACCCCTGGCCCGCCCAAGGGCTGGGACGCGAACGGCTTCAAGGTCGACGCCTCCTCGCTGCAGTGCGCCGGCGCCGCGACCAACCCGACCCGGGGGATCACCGACACCTCGGTCAAGGTCGGCGGGCTCGCCGTCATCACCAGCCCGGCCACCAGCTCGATGGCCGGTATCGATGTCGGCGCCAAGGTGCGCTTCGAGCGCGCGAACGCGGCCGGCGGCGTCGCCGGGCGCACGATCGACTTCGTCGGCGTCAAGGACGACGGGCTGGACCCCGCGCGCAACGGCCAGCAGGCGCGCGCGCTGGTCGAGCAGGACCAGGTCTTCGCCGTCGCACCCGTGGCGACGGTGTTCTCGAACTTCCTCGACACCTTCTGCGCGCAGAAGGTGCCGTTCTTCGGCTGGGGCATCGGCGGAGGCTTCTGCGACACCGCGAACGGCTTTGGCATCACGGGCTGCCTGCTGCCCGACAAGCCAAAGATCGACGCGACCACCTGGGGCCTGATGGCCACCTCGGTGCTCGGCCCGATCGAACAGGCGAAGACGAAGGCCGTCGCCGTCGTCGGGCTGGACACGGACGCCTCACGGGCCGGCGTCGACGCCGTCGCGCGCGGCCTCCGGCTGGCCGGTATCCCGGTGTCCTACGACAAGTCGCCGATCCCGCTGTCCGGCCTGAACGACGCGACCGCGATCGTCAACGACATCCTGACGTCGAACAAGGGCGCGCCGCCGGACCTGGTCATCTTCCCCGGCGACTTCGAGTCGACGCTCAAGGTGACCGAGGCGCTCAAGGCCAACGGGTACAAGGGCGACACGCTCAACGCCGTCGGCTACGACCCGCGCCTCGCCGGCCTCGACMCCCTCGACGGCGCGCACACGCTGCTCCAGTTCGCCGTCCCGGAGGCCGATACTCCGGCGACCCGGCAGCTGAAGGCGGACTTCGCGAAGTACGCCCCCGACCAGCCGCTCACCCTGCCGGCGATGGCCGGCTACTGGTCGGCCGACATGTTCGTCGCGGCGCTGACGGCGACCGGCCGCGACCTGACCGCCGACACGTTCCTGAAGAAGCTCAACAGCGGCGACTTCTCCTACTACGTGCAGGACACGGTCGCGGAGACCAGGTGGCCGCTCAACCACTCCACGACGCCACCCTGCTTCGCCATGGCCAAGCTCAGCCAGCACCAGTACCAGGTCGCCACGAAGCTCACCTGCGGCACCCTGGTCCCGCTGGAGCCCACCACCAAGCCGACCAGCTGACGCCGCCAACCGGCGCGGCCAGCTGACGCCGCCAACCGGCGCGGCCAGCTGGCGCCGCCCCCGGTCGGTGCCGCGTGCCCGATCACGGCCAGTCCCTGGCCGGGCACGCGGCGTCGAAGGTGAGAGGCTGCGCTCGGGAGTGAGAACTGGCGTTCCGCCGAGGGTGGGTGGCGCATGGAGGAGCGGGGGGCTGGCGTGGAGGCCGGAGCCGGGTCGGGGGCGGGCCGCCGCGGTGTGGCGGTGGTGACCGGGGGCGGCAGGGGAATCGGCGCGGTGACCGCGGTCGAGCTGGCCCGGCACGGGTGGGACGTGTGCCTGAGCTACCGGGCGGACGAGTCGGCGGCGGCCGAGGTGCTGGCCGCCTGCGAGGCGGCCGGAGCGCGCGCCGTCGCGGTGCGCGCGGACGTGGCCTCGGCCGATGACGTGACGGCGCTGTTCGCCGCCGCCGACCGGCTCGGGCCGCTGACTGTCCTCGTCAACAACGCGGGGATCGTCGACCGCCGGGCCCGCGTCGACGAGGTGACGGTCGAACGGCTCGAACGGATGCTGGCGGTCAACGTCGTCGGCGCCTTCCTGTGCGCCGGCGCCGCCGTCCGCCGGATGTCCACCCGTCACGGGGGAAGCGGCGGCGCGATCGTGAACGTGTCGTCGATCGCCGCTCGGCTGGGCAGCCCCGGCGAGTACGTCGACTACGCGGCCTCCAAGGGCGCCGTCGACACGATGACCATCGGCCTCGCCAAGGAGGTCGCGGCCGAGGGGATCCGGGTCAACGCGGTCCGCCCCGGCATCATCGACACCGAGATCCACGCCAGCGGTGGCCAGCCGGACCGGGCGGCCGAGGTCGGCGCCATGGCACCTGTCGGCCGGGCCGGCACCGCGGCCGAGGTCGCCGCCGCGATCCTCTGGCTCTGCCTCCCCGAGACGTCCTCCTACGTCGTCGGCACGCTCCTGGACATCGCCGGCGGCCGTTGACGTTTTTCCCGCGCCGCGCTCCTCTCCCGCGCCGTTCCCCCGCCGCGCTCCTTCGGCGGCCAGGGGGACGGCGTCTCCGGGTACCGGCCTCAGGCGGCCGGGCAGGTGGGCGCGGCGGCGCGGGAACGGGGGCTCAGCGGCGGGAACGGATGGGCGCTGGGCGTGGCGGCGACGGCCAGCGCCGGTGCCTTCGCCGCCGGCTGGGTGAGCGCCGCGGCCGGCGCGAGCACCGGCGCGGGGGCGAGCGCCGCGGGCTGGGGCAGGGCGGGGACCGGCCGGCGGGTCGGGGACTGGGCCAGCATGGGCTCTGGCGCCGACGGCTGACGCGAGGCCTGGCTGGGGATACGGGCCTGGACGTCCATCAGGTAGGCCGCGACGGAGCCGGCCCGGCCCTTCACGGTCATCGGGGGCAGGGGCACGAGCCGGGCGCCGTACTCGCCGCGCAGCGCGCTGGCGGTCGGCTCCGACAGGACCGTCTGGCCGGCGCCGGCGAACGCCTGGAGCCGGGCCGCGAGGTTCATCGTGTCGCCTACCAGGGTGTACTCACGGCGCGCGTCGGAGCCGAGCAGGGCGGCCGCGACCTCGCCGGTGCTCACCCCGATGCCCAGGCCGAACGGCGCGAGCCCCTCCAGCTCCCAGCGGACGTTGAGGGCGCGCTGGCGCACGTGCATCGCGGCCGCCGCCCGCGCGGCCCGGGTCTGGTGGTCGTCCTGCGGGTAGGGAGCGCCGAAGACGGCGATGACGGCGTCGCCGGCGTACTGCAGGACGGTGCCGCCCTCGTCGAGGATCGCCGCGTTCATCTCGCGACGGTGCGCGTCGAGGAGGCCCGCCAGCACCATGGGGTCCGTCCGCTCGGCGATCGTGGTGTAGCCGCGGATGTCCGACATCAGCACGGTGACCACGAGGCGCTCGGTGCGCTGGCCGGCGCCGGCATCGGACCGCAGCTTCTCGGCGAGGCCGCCGGGCAGCAGCCGGGACAGCGCCTCGCCCTGCTCCTCGCGGCGCACGATCGCGGCATGCAGCAGCCGAAGCTGCCGCAGCGCCCCGGACCGGCCGTTGCTGGCTCCCTGGGCCAGGCGGAGCAGCGTCGCGTCGATCGCGGTGTTCACCGCCTCCGGGGTGTCGCCGCGGCGCTCGGCGATCGCCCGGATCGACCGGCCTTCGGCGACATCGCGCAGGAGCCGCGCCTGGTCCTCGCTGAGGTCGCTCGCGTCGCGAACCGGG
The DNA here is from genome assembly GCF_001983105.1 of Pseudofrankia asymbiotica. Classification (GTDB taxonomy): domain Bacteria; phylum Actinomycetota; class Actinomycetes; order Frankiales; family Frankiaceae; genus Pseudofrankia; species Pseudofrankia asymbiotica. Next base: position 38,218 of record NZ_MOMC01000053.1, on the reverse strand, counting down.
CYGAGCACGGCGGCGACGATCTCCGGGTCGAGCATCGACGAACCGGCCGCCACCTCCCGGATGGCCCGCACCAGAATCTCCGGGTCGGCCAGGCGCTCCTTGAGCAGGTAGGCACAGCCACCGGCGTCGGCACCCGCCAGCAGGCCGACCGCGTACTCCGGCTCGTCGTACTGGGAGAGCAGCACCACTCCGGTCCCAGGCGCGTGCTGGCGGATCTCACGGGCCGCTTCGATTCCCTCGTTCGAGAACGTTGGYGGCATACGGATGTCCGTGACCACGACCCGCGGCCGGCGGGTACGGGCGAGTTGGACAAGTTCGTCGCGATCGGCGGCGACGCCGACCACGGTCAACCCAGCCACCTGGGTGAGCAACGCTCGTACCCCGGCGCGAACGATCAGGTTGTCGTCCGCTAGCAGCACCCCGATCTGCTCCATGGTGCCAATTCAGCCCTGTTGGTGACCCGATGCACAGGGCGGTGGAACCACCGGCACGGTGGTGCCAGCACCACACTCTTCTTGAGGATGGCCTGTGAGTGCCGGCTCCGGCGGCTGGCGACCCACCAGCCGCGCGCTTCCCTTGGGACCAGGGGAATCAGGCAAGAACGACAGCCGGTAACCGGCGCGGGCTCCGGCACGCGGTAGCGCCGGATGYGTCACCTGGATGGGCTAGTGACGATTAGAGCAAATTGAGGGCAGTTTAGGGATGCTATCGGCGTAATAGGGCAATTGTCCCATGCTTGGGTATGCTCTCCAGCTGGCACGGGAGTGCGGTATCGGCCCAAGGTCGTTCGCGAGCCCGCGCTCTGGCGTAGCAGGCGCGCTACGCTCCGGCAGAGAGCCCGGGGCAGTGGATATCCCCCGGATGGACGTGACGGATCGCCTGGATCTGGCCGAGGTCAGCAGCCGGAGTCGACCGCGTAGACCAGGACCGCATCGGGGTGGTGACATCGGGGTGGTGACGCTGAACAGCGAGACCAACCACGCCGCTCGTGGCTGGCTGGAGACGGTTCCCGACCCAGCGGTCGCGGTGGGCGCGGATGGCAAAATTGCCGCGGTGAACGCTCGCGCCGCCGCGTTGTTCGGCTATGCCAACGATGACCTGGTCGGCCAGCCTGTCGAAGCGATCGTCTCCACCGGACTTACCGGCGTCGGTCTTCACCAGGATGGTTCGCCTTTCTCCGTCGCCGTCGAGCTCACCTCCCTGCCGGTGACCCCACCGCCGGCGCCGACAGCCACGACGACGTTGAGCCTGGCCTCGGCAAGCCCGGCCACGGCGAGCCCGGCCACGGCGAGCGCCGCGACGGCGAGCACGGCCGCTTCGATCGAGCCCGACGAGCCCGACGAGCCCGACGAGCCCGACGAGCCCGACAAGCCCGAGGCTCCCGCCGGGTCGGCGGGGCCGACTCGGGAGGGCCGCCAGGAGGACCACGCGGTGGACCGCTCGCGGGCCTCGCTCACCGCCGACGACGCGGCGTGGGCTCGCCGGGACGCCGCCGAGACGGACGACCCAGGCGACCCGGGCCGGCTGGAGAACCTGGGGCAGCTCGCCGGCGCCGTGGCACACGACGTCAACAACCTGCTGTCGGTGATCAGGAACTACGCCGTGTTCGTCGCCGACGCGCTCGACTCGGCCGCCGAGGCGGATCAGGCGGCTCGGGATGCCGCGGCCGCCCGTTCCACCTCTCCCGGCGGCGCCGCGGTGTCGGCCGGCCGCTTCGGGCAGCCGGTGGGGACCGCCGGGCCGGCTGGCCCGACCGGCCAGGTCGACTGGGAGGCGATGCGCCGCGACGTGGCGCAGATCCAGCACGCGGGCGAGCGGGCGGCCGAGCTCACCGCCCAGCTGCTGGCCGCCGTGCGCCGCAAGCCGGCGGAGGTCGGGGCCGTCGACCTGCGCGCGGTGGTCCGTGAGACGGCCGGCATGCTGCGCCGCCCGCTCGGTGAGCGGATCGACGTCCGGGTCGAGCTCGACGACGACCTGTGGCTCGTGTGCTCGGATCCGGTGAGGCTGGAGCAGGCGATCATCAACCTGGCGATGAACGCCCGCGACGCGATGCCGTACGGCGGCACGTTGACGATGACGGCCGGCAACGTCGTGCTCGACGGGCCGCCGGAAGCGGCCGCGCCCTCCGGGCCGCTGGCGGGAGCCGTCGAGGCGGCTGGTGGCCCTGGCGTGCCCGCGGTCGCGGGTATGCCTGGACGGCGTTTCGTGAGCCTGCGGGTGACCGACACTGGCACCGGGATGACGCCGGCGACACAGGCGCGGGCGTTCGAGCCGTTCTTCACGACCAAGCCGGAGGACGCCGGCACGGGCCTCGGCCTCGCGGTGGTGCGCGACGTCGTCGCCCAGGCCGGTGGCGAGGCTCGGATCTCCTCGACGGTCGGCGTCGGCACCGCCGTCAGCCTCCTGCTCCCCGCCTGCGATCCGCCGGCGCCGCGTGAGCCCGCCGCCCCCGCGCTGGCAGGGGCCGGCGAGCCTGCGTCCGTGACCCCGCCGGTGCCCGTGACCCCAGAGGCATCCGTGACGCCACCGCGGCCCGCGGTCCCGCCGACGTCCACGTCCGCGGATCCGGCGTCCGCGGATGGGCTGTGGATCTGCCATCGGCGCCCCGATGTCGCGCCGTTCCGACCCCCGGGCACTCGCCGTCCCCGCTTTCAGCCCCCCGCGTCTTCGGCCGCCTCCCGCGCCGCCGGTATCCGTCCGTAGACGGGGCGCCCGTGCCCGCGACCGCGGGCGGTGGGGACGAGGCGAGACGKCACGCCAGGGGACGAGACGTCACGCCAGGGGGGAGGCTGCGAGCCTCATTCGGCTTCCTGCCGCGGGATGGCCGCGACCAGAGCGGTGTCGGTACCCACCGGGCCGAGGTCCGCGGCGCCACCCGGTTCGCGCAGCGGCGAGGATCGGCCAGGGAGCGGCTGGTAGAAGAACGCCGTCGCGTCGGCGAGATGGGTGCTGTCCGGACTGGCCGGGTCGAGGTCGCGGTCCCAGGTGATCGCGTCCACCGGGCAGCTGCGCGCGCACGCGCCGCAGTCAATGCATTCCTCGGGATGGATGTAGAGCTTGCGTTCACCGGTGTAGATGCAGTCGATCGGGCAGTCGTCGACGCAGGAACGGTCCATGACGTCGACACACGCCTCGCCGATGACGTAGGCCACCTCTACCCGCCTCCTACTGGGAGGTCTTCTGGTAGGTCAGGGACTCGGCGGCCGCGTGCGCGGCGGCGACCCCGGCCTCCCTGCGCGGCAGCCCGTTCGCCTCCGTGCCCTCTGTGCCTTCCATGCCCTCCGCGCCCGCCGTACCCGGGTCACCGGCCGTCCTGGCCGCGACGCTGAACGGCCCGGTGGCCTCGATCCAGGCACCGCCACGCAGGCAGCCGACGGGGGCCAGCCGGCGCTCGCCCGCGATGGTCTCGAAGCCGTCGGAGAAGGCGGTCGGCCCCTCCTCGACCCGAAGCACGCTCACTTCGGCGGGGCGACCGACGTCCAGGGTGCCCAGTTCCGCGGAGCGGCGGATCGAGGCGGCGGGGTTCACCGTCGCCATCGCGATCACGTCCGCGAGCGGGACGCCCAGCGACCAGATCTTCGACATCGTCTCGGGCAGCGAGTAGACCGGGCCGTCCTCGTTGAACAGGTTGAGATCGGTGCTGATCGTGTGCGGCGGGTAGCCGAGGTCGAGCAGCGCCCGCGCGGAGGCGAACCGGAAGTCCGAGCCCGAGTGGCCCACGTCGAGGCGCACCCCGCGCGCCGCGGCCTCGGCGAACACCGGGTGGACGGCCGTCCCGTCGTTCACGAGCGCGCCGGAGTGGCCACGGAACGCGTGCGTGACGATGTCGCCGGGGCGCAGCGCCCCCACCGCGTCCAGGTTCGTCAGGCTCTTCGTGTACGGGTACTTGCCCAGGTGGATCATGATCGGCAGGTCGCCGGCGATGGACTTGGCGCCCTCCAGGAACGGCGAGACCCGGTCGTCCTCGGTGGTCGTGGCCCGCACCTTGAAGCCGACGACGTAGTCCTTGTGCTCCTCGACGGTCGCCGCGGCGGCGTCGAGATCGAGGTTGCGCGGGTCGTTGGCGATCTCGAGGCGATGGGCGATGAAGTCCTTCGTGGCCAGGTAGAGCAGGCATGGGTCCATGAACGCGAGCACGCGCGTCTGGATCGCCGGGCCCTGCGCGAACGCGCGGGAGATGCCGAGCGTGCGCACCCCCGAGGTGCCGCCGTCGACCACGACCGGGACGCCTACCTCGACGCCGGCTCGGTCCGGGTGCACGCAGAAGTCGCCGAGACCGGGATAGACATGCACGTGCAGGTCGATGAGGCCGGGAGTGACGACGAGCCCGGCACAGTCGATGATCTCGGCCGAGGCGCCGCCGGCCAGACCAGTGCCGGCCAGGCCAGCGCCCACCGAGGCATCGCCTCCCGGGGCCTGTGCCGGTGGCGTCGTGTACGCGGCGCCGGCGGCGGGGCCGACGGCCACGATCCGGCCGCCCGCGCAGACCACGTCCGCGATCGTGTCGATGCCGTTCGCCGGGTCGATCACCCGTCCGCCGGCGAGAACCGTGACGCCCGCGGCGTCACCTGGGTTCGGGTCGCGCATGACTCTCCGATCGAGCGTCCGCCGAGGGTCGGCGGCAGGGGCCGAGGACCGGGCGACGGTGCCCGGAACACATGTTCGCGCTCCCGCGGCCCGAGGTCCAAGACGCAATCCCGCCCCCAGCTATAGCCTCCCCCTATAGGAGCTCCCTATAGGCCCGCCGCCGATCTCCCGCCAGCGGCGGTCGGCGGTGCCTTGATCGCCATCTGTGCCCTCCGGTGGTCGCGGAGACGGTTCATCAGGCCCGGCGACGACCCCCGGAGGGCACAAGCCGCGATCACCGACGCCGCGACGGCGGGAGACACGAGCGTCGGGAGAGGCGGTGCGGTGGCGAGGGCGCGCGGCGAGGGCGCACGGCCGGCCCGCGAGGGCGCGCGGGCGGACGGTGCGGTGGCGAGGGCGCACGGCGAGGACGTGCGGCCGGCCCGGTCGCAGGCGCGGTCATGGCTGGACCTGCGGCAGGTGGGGTACTTCGTCGCGGTCGCCGAGGAGCGGTCGTTCACCGCCGCCGCGGCGCGGCTGCTCATCTCGCAGCCGTCGCTGTCCCAGCAGATCCGCGCGCTGGAGCGGCAGGTCGGCACGGACCTGCTGGAACGCTCCAGCCGCGGGGTGCGGCTCACGCCGGCCGGGCGGGCCTTCCTGGACGCCGCCCGAGGCCTGCTCGCGGACGCGGGCACCGCGGTGACCCGCGCCCGCGCCGCCGCCGGGCTCGACGGCGGCATCCTGCACGTCGCCACGCTGACGTCGCTGGCCACCTGGGTGCTGCCGGCGGCGGTCGTGGGTTTCCGGGAGCGGTTCGCCGACGTGCCGCTGCGGATCACCGAGCACCCGGACCGGCTCGGCCTGGAGGAGTTCATGGCCGAGGGGCGCGCCGACGTCGCGGTGGGCGCGCGGCCGCCCGACTGGGCCGGGCCGGTGCGCTGGCTCGGCGACGAGCGCTACGTGCTGGTCGTGCCGCCCGGCGACCCGCGCGCCGGCCGGGTGGGCGTCCCGCTGAGCGCGTTCGCCGCGTCCGACTGGGTGATGTACGCGCCGGGGCACGGCCTGCGCACCCTGGTTCTGGAGGCCTGCGGCGCGGCCGGGTTCACCCCGCGGGCGGCGGTCGAGTCGCGCACCGTGGACGCGGCGGCGCGGCTCGCGGCGGCCGGGGTCGGGGTGGCGCTGGTCCCGGGCGTGGCCGTGGGCGCGGACCTGGCCGCGCGGCGGGTCGAGCTGGCCGATGCCCCGGTCGTCGCGGTCGTCGGCTACGCCCGGGCCGCGTTCCCGCCGCGGGCGGCCGCCTTCCTCGATCTGCTCGCCGAGCTTCCGGTTCCCGGACTCGCGCGCCCGGGCCCCAGCCCGCCGGGCTAGCGGGTGTGCCGGGGCGGCGTCTGTCCGGGCTCGGCCGCCATCTGTTCGGGCCGCCGTCTATCCAGGCACGCCCCGCCGCCCCGCCGCCCCGCCGCCCCGCCGGGCAAGCGGGTGCGGCGGGTGCGGCGGCTGTCAGGTGCCGCCGTCGCGGTCGCCGGCCGGGCGGGGCTGGTAGGCGGCGAGACCGGGGCGCTGCTCGATGCGGGTGTGGGTGACCGGGGGACGCGGGGCCGGGCGGGGCCAGGCCAGCGAGGCCCGCCAGGAGCCGCCCGGCGCCTCCTCGACGATCCGCGCGCCGGTCAGCGCGGCGACCCGGCCCAGCCGTTCGGTCCTGGCGCACGCGTCCCGGGCCGCGTCGGGACTCGCCGCGGCCGAGATCGGGTCGGGTGTCGCGCGCAGCGTCAGCGTCATGCCCTCGTGCCCCGACCGGATGGCCACGGCGGCGTGCGCCGCCGGCCGCAGCGGGTCGCTCTCGAGCAGCAGGAGCTGGACGGCGCCCAGCAGCTCGGCGACCTCGGCGCGGGTGGGCGCCGGGTCGTCGACCTCGAGCACCGTCTCCAGCGTCCGCGTGAGCGGGCCGCGCACTCGGCTCGCCAGCGCCGACTCCAGGATCATCCGGGCGTCGTTGCTGGCCCGGAACGCCGGCGACGGCAGGCGCAGCGTGGCGATGGCGTTGTGCAGCTGGGTCTCGACGTCCGCCAGCCGCTCCGCGTCCGGCCCGGTCAGCGTGCGGCGCGCGGTCGAGCAGGCCAGCAGCACGGCCGTGAACTCCTGGATCGGCCCGTCGTGGAAGACGTCGCACAGGTGGCGCTGCTCGCGTTCCTGGTTCGCGACCAGCAGCCGCAGCAGTAGGCGGGTGTCCTCGCTCACCGGGTCCGCCGAGGCCTCCGCGGCGGCGGACGCCCGCGGCCCGGCGGCCGGTGTCTCACCCGCGCCGGCCTCCGGAGCTCTCGCCAGATCCGGAGCTCCCGCCGGATCGGCGAAGCTCGCGGACGGGATTCCTGCCGGATCCGGGGTTCCTGCCGGATCGACGGAGCTCGCGGACGGGGTCCCTGCCGGATCGGCGGTGCCGATCTGGGAGGTCGCGATCTGGAAGGTCCGGAAGCCGATCTGGGAGGTCGTGACCGGGGAGGCCGGCCGGGATGCCCGCGCCGCCATGGCCGCCCGCGCCTCGGCGGTGGGCGCCAGCCGGGCGTCGGGCGTCGGGCCGGGGGGAGCGGAGGCGGATACCGAAATGACGCCGGCCGCCCGCCGGCTGGCCCACGTGCTGGCCGATCCGCCATCCACCGGCAAACCGTAGCGGCCCGACGGCGCCCTTTCCATGATCGCTACAGGTCCGGCGGCCGGTGCCTCTCGACCGGGGGCCTGATCCTGACGGGCGTCGGGTGCCGAGCGGCCGGGCGCGGCGCGGGACGCGCGGTCCAGATCCTGGCCGGTCACGACGACGACCCTCGAGGGCTGTCCATCGGCCGGACCGCGGGCGCCGGGCCGGTGGACGGCGAGGGGATCATGGTGGTGGTCGCGACGCCCGCCGCCGTCGTGCCGGACTGCCCCGACGGCTCGGCCGGACCGGTGGCCAGGTGCGCCGCGGGCCGCCGCGCGCGCCGCAGGCCGTGTACGGCCGTGATCAGCTGGTCGGCGCTGAACGGCTTGCGCAGCACGGCGACGTCCAGGGGCAGGTCGTCGTCGATCGCGCCGGTCAGCAGCAGGCATCGGGTCGGGGTGGACGGGTCCTGGGCACGCAGCCGCTCGATCAGGTCGGTCCCGCTCCCGGCGCCGAGCCGCACGTCGATGATGAGCGTCTGGTAGTCGGCCGTCGGGAGGGCCAGCGCGTCCTCGACGGAGGCGGCCACGTCCACCGTGTGCCCCTCGTGGCGCAGCAGCCGGCTGACCAGCGTCCGGATCATGTCGTTGTCGTCGACGACGAGCGCCCGGGGCGGGGTGGGGTCGGTACCGACGCTTCCCGCGGCCGCCTCGGACGCGGCGACGGCGGCCCGGGCCACCGTGCGCCCCGTGGCCGTGGTCGCCGTGGCGCCGCTCGTCGCGACCGCCGGCCAGCCCGGCCTCGCCGAGGAGATCACCGGACGCGCCCGGCCAGGCGGGGCGTGGCGCCCGCGCGGAGGGGAAGGGCCGGGCCTCCGGACGCGTGGCGCGCGCGGGGACGACACAGGGCGGGGCGGCTCGTGGTGGCACGGTTCGCGGTGGGACGCGGCGGCTCCCGCCGACCCAGTGGCTGAAATCCTACGGCTCGCACCAGCTCACCTCGCTCGCCTCGGCACACCCCAAAGTCACCGAACGCCCGCCGTCGTGCCCGCGCCTCTGGTACGCGCGCGACGCCCGACGACACCGTTGCGCCGAAAGCCCTGGTTGACAACCCCACGTGTGGGCCCATGCGGGTATCGGAGTCACGGAGCCGGGGTGGCCGGGTCGTAACGGTAATGGATCGGCTACACCATACGGCAGTCGCGCCGGCCCTGACATCCCGCTCGCGAGGCCTGGCGCTCCGCTCGAAGGCGCCCAGGCCGGATTCGTCAAGAGGGGCATTCGGTCCGACCGCCCTGATGACGGATCTGGCTCAAGCGAGCGCAATACGGCAGACTGCCGGTGACCTGACTCACATCTCACCTGGCTCGAACGTGCCGGATGGCGGCTGTGTCGCCCGCGTCTGCCGCCCCCAGCCCGCTCCCTGGTCGGCCGTGTCTCTCGGGCTGCCCAGGCTCCGGACGTGGAAATTCCGTTTGGTCCTGGTTCTAAGGGCCTGAAAGGGGCAACTGCCCGGCTTGCGGCGGTCGAGATGGTTGTCGGGTCAACGTTCCACCTCGTACGGTTTCGCGCACCCACGGTCCCGCGCTCGAAAGGACGGAGGCAGCATCCGATGATCAGCACGATGCAGGACGTGCCGCTGCAGATCCGGCGGCTCCTCGAGCATGCCACCACCGTCTTCGCCGACCAGAGGATGTTCACGGCCCAGCCCGGGGGCGGCCTGGTCGAGGCGACCTTCGCGGAGGCCGGCGCGAACGCCGGTCGGCTCGCGCACGCGCTGGTCGAGCTCGGCGTCGCCCGGGGCGACCGGGTCGCGACGCTGATGTGGAACAACCAGCAGCACGTCGAGACCTACTTCGCGGTGCCCTCGATGGGCGCGGTGCTGCACCCGCTGAACCTGCGGCTGCCCGGCGAGCAGATCGCCTTCATCGCGAGCCACGCCGAGGACAAGGTCCTGCTCGTCGACCACACCCTGCTGCCCCTGGCGAGCGCGCTGCTGCCGGCGATGAAGACCATCGAGCACGTCGTCGTCAACAGCCCGGCCGACGCCGGCACCGACCTCGAGGCGCTCGCCCTGGCCGCCGGCCGGCCGATCGGCGTCCACGACTACGCCCGGCTCCTCGCCGGGCGGCCGGCCGAGTTCGCCTGGCCCGACGTGGACGAGCGCTCAGGCGCCGCGATGTGCTACACGTCCGGCACCACCGGGGACCCGAAGGGCGTCGTCTACAGCCACCGGTCGATCTTCCTGCACTCGATGGCGTCGGCCATGCCGTCGATGCTGAACATGTCCGCGGCCGACCGGGTGCTCTCCATCGTGCCGCAGTTCCATGTGCTCGCCTGGGGCCTGCCCTACATCGCCTTCCTCACCGGTACCGAGATGGTGCTGCCCGGCCCGTTCCTGCAGGCGGAGCCGCTGGCGAAGATGATCGAGGCGACCCGGCTGAACAAGGCGGCCGGCGTCCCGACGATCTGGCAGGGCCTGCACGCCTATCTCACGGCCAACCCGGGCGCGGCCGATGTCTCCTCGCTGAAGGAGGCCGTCGTCGGCGGCGCGGCCTGCCCACCGTCGCTCATGGAGGACTTCGACCGGCTCGGGATCACGCTGATTCACGCCTACGGGATGACGGAGACGTCGCCGATGGTCACCGTGGCCCGTCCGCCGGTGGGCCTGAGCCCCGAGCAGGCCTGGCCCTACCGGCTCACCCAGGGCCGGTTCGACGCGAACGTGGCTGCCCGGCTGATCGGCGCGGACGGCGAGGAGCTGCCGTGGGACGGCCGGAGCGCGGGCGAGCTGGAGCTGCGCGGGCCCTGGATCGCCAGCAGTTACTACGGCCTCGACGACGAGGACAAGTTCCGCGACGGCTGGCTGCGCACCGGCGACGTGGGCCACATCAGCGCCGATGGCTATCTCACGCTCACCGACCGGGCCAAGGACGTCATCAAGTCCGGCGGCGAGTGGATCTCGTCGGTCGAGCTCGAGAACCTGCTCATGGCCCACCCAGCGGTCGCGGAGGCGAGCGTGATCGGGGTTCCGGACGAGCGCTGGGGTGAGCGCCCGCTCGCCCTCGTCGTGCTCCACCCCGACACGGAGGTGACCTTCCCCGAGCTACGCGAGTTCCTGTCGGGCAAGGTCGCGCGCTGGCAGCTGCCGGAGCGCTGGGCGATGATCCCCGAGGTGCCGAAGACGTCGGTCGGCAAGTTCGACAAGAAGCGCCTACGCCAGCAGTACGCCGTCGGCGACCTGTCGGTCGAGACCCTCGCGACCARCTGATCGGCGCCTGGCCACCGCCCAGCCACAGCCGGGCCGGGGACGCCCGGCTGGCTTCGTACCCATCRCACCTGGGGATGCAGACCGGATAGCTTGGGCAGCCGGACCGCTCGGGCTGAACCTGGAAACCGGTAGCAGCCGGGCGGGTTGGTGGGGAGGGCTGGCGTTGAGCGTCATCTACCTGGTGCGGCACGGGCAGGCGTCGTTCGGGACCGCGGACTATGACGTGCTCTCCGAGCTTGGCTACCGGCAGGCGGCGCTGGTCGGCGCGGAGCTGCGTGCCCGCGGCGTGCGGGCGGACCTCGCCGTGGCCGGCACTCTGCGCCGCCAGCGGGGGACCGCCGCCGCCGCGCTGGCCGCGTTCGCCGAGGGGCCGGCCGTCGGGGCCGCGGCGGGCGGGGCGGCCCTGGCGAACGGCGCCGCGGACTCCGCCAGCTCGGCCGCCCCGGCCGCCGCCGGTACGGACTCCGCCGCCGGCGTGAACGTCGCCGCCGGCGCGGACGTCGCCGTCGCCGGTTGGTCCGGGGAGGTCGAAACCGACAACCGGTGGAACGAGTACGACCAGGACTGGATCATCAACCGGCACGCGGACGTGGGGAGCGCGCCGGGGGGCGAGGGCCGGCTGCCGCCATCGCGGGGCATGTCGTCCCGTTCCTACCAGGGGCTGCTGGACGTGGCGCTGTCGGAGTGGATCGCGAGCACGGCCACCGGCCCTGGCAGCTATGTCGCGTTCAGCGACGGGGTGGGGGACGCGCTCGACGGCCTGGTGCGCCGGCTCGGCTCCGGTGGCACCGCGGTGGTCTTCTCCTCCGCCGGGCCGATCGCGGCGATGTGCGCGCGCCTGCTCGACCTGCGTGTCGACGGCATCATCTCGCTCAATCGAGTGATGATTAACGGAAGCATCACCAAAATTGTCTCTGGCCGGTCTGGAACGAGTCTTATCTCGTACAACGAGCACAGCCACATCGATGCGGCGGGCCGCGAGTTTCTTAGCTACCGCTGACACACAGGCATACCCTGTTCGCTGAGTCGGCGTGGTCGGGCTCGGCGAGCCCGCGTCCGTGGCTGGCGGCGATGCCGGCCGGCGGCCGGCGAGCAGGTGGGGAGGCGCGGCTCGTGACGGTGGCACCAGAGTCGACGGCATCAGGGTCGACGGCACCAGAGTCTGCCGGGCGGACCGGCGCGCGAGTCGGGCGCGAACAGGTTCAGTCGCGGCCGACGACGACACACGAGATACGCAACCAGCCGCCGCCGCTCGGCGACTACGACGTCGCGGACGACCCGGTGCTCGTCGAGGGCGTCGAGCGGGAGGGCGCCGGCTTCTACCTCGACGACTTACACCGGCTCGGGTGGTTAGCCGGTTCGGAGCAGGCCGCCCGCTGGGGCGACGAGGCGAACCGCTTCCCGCCGGAGCTGCGCACCCACGACCGGTACGGGAACCGGATCGACGAGGTCGACTTCCACCCGTCCTGGCACGCGTTGATGGACGTCGCCGTGCGCGAGGGGCTGGCGGGCTCGGCCTGGGGCAGCTCACGCCCCGGCGCGCACGTCGCCCGCGCCGCCGGGCTGCACGTCTGGAGCACCGTCGAACAGGGCCACACGTGCCCGGTCTCGATGACCTACGCCGTGATCCCCGCGCTGCGGGCCGCGCCTGACCTGTCAGGCGCCTACGAGAAGCTGCTGACCAGCAGCGTCTACGACCCGGGCCTCACCCCGCCTCTCACCAAGCTGGGCCTGATGGCCGGCATGGGGATGACGGAGAAGCAGGGCGGCTCCGACGTGCGCGCCAACACGACGGTCGCCACGCCGCACCGGGACGGCGGGTACCGGCTGCGCGGCCACAAGTGGTTCACCAGCGCGCCGATGAGCGACCTGTTCCTGGTCCTCGCGCAGGCGCCCAGCGGGCTGTCCTGCTTCCTCGTGCCCCGGGTGCTGCCGGACRGCGACCGCAACACGTTCCGGATCCAGCGGCTGAAGGACAAGCTCGGCAACCGCTCCAACGCCAGCAGCGAGCCGGAGCTCGACGACACCGTCGGCTGGCTGGTCGGCCCCGAGGGGCGCGGCGTGCGGACGATCATCGAGATGGTCGCGATGACGCGGTTCGACTCGGCGCTCGGCTCGGCCAGCGGCATGCGGGCCGCGCTGATCCAGGCGCTGCACCACACCCGGCACCGGTCCGCCTTCGGCGCGCTGCTGGTCGACAAGCCGCTGATGCGCAACGTCCTGGCGGACCTGGCGCTCGAGTCGGAGGCGGCGACCACGCTGGTGCTGCGCCTCGCGGGCGCGGTCGACCGGGGCACGCGCGGCGACGCGGGTGAGCGCGCCTTCCTGCGCCTGGCGACGGCGCTGGCGAAGTTCTGGATCTGCAAGCGGCAGCCGGCATTCGTCGCCGAGGCGCTGGAATGCCTGGGCGGCAACGGCTACGCCGAGGAGTCCGGCATGCCGCGGCTCTACCGGGAGGCGCCGCTGAACGGCATCTGGGAGGGCGCGGGCAACGTCAACGCCCTCGATGTGCTGCGCGCGCTCGGCCGGGAGCCGGTGGCGTTCGACGCCTACCGCGCCGAGGTGGAGCTCGCGGCCGGCGGTGACGAGCGGCTCGACATCGCGTGGTCCGCGGTGCGCGCCGATCTGGACGAGCTTGGCGGGCTCGGGCCGGACGAGCTGGAGTTCGGCGCGCGCTCCCTGGTGGAGCGCCTCGCGCTGGTGCTTCAGGCCTCGCTACTGGTCCGGCACGCGCCAGCCGCCGTCGCGGACGCCTTCTGCGCCACCCGGCTCGGCGAGGCCGGTGGCCGCGTCTTCGGCACCCTGCCCCGCGGCACCGACGTCGACGCCCTCATAGCCCGCGTCCCCCCGGCCACCCGCGGCTGAGCCTGGCACCGCGCGCCAGCTCAGGCTGGTGCCAGCGCTGGTGGTGCGGCGCTTGGTGGTGCCGGCCCAGGCTGGTGCCCGCCCTGGGCGGTTCCGTGGTGAGCGTCTTGCCGACGGCCTGCCGGGGCGGAGGCGCCAGCCCCGCCCCGGCGGCCATCCGCGCTGGCGGCTAGCCCCAGGTCCAGCGGAAGCCGACGACCGCGTGATGGACGGCCGGCAGGAAGCGGTGGACCGTGCCGTCCGCTGAGAGCGGTACCGGTTCCTCGTCGACGATCAGGCCGCCCTCGTGCGTGCTCCACACCGTCCAGCGAAGATCCCGCGGTGGCAGGCCGGGGTCGAACTGGATCAGCATGTCGACGTTCTCGGTCTTGGCCCGCGCGGCGCGGCGTACCTCCTGCGTCGGCAGCCCCGTCGGATAGCGGGCGTGGAGCTCCAGCGCGTGCCGCTGGCTCCTGGYGAGCGCCCGTTCGAGCTCGACCTCGATGAGCGTCAGGCGGGAGCTGTACGCGTGCCGGGCGCCGAGCGCGCCGCCGATGAGGACCGCGCTCTCGGTCGCGTCGGTGCGCAGCACCCATGGATAGATTCCGACACCGTCCTCCTGCGCGGAGATCACCTGAAAGGTGCGCTGTTCGACGAGCGAGCCGGTGGCGTCGAACCGATAGCGTTCGAACACCGCGACGGTGCGATGCCGTTGCGGCATGATCATGGCCGGGCCGCCGCGCAGGGTGCYGGAACTTACGTCGACGCCCGGGTCGGTCAGGCCGGCGAACGCCGCCCAGAGCCCGGCCTCATGCCGGCGCATCCCAAACGCCTCGATGAACCATTCCATCGTCTGCGCGGAGATGCGGCCGCCGCCGAGAGCCCGGCTTACCCGGTCCTTGAGTGCTCGGTCGAGTTCCTGGTCCTCCTCGGAGACGATGCCGGCATTCCACAGGTACTCCGCGATCACCCGGGCGACCGCGGCGAAGCTCGGCTCCTGCGCGCTCGCCCGGCGTACTCGGGATTCCCACATGCGGCGGTATTCAGCGGTGCCGGTCAGCAGCTCGCGCAGCAGCCGCCCGGCGCGCTCGCCGGTCGACAGCGCCTCGTCGCTGGCCGCCCCCGCCTGGCCGCCCGCCGGGCCCTTCCGCCTGGCGGTGCCGGTAGCCGACGGGGTCATGCCCTCGGCCTCGTCACTGTTCGAGCGCGGCCCCGGCGGCGGTGCCGCCGGCCAGGCTCCGGTGACTGTTGGGTTTCCAGTCCCCACGCCCCACCCCTCCCGATAGCGCTGCGTGGTCGGTTAGCAGTGGGCGCCCTGTGGCGATGATCGCGTGGTCCGCGCGGTTTGCATGGCTCTGCGTCACCGATGGTCCCCGTGACCAGTGCTCGCGCCACTGTTGCGACACCCAGTCTGGACAGTAGTGCGTCGACGGTTTCCGGCATCGCCGGCATGTCCATTACCAGCGGGTATGTGCCTCAGCGACTACAGATGGTGATCTTAATGGCCATTTCGGGCGGGGAATGCCCCGGAGAGAGTTGTGAGGTTGCCGGGCGCTGACCTCGTCAAAATCACGTTGCGTACCCGCTTGGGCGCGCTGGCAAACTCGTTTTGCTTACCTTCAGTAAACAGTTTCGGGGTCCGTGATGGACGTGTGGGCGCCCGCCACCGTCGGCCGCTCGTCCTTGATCGTCGCGGAGTGTAGCGATGGGCGAAAATGCCAAATCGGCATGTGGAATCGGGAACTCTCGTGGCCCGGGGCGGCGGACAGCCCCTCAGGCCCCGCGGGCGGTGGCGGCCGCGGTGGCATCGAGGGCCTGGCGAAGATCGGCGACGAGATCGTCCGCGAGTTCGATCCCGACCGACAGCCGGACCAGGTCGTCCGGCACCGCGAGCGGCGAACCGGCGACCGAGGCGTGTGTCATCCGGCCCGGGTGCTCTATCAGCGACTCCACCCCGCCCAATGACTCAGCCAGCGTGAACAACCTGGTGCGTTGGCAGATCTCGGCGGCGGCATTGGCGCCGCCGCGCGGCCGGAACGACACCATGCCGCCGAAGCCGCGCATCTGCCCGGCGGCGACCTCATGCCCCGGATGCGAGGAAAGACCCGGGTAGCGGACCTCGGCCACCCCGGGATGACTGACGAGCATGTCGGCGACGGCCGCGGCGTTCGCACAGTGCCGATCCATCCGAATTGCCAACGTCTTGATGCCGCGAAGCACCAGCCACGCGTCGAACGGACCGGGAACGGCGCCCGTCGCGTTCTGGAAAAACCGAACCCGCTCGCCGAGCTCGGGGTCGTCGACGACGACACCTCCGCCGACGACGTCACTGTGGCCGCCGAGGTATTTGGTGGTCGAGTGGACGACGGCGTCCGCGCCCAACGCGAGCGGACGCTGCAGGTAGGGCGAGGCGAACGTGTTGTCGACGGCGAGCAGCGCGCCGGCGGCGTGCGCGAGCTCGGCGAGCGCCGCGACGTCCGCGATCGACAGCAGCGGGTTGGTCGGCGTCTCGCACCAGATGAGCCGCGTGCCCCGCTCGGTTCCGCCGGACCCGCCGGGCGATCCAGCCCCGCCGGCCTCGCTGGCGAGGCCGAATCCCGCCGGCCCGTCGCCGGGGCTGGGGCGAAGCGCGGCCTTGACCGCGTCCAGGTCCGACAGGTCGACCGGGGTGTACTCCAGGCCCCACTCCGCGTAGACGCGGTGGAAGAGCCGGAAGGTGCCGCCGTACGCGTCGATGGGAATGAGGACGTGGTCGCCGGGACGGCAGACGGCGCGCAGCAGGGCATCCTCCGCGGCGAGCCCGGAGGCGAACGCCAGCCCGACCCGGCCGCCCTCCAACGCCGCGAGCGACGTCTCCAGCGCAGCGCGCGTCGGGTTACCGGAGCGGGCGTACTCGAAACCGGCCCGCAGCCCGCCGATGCCGTCCTGCGCGAACGTCGACGCCGGGTGGATCGGGACGACCACGGCCCCGGTCGCCGGGTCCGGCTCCTGGCCGGCATGCACCGCGAGCGTCTCGAAACCGCCCCAGTCGCGCCCGGCCGCCTCGGCGGCGGTCACCGGGCCGCCAGGAAGCTGAGCAGGTCGGCGCGGGTGAGGATGCCGACCGGGTTGCCGTTGTCGAGCACGAGCACCGCCGGATCGTCGCCACCGAGCGCCTCGACCAGGGTGGACAGCGGCTCGCCCGCGCCGATCGTCGGCAGCGGCGCGGACATGTGCGCCGACACCGGCGCGTCCACCGCGGCGCGGTCGGCGAACACGGCCGCGAGCAGCTCACGCTCGAGCACCGCGCCGGCCACCTCCGCCGCCCGCAGCGGCGGCTCGTGGCGAACCACGGGCATCTGCGACACGTTGTACTCGCGCAGGTAGGAGATCGCCGCGCCGACGGTCTCGTCCGGGTGCACGTGGACCAGCTCCGGGGGGCCCGCCTGGCCCGCTGCCCGGCCGCCGCCGGCCGGGCCGGTGGCGCGCGTGACCGTGGGTTGGCGTTCGCCGCGCTTGGTGGCCAGGACCTCGGCCACGACCGGCTCGTCCGACGGCGGCTCGAGGAAGCCGTAGTCGTACATCCACTCGTCGTTGAAGATCTTCGAGAGGTAGCCCCGGCCCGAGTCCGGCAGCAGGACGACGACCAGGTCGTCGGGGTCGAGCTCGCCGGCGAGCCGCAGCGCGGCGACGACCGCCAGCCCGCAGGAGCCGCCGACCAGCAGCCCGGCGCGCCGGGCGAGCAGACGGGTCATCAGGAACGAGTCCCGGTCGCTGACCGCCTCGACCCGGTCGACGACCGTCTTGTCGAAGGTCGCCGGCCAGATGTCCTCGCCGACGCCCTCGACCAGGTACGGCCGCCCGCTGCCGCCGGAGTACACCGAGCCCTCCGGGTCCGCGCCGATCACCTGCACGCGGCCGCCGCTGACCTCCTTGAGGTACTGGCCGACGCCGCTGATCGTGCCGCCGGTGCCGATGCCGGCGACGAAGTGCGTCACCCGGCCGGCCGTGTCCCGCCAGATCTCCGGACCGGTGGTGGCCCGGTGCGCGGCCGGGTTGTCCGGGTTGGAGTACTGGTCGGGGCTCCACGCGCCAGGGGTCTTCCGGGTGATCTCCCGCGCCACGGAGTAATAGGAGCGCGGGTCGTCCGGGTCGACGGCCGTGGGGCAGACGACGACCTCGGCCCCGTAGGCCCGCAGGACCGCCCGCTTCTCCTCGCTGATCTTGTCCGGCATGGTGAACACGCAACGGTAGCCGCGGATCGCGGCGACCATCGCGAGCCCGACGCCGGTGTTGCCGCTCGTCGGCTCGACGATGGTGCCCCCGGGGCGCAGCCGCCCGTCGCGTTCGGCCGCGTCGACCATGGCGAGGGCGATCCGGTCCTTCACCGAGCCACCCGGGTTGATGTACTCCAGCTTGCCGAGAATCTCGGCGCCGCGACGGGGGGCGCCGCGATGCTCCCCGCGCGCGCCGGCCAGCAGATCCGCCGCGGCCTCGACCATCGACGTCAACCGGACCAGCGGGGTGTCGCCCACCAGATCGATGACCTGGTCGACGATTTGGCCACCGCCGGTCGCGGGGAGGCCGCCACCGGTCGCCGGGGCGCCGGCGGCCTCCCTGACGGGTTCGTCGTCAATCCGCATAGCTGCCACCCTGCCTGCCTGGTCGCGAACTCAGCCGTGCCCGTGCAGTAACCATCGGTCTCGACGTTACCGCTGGTGGCGACAGTGTTGCTGGTTCGCTGTGTCGCTGGTTCGCTCCGTGCGGGCGGCGAGCTCCGGCCCCTTACTCGCTTCGCTCCCAAGGGACCTCCGCGCCGTGTCCTCCTGCGCTCACGGGCGCCGCGGCGACCTGCGCTGCGGCCCAACCACGTCGCTTCGCTCGTGGCCGGGCCTCCGCGCAGGCGCGCCTCCGCGCCAGCGCGGTTGCTTTGCGCTGGAACGTCACCAATCCAAGGCCGGGCCCGATACAGAGCAGATCCGGCGGAAGTCACTGATCGGGTGCGAAGCCCCCACGAGCGAAGCGAGTACGGGGCCGTAGCGCCGTGCCCGGACGGAGCGAACCAAAAACAACCTTCCCGCCCAACCCGGTCCGACTCCGACCCCGCCCAACCCCGACCCGCCTCCGCCAAACCATCTCGGGCTCGGAGGAGCTTGTCCTCGGGGGCTCGACGTCGTTGGGTGGGGGGTATGACAGTGGACCCGCATGCCGAGATGATCCAGGCTGTCGAGCCGAGCACGCGGGACGGGTGCGAGGACTGCCTGCGTGAAGGATCCAGGTGGGTGCACCTGCGGCTGTGCCTGACCTGTGGGCATGTCGGGTGTTGCGACTCGTCGCCGCGCCGGCACGCGCGTGCGCACGCGGGCCACGTCGGGCATCCGATCGTGCGGTCCTTCGAGCCGGGCGAGGACTGGGCCTACTGCTTCATCGACGACGCGTTCGTCTGACCGGCCCGGACATGCCAGAGCCCCGGACACGCCGTTGTGCGCCGGGGCTGGACTCTGGCGGGGCTGGCTGGCGGCATCGGCCTGGCCGGCGACCCTGCTGAGCGGGCAGTGCTTTAGGTGCGTCCTACAGGGACCCGCGCAGCGCCCGGGTGGCGACCGGGAGGATGACGCGCGGGTAGCGGAAGATCTTCTGGGCGGTGAGCTCGCCGCCGTCGAGCACCGCGGCGAGGGTGTCGGCGCGGGTGCGGTCCAGGCGACCGGTGCGCCACAGGTGCCGCAGCCGCAACAGCCCGGGCAGCGCCGTCTCGATCGCCGTGTGGTCGGGGCGGGGTGCGCCTCCGAGCCAGGCGTCGTACCGCGGGCCGCTCATCACCTGCCAGATGGTGGTGTCGGCGACCGTGCCCGTCCCGTCGGAGACGGTGACGAAGTGCGGAACCCGGAAGAGCCCGGGGGCACCGGCGAGCTCGGGGCGGACGGCGGCGGTGACGACATCAGCGCCAAGGCCCATCCGATGCTGCCGGTTGCGCAGGTAGGCGCTGAAGGCCAGGGCCAGGGCGGTTCGTCCGGGAGGGCTGGACTTGGCGTGCAACACCACGGCGTCGACGGCGCGGGTGCGTACCCGGTCCATGCCCTCCCGGACCAGCCAGGAGCGGTCGACCACGACGAAGGCCACCTGGCCGGGTCCCCGCTGCCCCAGGCTCTCGTCGTCGTCAACCGCGGCTTCCGCCGTCCATCCGGGCCGGAACGTCTGGTTCGGCGCACGCCACGCCGGCTTGCCGGGCGTCGGATCCTGGAACCACCGACAGGTGACAAGACCGTCGGCGTCCGGAAGCGACAGGCTTGGAAGGTCGCTCGACGTGAAGATGCGCTCTCCAGTCAGCGTCTTCTCCGATGTCAAGGTTTCCATGCGGCCTCCGTACCGGCGCGGAGTGCTGTCAGACGTGGCGTCGATGGCGGCGGAGGCTCGCATCAGCAGAGGAGGTTGTCGAAGTCGCCGTCCTTGGCGCCCAGGATCAGGGCCTCGATCTCGGCGAGCGTGTAGATGAGCGCCGGGCCCCGCGGATCCCGGGAGTTGCGGACCGCGACGGCGTCGTCCGAGAGCCGCGCCATCTCGACGCAGTTCCCCTGGGAGTTGCTGCGCTGGCTCTTCTGCCAGGTGGCGCTTTTCAGCGCGGCAGCGGACATGCCGTTGTAGATCATGGTCAAGGCGGTCTCCTGAGGATGCCGGGGAGGGCTGCCGCCGTATGCGGCACACCCCGAATCCGTGTCCAGCGTGTCGGTCAGGCCGCCTGCTTGTGGCGAGCGACTCGACGTCTGCGAGCGGTGCCAGTCGTTCATGCCGGGCCTCCGTCTCGGGAAGGACTCCCGGTCAGTAGGACCAGAGACGCCGGTGTGGCGTTGCGCCCCGGACGTCCCAGCAGACCTCCCAGATCGGCTTCGCCGATCCGGCAGGAACCCCGGGCTCCGCAAGCTCCGCCGATCCGGCGGGTACCCCGGATCCGGTGGGAACCCCGGGCTGGCGGCGGCGACACGCGCCGAGGAAGTGGCGGCAACTGGGAGCCGCTGACCCGGAACTCGAGTCGCGTGCACCAGCCCACCCTCCTCCGTGCCTCGGAAGTCGCGGATACATCGTGCTTCTTGCTTGCGAGAACAGTATGGCACGGTCGCATGCACGTGCATCTGCCCGGGAGAGGACATGTGCAAACGTTGGGCGCGAACGAAGGCCACATCCGCAGGCTCGGATGCCGGGGCCGGATGCGCTCGCCGGGAGGGCCCGCCAAGGYGTGGGCCCATGACCTGCGCCCCGTGGGACGCGGCCCCGCCTCGGATGCCACCCGTCGCGGCGCGCCGCCTCGTGACGCGGTCACGCGCCTGGGCGTTCCGCGCCCCTCGGATGGCGGCGGGGCCCGGCGGCGCGGCGGGCGCGTGGGGCCTGGCGGCCGCGGTTCGGCACCGAGTTCGGCCAGCCAGCCGGGCATCTATCGGCCGTCTGGTGGAGGAGGAGTGGCCATTCTCCGGTCGCGCCGCTGGTCGTGCGGGAGCGACTGCTCTCCCTTGTGGAAAAGTGCGCGGCYCGCGGTCGCGGTGGAAAGGCGTCCCCGCGGTTGTGGCCGCGCGGCGCGACTGTCCACCTACCGTCGCGGCTCGAACGCGTCATGCGATTGTCATCTGCGCGCAACGTGATAGATCAGGTCGCTGATGCCAACCAGCCGCCGATGGTGTAGGAATCTCCAAGCGACGCACCGTGGCCGGTTGGGTCTGGTGAGTCGGGGCGTGGGATGGGAGATCTCGCGTCGTGACCGCGACGGAGGGGTCAGGTGGCGGACGAGGGCGCATCGCGCCCAGGGGCGGTCGTCCCGACCTTTGGCGCGCCCATCGACGGCGTGGCGCCGTCGATGCCCTGTCGCGACCGGTTCGCGGCGCCTGGCACCGCCCACCCCGTGGATGCCTCGCCCGTGAGGGCAACCTCGCGTCCACGGGTGGCGTCTGGGACGTCCGTGAGGGCCATCGTCGGTGAACTCCCCTGCCCTGGCCGCGTGGACATCCCCGTCGGGAGAAACTCCTGGCCAGGAGCCGCTGGAGTGCTGGTCGCCCGCCCAGCTATCGGGACTGTTGGGCGGGCTGGCAGAATGGCTCCGTTCGGCGGATCCGCGCGGGTCGTGGCGTCCGGCGAGGTTGTGGCAATAGTCCATGGTGCGACAAATGTCGGATTTGCTCACCAGGCGCCCGCCTCGACGTACTCGACGGCACCGTGGGATCGCGGCCGGAGACGTGTCGAGGACTACCGAACCGGGCAGTCGAGACGGCTTTGTCCTGATCGGCTCTGGACGGCGGCCGCGAACGCGGCCAAGCTAGCTAACCGTTGTGACGACTGGACCAGAGGGAGCGGGACGTGACGACACCGTCGGCGGGCAGCGGCCCGACCGTTCGTCGCATCCTGCTCGGGTCCCAGCTCCGGCGGCTGCGTGAGGCAAAAGGGGTAACCCGGGAGGAAGCCGGCTACCACATTCGTGGTTCCGAGTCAAAGATCAGCAGACTCGAACTAGGTCGTGTCAGTTTTAAGGAACGCGACGTCGAGGATCTGCTTACTCTTTACGGCGTGACCGACGAGGCAGAGCGGRCGCCGTTCCTGGCGATGGTCCGTGAGGCAAACCAGCAGGGTTGGTGGCAGAGCTTCTCCGAGGTCCTGCCCAACTGGTTCCAGCCATACATTGGCCTGGAGGAATCGGCTTCCCTGATCCGTACCTACGAACTCCAGTTCATCCCCGGGTTGCTGCAGACCGAGGACTACGCGCGAGCGGTGATCACTCAGGGTAACCGTGGTGTACCCAGGGACATCATCGACACCCGTGTCAATGTCCGGATGAACCGGCAGAAGCTTCTGACCAGGGATAACGCGCCTCGCCTGTGGGTCGTCATCGACGAGKCGGCGCTGCGCCGCCCGATTGGCGGCACCAAGACGATGAAGGCGCWGATCGAGCACCTCCTCGACCTGATGAGCCAGCCCTCCCTGACGCTGCAGGTCATGCCGTTCGACTTCGGCGGCCACGCGGCCGAGGGCGGCRCATTCAGCATCCTTCGCTTCCCGGAAGCGGACATTCCGGACGTCGTCTATATCGAGGTTCTCGGCGGCGCCAACTACCTGGACAAACGCGAGGACGTCGACCGGTACATGGAGGCCATGGACCGGCTCTGCGTCGACAGCACCACCCCGGCTCGCACCGCCGACGTCCTGAGGAAGATCGCCACCAGCCTGTGACAGCCGCGTGACCAGCCGCCATGATCCCTGGCGGCGGTTCGTCATGTCCATGGGCGCCCAGCTCGGCGTGGCTCTCGTCCAGCCGTGACCCCCGCCGTGGCACGGTGTCCGGCGGCTCATGCCCCACACCCCGCCGCGGCCGCCGACCGCCGTTTCTCGCGGAGGGCCGATCCGGCCAGGCTCATCCGTCGCGCGGGCCGGCTGACCCGTTGCGCCGGCTGACGGGTCCGAAGAATCCCCGGCGACGCGACCGTCCGTGTGAAGAATCACCTGTGGCACAGCGGCCGGCCCAAATGATGCTGGGTGCACGTGCATATCGGGTGTGCATTCCACCGTGCATTTCAGGCGCGCACCACGCCGAGCCCGGTGCGCCATTTGATTCGTCATTGTTAACAGGTCGGGCGCGCTCGGTAATCGACATCGTTCCGTGATGGCCCGTCCACCGGGCCGCCATGGGCCGTTCGATGGGTGAGGCATCGGGACCGGGCGGTCGGCCAGATTCTCGCGGCGGCCCGGCGGGTGAGTGTGCGCCGCCCGCCCGCCCGCCCGCACGGCACGGCAATTCGGGAACTGGCCCTCCGCTTGGCCGGCGGCCTCCCGGTTCTCCGCGCGACCTCGCGGTTCTTCACGCGACGGCACGCGAGGGCGCCGTCGCGTGCCGTCGCGTGCCGCTGTGGGGCTTGGGAGCGGAGAGCCCCACAGGCCTGGCCAGGAGGTGTGGCGCGGTATTGGCGCGGGCCGCGGCGAACTCGGTGCCAGTGTGAGGCCGGGGAAGGGCCTCTGCGACCATGGATGGAACACAATGAGCTCCCGGAACGCAGGGAAGGCGCCGTGGACGACCGGATCGCCGATCGCTGGTACGACGCGGTGTGGGTGACGACAACGCGCCCGCCGATGTCACCGACACAGCTCACGTCACCCGTGCCCACCGCCGAGCGTCTGCCCCGCGCCGCGGCGCGCGTCGACCCGTCCTCGCGCGCGCAGCCGCGGGCGCTCGCCGGGTCGCCCGACGCGTACGCGGGGACCACCGCGGCAGCCATGGCCGCTGTGGACCGGGACCCGATCGTGCCGGCGGATGCCTGCGCGTCGCCGATGACGCCCGTGCCGCCCGTGCCGCCCGTGCCGCCCGTGCCGCCCGTGCCGCCCGCGCCGCCCGCGCCGCCCGCGCCGCCCGCCTCCGAGGAGCCGGGTGACGTCGGCGCGGCCGGGATGCGCGCCGAGCTGCGTGAGCTCACCGGCCAGTTGTTCGGAGCGCTCGCCGCCGACCCGGTCGACCGGGTCGTGGGCCGTACGGTCGGCGCCCGGCTCGCCCGGATCGGCTTCGCTGACCCCGACGCCCTTGCCCGGACCGTGGAGGTGCTCGGCCCCCCGCTGTCCGCCGCCGCGGGCCCCGGCCGCGCGCCGGCCGCGTTCGCCGTGCTCGGCGCGGTCGCCTCCGGGCACGGCGAGGCGGTCCGCAAGGGCGCCCTGGCGGCCGCCCGCGACAAGCACGGCGCGGAGCTCGCCGGCCTGCGCGGGGCCGAGCGTGCCCGCCGGCTGAGCGACAGGCGGTTCCGGTCCGTCTTCGAACACGCCGGTATCGGCACCTTGGTGGTCGCCGACTCGGGAACGATCCTGGAGGCCAACGACACCGCGCGCGCGATCGTCGGGCGTGACCTGACTCGCCTGTCCATCGGTGACGTCTGGGACCTGGTCCCGCCACGTGACCGGGCCGGGCTGATCGACATGTGGGCGGCGGTGCGCGCCGGCCGGCCGGGGCACGGCTTCTGGCGGCTGGACCGGCAGGCCGACCTGGACGACGGCGAGGTGTGGGTCTGCCTGACCGCGGCGATGGTCGACGACGACACCGCCGTCGGCGGCTCGTACTACGCCGTCACGATCGAGGACGTCACCAGCCGTCATGACCCGCGGGCAGGGGCCGACCACAGCGGCGGGCCCGACCGTGGCGACGCTCCTGGCGTGGATCACGGCCGCCCACCGCGGCGACTGGCGGAGAGGGGAACGGACCGGTCGGTTCCTGACCCCTCGGCCTCCCGGCAGGGGGCGGCCGCGGCCGCCACGGCGCGGCTGACCCGTTCGATCACGGCGGCGCTGCGCTCCGGCCAGTTCGTCGTGCACTACCAGCCGATCGTCCGGCTGACCGACGGGACGATTCAGGGCGCCGAGGCGCTCGTGCGCTGGGAGCACCCGCGCCGGGGCCTGCTCTCGCCCGAGGAGTTCATCGGCGTGGCCGAGGAGTCGGGCCTGATCGTGCCGCTCGGCCTGCACGTGCTCGAGACCGCCTGCCGCGACGCCGCCCACTGGGCGAGCGCCGCCGCGGCCGCCCGGCTGGCGGCCTCCGCCGGCGAGGCGGTGCCAGGCGGGGTGATGCCAGAGGTGGTGGTGCCTGAGGTGGTGCCAGGCGGGGCCGTCGCCGTCCCGCACGGCCTGCCCGGTTTGTCCGGCGCGGGTGGTGTGGATGGCGTGGACGGGGCGGGCGGGCGCGGCGGGGCTGTCCACGACCCCTTCGTCAGCGTGAATCTCTCGGTGCGCCAGCTGGAGGAGCCGGACCTCGTGCCGGTGATCCTGGGCATCGTCGAGCGCGCCGGGCTGGACCCGCGCTGCCTGCAGCTGGAGCTGGTCGAGAGCCTGATGATCGACGCGTTCGGCCGCCAGACCGAGGCGTTGCGGCAGCTCGCCGACGCGGGCATCCGGATCGCGATCGACGACTTCGGCACGGGCTACTCGAACTTCGCGTACCTACCGACGCTGCCGGTCGGTGCCCTCAAGCTCGCCGGCCAGTTCTGCGCGCGGGACGAGGACGACGAGACGGACGAGACGGTCGGCGAGGGCGAGGCTGAAGCCGGCGTCGAGGCGGGCTCTGGCGTCGCGGTGGGCTCTGGCGTCGCGGTGGGCTCCGGCGTCGCGGTGGGCTCTGGCGTCGGTGTGGACTCGGGCGTCGGTGTGGCTGTGGATGCCCCGGCCTCCGTCGTCGCTGTCGCCGCCGCCGTCGATGACAGCGGTGCCGGTGGCGAGGAGCGGGCTGGGTTACTCGCGGGGCGGTCGGAGACCGAGGCCATGGACCAGCTGGTCGAAGGGATCGTCTCGATCGCGCATCGGCTGGGGCACATCGTCACGGCCGAGTCGGTGGAGACACGCGCGCAGGCGGCACGGATGCTGGCCCTTGGTGCCGACCTCGGCCAAGGCCACCTCTTCGGTCGCCCCATGTGCGCCGACAAGATGGCCGTCGCGTTCGCCGCCGGCGGGGCGAGCATCCCCTTCCCGGGGGCGCCGAACGTTCCTGGCGGCTCGTTGGTCCCCGCGGCTCGCGACGGCCACCGGCACCACGCCGCCCACCGCCACTCGTAGGCCCGCACTCAGGCTCCCGCGCGCCTGCCCCCGCCCCCCGCCCCCTGCCTCCTGCTCTCCGCCCCCGCACCGCGGACCGTGAGCCTCGCCCTTCGCGGCCCGTCCCGGCCCCGTGTCCCGTGCTCGAGCGCTCGCGGAGCGGTGGAGAGCTCATCGCATGCCGATGCCGGCGAGGGCGGCCCGGAAGCCCGACGTGGCGCCGGTCGCGCGGGCAGGGGAGGCGAGCCGGTCGGCGTCGTCGTCCAGATACGGGCGCCAGTCCTCAAGGAAGACGAGTCCGGGGGCGACCAGCTCGAAGCCGTCGAAGAGGGCGAGGGTCTGGGCATGGCCGCGCAGCGTGAGCCGAGGCGCCCCGCGCGCGTAACCGTCGTCGTAGGCGTTCGTCACAGCTCCGCCGGTATCGGCGCGGCTGTTGACCGCGCCCTGGGAGAGCGCGAGGAAGCTGCCCGGGGCGAGGCGTTCGCGGATCCGGGCGATGATCCTCGGCGGGTCGTCCGTGTCCGGGATGTCGTGCAGGACGCCCAGGATCAGTACCGCGATGGGCCTGGTCAGGTCGAGCAGCCGGCGGGTGTCCGGATGGTCGAACACCGTGTCCGGGTCGCGCAGGTCGGCCTGGACGATCGTCGCGTCCTGGTCGCCGGCGAGGACGACGCGGCTGCGGGCGACCGCCGTCGGGTCCAGGTCGACATAGACGACACGGGCGCCGCCGCCACCCTCGCCATAAGCCACACGGGTGCCACCGCCACCGCCACCACGACCGCCACCGCCACCGCCACCGCCACCGCCACCGCGGTCGCGGCGCCGCCGCCGCGCCAGCTCATGCACATTGCCGGCGCGGCCGTCGTCCGTCGGGATGCCGGAGCCAAGGTCGAGGAACTGGGAGATGCCGGCGTCCAGCAGGAAGCGGACGGCCCGGCGCATGAACGCCCGGTTCTCCCGCATGATCGCGTCGATGTCGGGAAGCGTGGCCGACAACCGAGCGGCCAGCTCCCGGTCAACAGCGAAGTGGTTCGAGCCGCCAAGAAAGTAGTCGTAGACCCGCGAGGTGCTCGGCCGTCGGCGATCGGGCCGGTCCAGATGCGGCTCAACGGATGCCACCTGCTACCTCCGCCCCTCGGCCCCCTCCGCCCCTCGGCGCCCCTCCGCCCCCTCCGCCCCTCGGCGCCCCTCCGCCCCCTCCGCCCCTCGGGCAGCGGATGTGCTCAATCCGTACCCCGGCCGCACGCCGCCATCCCCGGCGAGTCGCCATCGGTAACCAGTTTGTTTCGATCCGTGGCAGCTCCGTTCGCCGCTGGGAGGCGAGAGCAGCCGGGAGGCTAAACGAGTAGGTCCGATCTGTGGTCAGTGGGCGATCAGGGACCGGACGACCTGGCCGTCGTGCCCCAGGGGATCTGGCCATGGCCCGTGGGGGCGAAGACCGTCGTCCTGGCCACCACACCCCCTGAGGGGATAGGACCAGGCCCCAACGAGYATGACTCGGGCCGGTCCAGAGGGCTTCAGGTCTCGCATGGCGACAGGACCTTGGAAGCCCGTGCCGTGCCCAGCCACAACTCGCCCAGACTTCGGACCTACTCGCCTAGGCCCAGCCGAGCTCGTGGAGACGGTCGTCGTCGATGCCGAAATGGTGGGCGATCTCGTGGATGACGGTGACCCGAACCTCGCGGACGACCTCGGCCTCGTTCGCGCACATCGCGCAGATCGGTTCCCGGTAGATCGTGATCCGGTCCGGGAGAACCGCGCTGTACCAGTCACCCCGCTCGGTGAGCGGAACGCCCTCGTACAGCCCGAGCAGGCCATCCGCCGAGTCGTCCTCCACGAGGACCGCGACGTTGCGCATCCGCCGGCCCAGCTCGGGCGGCAGGCTGTCCAGCGCCTCGACCACCAGTTCCTCGAACCGATCCAGTGGCACGTTGACGCCCATGCCACCAAGTCTGCCGCCGCGCCCAGTCTCAGGTCCGCCGGACTGGCCGAGGCGGTGCGTGGGGTGGGATCGCGTGGGGTGGGATTCAGAGACGGCGGAGGTTCAGGCGGCGGGTTGGCCGGGGCAGGGGGCGCCGGCGCCGATGCTGACCGACTCCCGGCCGGCCGGGGTGTGGACTTCCACCGGCAGACAGCGCGGGGTGTTGACGTAGTAGCCGCCGGCGAAGACGACCCAGGTGACGCCGTTCCCATGGGCTGGGCAGGCCGGAACGTGGACGACCAGGCCCGGTTCGCCTCTGCCCCAGCCGATCGCGGCCTCGTTGGCGAGGTTCGATGCCAGTGCCAGGTCGACCGCGACGCCGGCGCGAACGAGCAGGCCATACTTCGCGAAATACGCCCGCGGGTCGGATGCCGGGAGGTTGGTGTCTCGGTTCGCCTGCAACTGCACGCGGGTGGGAAGCGCGACGTCGCCCGCGACGATGGAAAATTCACCGGGTGGCGACGAGATCTCGTCGATCACGTCGCCACAGTCCATCGTCCTGCCGCGATCGTCGGCTGGTGCGGTGCCTGGGGAGCCGGAAGCGACGCTCGGGCCGCCGGACCCGCCGGGCGACCCGCCGGATCCTGGCGCCGAGGCTGCCTCATCTGCCCCTGAGGAGCCGCCCGGGGATGACTGGCTCGCGAGCGGCTGAGAACGGGCGGTTCCGGCGGAGTCCTTGCCACCGCCGCAGCCCGCGACTGTCACGGCGAGCCCGAGGACGAGCGCGGTGACGGTCATCGCCGACGCGATGGGCTTGCCAAAGCGTTCGGGCGCGCCGGGCTCTCGCTGGCTGGGCGGAGCGGTCACCCCGGCATCGTCGCAGAGATGCCGGGGTGACCGCGATGACCATTTCGTCGTGCGTTACCGCGGACTTGTCACCAGATGATCATGTTCCGGCCGTCAGACGTCACTGGGTGACGGTGAGCGAGAGGATCTGCGGCTTGGTGACCGGCGCGCCGTCACCTGTCTCACCCTCGGCACCAGGGCCGGTGATCTTGTCGAGGATGTCGAGTCCCTCGGTGATCTGGCCGACGACCGTGTAGCTCCCGGCGAGTGCCTGGGCGCCGTCCCCGGACGGATCGGCGTAGTTGATGAAGAACTGGCTGCCGTTCGTGTCTGGGCCGGCGTTGGCCATGGCGAGCACGCCGCGGTTGTAGTTGACGCCGGTGGTGTTCTCGTTCTTGTACTGGAATCCGGGCGAACCGCCGCCCGTGCCTGTCGGGTCACCGCACTGGAGGACGAAGATCCCGGCGTCGGGACCAGAGGTCTCCCGGTGGCAGGTCGTTCCGTCGAAGTACTTCTTCTCGGCGAGGTAACTCAGCGCGTGCACGGTGCAGGGCGCCTTGACCGCATCGAGAGTGGCTGTCATCGTGCCGAGGTTGGTGGTGATCACCATCTTGGCGGGATTCGTGTCGACGCTGGGCCCCGCCGGCGGAAGCGTGACGTCACGAGCAGGCGCGTTCCCGTCCTCGGTGTAGACACAGTCCCCGACCTTCGACGTCGCCGGCGGCTTGACGCTCGCGGTGGGCTGGGCGTCGACGCTCGCCGTGTCGTCGGACGATGACGAGCCGCCGAGCGACTTCGAGAGCGCGATGGCGCCGACCGTCAGCAACAGGGCCGCGAGGATGCCGAACGCGGCGACCTTGACCTCCGGGGCGAGCTCGCGACGCCGCGGGCGCTCGCCGGAGATGTTCTTCTGCCAGGCCGGCGAACTGCCGTCGCCGTCGCTGTCGTCCTCGTCGTCCTCGTCGTCCTCGTCATCGAAGTCCGGCTCGTCGAGGTCGGCAGGGTCGAGGTCGTCGTCCGCGTCGAGGTCGTTATCGCCGTGGTCAGTGCCAGAGGTGCGGCCGGTGACCTTCACGCCGGCCTCCTCGTCACCGCGAGGGGCTGAGCGGTCCTCGGCCACGTCGTCGACGTCGTTGTCGTCATCGGCGTCAGCCTCGTCGACGTCGGAGGCGTCACTGGACGATTCGGGCTGGTCACGATCCGTAAGAGTAGGGGCGGTGAGCCCCCATGGCCCGGAAGCAGGGTCCCGGGGTGGCGGCAACAGGGCCCAGCCACCGGCGGGCCCACCGGCCGCGTCCGCACCCTGAACCATCGGAATCCCCGAGGCGGACAGGATGATCGGCGGTGGCGCGGCGGCGCCCTGTCTCTTGCCGCTCCGTTCCCGCTTCTCGTCCTTGACGTCCTTGACGTCCTTGACGTCCTTGGCGTCCTTGACGTCTTCCTTGGCGTCGGTGTCCGCCGGCGATGCCGGCGCGCTCGACTCATCGGACCGTGCATCCGGTCCGGCTGGGTCCTTCTCGTCCGGCATCAGCACCTACCTCCCGGCGCCGGAGCCTAGCAACCAAACCTGTACAGCAGCCGCTCACGTCGGCCCCGTCGATGACGTTTGGTATCAGCTTCGTCGCTGTCGCTTCACCTCATTCGTGGCGACACGGTACCGAATGTCGCTAGGCAACAGATCGGATGCCTTCAGGCAAGAGGCGAACGCGAAGTCCCACCCTCCGCGCTGATATCGTGACGTACCGAGGCGTGGATCGGGTGTGCCGTCCGCCGACAGCCGGTTGGCCGCCGGTCGCGGCCGGAGCGGCGGTCACCCTCGCCATGCGCGTGAACTCGTCGTATGTGTCGTTCGTCGTGCCCATGGCTCGTCTCGCGAACGGCCACGGCGGTTCGTAGCCGGCCGCGAACCGCGACGGCCGGCTACGAACCGCCGTGGCCCGCCGTGGCCCGCCGTGGCCCGCCGAGGGTCGCCGTGGACCGTCTCGTGCCCGGCGCCGGCCGTGCCGTGCCGTGCCGGGAACGGGCCGGGCCGGGCGGCGGCCGTCCGCCATCCGCGGCCGTCCTTCAGATGTTGATGGCACCCTGGTGTTCGCGCGTGAATAGCCGGACCGAACGTAAGGCCTACGCATCGAGTGACCGTCAGTTCTGAAAGTCCGGCTGCGGCGATGCCGTATCGCGCACGGTATTCAGGTGGACACGGCGCCTGCGTTTTACCGTAATTCCGGTGAGGAAAGCGGTTTTGCGGCGCGACGTGTGAGGCTATCACGCAGCCGATCATGCCCACGCATTGACTCCCGGTGAGCGTTCTTTGTCCTCGACGGTGGGGGGTTCCGTTCCGGCTCGAGTACCCACCTCGATAGCGTTGCGTCCAAGCAATCTGCAGAGGAGGGACATGGTCGACATCGTTGGYGCGGGCTTCGGGCGCACCGGAACTCTCTCGCTCAAGGGGGCTCTCGAGCAGCTGGGGTTCGGCCCCTGTCATCACGGCTTTGAACTGATGAAACGGCGCGAAACCGTTTTTGACTGGCTCGACGTGGTCGAAGGTAAACCCGCCGACTGGGATTCCCTGTTCGCCGGGTACAGATCAACCGTGGACTGGCCGGGTGCTCGCTTCTGGCGAGAGCTTGCCGCCCACGACCCGGAGTCGAAGGTAGTTCTCTCGGTACGCGACCCGGAGAAGTGGTACGAGAGTGTGAAGAACACGCTCTACCAGGCGATCCTGAACGTCCCGGAGCAGCTGCCGGACGAGGTCAAGCCACTGATCAGGCTCCTCAACCTGCTGATCTGGGACGGCGTCTTCGACGGGCGCTTCGCCGACAAGGACCATGCCCTGCGGGTCTATGAGGACCACATAGCCGAGGTGAAGCGGGAGATCCCGGCGGATCGCCTGCTGGTCTTCGACGTAGCCGAAGGCTGGGAGCCACTGTGCGCCTTCCTCGGCGTGCCGGTGCCCGCTGAGCCGTTCCCCCGCCTCAACGAGCGGGACGCCTACACGGCCCAGCAGCAGGCCCGCGTCGCCACCGCCACCGTCACCGCGGTCACCGCCGCCTAGTTCTGACACCGCCCCGCCAAGAAAAGCAGTGAGGGACCCGTCCCGGCGACTCCCCCCGCCGGGACGGGCCCGCTTCCGACCGACCGTCAAACGTCGGATTTCCCGGGCAAACGATATCTTTGGCGATATCTCCGCGCGCTCGAGCAGTCACCTGTCGACGCGATTGGTGCAGCAGGCGGAACACTCGGATGTGTGTGCGGCAATGACTTCACGCGTTCGATGCGCGGCGTGGAGTGGCAGCCGTTTCCGCGCGGCCTTCTCTCGCGCCAATGGAGGCCTTCCCCGGAACAACCGCTTCGTCGGCGCCGTGGTCGGTTCCCTTGACAAGCTTCTTCACGAGGCCGGCGGTCTCGACCAGGACGCGGCTTCGTCCCTCACGGCTGACCGGAGTGAGCGCGGTGCCGGCCGTTGAGTCGGGCGTCCAGCGGCGTGGGTTCCGAGAACTGCGCTCGGCGTCGCGGACCGGACGTCGCCCGACCCGCGAGCCGGGCCTCCGCCTGCATTCGCCGGGCCCAGTCTCCGGGGCGCCGCAGGGCGCCAGCTGAGGCCGATGCCGAGAGCATGCCCCGCCCCGCCCCGCCCTGGCAGGCGCGGCCGCCTGCTGGTCAACGCGCGCAGGAATGCGGTGCGTGGCCGTGTGTCGCCGGATGCCGGAAAGGGCGGGAGAGAAGGTCGGCGTGCGGTTACAGTCCGCGCGTCGGTCGTGGGACAACGCGGGATCTGGTCGGGGGTGGCCATGCGGTCAGGCAGGTCAGGTGGGACCGGGCGGCGCGGAGGTGGCGTGAGCGTATGGGCGGCCATCCTGGTGGTGGCATCGGTGACCGCGCTCGCTGGCTGTGTCGGCGACGAGCAGCCGGGCAGCCAGAGGGCAGCGACGACGCCGGCCGCGGCCACCACGACGACGGTTCCGGCCGCGGCGACACCCACCGACCCGGGCCGGTCCGGGTCGCCCGGCACGCTGGACGACCCGGTCACCCGGCGGGTCAACCTGGCGCCGGTCGACCGGCGCGGCCAGGCAACGACTGGCTGGACCATCGATGGCAGTGACGATGACCCGAGTTCGCCGATCGACTGCGGCGACACCAGCCGAGTGTCGCCTTCGCCGGCCGCCGTCAGCGGTGACATCTACTACTGCTCGCCGAGCGCCGCCGGCGCGGACGCCTGCTGGCCGACACCCCAGGCCCAGCGAATGCTCTGCCTCCGCGACCCGTTCACGACGACTCTCGACGCACTGACCGCGCAGGCACTCGTCGCCAAGGTCTCCCCGCCGAAGGACCCCGCACCGCTAGGACTGCTCCTGGCGAACGGCGACCACTGCCGGCTGCGCGACGGCGGCGCTTGGAGCTCCCCAGAGGGCCATCCGGACTACGTCGGCTCCTACTCCTGCGGCCCGCACGGCGACGTGTGGGCACCCCAGAACTCGTCAACCGGCGGCATTAACAAGACCGTCAACCGCTGGACCGTCCTCGTCGGCGACATCACCGGCCCTCTCACCACCGTCCCAGTCGCCGAGGCTTACTACGTCGCCACCGCCCCCTGAGCCGATCTACGCCGACGCTCATTTGTCCGCCAGCCGTCCGAGGCTGATCGTCTTTGGGGCGGCTACTCGTTGATCATGATCTGTCGTGCACTGCGATGCGGAAAARGTGTGTTCGGTGGTGTCGCCGCCCGAATCCAGCTGAGTCTGACTCATCTACGGTCATGCATCGGGTGGCCCGGCGTCCAGGTCCACACGCGTGGCACGGCGGTCGCCTTGAACCCTTCTACCGCAGGAGCGGCTTGAGCTATGGCGCGCAGAGACTTCTACGATGACCCGGCGGCACCGAAACCGAACTCGATCGTGCCGGCTGCCACGGCTGTCGTGCCCGACGAACAAGGGCGAGTGCTGCTGATCCGGCGCTCGGACAACGGGAAGTGGGCGCTGCCAGGCGGGCAGATGGACGTCGGGGAGCGGCTGGCGGACTCGGCCGTGCGGGAGGTCCAAGAGGAGACCGGGCTCGATGTCGAAGTCGTGCGGATCCTCGGGCTGTACAGCGACCCGCGGCACGTCATCGCCTACGACGACGGCGAGGTTCGCCAGCAGTTCGCCRTGTGCTTCGAGACCCGCGTCCTGGGCGGCCAGCTCCTGGCCGACGGCAGCGAGGCCAAGGAAGCGCGATTCTTCTCGCAGGCGGACCTGGCCGATCTGAACATCACCCCGTCCACCCGGCTCCGCATCGACCACTACTGGGAGAGACGCCCCGAGCCATACATCGGGTAACCAGTCGACCTCGGTGTACACCAGGCTCGCGGGGATCAGGGTCCGTCTACTGACGCCACAGTCACGGCTCCACGGCGCTCGTCACCTAGGCGATCACGACCCTGCTCGGGCCATCCACCCAGATAGTCCTGCCCGACAGATGCCACTCGTCAGCTAGAAGATCGTCCGGAAATGGACCGGGCACCCACTTCCTACGAGAGCCGGGGCACCGTGCCACGACCACATCCGGCCGGACGGGCGGAAAAGTTCAACATCAGCAAGGGTTGAAAGGTAGCTCGTGATCACCCAATCGAGCCAGAAAAAGCTCAGGTTAGCGAGCTGTACTCGCCGGCGTGTCAGGCAGAAACTAACGTCGGGCCGTCCCCGCGTACCATTTTCTGGGCGTGTCAACCATGCGGGGCTTTCCGTGCGCTATCCCTCCCGGCTTGAGCCCTAGAGGACGCAGGCCCGGCGGCTTGTCGTTCTCTTATAAGGCCCGCGATGYGGTGAGCGGCGTCCGTCGGGTCCTCGTGTTCCCACACTCGGATGACCAGCCAACCGGCCGACTCGAGTTCTGCGTCGGTGTCACGATCACGCTCTCGGTTCTTCGCGATCTTACTCGACCAGAAGTCGCTGTTACGCTGAGCGGGCCGATAGTGGACCGGACACCCGTGCCAGTAGCAGCCGTCGGAGAACAMAGCGACCTTTTGCCGGGAGAAAACGAGGTCTGCACGGCGGCGAAGTCCGTCGAGGGGCGCGACGTCGACGCGGTAGCGGAGGCCGAGTTTGTGGATGGCAGATCGTAGTGCGATTTCGGATTTGGTGTCTCTGCTGCGGTTAGCTCTCATCACTGTGCGTACGGCAGGTGAACTCGCCCAGGAGACGCCTGAGGCGTCGGGGGCGATGAGGAGCTCTTGCTCGAACGCCATGCGCCAGGCCGCTGCGAGGTTCCGGGTTCTTGTAGTCTCCGACACTTCACCGATGTATCGTTCAGGCGATCGCCCGCCGTCCGACCAACGCAGATATGCGCGAATACGGCGAGTCTTGGGGAGGATCTTCAACTCAATCGATGCTCTGGCCGTTCGGCCATCGCCGAGGTCGACGAGTCGCCGGTCACGGCCGCCGGCGGYGCGGTCCTGTTCCGCAGTGCGCGCCGCTCGGTCGAGGCCGGGCCTGCCCTTCCACGCGCGAGCGGGTGGCGATATCTCCTTCCAACGCCCCGACTCCGTGGGGGACTGGTCAGTCACATCACGCTCTCTCGGCCTCGYCCAAAACAGTCGCGACAGCATCGGCGAAGATTCGKCCAAGTCGGACAGGAACAGCGTTGCCAAGTTGGCGCATCTGCTCCCCACGCGGCCCAACCAACTTCCAACCGTCAGGGAACGTCATGACTCGAGCAGTCTCGCGGACCGTCATGTAACGGTGGCTGCCATCATCCAACAACAACACCGATTCGCCGCCGGGGACGCCGTGGACTCCGGCTTTGACGGTCTTAGCGGGCCTATCAAGTTCGTTCGGTGTGTGGCCGGGATAGATTCGGGCATCGGGCCATCCGATGTGATCGTTGAATCCGCCGAGTTTATATTCCTTGCGGTCAAGTTTCTTGACGGGTGGCAAGGGGGGCTGCCCGTCGATGCCCGCGAGCGCATCTCGCAGAGTACGCCAGGCCAATGGTGTGTCCTTCACCAGCGGGATCGCCGGCCTGGAAGGAATCCGGCCTAGGACCTGTTTCCTGACTCTGTCGGGAACCTCGGGATACCGTTCCCAGTATGAACCGTCGAGCATCGACTCGTGAAGTCTCGCCTCCGAGTACCGAGGCCGTACCAGCTCCCGGAAGCGTTCCCAATCGACGCCTACGTCTCGGCGGAACGCGACGATGATCACGCGTTGGCGGATCTGCGGGACACCGTAGTCCGCTGCGTTCACGGGGAAGTGCTCGACGTCGTATCGCTCGTGAGGGTCGACAGTTGCCGTCTCAAGCATGTGTCGCAAGACCTCGTCATGCTCATGCCAGGACCCGCCGTCAGCCCGTTCCTCGAACGGCAACGCGAGTTCCCGCTTAATGTAGTCAAAGTACGGCATGAACGACGGTCGTAGCAACCCCTGCACGTTCTCACACATCACGGCCTTGGGCTGTATCTCACGGATGGCTCGAAACAGGTGTGGGAACCCGTTACGTCCATCCTCGTCGCCTCTGGCGATCCCGCCCAGACTGAACGGCTGGCAGGGCGGTCCCCCGGCTAGGAGATCGACCGCCCCTCGTAGGTAGTCGAACTCCACCTTGGCCACGTCGCCGATGACTAGAGGAGGTCGCCGGCCGGGGGCCGGGACGAGGGGCGGTCGCACGCCGTCCAGTTCGTGCGGGTCGGCCATGTTCACTACCAGGGTCTCGCAAGCACGCCTCGCGAACTCGTTGAGCAGCAGCGGACGGAACCCCGCGTTCTCAACCGCCATCGCGAGCCCGCCGCCCCCAGCGAACAACTCGACACTCGTCCTGCCCGGTGCCGTGACGTGCGACTCCTCGGCGATCGTCATGCGCAAAGCGTACCGCGGAGTTTTCGATCTTGAAAGGGGGTTGGTCTGTGTTCCACCGCATGCACGGCACCTGTGGGCGGCCGTGTCCGAGGCTCTGCGATGATCGGGCGTGACCTGAAGGGCGCGACGTCGAGGAGTGGCCGGATGACGCTGAACTCGGTCGCTGAGTTCAAGCTGAGTATCACCAAGGCGCTGGCAGACCAGCTCGCCGAAGCCTTGGACCCACTCACGCCGAGTCCGCTCACTTCGGAGAACCTCGACCAGGTCGAAGACCGGCCGGGTGTATACATCCTTTTCCTGGACGGTAACCGGGTCTACGTCGGCAAGACCGCGAAGGGTCTGCCAGCCAGGCTCTGGCAGCACCTCAAGAAGATCTCCGGCCGCTCCGGCCTGTCGCTCGACCGCATGAGCTTCGTCTGCGTGTACGTCGACAAGGACATGGACTCGGTCGCACCCGAGCGGATGCTCATCGCCAAGTATGTTCCTCTCGGTGGCGTTCCATGGAATAACAACGGCTTCGGAAACAAAGACCCTGGTCGCAGGCGCGATCACAGTCTTGTGAAGATTAACCATTTCGACGCCGAATACCCCATAARCTTGGAAACCCCCGCTATACTGTCGAGCGCCCAGACGTCCGTCTCGGCGACGCTCGCCACGTTGAAGAAGGCGTTGCCATTTAACTTCCGATACGACACCAGCGCTAAGGGAAAATCGGTCACGAAATCCTCAGGGATCGTCATCCCGCGTACGGCCACAACCTTCCGGCAGGTGATCGAAGAGATCATCAACGTGCTCCCCATCGGATGGCAGGCCACTGCCCTCCCCGGCTATGTGATCCTTTACGGAAACGAAGACGAGTTCCGGAGCGCCACAGGTTGGTGGCGCAAGACCCAAGGCGGCGAGGTGACCTGGCATTCGGGGCCATCTCGCCGCGACCTCTCACAGACCGCGATTCCAGCAGACGGCGACGGGATAACACAGGACGACGAGACGCTGGACGAAGACGACTAAAACTCACGGCTTCGGTGGCCATGGCAGTAGTGAAACAAGCGGACGATTCATACAGCAATCCGCACAGTATCAAGCGGGCTCGCATGGTCTAAACAGACCCCGCATCGCCGGACGCGTCAGGCCGCTGGTTCCCTCTCGACAGCCGGCGATCAATGAGCTTTTTCAAAGTCGGTTTCCTAAAGGCCGTCCGTGGTCAGGGCAAGGATGGCATGGGCGATCGTGCCGACGCGGCGTGGGCAGCCTCGGTAGCGGTCGAAGATGTGCCAGTTCTTCAGGACGGCGAAGCCACGTTCTCCCTGTGAGCGGGTGGCGGCGTGGGTCCGGTTGGCTTCCGTGTCGCGGTCGGGGAGTTCCTTGTTCTTGGGTTTTTTGATGGGGACGAGGAGTCGGTCGCCCTCGCCGCCGACGTAGCCCTTGTCCGCGTAGAGGTAGAGCTGTGAGCGGTCGACGAGGTGGAGGATGTCGTGCATCCGGGCGGCGGTGAGGTCGTGGACGGAGCCGGGCAGCCCTTCGGAGATCCAGATCAGCCGGCCGTGGGGGTCCATGAGGCCCTGGAGGTTGATGCCGTGGTACTTGTGTTTGCCCGAGTAGTACAGCTTGTTGTGGGCGCGGACACGGTTGGTGCGTACGACCGTGCCGTCGAGGATGAGGAAGTTGCTCTGGGTCCACGCGAAGGTCCAGAGGGTGGCGAGCAGGCTGCGCCCGCGGGTCGCGAGCAGGCGGACGGCCTCGCGGATGTAGTTGTGGACGGTGCCGACGCTGACCTGGAAGCCCTCGGCGAGCTGTTCG